>JAFULC010000045.1 GCA_017483305.1 Clostridia bacterium | reverse complement strand
AGAAGAGCGCAGACACTGTTTGTGCTACCTTCAAGCCTGAGTGCTCAAACGGTGGCTGTAGCATAAACTCAATGAACGGATAGATCCGTGGGGCGAGCTTGCTCGCCCTTTTTTACTTATTTAACAACGTATTTTTTGACCGCGTCAAGCATATCGCAGGCATCGATGACCTCGGTAAATCTTACCTCGCGCTCTGCAAGACCGCGCAAGGGATAGGTGATCTCGGTATTTGAGTAATCCGAGAGCATATCGAGCGCATCCATGTCGTCCTCGGGCTTCTCCATGCCGAGAGACTTGCAAACGTCTGCCGCAAACTTGTAAGGACTTGCCGTCGAAGCAACAACCATAGGAGTGTTGTCATTGCTTTCTGCGATGTATTTTTCAGCCGCACAGAGCGCGACCGCCGTGTGAGTGTCGGCAAGGTAGCCGTATGACGCGTAGTACTTTCTGATCGTCGCAGAGGTCTCGTCCTCGTCGGTATAATAGCCGCAGAAGCTCTCATCGATCTTCGCCTTCACGTCGCTGCTGACCTCGTAAACGCCCGTAGCAGCAAGGGAATCCATATATTCTGCGGTCTTCTCCTTGCCCGCGGTGAAGCAGAGAAGTCGCTCGAGATTGGAGGAAATAAGAATGTCCATCGAGGGCGACATCGTGCAGTGGAAATCGCGGTTGCGGTCGTATCTGCCCGTGCCGAGAAAATCGGTAAGTATGTTGTTCTGATTGGAGGCACAAACGAGCTTGCCGAGCGGCAGACCCATAAGCTTTGCAAGATAAGCGGCAAAAATGTTACCGAAGTTACCCGTCGGAACGCATACGTTTATCTTGTCGCCGAGAGCGATGTCGCCGTTGGAGAGCAGATCGCAGTAAGCCGAAACGTAGTAAACGATCTGAGGCGCCAAACGTCCCCAGTTTATAGAGTTTGCGCTCGAGAAGAAGTGTCCCTTGCCGTCAAGGAAGCTTACGGCATCGGCATCGGAAAAGATCCTCTTAACACCACTCTGCGCGTCGTCGAAATTGCCGCGGATCGCGGTGACGTTCACGTTCGATCCGGTCTGGGTAGCCATCTGCATCTTCTGTACGCGGCTGACACCGTCGACAGGGTAGAACACCATCATTCGGATACCGTCGATGTCCTTGTATCCCTCCAGCGCCGCCTTGCCGGTATCACCCGACGTAGCAACGAGAATGAGCGCGGTACGCTTCTCGCCCGTCTTTACGAGAGCGCGAGAGAGAAGTCTGGGCATGATCTGAAGCGCCATGTCCTTAAATGCCGCCGTCGGTCCGTGCCAGAGCTCGAGCGAGTATATGCCGTCCTTTGCTTTGACTACGGGAGCCGCGCCGCCGGGAAAGGAGCTTTCACAGTAAGCCGCCTTACAGTCGGAAAGAAGCTCGTCGTAGGTGTAATCGGTGAGAAATTTTGAAAGGATCTTCGCTGCTCTCTCGGGATAGGAATCCGAGCAGAGTGCCTTGATCTCGTCAAGAGAGAGAGTGGGGATAGACTCGGGGATGAAAAGTCCGCCGTCGAGCGCGAGTCCTTGCTTGATGATCTGTGCGGAGGAGAGGCTTTCGCCCGATCTGCCGCGTGTGCTTTGGTAGTTCATAGCTGTTGTTTCCTTTATAGAATCAGAAGTTTCTTTTTATAAATTCAAAATTGTTTTTCCAGAATATTTTTTCGATCAGAGTGTCGGAGTAGCCGCGTGACGACATCGCCTCGGCAAGCCTTTCAATATCTTCGACTCCGCAAAATCCCTCTGGCAGATCGGTGCCGTCGAGGTCGCAGCCAAGACCGAGAATATTTTCCGCGCCGCGCTCAAGATACCCGTCAATATGCCGTATAACGTCGTCGACCGTGCATATATCGTATACAAGCTCGTCCTTGTTGGAGTGATCGGCGTTAAGCGTACCGCCAAGGATCATATTTTTGATGTGCCACGGGCAGAGATTGATACCCACCGTGCCGCCAAGCTCGATTATAGCGTTGATATGTCTGTCTCTCAGATTTCTCGTGTGAGGGAAGACACCGTAGCAATCCGAGTGTGATGCGATAAACGGCTTTTTATATTCGTAAGCAAGCTCGCAGACCTCATCCGTAACCTGCTCGTTCGAGTGTGACACGTCGGGAACGATGCCAAGCTCAAAGCATCGTCTGACCACCGCCTTGCCAAAGTCGGTAAGACCGCCGAGCACGTCATGCGAAGCGCCGATACAGGTCTCTCCGCCCCAAAGCAGAGTCAGATATTTGACAGAGCGAGCGTGAAGCTCGTCGAGTCTTTCAAGCCTTCCTCCGAGAATACGAGCGTCCTCAACGGCAAGAAAAGCCGCGCGTTTGCCCTGATCCCATGCCGAGACCATTTCATCAAAGCTTCTTGTGAGCGTGATTTTGTCGGAGCTTTTTTCGACCTCGGAGAAAAGATTGTCGCTGATATTGATAAAATCCTCAAAGCATTCGTCGTCGGTTCGCCTTCTGTTCGCCCAGACCGCGAAGAATTGAGTATAATTTTCATATTTCGCCGCACCGCCAAGACTTACGTGACAAGAGTTTTCGACAAGTCCCTCTTTTTTGTGGTAAAGCTCGAAGGCGGTGTCGCAGTGTGTATCGATTAAAGATAATCTCATAGCCTTAATGTAGCTTTCTGCCTCTTGCATCAAAGGCATTTCGTATGTGATTGATCTTAAGCACGGTCGGAGTTTTGAACTCACTTTGAGATTCAAGTAGATAGACCTCTATAACGTCGATACGCGGCTGCTTGGTCACGTAGTTCTTTAAAAGGTAATCCTTGACCGCCTGAACCGTGTTGCCTCGCTTTTTGGAGTTGACCGCGCGACCTGGCGTGCCGTATCCGTTTGATTCGGGATAAAGGCAGGAGCGCGTCTTGACCTCAACGAAAACAACAAAGCTATCGTCCTCGGCAACTATATCAAGCTCGTTTTTCGAAAAGCGAAGATTTCTGCCGATGACCTTATAGCCGTTTTTCTCGAGAAAATCGACCGCTATGTCCTCACCAAGCCGACCGAGCACTTGCTTGTCGGTCTGCATTATTTCTGCTCCTCGTCGAGAAATCTGATAAATTTCTTTCTGTGAATGGGGGAGGGACCGTACTTGCGAAGCGCATCCATGTGCTCCTTTGTACCGTAGCCCTTGTGCTTAGCGATCAGATATTCGGGGTATTGGCGGTCAAGCTCCTCGCATACGCGGTCTCTCGCCACCTTTGCAAGCACAGATGCCGCCGCAATGCTCATGCTTGTCGCGTCTCCCTTGATCACCGCCATCGCGGGGATCTGGAAATCGCGTGCCACGTTGCCGTCGATGATCGCAAAATCCGCCTTGACGGCAAGACCGTCGATAGCTCTGCGCATAGCGAGCAGATCGGCCTCAAGTATGTTCATCTCGTCGATCTCCTCAACGCTTGCAGAGGCTATACAGTAAGCGATCGCCTCCTTGCAGATAATATCAAACAGCTTCTCGCGCTTCTTTGCGGTAAGCTTTTTGGAGTCGTTGAGTCCCTCGATCACAAGACCGTCAGGCAGT
>JAFULC010000007.1 GCA_017483305.1 Clostridia bacterium | reverse complement strand
GACGAGAGAGTATTTTACCTTCTTCGCCCCCTGCACGGCTCGGCGAGCAACGTAATAGTCACTCCGTCCGAGGGCGGCTCGACCGTTATGCGCGAAATAATGACGCGCGACGAGGCGCTTGCGCTTGTCGAGAGAGTTCCCGAGATCAGCGAGGTCGAGGTTGAGAAGGAGCGACTCAGACGCGACGTTTACCGAGAGGTCCTGCGCCACGCGACCGCAGAGAATTTCGTGTCGCTGATCAAGACCGTGCGTGCTCGCCGCGAGATCTTTCTCGCGCAGAAGCGCCGCCTTTCCGAAGCGGATACCGACTTTGAGGGCAGGGCAAAGCATTGCCTTTTCGGTGAGCTTTCGGTGGTGCTTGATATTTCGGTCGACGATGCGGAAAGATTGATTGTTGAAAAGATGGGTTGATGGTTGTGTTATGAGAAACAAAAACAACAAGCATCTTGGAATAGAAATCGACCCCGAGCTTCATTACAAGCTTCACTTCATATCCAAATATTACGGCCGTTCTGCAAACGGCGAGATCCTTTATCTGATAAGACAGGAAATAAAGGCGTTTGAGCAAAAAGAGGGAGTAATCGAGCTCCCCGAGGATACGAAGGCGAATTGAATAAAGAAAAAGCACTTATGGAAATTACATAAGTGCTTTCTGCTTTTGAGATCGAATCACAGTCGACGTGCCGACGGGTGCGATTCAAGCAATTAAGGGTCTGCAATTCATAGCATTGCCTCAATTCACAGTGTTATACTTCTGCTTAACGGCAGAGATCTGCGCGGGCTGCGCCACCTCGGAGGGATACCAGCCCTTCTGCGCCATCTTGGCGTAGATCTCGCTTTGCATAGTCAACGCCTCGTTGAACGCCTGCGTGAAGGCGCTGTGCACCGCGGGTGTTGCCGATTCGATCGCGCCGTGCATCAAAAGATCGCACTCGCCCTTGAGATTGAGAAGCAGATTTTCCATAATTTCCTTGTCGTTCATAGTTTAACCCCCTATTTTTTTAGCCGAGCAGAGTGTAAAAGCGGTTGAACGCCTGCGTGTGCCGCGAGGCGATCTCGCTGATGAAGCTTTTGAGCTCGGGGTCGGATACCTGATTTGCCGAGTCGGTGCAGCATGCCTTGATCTGCTGCTCGTGACCGAGAGTGTCGTCGATATAAAGCAATTCTTTGGGTGACATGATTTTTACCTCGCTTTTTTTGATTTGCAAGGTTATTTTTGCCTCGGGAAAGGCGATTTATTCGGTCAATCACGCCAAAAACTTCCGATTTTTTTTGAAATCGTTAAATACTGTGCGCGCACAGTTAAAAATCGCTTGAAACCCGTATGGGTAATATGTTACAATAAATATGGATTATCCAAGTCTGTTTTCGGAGGAAAAACCAATATGAAAAAAGAACTTATAAGATTGCTCGCGTTATTGATCTGCATCAGCATGCTCGTTTGCGCGTTTGCTGCTTGCAGAAATTCCGGCGGCGGTGAAGAAACGACGGTCGACGAGACCACCGAGGGCAACACCGATGAGACCACCTCGGGTGACGACGAAACCACCGAGGAGGAAACCTCCTTCGTGCTCACGGAGGGAGAGTATGCGCCTCTGATACAGAATGCTCACGAGCTCAAGAACGGCGTGAACGTCTACTTTGACGATTCCGCGAGAAACGAGTACGTTATCAAGAACAAAAATATGCAGCTTGAATATATGCTCAACGCGGAGCAGCCAAAGCTTGTCACCGCGCTCAAGAGCGCGTCGGGCAAGACCTACGTTGAGAACACGATGGACGTTTACGTCAAAACGACCTCGGGCAAGGTTTACTACGCCTCCGAGTCGACCGCGCAGGCGAGAACCAACGTGCTCAAGCTTGGATACTATTATTACGACATCCGCGTGCTCGATCAGAGCTTCTTTAGCGAGTTCGAGACCGTAAGCGAGCACAAGGTATCGCTTGCAAGCTACGACTATTACGTCGATATGAAGCAGCCGAGAGTCAAGGGCGGTGTGCTCAGAAGTGAGGTCACCTCCAATCTCGACACCTGCATCGCGTATACCGTCGACTACAATGCGGCGGACTACAACTACGTTGCGGTCACGCTCAAGGTCTCGGGTACGATCTCCAATGCAAATCTTTATATGCTCGTGGGCGGAAGGACCGAGCTCGACGAGAAGCACAAGCTCTCGTTTGACATTCTTTCCGACGGCGAGAGCCACACCTACTATATCCCTATGAGCACTATGCCCGACTATACGGGCAAGGTCACACAGATACGTCTTGACCTTTACGGTCAGCCGGGTGACGAGTTTGAGATAAGCGAGATCAAGGCGGTCAACGCAAAGGTTGCCGAGGGTGCTCCCGCGCTCTATCTCGACCGCAATCTCAACGTATATTCCGACAAGCTCCACCAGACTCTGCACTTCGTTGCAGGTGAGAAGGTCACGGATATCGCCGAGCTCGGTATGATCACCGATATCGCGGCAGACACGGTTGAGAAGCTGATAGTCAAGGATAAGAACGGCACCCACGAAACCCTCGACGGAGTTGATTGGGCAAGCGCCGAATACGTCGGCTTTGATATCAAGGACGTTGGTATCTTCGGCTATATTATGCCCGTCCACGCGGCGAGCGGAAGCATTACGGTCACGCTTGAGGGCGGCAGCTACCGCATAGTGCAGGCAAGCACCCCCGAAAATAATACGATCAATCCTCCCGTCAACGACAAGAGCAACGACTTTTATATGGGTCACAGACTCTATACCGACGAGAGCCACGATTTCGGCGCGTTTATCAACGAGGCAGAGTGCGAAAGACACCCCTTGACGAGTGAGAACGTCGTCATTGATTCCGAAAGCTCCGACAACGGAGCGTTCGAGGGCTACGACCCCTTGCGCGGCTACTACCGCTTCACGCTCGACGGAACTGTATCCTTTAACTATTCTTATTTTGGACACCAGAACGAGCATTTCAACGTCCGCTTCACCATCAAGGGCGACGAGCTCGACCGCAAGCTTTACATCAACACCTTCGCCGATTCGACCAACATCGAGTGCGGCGCGGTGCTCTCCGAGAAGGATATGCTCCTGCCTATTCCGATCGAGGTTTGCAAGAACTTCATTCACGAAAAGGAAGAGCCGCTTTACGACCGCGGCGACAAGGCGTTCAGCGAGACCTTTATTCCCGTCGTCGTCAAGGCGGACGAGGAGCTGACGCTCAATATCCTTAATCTCTATCAGAATTGGGGTAAATTCCCCTTAAAGCAGGTGTCCTCGATTCAGGCAAATATGCCTTACTACCATCTTTCCACGGGTGTTACCGAGTCCAACTGCATCTGTCCCTACTACGTACACGGCAGAGACCTTCAGATCCTGCCCGACCACAGAGCCGCAAGCGGCATTATGTGGAGCGACGTGCCTCATCACCCCAACGGCAATCAGCCGCAGTTCACAAACGGCGGTTACCATTATCTGCTCAGATATACCGATGCAAAAGGCAAGGTCTGCGCGGCTGAAACTCTTTCGTCGACTGTGCTCTCCGCAGGTCCTACCTATGCCGAGGTCGAGATGAAGTATCTCTCGGACGACGGCAAGATCCTGGCGACCTACACCCACATGGAAATGCCTCAGGTCGACGAGAACAGAACCTATTACACAATGAAGCTCGAGGTTCTTGAGGACGTCAGCTTTAAGAATTTCGCAACCGATTTCTCGTTCTACAAGATGGTCGGATTTGGCGAATACTCCAAGGTCGGTTATCTCGACGAGCAGGGAAGCGCGGCAGTCAAGAACGCGAACACACAATCCTCGGCAGAGGTCGTCAAGCTCGGTAGTGAGTGCCCCTACTTCTCCTACTACGGACTTATCAAGGGTAACACGAGCGACTACGTAAACCTTGCTTGTCTTGTCTACAATTCGAGCATTGTTATCGGCGGCGAGCAGAGCGACGTGGGATTTGTAGTCACCGACGTTGACGATTCGCTTTCTCTCTCGCTTGATCTTGAGGCGGTCACGCTCAAGGCAGGCGACGTGCTTGAGATCAATATGATCCTTCTGCCCTGGGGCTCTCCCAAGTCCACCGACGACATAAACGTTCAGAATGTTCGTAACGACAGCTTGCTTGATCCTCTCACCGTTACCGCAGGCAACGGAGCAGAGGTCATCGAGAGCGCATATCTGCCCCGCGTTCTTTCAACCGACGGCAAGAGCGCAGAGTTCACCCTCTCGGGCGGCGAGAACAACGTCGCGGTAAGAATTTACGGCTTTAAGAAGCTCACCGCACCCAAGATCTACGAGATGGTGAACGGTGAGTGGGTCGAATACAAGGTCAGCTCGGCAGATTCGCCCGACGATTACGGAAATTATGAGTATTACGACGGCTATGCGGTCACTTACGACGGTGACGGCACTTATTCCTACTCCTTCGTCGTTGATATGACGGGAGAGGTCGAGCGCACCTTCCGCATCGTTGCCGACGAGGACTTCGAGGGCTGGCCCGAGAAAGAAGATGTGGTCGAGCAGTCGCGCTACAATCTGACTCTTGACGCGAATACTCTCAAGACAAACGCGTCCAACCCCAACAGCAGCATCGGCGAGGTTGTTCTCTCAAGTGACGAAACCTATACCAGATTTTTCGGCAACGAACTTGGCGAGACCTACGCGCATTTCGCGCTGAGCGGCGTCACGGGACAGTATATGGTGGTCAAATACCGCCTGCCCGAGAGCAATCCCGAGTCTGCGGGATATTTCAACGTGTTTACCAGCACGGTAAATCAGGGCGCTACGGGTAGCGGTGACTATATGAAGACAGAAGCCGTTGTCAAGGACGGAGAGTGGCAGGTAATGGTCATCGACCTTGCGGCGTTTGGTCTTTCTAACTTCGCTCCCGACGCTAACGGCAACTATTCGATAAAGTTTATAAGATTTGATATGTTCAATCAGATCACGGCTCTGACCTCGTATATCGATATCGAGTATATCGCTTTCTGCGACGAGCTTGACGATGCGATCGCTTCTAACGGCGACAGAGAGTCGATCACCTTCGTTAACAGCGCAAGCGGTAGCGAGGAGATCCCGACTGCTTCGGCGGAGTGACGTGCATTAACTGAATAATCCAAGGGCTTGAGCGACTCGTTTTTCGAGAACGCTCAAGCCCTTTTACTATTGACAAGCAGGGGAAAATGAATTATAATATGATTGAAAGTAAAAAACGGAGGGTTTCTGATTATGAACACTCGCTACGATTCGTTCCGTCCGGGTCAGGTCTGGCTTGACACCGAAGGGAAGCGCATACACGCCCACGGCGGCTCTCTTATGTATCTCGACGGCTACTATTATTGGTACGGCGAGAACAAGGAATTTACAGACGAGGCAAAGAAGATCTGGCATTGGGGAGTGAGATGCTACAGGTCAACCGACCTGTATAACTGGGAGGATCTTGGATTGATCATTCCGCCAAATACCGAAGATCCGAGCTCACCCCTCCACCCCTCGTCACTTATGGACAGACCTCATATCATATACAATAAAAGGACTAAAAAGTTCGTCTGCTGGCTCAAGATCATGGACTACGACGGCACGCAGAGCGAGACCGTTCTGACTGCCGACGCGCTGACGGGGCCATACACCATCGTCCGCGAAAAGCT
Source organism: Clostridia bacterium (assembly GCA_017483305.1). Taxonomy (GTDB): domain Bacteria; phylum Bacillota; class Clostridia; order Oscillospirales; family CAG-272; genus SVTX01. The sequence goes on along the minus strand of JAFULC010000007.1, from coordinate 5,988 downwards.
CTATCCTCTTGGTATGAGCGCAGGCGACTTTGACCTTGTGGTCGCGCCCGACGGCAAGGCGTATTACTACTTTGAGAGGGTACACTCCGAGACGATCTGCGCCGACCTGACCGACGATTATACCGACGTCACGGGCTATTATTCCACCCATTTTCCGCGCCCCTATCCGCCATTCGTAAGAGAGGCGACCGCACATTTTCAGCGCGGCGGCAAGCATTATCTCGTCACCTCGGGAACGACGAGCTATCTGCCAAATCCCTCCGAGGTAGCGATCGCGGACACCTGGCACGGCCCTTACAGAGTGTTGGGAGATCCTCACCCGAGCGATGAAAGTCGCACGTCATTTCACAGTCAGATCTCGAGCGTTTTCAAGGTGCCGGGGAAGAAGGATCTCTACATAGCCTGCGCCGACCGTTGGCTGCCGCACCGTATGGACGTGCCCTACGAGCTCTACGCCAAGGCATTTGAGGACGCCTTCCGCCCCGACGCGACCGACGCGGAGCGCGCCGAGGCGACGTACATTATGTCGACGGTAGAGCAGCGCAATATCAGCAAAGCGGACTACGTCTGGTTGCCCTTCCGCTTCGACGGTGAGCAGCCCTATATCGAGTGGCTCGACGAGTGGCGAGTTGAGGATTTTGAGTGATTAAAAAGGAGTTATATTATGGCTACAAAGAGTTTATCTATAAGAATTGATGAGGAGATGCTCGACAAGCTGCACGTCGTTGCGGATTACGAGGGCAGAAGCGCGAACAGTCAGATATTGATCCTGATACGCGATTGCATCGAGCAGTACGAGAGCAAGCACGGCGAGATCAAGACGGGGAAGAGATAAGTGAGTGCTTCTATAAGATTTTTAGAAGCATTTTCAAAAAAGGTCTTGACTATTTCATCATTTTGTAGTATAATACTTTTGTTGCGCCGGAATGATGGAATTGGCAGACGTGCTGGACTCAAAATCCAGTGGTAGCGATACCGTGCGGGTTCGACCCCCGCTTCCGGCACCAGAAAGGGAGAATAGTGACTTGTCACTATTCTCCCTTTCTGCTACCGGAAGCGGGATGAGGTCTAACATGCCGTTTCGGGGCTTGCACCGAAACAACGTTCTGACCCCCGCTTCCGGCACATTTTCCTACCGTAAGCGGGATGAGGTCTAACATGCCGTTTCGGGGGCTTGCACCGAAACAACGTTCAGACCCCCGCTTCGCTTCGCGAAGCAACTTCCGGCACATTTTCCTACCGCAAGTGGTTTTTGTTGAATCAGCCTTTTCGCTTACCTCACCCAACAATCTCCGCGCCGAAGAGCTCGCCGAGCCTCACGATCGCATCCGCGTCGTAATGGTAAATATCGGGCTCCTCCTCGGGCTCGTTTTTGGTCGTCAGACCTGCCGCGATCGTGTCAATATATCTGTGCCCCGACCTCTCGGCATAGGTGCGCTTGTTTTCGTTCATTTCCTTATAAAAATCCCAGATCTCCGAAACTCCCGCCTCAATATAGCGGCAATTTTCAAAATAGGGAGCAAATCTCGCGTTAAGATCGCAGAGCAAACGCTCGTAGCGACCGATATACGCGTCGGTGTTCTCGCGCGTCATCGCGTCGTTCTCGCCCTGCATCCAACAAAAAGCGCAGACTGTCGGGTCAAATCCGTCGCGCTTGAGCAGCTCGATGCTCTCGTCAAGCAGTCTGACCAGCTCGTTGTAGCACCAGCCCGCAGGGGTCGGCTCGATGAACTGGATCGCCTTGTTAAAGTCGACCTCAACGCCCGAAATATGCGCGGGATCGGACTCTGAGAGCCAATCATGGCAGAGACCCGTGCCGCCAAAGGCGCATTTTACAATGAAATATTGCTCGCCGGGGCACTTTTTATCGAGCATTCGCGCAATTCCGACCTCGGGGCCGAGCGTGTCCTTCGCCGCCTCGGTGCAGTTCGTCCTCGTCTTCACAAAGCCGTTGCTCTTGATCGCGTGCGAGGAATAGTTGATGAGAATATTGTCGTAGCCCTCGCGGAATTTCGCCTCGGTCGCCGCGTCAAAGTGCTTCGAGAGATATTTGTTGTGTCCGACGCCCACGGCGTTCGACTGTCCTGCTAAAATGATTATCTTTGCTTTTTTCATTATTGTCTCCAGATTATTTCGTATAGATTCCAAAGGTCCAGACCTCGTCCTTGATCTCGGTCTGAGTGTAGGTGTGACGGTAAAGTCCGTTTATCTCGATTGAGCCGTCGTTGGCGTCAAAGTCGCCGCGAAGGTAGAAATCGGGCGGATAGTAGTTGCTGAACGTCGTGTCGTAGTGCTCTCTGTCAGCCTTTCTCACCTTTTCGTAGGGCTCGTGATCGATATAAAGATAGATCGTGCCCTTGTCCGAGGCGACCGTGCAAACGCCCTCGACGGTGACGTCGCCCTTGACGTACCTGAACAGAGCCGTGCTTCTCGGCTTGGTGAACACGAAGGTGATGCTCTCGCCGCTCTCGGTCGTGTACGTGCCCGCAGGGATGTTGTATTCGTCGGCGTCGGCGTAGTTGTTCGACTCGGACTTCAGCTCGTTGCCCTCAAGCACGTACGTGCCCAGCTTGTAGGGAAGCTCGCTGAGTCGGTATCTGTGCGCGTAGACCGTGCCGTCGATAAAGCCGAGATCCTTTTCGATCTCCATTACGGTGAACTGCGTGAAGCTTTCCTCGAAATTCTCGACGTAGCAGCCAAGCCAGTTTTCAGTGTCGCCGATCTTCAGCATGAGAGTCAGGGGAGTGAGCACGTCGTCGCCGTTGCCGCGGTGGACCGCACCGAAGCTGCCGCTTTGCTTTTCGACTCCGTCCTCGGTGTAGCTGAAGGTCATCGCGCCCTTTGAGCCGTCAAGGATGAAATAGGTGTCCTCGTCGCCGTGAAGGATCCACTTTCCCGTGGCGGAGACGAGCTCCTGCTCGTATTTGTCGCTATTTGACGACGAGCCGCCAAGGAGCGTGTCACATCCCGTGAGAGCAAGGCAGAGAAGTGCCAATGCAATAGCTAAAAATCTGATCTTTTTCATTTTAATACCTCGTTTTGTTGGATTGGAGGGTGACGTTGCTTTTCTGATTCAAGTATAGCACGATTTTTGCTTTTTTTCAAGTGCTTATTGATGAAAAAAGAGCCGATGACGAAAAAAAGACAGACCGCCCGCGCTTTTGCGGGCGGTCTTATCAAATTGCGGAGTTATTCACCTGCGTAGGTTTTGTCGATGTAGTCTACGACCCTTGCGATCGCATCCTCTGTGCTCTTGTCGGGCTCGTCCCGAAAGGCGATTACGGGCTTGAACATGCCGAAATTCTCCATCAGCTTGTCCTTCTTCATCATACCGACACCGAAAACGAAATCGAAGATCGGCACGTCGCGATCTGCCCATTTTGCTCGCCACGATTTGCCGTCCTTGTAAATTGTTACTGTTACCATTCGGTAATACCTCCTTGAGTTTTCATAGGTCTTTGATTTGATTATACAGCAAAAGTGCTGAAAAGTCAATAGGGAATTGAAAAGCAGGGAAAAGAGGCGAGGGATTTTTTGAGTCCCTCGCCAAAATTAAATTTGCTTTATCTTTTCTTACTCGAAGGTGATCTTGCTTCCGATGTATTCTACGATAGCGTCATCGGTTATCTCGTCCTTGGTCTCGATGAAGCCGGGGATCAGAGAATCATAATCCTCCATCAGCTTGTCGAGGTCGCCACTGTTGACCGTTACGCTGATATTTATGCGGTTGGCAGATTCGACGTCATCGATGAGAGTATCATAATTTTCCTCCTGAACGAAGAGCATAGGCACCTTGATCTCATGTGCTACGTACTCCTCGGTAGCCGCATCGTAGGAATATACGTACTGAGTTCTCAGCTCGATGTCAAAGCGTCTGGACAGCATCTTTGCTCCGATTCCGCCGACCTTTTTCGCCTCCCATTGAGTGCTTGAGCCGTTAACGAATACGGCGGCGGGGGTGTCTCCGTTCTTCTCTCTGTACTTAAACGAGTTGATTCCCGAAACGTCGTCAAGATTGAACCAGAGTGTGTTGTAAACGATGGAGGAGAGCGTCTCCTGCACCTCGTAAGCGATCATTTTGCCCGATTTTACGTCGTAAAGCTCGGTGATATACCCTGTGAATCCGATCAATCCGCTTGCTTTGTTGCCGACTACGGAAACGTAGTCCTCGGTGATATAGAATTCGGCTGTGCTCGCGGTAAGATCTTTTCCTGCAACCGTGAGGTATTCGAAGATGCGACCGCTTACGTTGCCGTCCTCATCTTCTTCGATAGAGAACATAGCACGTCTCACTCCGCCGTACTTGATAGCGAACTCGTAGGAGCTCTCGGTAACTCTGTAAGCAAGGGCGTTGGCATCGCCGATCTGCATTCTGACGTTCTTCTCGCCGGTCTCGATAACCATGCTCAAAGCGATCTGGACGGACTGCTCGCCGACTACGGGAAGTTCTGCGGTGTAGTCGAGCACGTAGAAGATCACCTCGCCGTCAAATTTGATGGTGACATTGTAGATCCCGCTCTCAAACTCATAGTGTGCCGTGTCGGCAGGGTTTTCGTCGAAGTAATTGTTGAACGCCGCAATCGAGGTCGAGGAGAGAGTGTCTACAACGGTGAGAACATCGAAGAAGATCTGTGACTCGAGCATATTATCAAGCACCATGTGCCACTGCTCGCCGTGTCCGTAGCGTATATCATCGACGTCGACAAAGCTCGAATAGCTGTTGACAATCTCGGATTTTTCTACCAGATTTGCGCTGAAATCATATCTCATGCTTTCGGGAATATAGCTGAGCGGATCGGCAGTATAGCCGCTCAGGAGTGCCACAAGAAAGTCCTTTACGCCCACAGTCTCGTTCCAAACGGCATGGTATACGACGTCTGAGGTGATGGGCTTGTCGAAGTCTACAGGGGTTGAGCCGCTCGCGTCGAGCGACCAGCCTACAAAGCGGTGACCCTCATAGGTGGGTTCTTCGGGCATTGTAGCCTTTTCTCCGCGCTTAACGGTCTGGGATTCAACCGCGCTGCCTCCGTGCGTGTTGAAGCTTACGGTGAAGCTTTGCTCCACGGAAGAATCAGTTGTCTCCTCGGTGTTGTCAACGGTGCCTGCGGTGGTGTCTTCTGTGTTGCCTCCGTTGTTGCTTCCGGAGTCGCAGCTGCATATAAGCAGCAGGGTGAGAAGCAAAACGAAAATGATCAATGCTTTTTTCATGTTTTCCTCCAAAAGATAAATAAAAAGTGCGCCGATCGAGATCAGCGCACAAAAACGCAAATTTCGGTCGTCGCCAAACAAACCGTATACAGCCTTGGGTATTTACATACTAATACTGTACGAAATCTGCATTTTATCAAATTCAACAGTAATAGCATAACCCAAAAGGGCATAGTTATCCCAAAAAAGAAAAAACACCCACTTTGTGCATATTCGGTTTGTTTGGCATCTTCACTATACCATAAAACCGGAAAAATGTCAATACGAAAACTAAAAAAACGACCGCCAACGCGGTCGTTTGTGTTGTTTTCGCGTCCTTATAGGTGGGTTGGCTTTTTGGTGAGAGATTCTCTTGAGCCCCTCGCCGACAGCAAAAAACAAAAGGCACTCAAAAGGGAGTGGAGGGAGGTGGATCAATAAAGGTGGCATCGAGCCCCTTTATTGATGGGAATCGAACCTTTGCACAAAACGCAAGCGTTTTGGCGTTGGATTTCTCACGACCCTCGCCGACAGCAAAAATTAAAGGCACTCCGCAAGGGAGTGGAGGGAGGTGGATCAATAAAGGTGGCATCGAGCCCCCTTTATTGATGGGAGTCGCTCTCGCCTGCGGGCTCGGTCAGGGTCGGCTCTGACTTGTCCCCGGCAAGTCATTCACTACCGACCCGTTCGATTCCCTTCTTTTAATCCAAAAGCAAAAGCACACCTTGCGGTGTGCTTTTACTTTTGGTGGAGCGGGTGTCATCAAGGATGAACACCCCTCCGTTTCGGTATTTTCGCCCT
>JAFULC010000044.1 GCA_017483305.1 Clostridia bacterium | reverse complement strand
TTCACGGGCAAGACCGAGCATTTCTTGTTTGGCAAGACCGACGTTGAGGACGCTTATCTTGAAAATTACCGTCTCTACAGAAACGACGGCGAGCTTCCCGAGGGCGCGATCCCGATGTGCTTCCCCGCAGACGTAAAGGATACGGGTGAGTTTATCCCTCAATGGACTATGTGGTATATTCTTGAGGTCGAGGAGTATCTCCTCTACCGCAACAAGTCGGTTGACAGGGAAGCCTTCAGAGACAGTATTTACGGTCTGCTCGGCTTCTATGCAAGACACGAAAACGAGGACGGTCTGCTTGAAAATCTACCATCCTGGAACTTCGTTGAATGGAGCCGCGCAAATCATTGGGTATTTAACGTAAACTATCCCACAAACTTCCTTTACGCAAGAGTGCTTGAGGCGGTTTATAATATTTTCGGCGACGAGGATTGCCTCAAGAAGTGCGCCCACGTCAGAAGCAAGGCAGTCGAACAGTCCTTTGACGGTAAGCTCTTCTGCGACCACGCGGTAAGAGGAGAGGACGGCAAGCTTGTCAGATGTGCCGATATATCCGAAATCTGCCAATATTATGCTATTCTTTTTGCAGGAATCGACACCTCGAAGCCCGAGTATGCATATATGATGAACCTAATAGAAAACGTATTCGGCGCAGTCCGCAAGGAGCCGATGCCCGAGATCGAGGAGATCAACGCGTTTATCGGTGTTTATCTGCGCCTTGAGGCTATGCTTAAGCTTAAGAAATACGACCTCGTGCTTAACGATATCGAGACCTTCTTCGGCGATATGGAAAGGCTTACGGGTACGCTCTGGGAAAACAGATCGGTCGACGGAAGCCTCGACCACGGATTTGCATGCTACGCGCTGGTTGCTATGACCAAGGCGCTTGAGGCGAAGAAGTAATTTTGTTGTTAATAGAAAAATTCCCCGACAGATCTTCAAGATCTGTCGGGGAATTGCTGTTTAAAAGATATTTCGTCAAAAAACGTTATTAATTGCCGCTTGGAACGGTAGCATCCTCGGCGCTTGTGCCGTATTCAAGAACGGTACAGCCCACACTACCGACTTTTCCAGAATCATCTGTCAAGAAGATACTGAAGTATACTTCGCTGTTATTGTTGCCCCATCTACCATTCATAATACTTATTATTTGCTGAGGCACTGATCGGGGATAATATACGCTATCATTTATGGAATATACGAATGTGGAATTTACCTCATCCCAGAACAGCTTGACCGTTAGATAGAGTTTTCCGTCAGCCCCGTTACCCGCCTGCTCGATGATGGTAGGGAGAGACGTATTGTTCCAGTCTGTCCAACAACCATCACTGCCACTAAGCCGAGTAATGTTGTATATAACATTATCATCATATTCAGGCATTCCAAACTCCACATACCTTTGATCACTAAGCATAAAAGAGAATATCGGTTCATTTGCAGGATCAAACTCGTCGATCCTTATCTTCATATATATGCCATTTTTTAGATCGACCTTTTCTTTGGAAACAAGACGAATCCAAGGGAATGCATCCTCCGAGGCGGAGGCGTTGAATGAAGTTCCTTCATTCGTGTAGGTGATACTACAGTCGATGTCGTCACTATTAGTATATACTATCAGATCATCATTGTTAATGTGTGCTAGCATATCATCAGGAACAAAATTACTCACATCGAGATTTTCACATCCTATGAATACCTCCCAATTATCTCGGTTGAAGCTGTCGGGTATAGTAACAGTTTCAATACTGGTACAGTTGTTAAATGCATACCGATTTATGCTCGTAATTCCTTCGGGTATTACCAGGTCAGCAACAAGTTCGCCGTTAAGATAGAGATTTTTGGCATAATACAAGGGATTTGATGTTGTATTTTCGAATTCGATCTCACACCAGCTTCCTACGTCTCCAATGCGTACAGCTTTAAGAGAATTACATTCATGGAAAGCGTTCCCTTCAATTCTCTTAACGCCGTCAGATATTCCAACGGTAGTCAATTCCGAGCAACTACCAAATGCGTTATTTCCGACCGTTTCAACTCCGCTACCGAGATAGACCTCTTTTATATGAGTGTTATCTTTGAACGCGCTCTCTGCGATCGGAGCGTTTATATACAGCACGGTATCACTGCACGAGCCAACGCCAACGACAACTCCGTAGCTCATTTCAAGTCCCTCGGAGGTCTTGGGGGAGTAGATCGTTTTATAGGTCTCGTACTGCGTGCCGTTATAGGTATAGATCGCGACCAGCGTGAATTCCTTATCAAAGGGCAGGTCTGCGATGCGATCGGATGTCACGTCGAGGTCGAAAAGCTTGTTTTCTCCATCGTAAAGTGCGAGAGCGTCAAGCGTTTTATTGCCCGTGTAGCCTTCGTGCCAGGTGATGTCGAAGCAAACGTCCGCGCCGTCAAGATAGGAGTCGCCGATGCTGACGAGCGCTTGTGTAGTAAATTCTTCCTCGTGGATCACGTGGATACACTTGCCTTCTCCGTCTATAGCATCGTAAACGCCGATTATCGCATAACGGTAGGTCGTATCGGGATCAAGGCCTGTGAAGCTTATCGGGGTCTTATCCTTGGAGCTGATGATCTTCTTCTCCACTATCGTGTCGTTATTACAGATCACTGCGAAATAGTCCTCGCCCGAGGTGTTGACAAGATTCTTTTCGTCGTTAAGATAGGTGTTGAAGCTGATATCCGAAATGCCAATATTTACGTCGGTGATCTCGGAGGTAGGTGCGTCGGGAGTTATCGCAACGCTGACAGTCTTATCGCCCTCCATAAGCACGTCCTTGATCTTCGTGCCGTCGACGTACTTGATGGCATCGATGGTGTATTCGACTACGCCCTCGGCGTCACCGACGTTGACCTTGAGCACCAGATTTTCAAGGTCCGAGCCCTCCTCGAACATATACGTTGAGTATTTGACTCCGTTGAGCGTGAACGAGAGTATCTCGAACTCGCCGGGGTTGTTTATGTGAACGGTTATGTAGATATCCTCACCCGGCTTTGCGTAGTAGAGATATTCGGACTCTGCATCTACGGTCAGAGAGTCCTTGACTATATCAACGACGGGACGGCGGGTCTTTTGTTCTTCCTTACCGCTATGCTTGCCAAGCAAGGACAGAGTTCGGTTGCTTGTAAAGGGTCTGTTGCTTGCGGTCTCCGCGGCAGGCGGGGGAGCCTCATTTGACACTGTCATTCCCTGATATACGGGGATCTGTCCCGTGGGGATAAGGGGGAGAATGACGACGATAAAGCTTGCTAAAAGAGCAACGCAGGCGGCGATCGCCGCGATCTTTAGCATAGAGAGACGCTTTGCACCCTTTTTACACCAGAGCTCGAAGCGTTTTTTGAGATTTTTATCGACGATATCCTCGTCAATACCCGAAACGGCATCTATTATGAGGTCTTCTTTTTTATCTTTGCTCATCGTAATATCCCTCCTTGGCGAGAAATTCCTTAAGACCGCTTTTGATAGCGGTCAGCTCGCGAAATACGGTTCTGTCGCTTATGTGGAGCATATCTGCGATATCGGAGATGCGGTCACTGCAGTAGTATCGGCAAATAAAGATAAATCTGTGCTTATCCGACAGTGTGCGAAGATAGTCACTCAAAAGTCGGGCGAGACGGCGTGTTTCGTAGTCCTGCTCTACAGGAGACGCGTATTCGTTGTAAACGACGTATTTGTCGAGCTCCTCCATAGATACGGTCAGCTCAGAGGGCACTCGCTTGTCGGCGCGGTTCTTTTTATAGCGCACGATCGCTGTATTTCGCATTATTTTGGATAAAAATATCTGAAATATCGAGGGCCTTGCGGGCGGAATGGCGTTCCACGTGCCCAGATACGTGTCGTTGAGGCATTCCTCGCAGTCGGGGTCGTTGTGGAGAATGTTATAAGCTACGGTATAGAGATAACGGTTATATTTTTTATCCGTTTCGTCTATTGCTTTCTCGTCTCGCGCCCAATAAAGAGCAACTATCTGCTCGTCGGGGAGCGTGACGGGATCGCGTTCGGGAGTGTTTTTCTGCATACGAAGCATCCTTTCTGTCTTGTGATGAGATCGTAGATATAGTATCCGACATACTATAAGTATGTTTTTTTTGAAAAATCTGCCATTTTCCGCAAAAATATTACAAGATTATTTTATCACGGGTGAGAGAGGTTGTCAAGATACGGCAGTTTTGCGCCAAATGATAGCAAAATAAAGCACAAACGGCAGAAACAAAAGCTTCTGCCGTTTGCATATTATATTCAGGAGATGGTTATTTTGATATCTCCCGTATCTGTGGTTATTTTACATCTGCCGCCGGTGGTTGACTCGGGAACGTCCGTTTTACCTGTGTCGGTGTTGACGATGAATATCTTTTCGGAAAGCAAGCTGCCCTTGACGTCGCCCGTGTCGGTCTCGACGAATATGGATGCGGCGTCGGACGCCTCGAATTTCACGTCACCTGTGCTTCGCTTGATAGATATTTCTCCCGAGGCAATGACACTTTTAAGGACTATATCTCCGGTGTTTCCGCCTGATATGAGATTTTGACACTTAAGATTTGTCAGTCTTGCCCGTCCTGTCGATACTCTGATCGAAACGTCGCCTGAGCAGTTGACGTCTGAAAGGGCAATATCGCCTGTCGAGACCGAAAGATCGATCGACTTTGCAGACGTATTTTCGACCAAGATATCTCCCGTGCTTGTCTTGATCTTTACGTCATCTGAAGCCGATGCATAATTCTTTACGTTGCCTGTGCTTGCGGCAATATCTATAATTTCAAAGCTGAAGTCCTTTGATATCTCGGTGTCACCCGTATCCGATCTTACTGAGAGCTTGTCGTATTCTCCGCAAGGCAGGTAGACCGTCACCTTCGGTGAGCCGAAATTGATGCCGATGTGCTCGTACCATCTTCTTGAATCGATGACCTCTACCGTGAGCACGTTATCCTTTACCTCGACCGAGTATTTAATATTCTTTTGCTCGTGGCACTCGACCGAGCAATCCGCACCGTCTGAGGGGAGGATCTTTACGTCGGCGGTGTCGACCTTGATCGAGATAGAGCTGAATTTCTCACCGATCTCATATTTTTTTGTTTCATATCTGTTCGTCGATAATTTTGAAAAATCCCATTTGAGCACTGTCATTACACCTCCGAAAATCAAACAACCGATAAGCAACAGGGAAGTGGCAACAATAAGCCAGATTTTAGCGCTTTTACTCATTTTGCCTCCTCCTTTCTGACGAAAAGCTTTTTAATAGCCAAGGCAAGCTTTTTGGTAAGCATAACGGTGCCTTTTGTTGCCGCTTTGCATCCGAAAAATGCGAAGATAGCAAGTCCGGCGCAGGCGATGCCCATACCGACCGTAGCGATACCCGAAAGGAAATTGCCCGTAACGGCAAAAATCACGCCCGCGGCAACTCCGCCGACAGAGCATGCGGCAAGAGAGGCGAAGATCGCCCAAACAGAAGCGATCAAGGACCACAGCACGACGTAAAGTGAAAGAATCACAGCGAATGCGGCAATAGCAAGCGAGAGCCATATCGGAGAGCCAAGAATAATGAGTATGATCTCCCACGCACCAAGCCTTCTTTTCGGTTTGATCCTTTCCTTTGCGATTTTTGCAAAGGGAATATCCGATATGACCTGCGCCGCGATCTCGTCGACTGTTCCGATATCCGAAACTGCTTCCTCCTCGCTAAGACCGTCTTCGATTCGGTCGTCTATCGCCTCGCTATAAAATGCAAGACGCTCACAGAGCTCCTTTTCGGGTAAGCCGACAAGCTTCAATCGAAGCTGATCGAGAAATTCCTGCTTACTCATTTTTCGCACCCTCCTTTGTGATAAACTGATACATTGACATGACCTCGCGCCACTCGTTTTTGAACTCCTCGATACGCTTGAGTCCTGCCACGGTGATATGATAATATTTTCTTAGTCTTCCTCCGTGCTCGGAGGTGTATACCGTCAGCATTCCCGAAAGCTCGAGTCGCTTGAGTATCGTATACAGAGTGGATTCCGACAATTCGAGGTACGGCTTCATATCCTTTATGATCTTATAGCCGTATGAATCTCCGTCCTTGATTGCGGCTAATACACATACGTCTATTATGCCGCGCTTTAACTGAATATCCATATAAATCTCCATTCCGCCTTCGGCGGCACAAATAGCAATCGATGAATTTTGCTGCGAAGGAAAAATTCGCGCGTGAAAAAGCATGCGTAACCGTTAGATAGAAGTAACTTTCACGCTATACTCCTCCTCACGCAATACATCATATCACGAAGTATTGTTTTTGTCAAGAGGTTTTTCAAGTTTTTTGAAAATAAAAAAGCGACAAGTGACTTTTGCCACTTGTCGCAATTCAATCTAAATATTACAGAGTAGAACCGAAATCGGTGACGATAGTCTGACCCGTGATCGCTCTTGACTCGTCGGAAGCGAAGAAGAGAAGCATGTTTGCAACGTCGTCGGGCATACAGGGCTGAACCTTGAGGTCGTTGTGCTTCATCATCTGACCGAAGATGTTCATATCCATATTGGAGGGATTCATTCCCGCAACCATGGGAGTTACGATCGTGCCGGGGCAGATCGCGTTACAGCGCACGTTGGTGCCTGCAAAACGAAGCGCGGTGTGACGGGTAATTCCGATAACAGCCGCCTTGGATGCAACGTATGCCGCGCCGCCGCAGCCCATTACGCCTGCAACGCTCGCCACGTTTACGATAGAGCCGTATCCGGTCTTTGCCATCTCTGCGCTGATCTCGCGCATCATGCACATAGTGCCCTTGGTATTGATGTCTATAACGCGGTTCATGTCGTCGTCGGTAAAGCTGTCGATCGCCTTGAGGCCCTCGTCAAGAACGCCCGCGTTGTTGATAAGGATGTCGACCTTACCGAATGCTTCAAGCGTAGCGTCAAGCACTCTTTTTGCATCCTCTGCCTTGGAGATGTCGCTGACAACGGGGAGCACCTCGCCGCCTGCTGCGCGGATCTTTTCGGCAACGTCGAGAAGGGGAGCTTCGCGACGACCTGTGATGACTACCTTTGCGCCCTCTGCTGCAAATTTTACTGCGGTTGCGGCGCCAACGCCCGAGTTTCCGCCTGTGATGATTGCTACTTTGTTTTGTAAACGGTTCATAGTATCCTCCTTAAAAATATAATTTTCTTCTAACGTTATTATATCACATTTTTTAAATTATGGCAACTAAAAACGCAAAAAGCATCACAAATTTTCGTTTTGTGATGCTTTTAATGGATATTTTCTTAAAATTATTCCCACTCAATAGTTCCCGTAGGCTTGGGAGTCAAATCGAAGAGAACTCGGTTAATGCCTTCTACCTCGTTGGTGATGCGGGCAACGATCTTATGAAGCACCTCGTAGGGTATTTCCTCGATGGTTGCGGTCATAGCGTCCTTGGTGTTGACCGCGCGGATTATTGCGGGCCAGCCCTCATATCTCGAATCGTCCTTTACGCCAACGCTCTTGATATCGGGAATTGCGATGAAATACTGCCAAACCTTCTCGGCAAGTCCGCAGTTGTCGAATTCCTCACGGAGAATCGCATCAGCCTCGCGGAGCGCGTGGAGACGGTCGCGTGTAATCGCGCCGAGACAACGAACGCCAAGACCGGGGCCGGGGAAGGGCTGACGGTAAACCATAGCGTGAGGAAGTCCGAGCGCCTCGCCGACAACTCTGACCTCGTCCTTAAACAAAAGCTTGATAGGCTCTACGAGCTCAAACTGAAGGTCCTCGGGAAGTCCGCCGACGTTGTGGTGAGACTTGACCGCCTTTTTGCCCTCTGCCTGCTTTATGCTCTCAAGAATATCGGGGTAGATCGTGCCCTGCGCGAGATAGGAAACGTCCTCAAGCTTGCGCGCCTCCTCTGCGAATACCTCTATAAACTCCTTGCCGATGATCTTTCTCTTTCTTTCGGGGTCACTGACTCCCGCAAGAAGATCGAGAAAACGGTCGGTTGCGTCTACGTACACAAGGTTGGCGTCAAGCTGCTTTTCAAATACCTCGATCACGTTTTCGGACTCGTTTTTGCGCATCAGACCGTGGTTTACGTGAACGCAGGTCAGCTGCTTGCCGATAGCTTTGATAAGGAGCGCCGCGACTACCGAGGAGTCTACACCGCCCGAGAGCGCAAGGAGAACCTTTTTATCTCCGACCTGTGCGCGAATTTCCTTTACCTGCTCCTCGATGAATGCATGCGCAAGCTCGGGAGTCGTTATGCGTGCCATTGTTTCGGGACGAACGTTGTATTCCATATGTTTTCCTTTCTTTTTTAAAATTGGAGAACGCGAGAACGGTTCTTTAAAGAATTGTTCTCGCGTGCATCCTCTTAATTCGTATAGTTGTCAAAGTAACCCTGAACGAGAACGACGGGGGTGCCCTTGTCGCCCGAGCCGCTGGTCAGGTCGCAGAGCGAGCCGATAAGGTCGGTGAGCTGACGGGGAGTTGTGCCCTGGGAAGCCATGCTTCCGACAAGGCTTTCATTCTTTGCCTTGATGCTCTCGGAGATCGCCTGTCTGAGCGCCTCGCCCGAGAGATCCTTGAAGTCGTTATCTGCAAGGTATTTGAGCTTAAGCTCGTTGGGTGTGCCGATAAGTCCGTCGGTAAATGCAGGGGATACTACGGGGTCTGCAAGCTCCCAGATCTTGCCCTGGGGGTCCTTGAATGCGCCGTCGCCGTATACCATTACCTCAACGTGCTTGCCGGTTTTATCAAAAATTCTCTTCTGAATGTCGAGAACAAGCTCCTTGCACTCGCGGGGGAAGAGCTTTATGGTATCCTCGGTAGACTTGTTCGAGCCGAGAAGACCGTATTTTTCGTTGCATCCGCTACCGTTTACGGGAGCAGTAAGAATATCGTCCAGACTGCAAACTACCTTCGCGCCGTTCTCAAGCAGGATCCTCTTGGTGCGTGCGCGGGTGTGAATGTCACAGTTGAGTATATGATCGCAGTAGTTGAGGATTGCCTTTGCCTGATTGGCAAATACGATCTCGACCTCTGCGCCGCATTCCTTGACGATTTCGCCGTAGTATTCTACGTAATCAACGCCGGTGAATTCGTGCTTTTCGTAGCCGAAGAGCTCTCTGTATTTTTCAAGCGAAAGAACGTCGGAGTAGGGGTTAACGCCCGCCTCGTCGAGCTTGTCCATGCTTACAAGGTGGTTTCCAACCTCATCGGAGGGATAGCTGAGCATAAGGACTACCTTCTTGCAGCCCTTTGCGATTCCACGCAGACAGATAGCGAAGCGGTTACGCGAAAGTATGGGGAAGATAACGCCGACCGTACCGCCGCCAAGCTTTGCCTTAACGTCTGCTGCGATGTCGTCGACCGATGCGTAGTTACCCTGAACGCGTGCTACTACCGATTCGGTGATCGAGATAACGTCGCGGTCACGGAGCTCGAAGCCCTCGGATGCTGCCGCATCAAGCACAGTTTCGGTAACGATGCTTGCAAGATCGTCTCCTTCGCGGAAAATAGGACAACGGATGCCCCTTGACACAGTACCTACTTTTCTTGTGTTCTGTTCCATAATTTTATACTCCTAAATTATATAGAATCAAAAAGAATCTGAGGTAAATCCGACATCACGTGCCACTCGCGACCGATTTACATTCCATTATATCAAATTTTTTTTCAATATTCAAGATGTTTTTTTTGAAAAATAGAATATTTTTTGCGAATTTTTGGAATATTAAGTCTTTTGACAAGGTGAATTATATCACTCTGAATATTATTTGTCAATATTTTTGAAATAATTGAGCGTTACGAAATTATTTATCATCAAATTGTAATTTTTGTGAATTTTTACGGCTTTTGCGTTCTTTGAGACAAAACAGAGCAGCGGCGGTCGCCGCTGCTCTGTTTTCAGATGCTATTTGCTATGATTTTGAAGTAATCAGTTTTATCGGGTGCGGGAGGGGAGAGCAGGTGATCGAAAAGCTCTGCTCCGATATAGTCTCTTGCCTCGCTTTCCCACTTTTTCTCATCCTCGGTCTCCATATCGCGTATGGCGTAGCAGATCTTTTTGTAGTCACCCGGGTTTATGAGAATATGTCGTGGATCGGCATATCCGTTTTCATATCGGATGCCGAGATGGAGTCCGCTCTCGTCGTCAAGCGGCATATCGGCATATCGGTTTATTATAAACCAATCGATATTGGCACAGCGGCGAAGCTTGAGGTATGCAAGAACAAATGCGTATGCGCCCTTGTTTTCGGTCTCGGGGTCGTCGCTTCTCGTGTGAAAGCCCTGCTCGTCGAAGACCACTCGTCGAGGCATACCGCGATAGGTAAGCTCGGGCAGCTCGACCAAGGCTTGCCAGACCTCGAGATTTTTCATTGTTATTCTCGGGGAGTCGAAGGAGAAAGTGGCGATCTTGTCATTATAAAAATCGGGACGTGAGAGATCCTCGGGATAGGGGTGAGCCGAGATTCCCCACTCGAAATCGCCGTCTCTTCTGCAATATGCCGCGAGATATGCCAGACAATCGCGCGAGGGATAGTGGCGCATGCGGTCGGGCTCGAGAATATGGTCGGCAAAGTTGTGGTCAAAGGAAACGTCGACTCTGAAGCTTGAGTTATATTTTCTTGCGATCAGATGCGCCAGACGGAGCTGCTCCGAATATTCCTCCATGTAGTCCGCGCAGGACATCTGTCCGCAGTTGTGCCATGTGTTCTGTGCATTTATCTCATTTCCGATATCCATTACGGTCGAGCAAAAAAGCGGGCTTTTAGGGTCGGCGTAGCGCGCGCAGAGAAAGTCAATGCAGGCGCAGTACATATCAAGACCCTCTTCGGTGCGCAGGTTGAATGCGCTCATCTGCTCGTTAAAGCCGGTCGGCTCGTATTCGGGGTGGCCGATGATCTTGATAAGCGCGTCGTCAGAGCCGCACAGACGGTAGCTGAATCGGTTGATAAGCCTTATCAGACAAGGAATATTTCTTTTTACGCAGGGAAGCATGAGCTCATCGTAAAGATTCATAAATTCGCGGTCAAAATAATAGGTCTTGCCGTTCCATTCATGAGTGATATCATCTTCCTTTGGAGAAACCGTCTGGATCCACGCGGTGTTAAACTCGTTCATCATACAGCCGAAGCCGAGCAGATCCATATCCTCCTCGGTAGAGGTCACCCACGTACCGACGGGCTTGTTGACCTCGAATTCGAATTGATCCCTTGAAAAGCCTTCGTCAAGGTCGGTAACGTAGCGCACGCCGTTGAGCTTTATGCCGTCGATCTCGACCTCAAAGCGACAGATCGAGAGATCGTAGTCCTCGCAAAATCTCGGGAACACAAAGCCTCCATTCTGCGCCGAACAGCTTTCACAGACAAGCCTGCCGGGAGTATTGTTTTCCTTTGAATTGCCGCAGACCAAGGGCACAAAGGCTCTTGCCACAGCCTTTTCCTTGCACGAAAGCTCGGGAATCTGTATTTTTATTTCATTTGCCGATGCAACAATACTTACTACCTTCATAATTTCGCCTTTTCATAGTGATTTAAAACAGCAATTGCTTTGTGATAATTATACCACACCCCCGACGGAGTGTCAAGTGATCACGGTTTGCTTTTCAAGCGAACGATCTTTCCGTGAAAAAAACTATTGACAAACGCCTCCCAATATGGTATAATATTCTTACAGTGAGACATATATTATATCCAAACGATGATTTGCAGCTTTCTGTGTTTCTGTATCAAACACGGCAGGCTGCTTTTTTGCCCCTGTGGTAACACCTAAGAAATAATTTGAGAAAGGTAATATTATGAACAACAGAAAATACAGACTATCGACCGCGCTTGACGTTGACGATCTTTTAATGGAGTGTACCTCCTACGCCATCCGTCTTGCAAATGAAAAATACAAGTTCGACCCCCCGATGACTATCTACGAGAAGAAATCGTGGGGAAAGATCGGCACGCGCGCCGACGCTATTTATCCCTATTTCCGCGATCCCGAGTTTTATCGCACCCAGCCTGTCTACGAGGGCGCAAAGGAGTTCGTCCGCAAGCTTTCCACAATGACCGAGGTATATATCTGCACCGCGGTTCCGCCCGAATTTATGGGCATAAGAGCCCAGCGGATAATGCAGGAATTTCCCGAGATACCGCCCGACCATATCTATATGGGCTCGCGCAAGGACAAGATACACGTGGATATTCTTTTTGACGACGGACTTCATAATATCGTAAGCTCAGGCGCGAAATACCCGATACTTATGCGCCGCCCCTGGAATCAGGAGGCGACGGGAAGGCTCGCGGTCAACAATTACGACGAGTTTCTGAAGCTTGTAGAGGTAATCGCGAACAGCTACATCTCGGGAGTTGGTGATCGCTCACCCGACGACCACAATATAGCGATACTTGTTGGGCCCTCGGGAAGCGGAAAGTCAAAGATCGCGACCAAATTTTTAGCCAAGACCGACAAGTATGAAAAGCTTATCGGATACACGACCAAGGATCCGACCGCCGTCGAGCCTAACGAGTGGTACAATTACGTGTCGATCGACACCTTCAGAAGCATGTGCGAGAGCGGCGAGATGTTTGAATCAACGATGTATGCTCACCACGGCTACGGCTCGCGAAAGATCGACGTTGAAAATATTATCGCGCAGGGCAAAAAGGTGCTCACAACGATGGATATATGCGGCGCGATGTCGCTCAAGACCCATTTTGACAACGTTGTGACCATATATATCAAGCGCGACAAAAAGGACCTTATGGCGAACATTCTTCGCAAAAACTCCTCGATCGAGGACAAGGTCAACCGCCTCTGTGCTATCGAGTACGAGCAGCAGAACGCCGAGCTTTGCGATTACGTTGTGGACTTTGATTGCTACGACGATGCCGTCGCCCAGCTTTGCGAGATACTTGGGGTGTGATTTTGAAACAACAAAAGGGATGGCAATTGCCATCCCTTTTGGTTTGTGATACCACTACAAAACAGATCCATATAATTCTATCGTACAAAAACAGTCCGTGATTTTTGCCGTGAGGGCAGACTTATCCCTTGGCGATGATGGGAGTTGCACGCGACCGCTGTCTTCCGGAGACTGAACATTATGCTTGCAAACGAAGATATGTATCATCAATTATTTTTAAGTTCTTCAAGGTAGCTTGATTTTAAAAAATATTCAAACTCAATATTTGGCAACATTTTTGGGGGATTTTCCGATTTGTCCCAAACATTTTGAAATCCTGCAACACGAATATTTCCGTTTTTGCACAAGCTGATATGATTGATACAAAAATCTGTATGGTTTCCTGTAAACTCTTTATGCGTAAATGATTCTATCACTTCAAACGTTTCGGCTTTAATGATTTCCCATTTGCGAGCTGTGACTTGGCAAACAATATGCTGATTATCAAGTGTAGTGAATCCCCAAGCGGTACAAGGGCGCTTTTCCATCAAAACATCCCCCGTTTTGATGTCGATCAGTTGCATTGCGTAATCGTGCAACTGCGCTGTAATGGTGTTATCACCCACAAATATGTTAGTTATACCGCGACGACTCTTAGTTCGCCAAATCCGTTCACCTGTTTTAGCGTCAAAACAAAATAGTCCATTTTCCCAAGTTTGAGCAAAGACCATCTTGCCGTCAGTCGTAACTGCAATCCCGAACTGTCCCATGTTATAACCGTTTATGTACAAGGTTTCCCATTGATATATTTCTCCGGTTCTATATTGAACGGTTATTTTGCTTGGAGAGAATTTATAAGTTTTTGGATCAAACTCACCGGGAACCATTTGCAACGATTCAATTGCACCGTCGGAATAGTAATTTAGCCATCCTTGTTCAGATTTATAGATAGAATAATTTTTATGATGCTTATATAATTTCAAATCATCTCTCATTCTGTTCCCGCCTTTCTTGGCTTCATTATATCACAAATCTGTGAACATTTCAAGTGAAATATTCGGCTTGCGCCGAATGTGAAATAATTTCCTTGCGGAAATGGTGAAATATTGCTCCCGTTGGTCGCAATGTGAAATAAAATTCGTTCCTTCACACGCCGTAGGCGTATTTCACTGCCGCAGGCAATTTCACACGCGCCAGCGTATTTCACTCGTTCCGCAGGAACGAATTTCACTGAAAAAAGCCAAGTCGAAATTCGACTTGGCTTTTTTCTTGTGTAATAACCCATTCGTTAATACAATGAACTGCCGAAATCGGAAATGGTGCATTTTATCCTTGTTTTCCCATCGGCTCGGCGACGACTGATTTCGCTTCCTCTTCTGTAAGCCAGTGGACGGTTAAGGTGAAATACTCAAATCCGCTGCCGTCAGCGATCAGTCCCGGCAACTCATAGTGCATAGTAATAGTTTCGCCGGGGTGGAGTGATTTTGTTTTTTCATCCAACCTAATAACAATCTCGTCAGAGGAAACGGAAAGCACGTCCAACGGATCAAATCCTCCGCAACTTTCAAAAATTCTTCCGGGAGTTGCCAATAAATACTTTTCAAAGTTAGCTTCACGTGGAGGATTCCATGATTTATAGTCGTCGTTAATGTAGTGAACGTGAATAATCGGCTTTACATTCATATCTTTAAACCTTTTTTACATCGCTGTATGCATCAAAGAATTCTTCCCAAGTCATATCGGGCTGATATTCACCGTTTACAAAGATGCCCCAGCGTTGCTAAAATAAATTGACATAATTTTTTCCTAAGCTTATTAATATAACACCATTTTTGAGATAAATGCGTAGAGAATTTAAGATCCCCAGACAACGTAATCTGCGCCGGAGAACTTGTTTTCCTCGCTGTCACCAAAGAATACGAATGCGTATCCGTCACAGGTTGAAAGGAAGGGTACGTCAAAATCAAGCGGATCGTACTGAAGAAGCAGACCGCCCCTGTCTCCGTTATCGTCAACGTCGTTGCTCGGATAGCCGAGGAGCTTTGTTCCGCTATATCCTGCATCAACCTTTTCAAAGGTAATAACGTAGGTATCGGTTAAACCCTTGATGTTACACTCCTCGTTGTAATCGTCAAGAATATACTTAGGCTCTTCAAGGGTATGCTTAACCATCATATAAAGGTCATCGGAGGGATACATCTCGGCATCAAGGAAGAAGTAAAGATATCCCTCGTGAGGAAGTCTGTTGTCGGGATCAAGATCCTTGAGATCCTCACATCTAATTTGTGCAAAGAACACACCGTCATCGGGATATGGATCATCTGCCGTGGGGAGACAGGGACTGCCGAAGAACTTGCTACAGCCCTCGTCGATCTTTTCACCGGGCTCTACCTTTCTAACCTTCATTGCGATTGCGTAATCAGCGTTTTTGCGAAGGTCGATAAGCTCAAAGTCGAAAATCATATTATCGCCCTTGATCTCGCACTCTGCGTGCGCTTTTCCGTCAACAAGGTCGTAATACTTGTCGTAAAAATATGCAATCTTACCGGTGCTGGTATATTCGATCCACTTCATATTGAATCCATCGTCGCCGCAGAGCCATACGTTTGTGTTAAAGGGAGCCACGTCGGGCAGCTTGGCTGCGCCACCCTTAATATATGGCACAACTGCCGTTGCCTCAGCTACGATATTTCCGTTCTTTTCTACTCGTTTACCTGTTACTCTTAAAAACTTTTTATCTTCCATTTCGCGCTTCTCCTTAATTCTTTATGTAATCTTTTTTTAGATCCAGCATAGTTTCGGTGTAATTGCTTATCGCTTCATCCTCCCAAGAGATGATGAAGAAATATTGGTTATCGCTACTATCGCCGTAGTAGCCCGTCCAGCAATCAAACTCCACACGTTCGCCTTTCTTGAGGGGATATTTCTTGCCGTCTGCCTTAACGGTGATCTCATCATTGGAAATTTCGATGATTTCCACCCCAATATCCTCTTCTTTATCGAGGACACCGAGCTTGATTTCGGCAAGGTCATCTCTTAAATAGCTGATAAGCTGATTTCCGGCTTCATCTTTTCCTACTTCCCAATATACGCTTACTCTGATTTTTTCCATATTCACCTCAGTCAAACATCATACCGGGATTCATAGCCTTAGGGCATCTCCACGGAGTATTTATTTCAGCAAAATATTTTTCCATCAGGTTCCAGCGTTGATAAACCGAATTAAGATCTCTGGTCTTATCGATTTCCGCTTCAACCTTCCACATAACCGCTTGGTATTTTTCAGCAAAGTTTTCGGTAAATTCAATAGGATCTACCTTGAACGTGGGAGCGGTTATACCTTGCAATACAATCGGAGAGTATTTTCCGTATTCCGCTTGAATTTCTTCCACGTTGGGTTTTATCTGCATTGGTTCGGGAAAGCTCTGATTCACTCTGTAATACTTTTGCATAGCATATGCCGAGCCTTCAACGTCGCCACTTTCCTTGGCGGTGAGAGCTGCTTTTTTATAGCAAGACATTGCTTTATCTCTTTGACAAGATTTTAAGTAATAATCGCCTGCCTCAAGATAAAATTCCATACGGCTCTTCATTGGCATATTCGCCGAGTTCTCAATACACGAGACAAGCTCATCAGCCAAGTGAGGATATGCAAATCCATATCTGCCTTTAGCCTTTATCTTAATGAGCAGATAGTAAAAAATTGCGTATTCATCTACGGATGAAAGATAGCATTTTTCCTTCGTGTTTTCAGCAAAGAACAGTATGAGCTCGGGGGAAATTCTATCGTGCGAGGTGTTGTCCTCGGCAAGCGTGTAAAGATACGGATAGATTACGGCAAATTCTTTGCTGTCAAGCTTACCGTTTTTAATAATTGCAGAGAGGAGCTTTTTGTTTTCCGCTTCAAAGACGTCTATGTCCCCAATCAGCTTTTCTATGGTAGCCTTATGAGGTGTTGATCTTCTGATTTCATCAAGAAAAGCCGTGTTTTTCTCCGCTTGCATTTTTTCAATAAGCGCATCATTAGTCATACGGCGCAAAGCCACTCTCAGATCCCTTTGAACTGCAAAATAGGTTTTTTGGTAGCCAAGCAAAAACTTAACCTTTTTTATTGCAGCATCAATTTCGGGCTTCACATCTCGATATGCGTCAATATGAGGATACTCCGTGCTGATTTTTTTGATCATTCCTCTACACCTCCTTACTCCTTCACGGTAAACGCAAAGGCAAATCCGTAAGCGTTGGCATCATCCTTAAACCATTCCTCACTCACGGTGGAAACGGTCATCGTTTTTTCATTTTTACGATACGCGACCTTTATAGTTACGCTGTCGCTATTCTTTTCAAGCACGGTTATTTTCACTTCGGTGTTTACGCTCTCGAGCTGTGAACCGACCTCAAACGAATTAAAATCCCATTCGCCGTATACGGTGTTAGAGAGCATCATACCGCCGGAGAAGCCGTGCACGGTATACTTATACGTTAATTTCATATCAGTTAAATTTTATCCTCGGATTTAACTCCTGAGGCGACTTCCAATCAATGCCGTAATCCTTCTTCAAAATTTCCTTTTTGAGAGTGGTGTACAGATGTGCGTTACCTCTTGTCATTTCGCCGCCCATTCTTTCAATGATTTTTGCCTCAAGCTCGTCCTTTATTGCAAGATATTCGGAAGTATCCTCGACAGGATCGTATTTGTAATTTCTTTTGTTCTCCATAGCGTTTCCTCCTGAATTTAGTCTATTTCATCGTCCTCGATGATGTTGTTTTCGTGATCGATAAGATTGCAATGATCCGCTTCAACTCCAAGATCAGAGGTGTTTTTTTGAGTTTCTTTGTAGTGATCATAATAGTCCGAGAATGCAACATACTGCTCCTTGTCGGGTGTGGTGCCGTAGCCCTTTCGGAGACAAAGCATAAACTTTCTGATCGCCGGGAGATAATAACCGTACGCGCTTTTCTTCAAAAGATCGTATATATACCCCGTATGTTTACTGTCATCCGATAAAAGTTTGGTTATTGCCTGGCAGTAATACGCTTCGGGAGTGCCTGCGCTGGCAGAATATCTGAACAGCAGCTCCGCTCGGCTGAGATTTTTCTCCACACCATAGCCGTGGAAGTAGCAAAGTCCAAGCAAATATCTGCTTGAAAGAAAATAGTAATCTATGGGATCGTCGTTATAGTTTTCTATTGTTTCGGTATATTTGACGAGCTCTACTACCCTTTCATAATTCTTCTCGGTTCCGTAACCGTAATAACAGCAGAATGCGAGGTAGAACTTAATAATGTGACTATCGGGATACTTCTCAATCAACTTACTCGCTTCCTTGAAGATTCCCTCAAAATCGTCTTCGATCTCGAGGGCAAACAGTTTTGCAATCTCAATACCGCCGTCAGCCGCCAAAAGGAAGCACTCGTGCGCTTTATCAAAGTCATATTCTACTCCGCGCGCTATGAAATTCGCTTTGCCGATAAGGAAATAAACAAATGCGTCCTTTTCCTCGATGCTTTCAAGTATTTCTACTATATCCCTCAAAAGCGACTCCTTGGTTACATAGAAAGCAGTCTCGTCAATCGTGCCGTATTTCTTGAAAAACAGCAGAGTTGCGATGGCATAAACGTCCTTTTCCTCAAGCGCCGCATCAACAGTGTAATTCCAAGCCTTGCGTTCATCACGAACGACCTCGCTGTACTGACGGTGCTCGACCGGATCGAAACCAGTGCGTGTATATATCATATCATCGGTTCTCCAACCGTACTTTTCGCAAAGCTCTTTTGCAATCCATACGATGTCCTCTTTTTCGGTACGCGCGTTATATATCGACAAACCGAGGATTTGATTTTTGATTTCCTCTTTCATCACACATTCTCCTCTAAAGATTTCAAAACCTTGTAATAATTATGTTTTTATACTGATAGCTGATATCAATTTCTTCCAATACCACTCATAAAGAAGTATCTTGTTGATTTTTGTTCATCCTTTTCAATACTACCAAGACCCTCTTTATAAATTCTTGCAAGAGCAAGCATTGCAGGGATGTTACCGTGCTCGGCGCACATTGTGTAGTAAAGCACCGCTGCGTTTTCGTCCATCTCGGTGCCGAGCGCATTTTCATAGCATTCGGCAAGATAGTAGGGAGCGAGATAATCGTCACCTAATTCAGTCGCCTTTGCAAAATAATTAAATGCCATATCGTAGTCACGGTTTACGAGATATCCTTGCTTATAGGCAATTCCGACGTAAACCATGGCTCTTGTGTGACCGAGCTCACTCGCCTTGAGATAATATTCAAATTCAGTTTTGTGATAGCCCAGAGGCAGCAGGGTTACGTCAAGCTTTGAATAGTTGTAATAATGCTCACCCGCCTCGGGAACTGCAAGCCTTGCAAGCTCCATATATGCCTCGGGCTCGCCACCCTGCGCAGCTTTTTCAAAATAAGCCTTTGCTTCTTCGACGTTGCTGTTCTTTTTCAGCTCCATTGCATAATCAAATTCTCTTGACATATCTTCTTCCTCCTATGCTTAATCGGTTTTTCTCATTGACTTGATCCTTTCTTTCATCTCTGCTGTAAACGGATCGTCAATGTCAAGGTCACGCTCGGGGCATGGGAAGGGATTTATCGTATTGCGATTCATTACGCCGATGCCCGAATCAAGCTCGTATTCGCAACCGCATTTCTGACAAACGAATCTTGGGGGCTTGGTATTGAATGGATTGGCGCTTCGATCCACG
Source organism: Clostridia bacterium (assembly GCA_017483305.1). Classification (GTDB taxonomy): domain Bacteria; phylum Bacillota; class Clostridia; order Oscillospirales; family CAG-272; genus SVTX01. The sequence continues at coordinate 185,653 of JAFULC010000044.1, read as the reverse complement.
AATACCACTTCAAAGGCACCGCATTTTGTACAGCGAGCTTTTTCTCTCTCCATGGCATTCACCTCCTGTTAAGAATAAGCCTGTGTGCCGGCATCATCATCAAAGTAATACTGCTTGAGCCAATCAAGCGCCTCCTTATGTCCAAGGTCGGCAGCCTTATTCATCCATTCGATAGCCTTTTCGCCGTCGGCTGTAACGACCTCACCTGCTTCATACTCAAGTCCTACAAGATACATTGCTTCCGCATCGCCGCCTTCAGCTTTTGCAAGTAAATTCTTAAATTCCTTCTTATCCATGATTTTTCTCCTTTTATGTTTAGAAAAATTTTGTAAGCTTCAGTGTATATTCGTGTCCTGCATCCATAGACCTTGGATGGTAGTAGGAACGTCGGCCTTTTTCTACGGTGATTTCCTTTATAACCGTTCCGTCACGACGGATAACCGAAATCTGCGCCTTATCCTTTTCCACCTTGTCAATTCTGAACTGCACATAGTTAATTTCACGCAACTCGCCTTCGGCAAGGGGAATTTTGTGAGAGCCCTTTCTTTTCGTCCTGTGTCCAACTGCCCAGAAATAATCAATGATTTTTAATTTCATCGTAATCACCTCACTCTTGATCTAAAATCGCCTCGTCGAGCGTCAGATCGTCAAAGAACGGTGCTCTGAAATCCTTTTTGCAATCGTTACAGTAAACGATGTCGGGAGCGATATCGATCATAACGTCGTTGCCGTATTTCTTTAGAGTTCCGCTGCCGTCCATACGGGTTAGGTTTTCGCTACCGCAGTATGGGCATTTTAATTTTTCAGCCATAATAAGCCTCCTTTAAGAGTATATCTGCATAATTCTTACGTCGGAAAAATCCTTTTCCGAAAGCTTTTCCTTGTCAATATAGAAGCACAGGAAGCCCTCGTCGGTGAAGTTGATGCAAATATCGTCGGTTTCAAGCGAGTCAAGCTGGAATAGCATCTGCCAGCCGTCAATGCACTCATAAAAGAACCCGTTATCCATAGAGGGTTCACCGAGAAGCAGGTGGGTTTCTCCTTCATCGCCCAAAAATCCTGCTTCTACACACTCGAATTCTACCTGCATTTCTCTGAAGGAAAGATCCTCTCCATCCTCGTCAACAAAGCGTATAGGCTCAAGGTTTTCATCGCTCTCGTGATAGATAACTCTGCAAGCGTTAAGATTATCGGGGCTAAAAGGCATTTCGTCAAGGTCGTAGAAGAAATACAGCATACCTTTCCCCGGAAGCAGACCGTCCTTATCGTACTTTGCAACCTCGGAAAGATTTATCTGCCCGATGAAGGAAAGATCGTACTCCTCACCATCCACCTCAATGTACGGCCACTCGAAGCCTTGGGGGACGTCGGGATTGCCGAAAAGCTTTGATGCGCCTATTGGTAATTCGTTTTCTGCGTATTTTGTTTTAAGTCTTATACTATTCATAATTGTACTCTCCTTTACGCCTATATTATCTCACACCTTGGCTTTTACTTGGTCGCTTTTACGGCGACATTTACGATCTGTCCTGTTTTTTAATGCGTCGGCATTATTTAAAAAACCTCAAAGCCTAATTCATATAAAAGCTCGTTTATATCGTTAAAATCAAATATTCCCCTTGATATGCAAAAGGCAATAGCGAGATCGTAATCATCCGACCTTGACAGGCTGTATCCTGCCGAGGCAAGTAGTATATTTGCATCATCTCTCGAAAGCTCAAGAGCGAGGCACAACGCAATGACAGTTTTCTTTGACGGAACGTATTTTTTACTTGAACGGATTTTTGAAAAGAGCCTGCGGTCTATTCGTGCCCTCTTATACACGTCGCTGTCTTTCTGTCCCGTTCGGTCTATCATCATAAAAAGCAGCTCGTTGAATGAAGCGTCCTTATTCTCCAACATATAGAGTTCCACTTCACTCATATTGATTTCTGCCATACGGGGCATTCTTCCGAACGCTCTTTTTATGATGGATTCGCCGCCTTTTGCAATGTATTCTTTACATTGTATAACTAAATCCTTCATTTTTTCTCACCTTTAGCGGCGAGGAACGCCTTAAAGCTTTCCTCATATCCCGATTTGTCAAAGGCTGTGGCAGAGATGTCCATATCTGCACGCAAATTAATTTCCCTAAGACCATACTGATATCTGAATGCGCATCCATCAATTTGTTTTACGCTATCTGGCAGAATGATTTTTTTCGGTGTAACGTAATAATAGTCCTTGTCTTTCTCTCTTGAGTCAAAGGCGCAGGAGCATATAACCTCAACACCGTCGGGAATCTCCACCGTGTCGTCATAGCCATTGTAGCCGTAGAGGAAACGCTCTCCCAGTATGACAAATCTATCGTCCTTTATCCTTTTAAGGAAGGGAGTTCCGCGAAAGACGCTATCGTCGATATATCGAAGGCTCCTCGGGAAATTGATCTCCTCGATGGCTGTATCAGAAAGGGCGTAGAATCCTAATTCTTCCAGTCCTTCGGGGAGCGTTACACGTTTCAAATAACGGCACTTCGAAAAGGCGAACGAACTGATTTTTTTAAGAGTTGACGGCAAAACTACCTCTTTGATCTTTGTCTCACAGAAGGCCTTGTGCCCGATTTCAACAACTCCCTCGGGTACAACCGCCACCTCTCCTTTAGGACGAGCATTTATGAGCACTCCGTCTTTAATATCGAACTCGGGCAAGGATGCCTCGTACTCGTCAAGGCTCATATTCGACAGCTTGATCTCGTAGGTCAATCTCTCGTCGACCCAGTCACCGCAAGACTGATGTCCGTCGCTATAACGGATCGTTGCGGTCTCGTTCAACCTAAGTAAATACTCGCCCTTATCGGGAATATCAAGAGTTACCTCGTCATCGGTGAGCTTCGTAACGGTTGCTTTTTTCAGGTGGCAGATGAGCTTAAACTCATCACCCTCGTTTATCTCTACGTCATAAATGCCGTCATCGCCTGCTCTTGAACCGTTTTTTTCTCTTGTTTCATCCCATTTAATATGTAAATAAAGCTTCTTTGCCATAAGCATCACTCCCTTTTTTCGGTTAGTTGCCTTTATTCTGTATGATTACAAGTTGAAAAATGCAAGGCACGTCACGTCTTTCGCACCACACAACAGATTTTCAACGACGAACTGCTCAACTGCTTCCAAGTCTCGCGGAGCATCCTCTGCTTTTTTCGCAACGGCAAGCAATTGCTCTGCGGTTATATTCTGAGGGAAGGGAAATACTAAAATAGCGCGGGCGGTGTTGGTATCGATGTCAAATCCGACACCAAGCTTGCCGTCCTTATAAAGGGTGTAAACAAACAGCTTCTCGGGATCTGCCTCTTTCGCATTTACCGTAAAGGTATATACCGATTCTGCCTTCATACCAAAAGCTTCCCATACACCGTCGGGATCGTCATCCTCCTTGCAATACTCCACAAATAAAACCTTGGACGAGCCGTTCTTCATTCCCCTTGTTGTCCATTCCTCTCGGATGCCGCCGTGGGGTGGGATATTTAAGTCGTACATAATGCAAACGTCTTTTTCTTCTTCGTCTATGCCATATATTTTTTCACAGTTAATATAGTAACTTCTCCAAGCCATATTGTTATTCCTCACTTTCTCTTACTTAAGCAGCAATACAACTTCCGTTGCAGCGATCGTATCATAGGCGACACCCTCACCATGAAAAATGGTATCCCGTTCTCTATAATTCAGGGTAAACACCTTGCTGTTTCCGTCAGCGCCCTTGCGGCAGAAATACAGCACGTCATCCACCAGCGCCCGAACAGAAACGCCCTGGACCCATATAAATTCGTTGTTTTTCAGATATTCCAGAGGGTAATCTCGAATCCGCTCACTATCCGATGAAAAACCGGAGGTATTGGAGCCGCCGATGCCCATATAGCCGGGCATGATGCGCACCGCTTTGACCCGTTTGTTGTCCCTGACCAGGAAGCGTTTCAGGGAAATCACTTCCTCGTCCGGCAGCCGTTCCAGCGTATCCTTGAAGGTCAGTATCGCCCGCTCATATTCGTATCCGTTCCCCCGGCGGGCACCGATATAGGCAGCATCCGTGCCCGAATTTTCAACCCAATTCCGACTATCCGTCCAATAAAGACGATTGCTCACCACTGCACGCAGGGTTTCTGTTCCCATCTGGATAAAATCACCGCCGGCCAGTTCCTCCAGAGAATAAGCCTTTACTGTTTCCGGCTTGCTGTAGCGGTTGTCCGCTGATAGATCATAGAATCCGGTATGGATCTCGATGCCGACGGCATCGTCATTGTCCTCGACCAAGAATTTGTCAAGGCTTTTTACTTCATCCCAAGTCAAATACCTCATGGTGTTGCCTCCTTATTTATTCAGTTTAATATCGTAGATCGCATAGGTATGCGAGGTGTCGTCCTCAATGGTGCATTCAAGGAAGAACAAAAGTCTTCCGCAATCTTCGCCAAGCTCTACTGTATACGTGGTGGGCTTCATATCCTTGAAAAGCGTAATCTCTTTCACGCATTTGTCATCAGCACCGATCTTTAAGATCGTTTCATCCTCATAGCCTGTTTCTTTTTGCATTGCAACAGTGAAGGTCACGGAAGTATAGCCGCTGTCCTTGATATTCGCCAGAGCAAACGCCGATTCGTGCGCCTCCTCTCCTGCCAAAACAACCAATCCAGTGAAGAAAATGGCATCTTGTATCATATCTGTATCCAAGCTTAAATGCACGCTGGTTCGGAGAAGTACGCCACTATTAATCTTTCTGTCGCCGATTGTGAAATAGTTTTTCTGAGTCGAGCCGTCATAATAACCGTCCTCAACGTCAACACCGCCGATATCGGTCTCCGTACGTCCTCCGCTATGTACGTCATAAAAGCCGAAAGTTTCGATCAGATCACAAGATTTACCATAATCTGCGGGACTTCTCTCGGGGAAGAGATCAGTTTCCACATATCCGTCGGGATAAGCAATTAAGTTTACAATACCCAGCGCAGGGCGATACCAACTACCGTTGGTTGCCTTACCGGAAATAAATTCAAGATGCTGACAGCCCGTTACGTCCACCACATATTTCTCAGGCAACATGGTACAATCCACATTGATTGTCTTTATCAGAACGCCGTCGGCGTAAATCTCGATCTGATCGTTCTTGTAAACATCACTGTTGGCAATATGACCTGCAATAAAGGAGATAGTATCGTATTTTCCGCCAAGATTGAAGGATACGCACGCAGGTCTGGTTTCAAGCATACTGTTGGATGCGATGAGAATAATACCTTCGTTGTACTTCACACCGCCCATAGAGAAGGTGCTAAGCTGGGAAGAACCGTCAAATACGGCTTGCTCAACACTGCTGGAAATTGCGAACGCGCCAAGCTCGGATACCATTTTTACGGGTCTGTCGGGCAGATCACGGGAAGAATATTTGATCGTTTCGAGTGCCGCCTCGGTGGTAGCAACGTAAGCGTCGCCGATACCGAAGAAATTACCCGTTCCGTCTCCGTACTCCAGGTTTCCTTCGTCAGTGAGCCATGCAAATTTGAGCTGATGACAGCCCTCGACATTGACCGTTGTCCTTCTCGGAAGCTCGTGGGAGGAATAGACCTCCTCGTGAATGATCTTGCCGTCGGCATAGACGGTCAGCCATGCCGAGCCATCACTGTTGTTCGTGGTTCTGTCTGCTACACCCGCGGTAAAGGTCAGATAATTGTATTTGCCCTCAAGGTTAAAATAAATATCTTCCTCGTCATCGGTCATAAGTCCCTGCGACACGTAGGTTGCTATTACGTTCTCGTATCGAATGGTGCTCATATTGATGTGGTTTCTGCCCTCGTAGGTAGGGTCAACGTTGGGATAATACACCGCGCTCGACGTAGCGGGAATCTGATATGGCTTCAGATCCTTGATAAGCTGAACCGGCTCGCTTCCGGCAGGTTCGGTAATGTGTCCCGTTTCGTGGGCTTCTCCCTCCCAAACAGTAAGCTCAAGAACGGGTATAACAATGGGTTCTGCCGCTACCTGCTTGAAGGTAAATTTCTGTGCACCCGAAACGTTGAAGGTATAACGGACAGGTACCTGATAGTTGGAGAAAATAACCTCCTGTACCATCTTGTCATCCACCCAGAACTGAAGACCTACCTTTTGCTCTTTCGCATATCCGTAAAGCGTGGGAGGCGAGCAGTTATACTGACTGGCATCATAGGGATACGTAACATTGCCGTCTTCATCGATCACCTCGGTAATGTGTCCGCATCTGCCACCGATGACAAAGCTGATATTCTCATAAAGTCCGTCAAGGGGCAGATCTACTATGGCTTTATTCTCACCGAACGTGCTGCCTCTGAACTCAAATCCGCCGTGATAAGGATATCCGCCCATCCATAAGGCTTCGGCATCCTCGTCGTATTTATGTATTTCGATTCCGCCCGAAACAACGACGGGATCATGCTTATTCACATAGTAATTTTCAAGATACGGCGGATTAAATTCATCCTCCTGCTCCTCGGTGCCGCCGAACATAAATCCGCAGCCTGTGAATGTTGACGTAAGCATGACTATGGAAAGCAGCAATGACGTTATTTTCATTAGTTTTTTCATTTTATGTATCCCTCCCGGTTTACAATTTCAATGCCGAGAACGGCATTACAGTCGGGACCGTTCTCACGGAAGAACTCTCGTATCCAGTTTACGCAATCATTTTTAACCTTCATAGCATCAAACATAGTCTGCTCCTTTCACTGCATCATCTGATGTGCAGATAGTAATAGTCGTAGAAATCGATTCCTTGGTCGTAGCTGATCTTCATTTCACCAAGATACTTTTGATGATAATGAGTTTTTTCATCGTCGAACAGGAAAACCAGCTCGTCGTGGTATGCTCCAATGCATTCTCCTCCATTGAAGATCAATTCTTCAAAAGAGAGCTCCTGCATTTCGCTTCTCATATCGTAATAAGGACTTGAACGACCGGGCTCGCATACCTGAGTTTTATATTTGCGCTCTACATACCATTTGTTAAGGCAAAGCGTACCTGCCTCTACCTCATCCTCGGTCGCATCCTGCAAATTATAGAGCTTCTCACCAATGCGCATAGCCTCGGTGTCACCCTCATTTGCCTTTTTCAAGCATTTTAAATTGCTCACAATAACTCCTTAAAGCATAAGTAATGTGTGATTTTAAACGGTAAACTTTGTACCGCCGTCGTCGAATTCCTCGCCGTCACTTGCAATAATTCTTATATTTCCTACGAAGCGATCGTTAATAACGAAGCCAATTTTCTGATCTTCAAATGCGTCGAATTCGAGCTCTTTGGCATAATCATAGCCAATCATTATACCGTCAATCCATACACATTCGTCAAGAGCAGACCATTTTCCTTCGTAATAGAAGTTGCGCGAACCGCATCCGTGAGGCTTGCCGTTCTTTACCTCACCCTCATACACAGTTTTAGAGTTTCCGCTCTCGTCAACGATGGTTTCCTGTGCTCCCATAGTTCTGTATCCGGGGAAGCCAAATGCTATAAAGAATATCTCAAGCGCTCTCTTGGCATCCATAGCATCAAGACCGTCTTCCACAAGCAAGCCGTGTGCCTCTACCGCATATTGCTTGAAATTGTAGGCATCGTTTATCATTTCGACGAGAGTCTCTCTTGCGCTGCCGTAAAGAAGCGTTTCAAAAAGGTCAGCTTCTCGGTCGCCGTCAGTGAGTTGTCCAAGCTTACCGCCGCTTTTTGCCTTGTCAAACATATTTACGAAACCGTTTTCGCCCTTACAAAGTTCTCTAACCCCATTAATAATATCCATTATCATTTCCTCGCTTTTTTATATTTTATTTAATCTTGTTTTTTCTGACAGAATAATTTCTGCCGTAAAGAGCATTTGCAATGCGGATCACGGTGGGAAGGTTCATAATGGAACGAACGTCCTCCTTAGAAAAATCCCGTCCTGTCATCTCTTCAAGCTCCTTGGTATACTGCGGATCAATTCTTGCGTGCTTCTTTTGAAGCTTATTGCCCATTCTTCCGTCTCTGACCTCGCTCGGCATCATCTGTGTCCACCCTTTACTGCGCATAAAAGCTTCATAGCGTTTGTTTTCGTTCCTGCGAAGTCTGTCTATATTAGCTTCGAGAAGGTTTTCCAGATCCGAAACCTCTCCGTCTCCGTCATCAACAAGCTCAAGACCGAGAAGCCACAGCTTATAGGGAATGGATACTGCAAAGGCGTCGGAATAATCCTTGTAAAAATCAACCTGGTTGTACAGATCGGTAAGCCACTCGGCGTTGTTTTGACTATCCACCGCCGTAATACCGCGGTTAGCGGCGTTCACCGCAACAGCGAGACAGTCCCGATAGGATGCACCGATGCGAAGTCCCTTGTAGGTATCCTCGTAGCTGCCGAAGGTCTTGATTTCAAATGAGCAAATAGGCGTACTTTCAAATCTTCGGTGTTCTGTATTGTACTTCCAATCCGAAACGCAAAGATTCGGAATGATCTGCTCGTCAATGCTCTTATGATCCACGAGGGTGTGAATGAGGGGCAGACCGTTCTCGATGCCGTATTTACGGCGAATATAAATTGCGGTTTCCATATTAAGTGTTTCATTGCCAAGGCAGATCACGATATACGAGGGGTCTAAGCCTTCAAGTACTTTTGCAAGAGCAACAGATTTTACGTCTGCGCTATGGAATTTAACCTTCCATTTATCTGCAAGACCGGGGGAGTCTTTTTCAAATATATCTCTCGATTTTTCTCCGTTCAAGTCTATTACGTTGATGTCAACGTCAACGTCATCTCCAAGACAGGAGCACATAGTCATAGTGCGAAGGATTTCAAGCCCGATATGACCACCACCCACAATCAATATTGAAAGTCTTCCGTCCTTAACCGCGTCAAAGACGGGGTAATCGGTAGCAAGAGTTCTTGCAATCAGTCCTTCCTCATTGATAAGTCTGACGTTGAAGGTCTCGTATAGGTAGTCGAAGATAACCTCCGTGATCTCATTTTTTGTGTAGATCCACATATTTACCTTATCGGTATGCTCTTTGTTGTACTTTTGGTATATTCGCAGTCCTGCTTCAAGATTTTCGCTATTGTTGGTATCAAGAAGGTAATAATTGCGCGTGCGACGCAGACTATGCTTCAGCTGCGATACGTCATCGCTTATTATATATGCGCCTATGTCCTTAATGCGAGCAAGTGATTCTGCATCGATATCATCCTCGGAAATGCGCAGGGCAAAAACGATAACTGCCTTTCTGTCGGTTTCGGCAACGTCCTCGGCGATACACAGGGTACGCTCGTTGATTGCCGAAAACAAATAAGAATCGCTGAACTCCGAGCGGATACGGTAAATTATTCTTGTGAACTTTTCCGAGAAGAAGGACAAGGTAATACCAACGGTGAAAAGCGGTGCGATAATTAAGAGCACGAGGAGTGCTGTTTTATAAATACCGAGATACGCCACATCAAAGCCGTTAAATCCCGCAAGGATCTCTCCGGGATTGGAGTTTAACAGCATCGCGCACATACTCTCAACCAGTGTCAGACCAATGGCATAGGTTTCCTCGTGATAATACGGATAGATTCCCGACATCAGCATCAGAAAGACGCACACACCGAGAACGCGCACCACGCGCTTGAGATCCTTTCTATTCAGTATGACGAGCGCCACACCCACTGCGAAAATCAGCAGTGTCAGTATCGCGCATATTGATAATATTACTTCACCGTTCATAATTTCTCCTTCTGCCGTATCAAAGCTATCACAGCGCCGCCTTAAATGTGAGCATATCCTTTTCAATCTCGGCAACTTCATATTGCCATCTTTCCTTTTTGGCAAATTTTATATATGCTTCCGCAAGCAAAAGCTTCTCCTTGAGATGCTCGTTTCTGCGAAGCTGGCTTACCCAATCGTGCTCCATATCTAACTTCGCCCATAATTTACATATAAGCAGGTTTGCCATAATCTCATCGCTATACGGGGTGATTTTGGAAAGCGGTTTTCCGCCCATGATTTCGTTTATGTCTTGTATCCTTCCGTCGTAGAACATCAAGCCCCTATTCGGTATCATCCCGGCAGCCTTCTTAACATCTCCCGATCTATAATAGCACCAAGCGCGATACGTTTTGCTGTTCTTAGTGCCTTTCGGAACAAATTTGTCAAGAACGAATGCGCAAATATTGATTTCATCGTCGGAAACGTTACCCAAGCTATCTCCGGTTAAGATGTTTTCTACGTACGAATATCCCGTAGCACCCGAGGGATGATAGCATCTTTCTGCTACGTCACGATAAAACGTGCTTCCACTACTACCGCATTGATACAAGTAATAAGCCGCTCGGAAATAGTCTCTGTTGGTATACGCTTGCATTGCTTTGTCGGCGCAATCCAGTGCATAGTCTTTAGAACTTGATGATCGGGTAGAGACAGATGGCGTGGCTCTTTTCGATCTGTGCGAGGTCTGCTCCTCGTGATAACGCAGCACGCCCTCCTTGGTGGTGATCCCTTTTTCGTACAATGCACGCACCATATAAGCTATCTTCATTTCGTCGTTTTTATAGAAATCGTAAGAGCGCAGCTTAGACGCATCGTCCTCGTCATAAAGATAACATTCAAAAACGCCCTCGCGCTTGCCATTCGACCATACGCCTACGTGTTTGTAACGAAACTGTTTGATGCCTGCGTCATATTCGTAAAATGTGCCATCACCGTTCCTTATGCCATTCTTCCAACAGCCCTCGAAGCGATTGCCGTTTGTGTAATAACAAATACCGCGACCCGTTATATTTCCTTCAAAGAAATCTCCCTCGTATCTTGTTCCGTTATCCCAAACGTACACGCCTTTGCCGTGCTGAATTCCATCCACGAGGTCACCTTCGTAATAGCTGTGTTCGTATTGAATTCGACCCTTGGTGGTTGTAGCTTTCGGGGCAGTTTTTGTTGCAGTCGTGGCATTTGAGGTTGAGGGATATACGATTGAAGAAGAACTAATACTCTCACCGTTTTCCCAAACGCCCGTATAATATCTGCCGTCGGAATATGTCCATTTGCCTTTGCCGTGGCGCTGGCCATTTTGCCATTCGCCGTCAAATTCGTCTCCGTCGCTCCAACGGAAAATGCCATGACCGTGATATTTTCCATTGGCCCATTCGCCATCGTAATAGTTACCGCTTGCGAAAACAAACTTGCCCTTTCCATGACGAGTGCCGTTTACGTACTCACCTGTGTAAATGTCGCCGTCATTCCAACGGTACGTGCCGAATCCGTGGGGCTCGCCGTCCTTCATCTCACCTTCGTAGCTACCATTGCTGTATTCCTTGCGCATAGTCTTCGCCACAGATGCTTTAGGCTGCGTTTTTGTCTCTTTTTGGGGAGCAGCACCGCCGAAAAGTGAATCAAAGGAATCACTCGAGGAAGCCGGGGCTTTGCTCGTAGTTTTCTTCGGCTCTGCCTTTGCCGCGGTTGTTTTAGGTGTCGTACCTGATGTGCTTTGCTTTTTGACAGTAGTAGTCTTCGGTGTTGTGCTACCGCCAAAGATAGCAGCAAAGGCGTCGTCCGATGATACCGCTGACGACTTCACATTCTTTTTAGCAGTGGGCTCGGCTTCAATCTTCAAGCCGGGGATAGACACAGTATTTCCAGCATCTTCAAGCTTTTTCTTCAGTTCAAGAGCCTTTGCGCTTTCAAGATCGGTCGCAATGGTAGACGGAACCTTGTCCACCAGACCTTTCGCCTTAGCGAGTCCAAGCTCTAACTCTCCACATAATATCTTGGTAGTCATCAGGGGCTGATTGCCAACCTTTTCTAAAATAACGCTATATTTCTTATCAGCCATCATTCGTCCCTCCGCTTTTTATCAGGTTGTATTATTTTCATTCTAATTATCTAACATTTTTCGCCTATTGTGGTCGCTTTTACAGCGACATTTTAATATATAATAATATCTATGCGCTTGCAATCGCTTTGCAAGAATAAGTGAATATATTTTGCTTATTTATTTTTGGCGATTTTTAGTGCATAATAGTGTATATAGTGAGGTGCAATTATGTTAGAATTTGAAAAAGGCTTTGAATCAGTAAACAAAACGTTCCGTATTCCCGTACACATCGTTGAACAGCTCGAGATGCTTGCAGGAAAATACAACACGTCTATGAATAAGATCGTTGTTCAGTGCTTGGAATACGCACTTGAGAACATATCCGATAGCGACTCCGATCCTACCGATACCAATTCATAATTTCACGCCGTCTGCTGAAGTAGATTATTGCTTCAAAGGACGGCTTTTTTCGTCCTTGTGTTATGCGTTCTGTTCCTCTTTATAAACGCTCATTATATCACCAATGTCACAATCGAGAGCCTCACAGATACGAAGCAAGACGTCGAGTGAAACTTTTTTGTCACGTCTTAGGCTTGTCATCGTGTTGGAAGCCATCTCTGTTGCTCGTCTAAGATCCGCTTTGCTCATTTTCTTATCCACGAGTACTTTCCAAAGCTTATTGTAACTGATTTTCATTGCTGATGCTCTCCCTCTTTTTGAAAGACTTAAACATTCATAGTCATAATTTTTCTGTTTATCGTGCAAGAATAAGTTCTTGCAATTATCATTATAGCACATAATTATATAAATTACAATAGATTTTATAGATAATTTGAATAAAATTTAGCCAACTTTCGCAAGAAGTTGATGTACTTGACGATAATTTTATCTTGTTCAAGAAGATTCTAATACTTTCTGAGTTTGCTAAAAAAGAATAGGCACCGTGCGAGAGGGATTTCTCGCTCGGTGCCTATTTTCTTTATTCGGCCGCCACGCCCTTCGTCTGTAATGCGGCGATTTTCTTCTTTTTGCGGTGATTCTGAACGTTTTGAGCCACACGGCGTTTATTACACTCGGTACTTCCGCCGTCTATTTCTCCGCTAAGAATGCAGAGACGATTGCCATCCCTTTTGGTTTGTGATACCACTACAAAACAGATCCATATAAGTCTATCGTACAAAAACAGTCCATGATTTTTGCCGTGAGGGCAGATTTATCCCTTGGCGATGATGGGAGTTGCACTTGACCGCTATCTTCCGGGGTGCAACGCCATGCTTGGAAACGAAGCTATGTAAGTATTTCGCTTAACATCCAATCGATAGGCAATATCTTCTTTTTCCATTATCTTCGTGTGTTAGAATAACGCACCAAGACAAAGTATCGTCAAAGAAATAAATATCTTCGGGAAAAGTATCCGACTTTTCTAAATACTCTTGGAACGAAAGTTTCAAACAGGACTCCGTCGGATATTTATAATAATTCGGTATGCGTATATGCTCCGAACTCAAAATGTCCCATATGACATAAAATTCATGCTTGCTTGATAATACGTCGATACAATATTTTTCGGTCTTTCGATTGTATTTTTTCAAGCAATCCCAAAAATATCCCGTTTGAAATAGTCCGTCCGAAAAACGGTGTTTATTCTTGATGCGTTCTACATAGAAGCTTGAGCTCTGATCAACAAATTGCTCAACGAACAATTCCTTAATTGCTAAATATTCTGTTCCTTCAAGTATTTGCATATTCTCGCCCCTTTCTTTTCCCCATTATAGCACAAATCCGTGGACATTTCAACCGTTTCGCGGTAAATTGCGCCGAAGGCGTGTAACGAAAATGAAATCGCGCTGCGCACGATGAAATCCTCACTCCGTTCGGATGAAATCTTCAGCCTGTGGCTTCAGATGAAATTAAATCCGTCCTCTCTCCCCGCGAAGCGGGATTTCATCACGATGTGATTTCATCCCACGTTAGTGGGATTTATCCCGTCCGTAAGGACGGATTTAGTTGAAAAAAGCCATCCGCTTACGCGAATGGCTTTTTTCTTGGCAGGGGCAGAAGGACTTGAACCCACGACCCTTGGTTTTGGAGACCAGTACTCTACCAACTGAGCTATACCCCTGTATTATGCCGTTTTTATTACGACCATAACATTATACCATAAACCAATTCAAAATTCAATAGGTTTTCGAAAAATAATTAAAATTTTTTATTTTCAATATTTATTGACATAAATTTATCTTTATAGTACAATTAATTCAGCAAAGTAAAACAGCTTTTATGTGTGGAGGATAACGGTGTGACAGTCATCAGAAAAACAGAGACAAAAGACCTTGATAGCATTATGCCGATATTCTCCGAGGCAAGAAAAACGATCGCTTTGCTTGGAATCGACCAATGGCAGAACGGCTATCCGTCAAGGTCGATTATCGAGGAGGACGTAAAAAGGGAACAGTCCTATTGCGTCCTGTCCGACGGCAAGATCATAGCCACCTTTGCCCTGATTTTGCACGGCGAGCCGACGTATGACGAGATTTTCGACGGAAATTGGCTTACGGGTGACGAAAAGGGGCAATATATAGCGATCCATCGCGTTGCGATCGCGATCTCGAGCCGAGGGAGCGGAATTTCGGGCAAAATAATCGATTTTGCCGCAGATATTGCACGTTTTCTCGGGAAAAAGTCCTTGAGAATAGACACCCACGAGGGAAACGTTGTTATGAGACGGATGCTGGAGAAAAATCATTTCGTCCATTGCGGAACTATTTATCTGAACGACGGTGACAAAAGGGTTGCCTACGAAAAAATATTATAAGATCTTTGCAAAAGGAGACTTGTTATGAGAATAGGAATTGAATCTCCCGCATATCTGAGATACGGAGTCGAAGAGGGCGCGAGACGCGCGAGGGAGCACGGGTTTGATTGCTTCGATTATTCAAGCTTTATGCATACCGATACCGAATTTTTCAATCTCCCCGAATCCGAATTTGAAAAAGAGCTGTCAAGGCAAAGAAGGCTTATAGAGGCAGAGGGAATACGCGTAAATCAAGCGCACGCGCCTTGGGAAGCGCCCGTGAAGTGTGTCAGTGCCGAGGAGCGAGCTATAAAGCTCGAGAAGGCATCAAAGGCGTTGAGAGGGGCGGCGTATATCGGCGCGACCGATCTTGTCATTCACATGCTTATGCCGTATGGCGAGGATAGCTCCGAGAATCCCGAGGGGGTGGTGCAGATGAACATAGAGTTTATGGGTGCACTTGCCGAGGTTGCAAGGGAATACGGTGTCAAGCACATAAATATTGAAACTCTTCCTTTCCCTAAGCTCCCGATAAACAGTCCCCGCCAATGCCTTGATTTTGCAAGTCTGATGAACAGGGAAACAAATAGCGATATTTTTCGCGTATGTCTCGACACGGGGCATTGCAACTTCTGCGGCGAAAAGCCTGCCGATGCGGTAAGAATGCTTGGCACATATCTCGGCGCGTTGCACGTACACGATAACGACGGAACTGCGGACTCTCATCAAATTCCCGGACGCGGAAACATAAATTGGACCGATTTCTCAGACGCGCTTGCCGAGATCAAATTTAACGGTGTGCTGAGCTTCGAGACTATGGTTTCTTGGGATATGCCGCACGGAGAGGCGCGAGACCGACAGGAGCGCGAGCTTGCGCTTATCGGTCACAGGCTGGCTAAAAACATCTTATAAAACGATATATACCATAAAGGAGACCCGATATGAAAGAGCTTCATTTGATTTGTAACGCCCATCTTGACCCCGTATGGCAGTGGGATTGGAACGAGGGCGCGACCGCGGCGCTTGCCACGTTTTATTCCGCAGTTCAGCTTGCAGACGAATACGACTATATTTTCTGTCACAACGAGGCTTTGCTTTACGAGTGGATCGAGGAATACGACCCTGCGCTCTTTGAGCGTATCCGCGAGCTTGTAAAGGCGGGTAAATGGCACATTATGGGCGGTTGGTACGTCCAGCCCGACTGCACCGTGCCCTCGGGCGAGGGCTTTGTCCGTCAGATCGAGACGGGACTTTCCTATTTCAAGGAAAAGTTCGGCGTAAGACCGACCGTTGCCGTAAACTTCGACTCCTTCGGGCACACGCAGGGACTTGTGCAGATCCTCAAGAAGTGCGGATACGAGGGATATATTTTCTGCAGACCGATGACAGGACTGATGGAGCTGCCCGACAGAGTCTTCAACTGGGTAGGATTTGACGGAAGCGCGGTCAAGGCGTCACGCTTCGAGGATATGACTATATATTGCTCAGAGCTTGGAAGTGCGGTTGAGGATATCAAGCGCAAGCTCCTCCCTTGGCAAGAAAGCGACATCGCGTTCGCTCTCTGGGGCGTTGGAAACCACGGCGGCGGAGCTTCGAGAAAGGACCTTGCTGACATCAAGGAGTATATCGAGGAAAGCAAGCAAAACGGCGTTACGGTCATCCACAGCACACCCGAGGCGTTCTTCTCCAAGGTTAATCCGACGGCAGAATTCAACCGTGCACTTGAGCCTTGCTTCGTTAAGTGCTATTCCTCTGACAGCAGACTCAAATTCAAGTATGCAGAGCTTGAAAACAAGCTTGTAGTAACCGAGAAGATCTGCGCTTACGCGGCAAGCGAATGCGGAACGAAATATGATCACAGGGCATTTGCCGAGGCACAGAAGAATATGAGCGCGATACAGTTCCATGACGTTTTGTCGGGAACAAGTATTCTTGACGGCGAGCAGAGCAGCCTTCGCAAGGCGGATTACGCTATGGAGATCCTTGACAAGCAGTTTACCAAGGCGTTTCTTGATCTTTGCTCAGGATACGAAAAGGCGGCGGACGGCGACTATCCCGTCTTCGTCTACAACCCGATGCCCTACAAGGTCGACGGCATATTCGAGTGCGAGATATTCCTCCTTGTTGGCATAGTTTCGGACACCGAGGCTTACGATTTCAGAATCATAAAGGACGGCAAGGAAGTCCCCTATCAGACCGTGAAGGAGGGCTCGACCATAAATATGGACAGAAGAAAGCGCTTTGCAATCAAGGCAGAGCTCAATCCTATGTCGCTTACGAGATTTGACGTTGTAATCAGTAAGAAGGAAAAGACCTTCCTTGACAGAACCCCCCAGACCGAGTTCGACCTCGGGCGCGGAGTTGTTGCCAAATTCGACAAGGAGACGGGATGCCTTAGCTCCTTCGTGGTAGACGGTAAGGAATATCTCGCAGGCGGCGCGTTTGCTCCCGTGATGTTCGAGGACAATGCTGACCCGTGGGGCTGGAACATGAGAACCGTTGGAAAGAACTACAAGTACGCCGATGTCAAGACCTCCTTGCGCGTGATCGAGCGCGGAGATCTTCTGACGACGGTTGAAAGCATTTATGACACGGGCAAGAGCGAGATCCGCGTGGCTTATAAGCTGTACAAGGACTACGATTACGTCGACGTGACCGTCAACGTTTGCTGGAACGATCCCGGTAAGGGACTCAAGCTTGAGATCCCCGCAACCGATGCTCGCCGCTTTATCGGTCAGACCTCCTTTGGAACGCAGGAATACGAGCACGACCTTGAGCAGTGCTCACACAGATTCTGCGGACTTGAGTCTGACGGAGAGGTTCTTGCGGTATTCAAGGACGGCACGTACGGCTGCTCGGTTGAGAACGGCAAGCTCTATCTGACGTTGCTCAACGGCTCGGTATACTGCGCTCACCCCGTAGGCAACCTGCCGATAATCGACGAGGAAAGATTCAATTATTATCTCGACACTGGCAGACACGAGTTTTCGTTCAGACTCGCGGTCTGCAAGGAGAGGGAGCTTGAGAGCAAGGCGGCAGAGTTTATCCAGAAGCCGTACACCCTCAATGCTTATCCTCACGGCAAGGGAAAAAAGAGAGAGCATAGCCCCATTGAGCTTTCGAACAATAATATTGCGCTCACAGCATTCAGAATGATGGCGGACGGCAGCTATATGGCGCGTCTTATCAACAACTATAAGGAAAGCGCTGAATGCGAGTGCAGAGTATTTGACAAGACTCTGTCGCTGTCGTTTGGTCGCTATGAGGTCAAGACTCTGATCTATAAGAACGGAGAATTGACACAATCTGAGTCGATGCTTGGATAAAAAAGGACTAACTATGATATTAAACGACGAACAATACGATTCGGTTTGGGACAGAGTTAAAAAGGAATTGAGATTTTTTCCAAATTGTTCCGACAGAAATTCGGGCGCTCTTTTTCCGCCTTTTGTAATCAATAAAAATCACGTTATTTACGGTATAGAAAACACAGATGACGAAATTTCGCAAATGAACTCGCTAATAACAAATGCCTTCATAAAATGCACAAATCCCGGCGAGCGCATATTTGCCCTTGATTGGCAGCATTCCGCATTTCTATACGATCCGAGGAAGGCAGACGAACAACAATCTGTTTTTGTGTCTGACGAGAAATATATGGGAGGCGGATATGACGCTTATTTTCCCGGTTTCTACCCGGACGGAGATTACTATTTCTTCATTTCCGAGGACTTTCGATTTGGATATTTAACGCATCCGTGGCGAGAAGAGGCGTGGGTTTTTGGCGATGGACTGATAGAAGAATTTGAAAAGTTTTATGAGAGTATCGGCTGGATAAAGCTTAAATAAGGAAGCATCGCCTTGGTTGATGCGCCACCACTAAGCTTTGAAAAAGCACTTATGACAACGAACAAATCGTTTGTCATAAGTGCTTTTGCGTTATTTCATGAGACTTTCCCCGATGGTGATGAATGCCCCATTTTTTTGCTTATTCCTTACACAAGCCGATGATAGCGTCAAGGCAGGTCTCACCGTTCTCGTTAAGCGTTCTGACGAGAATTTTTCCGTCGGAAAGCTCGCTTCTTTCGACCGTGAGCAGAGCTCCGAGATGCGATTCCTTTACGTAAGAAAGAGACATCGAGCAGACTCTGTACGAGGAGCTCTCATCGGTCATTTCCGAGAGAAAATCGCAGATCATATCGGGATAGTGAGTGTTATTCATGTGCATATTGTAGTCTATGTCCGAATAAACGATCCTTCTTTTGCCGACCTCGTATAGCTGCGCATCCTTATCGATTCGAGCCTTGGGAGGCAGGGAGGAGAGGTCGACGGGCTCGTCGTAGTAGAAGCAGCCTGACATGAACTCGTAATTGCTCGCACGAACCATACTCTTTGTGTTCAGGTCGATGAGAACCCAGGTCGTAGCCGCCTCGGCTATCCTCTCGTCTCCGCGGTATATCTCGAAATAACGGTTGAAGATATAGCTTTTTGCCTCCTTGCACCAGGTCCTTACCTCGATGTCCTCATACGCGTGCAGGGGAGAGTAAATGTTGACCGAAAGCGCACCAAGAATGAAGGCAAGCTTTTTCTCGTCGCGAAGCTTTTCGAGCGGAAGCCCCGAGGACTCGCACTGCGCGTTGGCGGTTTCCTGCATATATTCGATTATTTTGCTGGCGCGCACGTTTCGGTGAGCATCCGTATCGTGCCAGTTGGTTTTGATTTTGTTTATGAATTTCATACTATTCCTGTTGACCGTAAATATATGCCGTGAAGTCACGGCATATATTTTTATTTTTAGTTATTCGGTAATTTCTACGTCAAGAACGACTTTGGGTTCGTGCTGACCGCCACGGTTGCCTTGATTTCCGTGGTCTCCGAGCGGAGTGTATCCGGGCTCACCGCCCTGTCCGCCTGCGCCTGCATAAAGCGTCAGCGTTCCGTAGGAGTGAGTTGCGAGGCTTCCGCAAACGATCGCGGAGGCTCCGTCGCCGCCGTCGCCGCCGTTGTTTTTCATCGTCAGCGCGTTCGTTCCGTCGCCGCCGTCCGATCCCGAGCCGCCAATGACCGTAACGCTGGCGTTTTCAGCTATCACGAAATTGAGACCGCCTGCGATCTGAAGTGCGGGAACGCCGTCAAGTCCGTCCGCTCCGTCCTGACCGTTAAAAAGATTTTCAACCTTGCCCCACGCGTTTTCCATGACGTTGAGCTGCAGAGCGGTCACGCCCATGAACATATCCGCGTAATAGTCCACGCCGTACATTATCGAGGCCGCCGTTCCGACCGCAGAAAGCATGCAGACGTAGTACGCGTTTGCGGCAACGTTGACGGTGGAGAAGAGGTTTTCGATCTCGGAGACGTGCTGTTTTGTGTAGGGGTTTGCTCCCGCCTCGAGCCAGACTGTGCCCTTTGCCTCAAGGTTGACGTCCACGTCGTGAACGCAATAGAGAACGGGGGCGAGATCGGGCGCGCAGATGCGGACGTCCTCAAAGATCACGTCGATCGGGCGGTTTCTTTGCTCGATCTGGATCGATACGGGGAAGCTCATGTCCGTAACGGAGGAATATACGTAAACTGTGTCATAGTCGCCGGAAACCGACACGAGCGGACTTTCAAGATTTGCAACGTCTATGCGGTATACACTTGCTTCCATCGGGTCGCGTCTTGCAAGCTTGACCGTGCCGACCGTTTTGCCCTTGGAGTTGACGATGCAATAGGGCTGACCGTTGTCGGAGACCTCGTAATTGATATCAAAGAATGAGAAGATGCCGTTTGAATTGTTGAAGTTGGAATTGTCTATGCCGTCGATCGAGTAGCTTTCGTTCTGAGCGGCATATTGCAGATAAACCGTGTTTCCAACACTGTCTACCTTGATTGCGGTCTTCTGACCGACGTTTCTGAAGAAGAAAGCGCAGTTTACCAGAGCAATGACAAGGAACATTGTCAGGAACGTTATGCCGACGTCAGAAAGCTTTACTTCGTTTGAAGAAGATTTGCTCATTATTTCGCTTCCTCCTTTACTTCGACTGTGCCCGATATCTCGAGGACCTCAAAATACCAATAATCAAGAGCCGCAAGATAGCTGCCCGTCGGCTCTCCCATAAACGTACTCTGCTGTATAGACTCGACCGGAAGGGAGAAGACCAGAAAGTCAGAGCTTGAAGAGAGCAGATCTATGCGCTTTTCCTCGACCGTATAATTTTCAACGCCGTTGAAGGAATAGGTCACCTTGACTCTTACGTACAGATCGGTTATCTGATATTTGGGCATTTTGTTTCGGGTTTCCGAAATATCGAAAATGTAGAATTTTGATGCTCGCGGAGCAATGGCAAGCAGGGGAACCTCTCCGGGCTCGTAGCCCTTGAAGTGACCTGAAGCGGTGCGTTTCTCTCCCTCCTTCGCCTTTTCTCTGTACTGCCCCGTGCTATTGCTTGCTGTGAAGAAGAAATAATCGTCCCAGTTTTCGACGTCTATCGCGTAGATTCCGGGGTCCCTCTTGTCGATAACACCCTTGTTTACCATAAGTATCACGACAAATTCAGCCGCAAGAATAACCGCGGCGATGAGAATTCCCGCGATGACCTGCGCCAAAGCATCCATAAAGGAGATCTTGGACCTTTTCTTCTTTTTGGCTGTCTTCTTTTTTGCCGCCGCGGCATCCTTCTTTGCCTTTTGGATATCGGCTTCCTTTTGCTTCTGCACCTTTTCCGCCTCGCGAGCCGCTTCCTTTTGAGCCGCAAGAGTTGCCTTGCTCAGAGAATGGTCGAGACCTGTTTTCGATTCGTCGCAAAGAAAATCAAACACGGGAGCATCGTTGTTGTAGCAATATGCCTCGCCGATCATCTCGCCGGTATCGCGGCGGATTATTTGCGCCCATTCTACACCGTATGCGACCGCGCGCTCGGGGATCTGCTTGGACAGGACCTTAACGCTGTAAAGGTCCTCGGGCTTGATCGGGTCGCCGCTTCGACGGATCTTGCCGCGAAGCTTGGGCGTTGCATCCTGAATTATAAAGTGATCCGCGTCGTGCGAATTGTGCTCGTTGTTGGATACCCAAGTGGGAACAGTGGAAAGGTGTCGCTCGGGGATCGATTGCCAATTTTCGCTTTCCTTGACCAGATATCCTGCCATTTCTCCAATGCTTGCGGAGGATTTGTAGGTGGTGCTGCCCTGCTTATTCTCAAGCGTTGAGTTATAGAGCCCCTCGGCCTTGTACTCGATCAGGGGTCTGCCGTAGTGCACGAACTCGGGCTTCAGATAAATATCGCTCTCTCCAAGCTCGGAAAGATAATAATATTCACTGTTCTGTGGTGTTTTGAGTGTGGAGACCTTCTCGTCAATAAGCTTTTGCTTTGCGGCAAGAAGCGCCTCTTGTGTGATTCTTAACATTTAATTCTCCGATTATGTGGTGTTTCCGCGACAGCGCGGGAGTCTTTTCTATAAGCCAAAAAAGGCTGAGTATGTATACTTAGCCTTTTTTGAGTTTCTAAGATTAAAGAGTATTTGCAGAACCGAGAACGTTCTGGATCTTGTGAGCGACCATCTTCTTGACCTCTGCTCTTGCAACGGTGAGGTATGCTCTGGGGTCAAATACGTCGGGCTTTTCGGTCAGCACACGGCGGATTCCTGCGGTCATAGCAAGACGGATATCGGAGTCGATGTTGATCTTGCAAACTGCCATCGAAGCTGCCTTTCTGAGCTGCTCCTCGGGGATGCCTACCGCGTCGGGAAGCTTGCCGCCGATAGCATTGATCTCCTGAACGTACTCCTGAGGCACACTGGAAGCGCCGTGAAGAACGATGGGGAACTGGGGAAGTCTCTTTTCGATCTCCTCGAGAATATCGAAGCGGAGAGGGGGAGGAACGAGAATACCCTTTTCGTTTCTGGTGCACTGCTTGGGAGTGAACTTGTATGCTCCGTGAGATGTACCGATCGAAATCGCGAGAGAGTCAACTCCGGTGCGGGTAACGAACTCCTCAACCTCCTCGGGACGGGTGTAGGAGGAGTGCTCTGCAACCACGTCGTCCTCAACACCTGCGAGAACTCCGAGCTCACCCTCGACAACGACTCCGCGCTCGTGAGCGTACTCAACGACCTTTCTGGTAAGAGCGATGTTGTCCTCGAAGGAGTGGTGAGAGCCGTCGATCATAACAGAGGTGAATCCACCGTCGATACAAGCCTTGCAGATCTCAAAATCTGCGCCGTGGTCGAGATGGAGCGCGAGATCAACGCCGCTATCCTTGATCGCCGCGTTAGCGAGAGCCATAAGATACTCCTGCTTTGCGTACTTGCGCGCGCCTGCCGATACCTGAAGGATAACGGGGGAGCGAAGCTCACCTGCAGCCTCGGTGATCGCCTGAACGATCTCCATATTGTTGATGTTGAATGCACCGATAGCGTAGCCGCCCTCGTATGCCTTTTTAAACATTTCCTTTGTGTTTACAAGTGCCATTTTATCACCTTTCCTCTTCGGCTTTAACGGAAAAAGACCGAAGCATTGAATTTTTTATATACATTAGTATTTTATCACATAAAAGCGTTAAAATCAATAGTAAGATCAAACTTTTTCCAAGTTTTTTGAAAAAAACGCACAGTGATCGACTGTAAAAGTCTCAAAAGGCGACTGGTCGCCCTTTTTACGTGTCGAGAAAGTCTCGACACGCTGGGAGACCTCGAAAAAGGTAGGTATATTTTCCGTTCTTACACTCTGGCGTACGAGGGTACGCCAGAGTGTAAGAACGGAAAAAGCAAGCAAGCACAAGGATTTCTCGATGAAATTCTTGTGCTTATCTCTTTTCTGAGCTGTTTTTTATGCTGCCTTCCCATTTCTGCTTTTTCTCTGCTTGCGGTAGAACAGCTTTTTCGGCGGTCTCAAAAGGCGACCCGACGCCCTTTGGCGCGAGTCGCCCGAAAAAAGATCATCCGAGAACGCTTGGATTGCCCTCGCCGTCGGAATAAGCGTTTGCCACCGATGCTACGGCGGAGTGAGTGCCCGTGGTGGTCACATCGGGGGCGCCCTCGTAAGAGCTGCCAAGCCCGAAGCTGACAGCGATGGCACTGTTCACCTGAGTCATCACCGCGCCGTCAAGATGCCCCATTTTTTCCTTGAGTCTGCGCTTGTCGAGCGTTCTTATCTGTTCGAGGAGAATGACCGAATCCTTTGCGAGCCCCACTCTGTCGGCGTGAATATCTATATGAGTGGGCAGCTTGGTCTTTCCCATGCGCGAGGTGATCGCAGCGGCGATGACCGTAGGACTGTACCTGTTTCCGACATCATTCTGAATTATCAGAACAGGGCGCAGGCCGCCTTGCTCGCTGCCGACCACAGGACTCAGATCGGCGTAAAATATATCTCCCCGTTTTATATTCGATATCATTTTCAAAAATTCCTTTCGCTTTAATGCCGTCTGCGACGCGCTTTATCCTTCGGAAATATTTTTGCCGCAATTAAGGGGCTTTTAAACACGAAAAGATAAAATATCCTTTCTCTTTTCCAAGAAATCGCGCCGTGAGCCCGGGCGATTGTGAAGAGCTGCGAGGAGAGAGCTCTTCGTTATCATTATATGCAAAGGGCTTGAACCGTGCCCGACAAACAAGCTTTGAGTACAAGGATTTTTGACCGATAGATATTTTGGGACGGCAAGACTTACAAAATAGATTTCACACGGAAAAGTTTTCTGTGAATTGTAACAAAAAATCGCGACTTTCCGCTTTAATTTACTAAAACGTCTTGACGGGAAGAATTTTTTGCTATATAATAATTAGTAATTAGATTTTTGACGTCTTGCGAACGGCGATTTTCAATGGCCGTAACGCTTATTTGGTCAATTATCGCAAATTTCATTTAAGCCGCTGCAAGCGGCGAACGGAGGTTGTTATGAACAGAGTTTATAATTTTTCTGCAGGCCCTTCTATGCTCCCCCTGCCCGTGCTCGAACAAGCAGCAAGCGAAATGGTCTGCTATGGAGAGTCGGGAATGTCGGTAATGGAAATGAGCCATCGATCTCCGGACTACGACGCGATAATCAAAAAGGCGGAGGCAGACCTTCGCACGCTTATGAACATACCCGATAACTACAAGGTTCTTTTCCTTCAGGGCGGCGCATCCACACAGTTTGCATCGGTTCCCATGAATCTGATCAACCTCAAGCCCGCAAAAAAGGCGCTTTACGCCGTTTCGGGACAGTTCTCGGGCAAGGCGTATAAGGAAGCGCAGAAGATGGGATATAACGCGAAATGCATCGCCACCACAAAGGACGATAATTTCGATCACGTCCCTATGATCACCAAGGATATGGTCGATCAGGACGCGTCCTATCTCCACATCTGCTTCAATAACACTATATACGGAACAAAATATCCCTATATCCCCGAGACCGGAGACGTTCCGCTGGTTGCAGACCTTTCGTCCTGCATTATCTCCGAGCCGATCGACGTGACTAAATTCGGAGTGATCTACGCAGGCGCGCAGAAGAACATGGCACCCGCAGGAGTTACTCTCGTAATCGTCCGCGAGGACCTTCTCGGCTATGCCGACGAAAGCATCCCCACAATGCTCGATTGGAAGACCATGGCGGACAACGACTCGATGTACAATACTCCCCCCTGCTACGCTATATACGTTGCAGGACTTGTATATAAGTGGATCGAAAATCTCGGCGGTCTTGAAGCGATGAAGGAAATTAACGAAAAAAAGGCAAAGCTCCTTTACGATTACCTCGACAGCCAGAGCTATTACCTCGCTCCCGTTAAGCCCGAGTCGCGTTCCTTGATGAACGTCACGTTTGTTACGGGCGACGCCGACCTCGATAAGAAATTTGCAAGTGAAGCATCCAAGGCAGGACTTAAAAACCTCAAGGGACACAGAAGCGTTGGCGGTATGAGAGCCTCTATTTACAATGCTATGCCCTATGAGGGCGTAGAAGCGCTCGTCGCGTTTATGAAGAAATTTGCCGAGGAGAATCCTAAGGCGTAAAGGGAAGCGGGGGCTGCGTGCCTTCGGCGACCTACTTTCTTTGGAAAAGAAAGTAGGCAAAGAAACTTCCGGCATTTTGGGTTCTAACAAAGGTGAATGTGACCTGTTTTCAGCAAGCTGAAAACGCTAAAATTCAGCAAGCCGAATTTTAGCCTGCTCTCCGATGTTGCATTGATACTATGTAGAACCCAAATATCGGGAAAGTTCTTTTGCTTCTTTTCTTTCAAGAAAAGAAGATAATCCATCGCACAAACTAACTATTAAGGAGCTCGTTGTTATGATCAAAAACATAAAATTACTCAACAAAATAGCCAAGGTCGGCACAGACAAGCTTGACCGAGAGCTTTTCAACGTAGGCGAGGACGTAGATGCGCCCTACGGCATAATGGTGCGTTCGGCAAATATGCTTGATATGGAATTCAATCCCGAGCTTCGCGCTATCGCAAGAGCGGGTGCGGGAGTAAATAACATACCGATAGACAGGTGTACCGAGCACGGCGTTGTCGTATTCAACACCCCGGGAGCTAATGCGAACGCGGTCAAGGAGCTGGTCGTTTGCGGACTTATGCTCGCGTCGAGAGATGTGGTCGGCGGCGTGAAGTGGGCAGGCACGCTTACCGAAGACGTAGCCAAGCAGGTAGAGAAGGGCAAGAGTAAGTTTGCGGGCGTTGAGGTCGCAGGCAAGACTCTTGGCGTTATCGGACTTGGCGCTATCGGCGGTATGGTAGCGAATACGGCAGTCCATCTTCGTATGAACGTCGTTGGATGTGATCCCTATCTGTCGGTAGAGGCGGCTTGGAACCTCAATCACCACGTGACCAAGGCGGTATCGTATGACGATATTTATGCTTGCGCGGATTATATTACCCTCCATGTGCCCTCCACACCGCAGACCAAGGGAATGATAAACAAAGAGACCATCGCGAAGATGAAGGACGGTGTGAGAATTCTCAATTTCTCGCGCGCAGACCTCGTAAACGCGGCAGACCTCAAGGAAGCGCTTGGAAGCGGAAAGGTAGCCGCATACGTGACCGATTTCCCCACCGAAGAGGTAATAAACGTCAAGGGCGTGGTTGCTATCCCCCACCTCGGCGCATCCACCGAGGAGAGCGAGGACAACTGCGCAGTCATGGCGGCGCAGGAGCTCGCCGATTATCTTACCAACGGAAACGTCCGCAACAGCGTCAATTTCCCCGCGATCTCAATGGCTCGCAGCGGAGACGCGAGAATATGTATGCTTCATAAGAACGTTCCCGCAGTGCTCTCGAGCATTACCACCTGCTTCTCGGAGCAGGGAATCAATATCGAGAATATGACCAACAAATCTCGCGGAGAGGTTGCGTATACCATTCTTGATATCACGGGCGAGGCAAGCGCCGATTCTCTTGATAAGCTCAAAGCCATCGAAGGCGTCATCAGAGTCAGAATTTTGAAGTGAATAAACAGAAAAAGGAGCTTTGCTGAAGCAAAGCTCCTTTTAAATTTTCCCCCCGAGCCCCGCCGAAGCGGGACTCGGGGTTTTGCATTTGTTTAAAGTTCGTCAACGCGTAAGGAGATTACGAAACTGTTGCATTAATGCGGATTATTTCGATGGCTTCTCTTGCTCCGACGAGGGTAGCCTCGTAAACGACCGTTACGGTCTGACCCTTGTATGCGTTGAGATCAACGACTACGAACGGGGCATTTGCACTCACGATTCTATAAGGAACTGTGCCTTCTCCGTAGCCCATTCCGGAAACGTGAGTTACCACACCGGACTCGGCGGGATCAAGATTACATGCGACGGTGCTAAGAAGTGTTCCGTCAGCGTTATAGATCTTACAGTTCAAAGCCGAAATATCGTATCCGTCAACAGCAAGCCAGCCAGCCGAGATACAAACGTAGTTAGCCGTTATATTTGAATACTTAGTTTCACCGACGGATATAGTGTTTCCGTTTACATTATTGGTGCTTGCTCCGTTGATCGTGCCCTCTACAACTTCAAAATTGCCGTCTACGTCATATAAGAATTGGTCAATAGAAGCATGCCATGTCGCATCAAACAAATCGATATACGCAATATCAACGCTGTCGCCCACGCGAAGACTTGTCAGGAAATCAAATCTTACAAAGTTAATGTAATACTCGCCGTTTACTGCCGCTACATCGCTGATCTGCGAGAGATCGAAGTAAGCTACGTGCCATTCGTTATCGACTGTAAGCTTGTTATTGGAGAGGCACTGATTGCCGTTCTCTGCGGCGTAAATGTTGGTGCTTGCGTAGATATTATACGTCTGCGAGTATGCGGCACCCGACGTGTTGCCTCTGTACTTGATCGCAAGATATTTGCCGGTCGCTATCTTTACGGTGTCCGAAGCCGAATTGATCAGGAGCGAGAAGTAGGTCTCTCCGGCAGTATTGGATTTCTTTGTCAGAGTCAAATATCCATCGGTTAGCTTTGCTGCCTCTAGGTTTTCTGCTCCTATGAGATGTCCCTGTCCCGCGGTGGTCGCATTTGTAACGATGCTTTGAGGAGCAAACGTGGGGAGATCTACGTCAAATTCCCACAGATTCTGAATAGATACTCCTCCGCTGACCGCGTTATCCCAGAAAGCAGCGGCAACGACCACGGTTACCTGTCCGCCGAAGTTGCTGAGATCAAGGTTATAGGATACTCTCTTTACAGTGGGGTCGGTATAAGTGTTCATCGGAGCAGTGCTGTTGACGTACGGTACGAGCGTATCCTCCGGCTCTCTCAACGCCCCGTCTGCAGCCATCCATGCGCTGTGATTGCCCTTTGCGTCAATTACCTGATAGTACAGCCCCGCAAGCTCATCCGGATTGTCGAGTGCGATCCAACCGCTACTTATTGCCAGCTGCCACTTGTCGTTAGTAGACATAACGGGGGTTGAAAGCATCGTTGTCGAATTCACGAAACCATTGGTAATGTAGTCAGTCGTACCGTTGGTAAGCCCATCTATCTGGAAATGATACCTGTGGTTGCCCTCGAGATAGCCAAAATCGCTATCCGCCGAAAGCATCTTGAGCGCATCTGCGTTACAAAGACCTACGTAGGCGATATCGATTGATTCTCCAACAGCCATCGCTTCGGTCATGTCGAGTCTGAAATACTTGAGGTAATACTTTCCGTCAGCGGAAGGAACTACGGAGCTCATCTGCGACAGATCGATATAGGTTATATGCCACTCTCCGTCGGAGATCAGGTGTGAGTTGTCAAATCTGACAGCTCCGTCCTTGGCGGAATATTCGGAGGTGCTTGCAAAAATATTGAAATTCTTGAGGCTTGCACTGTCCGTTCTGTACTTCATAACGAGATATTGACCCGTTTCGTTGTTTGTCGATTCGGTATTGGTGCGAACGGTAAAGTATGCGCCGTTTGCGTGGGATTTAGTAACAGTAACGTAATTTGTGTTAACGGTTGCGGAGATCGAGGAGTTATCGTGCTCGCCGTATCCGTCGACTATCTGTGATCTGAGAGCATCATCAGCAAAGCCCGAGTTGAGAATATAAGAATTTGCCTTTCCGAGCTTTACGGATCTGATGTAGAATACGTCGCCTGCAGCTGCCTCGTGCAAGAAGTCGACTCTCAGCTGATTGAGCTTGCCCGTCCAAGCGGCACCGAGGTCGCTTGTGTTGATCCTTGCGGTATGGAATTGACCGTCTGCGGTGAGGTTTATGGGGAAATAATTGTAAGCACCGTCAACGGCAAGAACGTTGCCGACGCAGTAGAAAAGCTGTGCCTGATAATTTCTGCCCGCAACGCCTGCGGGGATCATATACTCGAATTCTATGTAATCATAGTTGTCTGCGGTATATACCGTGTCATACAATGAGTAGTTGAGATGGAAATACGGGTCTCCCGCGGTCACGTCGAGTCTGACGGCTCCAACGGACGCATCAAATGAGGAGATCGTGTTGGTCATATCACGGACGAATAACGCGTTGGTTTTGTCCGAGAAATCAATATACTCAAGATTGATCTCGTCAGGGATCTTCTGAGAAATAGAGTTCTCGTTGAGCGAATAGTTGCTTGCAAAATTCTGATTTGCAGTGAAAACGCTACGGATCGTATTAATATTACCCGCGCAGAGCAGATAGCTGTATTCGATAGGCTCATAGCAGACTATCTTTAAGGTTTTCAGGGGAGCAAAGTAGCTGGTGTAACCGGAGGTTGCGTCCGCGACCTTGTTTTCTTCCGATCCGTCAAGTCTTCCGCCCTTTATTACATCTATATTGGGCACGTACATACCGAGACCGTACAGAGTGCTTTCGTTTACGAATGCGCCCCAGGTCTCCGTGTTGCTCACTTGATAATTGAATGTGGTTTCAGCGAACTTCGCAGTGTCGCCCCAGAAGGGAAGATTATCCTCGCGTGTCAGGTTGGCGGTTCCGCTCGTCAGATTCCAAGGATCCGATCCGTTGTACCAATAATAGTCGTCAAAGTACGCGAGAGTGTAGAATGCAGGAAGCTCCTGCGTTGTATAGGGGTGAGTGTATCCCGAAAAATCGACCATTCTGTTGTCGACCTGAATGTAGTCACCCTTGAGCGTGTAGCGGTTTTCAATATAGCAGAAAGTGAAACGGGAATCTGTCTGTGTATATGTTCCGTTTGCGTTGAGCACATGGTTTGCCCAGTCTAGAGGCTGAGCCTTTATGTAAATGTAATCGGATCCCGTCTCAAAGTCAATGATTCGGCTTTGGTTGTTATTGGCATCTCCGCCCTGAACGGGGTTGTAGGACCACTTTGCATAGGGCAGATCGTCTCTCGATTTCCAATAGTGCGGAGTATAATTGGGATCGCTGTCTCCGTTAGTTCCGTAATAGGACTGCTGGATAAGACGACCCGTATCGCTCGCATTGATAAGGTTTGTGCCCGAGTTGATGCTTCCGCTGCTTGCGGTCAGATCGTAAAGCTCGGATATAGCGCCTCCCCAGGTGAGATTGATGCCAAGCTTGTAGTGTGCATCCTGCACGTACGACAAATAGCAGGTTTTTTCGTTGTATTTAACCTGAGTCAAAGAGGGATTTACTGTTTCGGCATAGTAATGGAACAGAACAAAGTTCATATCCTTGCCGCTTTCTACGGGCTCAACGGTAATTTTACTCAGCGTGAAGTTTGAGGAGTCTTTATAGTAAGTGACCTTATCATTCTCTGCACCTCCGCCGTTGGAAGCAAGGAAGCTGTAATCAACAGCAGAAAAAGTGTTTTCGCCGGCTTCCATATAGTAGATCTCGTCTGTTGTGGTGCCTCCGTGAGAATATGTCATGGTAAGCTTAACGGGAACTGAAGCATAGTATTGCAGGTGAAAACGGTTTGTTAAGGTTGAGCTGTAAATTTTGTCGCCTGTAATAACCAGCTTTTGGCCTGCGGGAACGTACAGACCGGTTTCTCCGTAGGCTTCTGTATAACCCGTTGCCTGATATGCGAACTCGTTTGCAGTACCCCTGTTTGCGGTAATAGTATTGCCTTCCAGATTGAAATATCCCGAAGCTCCCTTGTTATACGCACAGTCGGAGCAGAGAACCGCGTTGCCGAGATGCGCATCGGTATACGTGCGCTCGTGCGAGCACGCGCTCGACATAGCA
This sequence comes from Clostridia bacterium, assembly GCA_017483305.1. Lineage (GTDB taxonomy): Bacteria > Bacillota > Clostridia > Oscillospirales > CAG-272 > SVTX01. The sequence goes on along the minus strand of JAFULC010000044.1, from coordinate 154,506 downwards.
GTAAATCCAGGGGCGGGGGTGCCTGCATACGCGGAGGAGCAGACGTAGAATTGGAACATCGAATACGCAACGTTTCTCAAGGTTTCGCTATCCGTGCTTGCAAGAGCCGCCTGAACGTAGTTGAGCACGCTGTAATTCATTACTGCATAGTTGTCCGTGCCTTCGCTTATCAGAACAGAATATTGCTTGTTGAAGCATGTAGAGGGGATATTGTTTATGAGAACGTAATAATCTCCGTTTTCGTCCTGAAGAATCTCATTTTCATACTTGGTAGAGTCGGCGGTATTACCGTTGCTGTCTATATATCCGATCCAAACCTCAAGCTCCTTTGTGCCATTGTACTCGAAATAGAAACGCAGAGACACCGTGTCCTCAAGATACGCGTTTACGTGAGTAAAGTGGATAACGTCCCAAATAGGCTTTTGCGACGCGTTTTCCTTTAATGGGTAGGATGAGGGGGCTGCAATACCGTACATATCCTCATACGACATGTCATCAACGGGATTGGTGCCGCGGTAATACAAGCCCTCGTTGGCGAGATTACCTGCGTTATAGTTAAAGTGCTTTTGAGCCATAGCTCCGTAATTGAGCATAAACTTGACCGTCTCAGCCGCTACAGCGTATGCGGAATTGGAGCTTGCCAAGTTCAAAAGCTTATTGGCATAATCTCTTATAGAATACTGGCGGACTGTCGAGCTTGCATTGCCGTTTTTGTCGATCGCCTGAAGGGTGACTAAGTCGGTCTGTTGCGCCGCGGCAAGCTTGACGGTGAGCAGATATCTGCCTTTGGCAGAGTCGTATTTCAGCTCGCTCTTGTCAACAAAGGATACCTCCCCCGAGCCGACCGTGACTCTGAAGCCGGAAATCTCGTCTATGTTGGTAAAATAGAACATCAGCGATATCTTGCCCGATATACCGAGGTTTATTGCAGCAAGCTTTTCGTCCGTCTGTACTGTGTTGTCTGCCAATATCGAGAAATTGAAGCCCGATATCACAAATAAACATATCAGCAGTACGGCAAGCGCTTTTGTGATAAGTTTCTTCATGTGCTACCTCTTCTTTTAATTAATTTGATTATACGGCTACGCTTCCAAAAGAAAAATAGAACGATGCGCGCCGCTTGCCTATATATTATATACTAATTTGAAGGAAAAATCAAGCGCTTTGTAAAATATTAACATTTAAATCGGTCAATTTGATGGAGCTTGTTGGTATTTGTCAACAAGACTATGGCGACCTGCCTTCTTGTTTTTTGAATTACAAAAAGCCATCGCACCATACAGGATCAAAAACAGGAGCCCCGCCGAAGCGGGGCTCCTGTTTTTTATTTGTTAATGCTTGAAAATAGCATTAAGCTGCGGGAACGTTAACAGTTACAGTAAGAACATTTACAGGATCAGTGTTAACGTCCGTAAGTGTAACAAAGAACTTCACGGTTACAGTGTCTCCCGCAGCACCGGTAAGGTCGATGACAGGCGAAAGAACTCTGTATGCAGTGAAATTGGTATATCCCAATGATGCTGCATTGTCCTGTACCTCTTGCTCTGCGACGGCTAAGTCGCAGCCGCCGGATACAAGCGTCGTTCCGTTGGATTTGTATGCGACATAAGACATTCCTGACAGATCATATTCGTGAACCGCAACCCAACCGCCGTTTGTTCCATCAGTCGCCATGAGTGCTATGTAATTAGCAGTTACGGTGGGTGCCCAGCTGTCAGCCACATCGGAATTCGCGACACCGGAGGCAACAGTAAGACCGTTCCATCCCGTAGACGCGTCTCCAAGAGCGTAAAGAAGAGAATCAACATTCATATTCCAATGCGCATCGACCTGAACGTATTCCTTAACCAATACGTCTGTGGCGAGGAGAACAACCTCTCTGCCGTCGCTGGTAATTGCTCTTATAGAAACCTGTACCGTTTGACCGGCATATTCCCCGAGGTCGATGTTGGCGTAAAGTCTGTATCCGGTTGCATTGTATGGTGCAACAGCGTTTTGAACGCCTTCTTCTCCGGTATACCAACCGTGAACGTTCAGCACAAATCCGCTCTGGTTATCGAAGGGAAGAGCCGTCCAGTGCTCGACGCCGCCCTCATCAACTACACAATAGCTGACGTCTGTAATATCCTGATTTGCAACGGCAAACCATCCGCCGTATTTGAGAACGTTTCCGCCTATTGTAGCCGCATGGGTTGCGCCTGTCGCATAATCCTTGCCGCTTGCGCTAAGTACAGAAGAATTGTCAATGACCATACTGTCTATTGCGCTGGTCCAGATATCTGAAGAATAGGAAACGTATTCGCCGTCAGGAACCTTAACGTCGCTGAGACTGTCGCAGAATCCTATGTATGCGAAGTCAACCACGGCTCCCGCGGGCAAAGCATTGAACATATCCAATCTTGCCTGATTGATGTAGTACTTTCCGTTCTTTTGAACAACCTTGCTGGAGTTGGTGAGGTCTATTACAAGAGTGTGCCATCTTCCGTCTCCTACAAGGCCGTATGCCGTGAAAACGTCACCGCTTCCGGAGATCTCGGTAGTGTTAGCGGTTACAAATACGTTCATACCACCGGAAGTCGGGGTGGCGGAGGTTCTATATCTAACAACCATGTACTGACCTGTTACGACAGAGCCGCCGGGAATAAGACCGAAGTATCTGTCGCTGCCGTTTCCGCTGATTACTCTTACAAAGTCATCGTCAAGAACGCTGGACATTGGAACGCTGTCTACGGGCTCCCAACCTCCGTCGGAGATCTGCGTAGCGAGCTCCGCACCGACGTAGCTATGCTCGAGATTAGTAACGTACTGGCTATTAGCGTTGGTTTCAACCGAGTTTGTGATGCTGAAGGACTTGAGATACATTACCTGACCCGACGTGATTCCGTCGTTGAGGAAGTCTATTCTCAGCGAATTGAGCTGGCCTGACCAACCGGAGAGATTTGCAGTATAGATCTTCGCGGTATGGTACTGTCCGTCGGCAATGAGCGTTACAGGGTTGCCTGCCCAAGCACTTGCGCTGGGAAGCTCGTTTGTTCCGACCTGATAGTACAGCTCCTGACCGCTTACCATTCCGTAAGGATACAGATTGGAGTCAGCGGGAATCATGTACTCGAATTCGATACAACTGTAATTTGTGGTTGTATATACGGTGTCGTACAGATTATAAGTTATGTGGAAATACGAGTCGTCACCCTCAACGGTAAGCTTTGCGGCTTTCTGGATGTCGTCGTAAGTGGGAACAGCATTGTTCACGCTTTGGAGGAACAGAAGATTATCCTCAACCGAGAAATCTATGGAGGTCATATCCTGCTCGTCGGGAAGCTTCTGGGGAATGTCGTTTTTGTTAAGAGAAATATTGCTTGCGAAATCCTTATTTGCAGTGAAGGTGCTACGAATAGCCGAAATGTTGCCCGCACAAATCAAATAACTGTATTCTATAGGCTCATAGCAAACCATCTTCAGTATCTTTTGTGCGGTAAAGTAACTGGACGCAACAACCGTTGAGCTGGTCGACTTCCAATCGGAGTCACTTGATCCGTTGTTGCTGGATGTGGTAATACCGCCCTTGAAGATGTCGGTGTTGGGGACGTACATACCAAGTCCGTATCCCGTCGAATCGTCTACAAATGCGCCCCATGTTTCCGTGTTACTTGCTTGATAGTTAAACGTGGTCCTGCTAGCATTGGCTAAATAACCCCAGAAGGGAAGATCTTCCTCGAGAGTGAGAGTGTCGTTTGTCCAAGGGTTGCTTCCGCTGTACCAGTAGTAATCGTTAAAGTATGCAAGAGTATAGAACGCAGGAAGCTCCTGGCCGGTGAAGGGATGATCGTATCCAGAGAAGTCTACCATCCTATTGTCAACCTGGATGTAATCGCCTGCGAGGGTATAACGGTTTTCCATATAACACTCGGTGAAGCGACCGCTGGAGGCTTTTTGAGTTGTTTTCGGTGTTCCGTCGGAATTCCACTCGGACACTTCTTCGCCCGCCCAGTCGTAAGGCTGTACCTTTACGTATACATAGGGATTTCCGCTTGCATCTGTGCCGGTTTCGAGATCTATAAGACGAGCTCTGTTTTGGTACTCATCGCCCGCCTGTACGGGGTTGTAGTGCCACTTACATATGCCGTCAGGAGAGTAATATCTCGGAACGTAGTCGTCGTTTTCTCCAAGTGTTCCGTAATAGGACTGCTGGATAAGACGACCTGTATCGTAGTTGTTGATGAGGTTTGTGTTCTTGGTGATCTTGCCGTTAGTGCTGTCCGAGGTGCTGGTGCCTGCGGCAAGATCGTAGAGCTCTGTTACAGCTCCACCGTAGGTAAGAGATATACCGAGCTTGTAACGGCTGTTTTCGGCGTAGACAAAGCTATGATAAACAGTGTTGGCGCCACTTATGGTCTTTTTCGTAACAGTAGTAGTTTTGCCTTCGTTGGAATAGTTAAACAGAACAAAGCTTGCACCGTCCTCTGTCAAAGGCGTAACGTCGATCGATTTAAGAGTGAAGTTTGTGTAGCTGCCGTAATTTTGCTGTTTATCTCTCTGCGGGTTTGCGCTTGTAGCGGTGCTGTAAGCCGTGGCGTATGCAAAAGCGCTGTATTCGAATGCAGAGAACATATTTTCTCCCGCTTCAAGATAATAATATTCTGAAGCGGAATTCTGTCCGTTTGATCCATAAGTGTAATTCAACGTAACCTTGACGGGAGCCGATGCATAATAATTCAACGTGAAATAGTTGGTTGTATAGGAGCTTGTAATCGCACTTCCCGTAAGATTCATCGTGCTTCCGTAGGGGATAAACATACCATCTTCTGCATCAGCCTCGAAGTTGCCGCCGCCAACGGTGTAGGACATACCGCTGTTGGTGGTTACAGTGGAACCGTTCAGATTATACGTGCCGGAGGTGCCGCGGTCGCCGCTGCAGTCTGAGCAGAGGATCTTGTTGCCAAGATGTATATCGATATATGTGCGGTCGTGTCTGCACGCGGTCGTGTGTGCATCTGCACCGGTAACGGTGTTGCCGACATATTTGGATGTCGCAACGTAGAACTGGAACATTGAGTAAGCGACGTTCTTGAGGTTCTCGTCATCGGTCTTGGCAAGTCTTGCTTGCAGGTAGTTGAGAACGCTGTACTCGACCTCTGCTATGTTTGTTCCGTCGCCGACGGCAACCTTGTACCGTGTGTTGAACTTAGTTGCGGGGATGTTGTTTATAAGAACGTAATATCCCGTTTCGTCTTGCAAGATTTGGTTGTCATAGAGAGTTCCGTTTATCGCTACCGAAAGATCATTAACAGTACCCGAGTAACCGGTCAAATCGATATAGCAACGAATGGATACGGTGTCTTCAAGATAAGCGTTTACGTTTGAGATGGCTACACCTGAGCCTGCGGTCACATACGAAGAATCCGTAATACCGTAAAGGTCCTCGTAATTCATGGCGTCAAGGGGGTTGGTGCTTCTGTAGTACAATCCGTCGTTTGCAAGCGAGGACGTATTGTGGTTAAAATACCTCTGCGCCATTGCACCGTAGTTAAGCATGAACTTAACCGCCTCGACCGCTGCGAGATACGTAGCATCCGAGCGTCCGAGTGCAAAAAGCTTCTCAGCGTAGCCCTTGACAGAATGCTGGCGGATCTTGCCGCCCTGTCCGGCAGAGTTGAATGCCTGCACGGTAACGAGGTCTGCTTGCTGCGCGGCAGGAAGCTTGACGGTAAGCAGATATCTGCCCGTAGAGGAATCGTACTTAAGGTCGTTCTTGTCGACCGTAGTAACCTTGTCAGAGCCGTCCTTCTGAGGAACGGTTACCTGGAAATAAGAAACATTATCCAGGTTTTTGAAGTAGAACATCAAGGATATATTTCCCGATATACTGATGTTCATTGCCGAAAGCGTTTCACCGTGGTCGGTGGTTGTTGCCGCAGATATCGAGAAATTAATGCCCGATATTACGAACAGACAAACAAGCAAAACGGCAAGGGATTTTGCGAAAATTTTTTTCATAATCCACCTCTCGTTAAAATAGTTTGCATCGCACGATGTGTGAGAACGCAGGTTCATCCGTAAGCGTGCGACGCTACATTAAATATTATACAATGGCATCTCAAAAAAGTCAAGCGATTTGGCTAAATTTAGCACGATTTGTATATTTTGTATAACAATTTTCATAAAATCGACCCTTTTAGCCCTAAAAAACTTCCTTTTTTGTGCAAAAAGCCTTTTGTTGCTTTTGAAACAAGGTGCGGCTTATAAAAAAGAGCCCTGCTTTGTCAGGGCTCTCGTATGCATATATAGTAAAAGCATCCACCCACGTGTGGGCGGATGCTTTATTTTTAACGATTTGATCGTTTTTTGTTATTCGGTGAAGATCATCGTGCAGGATACGAGAACTGCGAAGGATCCTTCGACCATGTCGGTGGTTTTGACCGCGACAAGGACGGTGATAACGTCTCCTGCAGAATATCCCTCGAGCGCGGATGCGGGGATCTCAAAGGTTGCCGCATTCTCGATGCTGCCGCCCGCACCCAGCCAGATTGTCTGCGCTGTTCCGGATTGGCTGTTGTACGTTTCGTAGCCGTCGTCTCCGGGGTTGAAGATTCCGCTTGTAGCGTTGGTCCATCCCGCAGTGCTTCCGTCAGCAGCGACGATCTGGTAATAGACGTCTGTGATCTTGCCGTTCACGGTTGCGAAACCGGTGATGTTGCTTGTCGCTGTCTTAGATCTGGTAACGGTCGTAGAGCTGGACATCCAGGAGTGAACCTGACCGGATCCGAGTGTTCCGTTGTTGTTAAGCTGATAAGCAACGCTATACTTGGTCTCGCCGAACTCATCTGCTATTTCGTTGAAATCATCGGAGAATCCGATATAGGAGATATCAAGATAATCGCCTGCGCAAGCTGAAGCAGGGGAGAATACGTCAAGCGAGAGGTACTTAAGAGAATAAGTTCCATCATCGTTTGCGGTTACAGTCTTATTCTTCGAGATATCTACAACTACGGTGTGCCATCTTCCGTCTGCAAGGACGTTTGCCTGCTGGTTGTCACCGGCGGTCGCTCCGCCGTTTATCGTGGAGGTCCATACGTTGATGTAGGGCAGACCGGCGTTCTTCTGGTTGGTGGCAGCGTATCTGTATCTCAGGACGAGATACTTGCCTGTCGTTGCACCGTTGAGATTGATGCTCATTCTCGTAGCGTCCGCGGTAAATCCGGCACTTGTGATCCTGAGGCCGTCGGGAGTTCTGTCTATTGTTCCCATGCTGGAGCTCAGGGAGGAGTTGTTCTTTTCTATAAGATCAACGCTATAGTCGAGTCCAGAGTCGCCTATCGTGTCGCAAAGGTATACGTAATCAATGGTGATCGATTCGCCCTGCAGCAGACAAGGATCGACGCGGAGGAAGGTTATATCCTCTCCCAAGGTGTACTGACCGCTGGCTGTAAGGTCAAATACTACGGTGTGCCACTTTCCGTCGTTGATTATGGAACTATGCAGCTTCACGTAGCCCGTGCTGGACGTTGTGCGCGCATACATACCAAGCGTGGTCTTGTTGGTGGTCTTGTATCTGATGATTGCGTATCTGGGAGCCTTGACACCGGCGAGCTCGCTCTGAAGCTCGTTGGTATAGTTGTCGGTTCCCGCGCCGGGTTGAGCAGAAAGCGTCAGGGATCCGTCGCTATTGGGTGTCTTGCTGTGGAACGCGTTGTTGATGTATTTCTGCAGCTCGATGCCCGTGATCCACTGGGGAGTTGCAGACATGGGAACGTAAACGGATGCGGAGTAAACGGTAACGGTGCGATCGTCGCTTGTGAGAGCTCTTACAGAAACCGAAACTGTCTGTCCGAGGAATTCGAGAAGATTTGCGGAGAGGTTAACTCTGTATCCGACGGTGCTCTCGGAATATCCGTCGGTTGTTTTAACATAGCTGGTTATATCGGTCGCCTCCCACCAGGTGTTGGGGGCGTTTGTGTTGGTTGCACCCTTGGTGACGGTCGTGCGATGTGCTGTGCCGTCTTCTTCTGTTATGCAGACCGAGACCTCTTTTGCGGACTGTCCGTCAATGGCAAACCAACCGCCGCTCCAAGCCCATTGTCCGCCTGACAACAGACCGTGCTGAGATGCTCCGAGAACTTCTCCAGTGCTGTTCTTGGCAGCAGTCTGTCCGTCCATGGTTACGGTGTCGACAGAGGCGGACCACTTCTGCCAGCTGTACTCGAGGTGCTCGCCATCGCTGAGGGGGATGTCGTTGATGCTATCGCAGAAGCCAATGTACTCGAAGTCAACGACCTCTCCGTCGGCAAGGTGATCGAGCATCTGGAGACGTACGTCGGTTATGCAATAATCGAAGTTTGCGTTAGCTCCTGCCGCGGGTGCGGAGGAAAGGTCGATTACAAGGGTGTGCCAGTTTCCGTCTCCCACGAATCCGGCGGAGGACATTCGGTTGTCTTCGTTTTTGATCTTTCCGACGGATGTAGCATAGACGTAGAAATGTCCTTTTGTGGGAAGTCCGTTCGTTCTGTACTTGATGACCATGTATTTTCCGGTCGGCGTAGAGGCGTTGGGCTGAACACCTAACCACTTTCTTGCGGTTCCGCCCGATCTCAGGGTTGTAACCCTTACGGAAACGGTTCCGTCCTCGTTTTTAACAACCGCGTGAGGAACTTGGTTTATTTGTCCGATCGCGTCGTGGTCGCCGCCGAACATCTCTCTGTAAAGCTCATCGCCCGTGAGAACGTAGTTAAGGGAGTTGTACTTGGGAGCGGTAACCTTGACCTCGGCGGTGTAAAGCATGACCGCGTTGCCATCCTCGGTGGTTGCTCTTACCGAGATGCGGACTGTCTGCCCGGCGTACTTGAGAAGGTCTGTCTGCATATACAAACGCTTTGCGTCGCCGGAGTTCTCGAACCCGTAGGTGTTCGCTACGTAATTTATTACCTCTTGCTCTGCCTTACAGTATCTGTTTGCGCCGGAGGTAGACTCGTGGACGGTGAACCAGTGCTCGGTGCCGTCCTCCTCTGTTACGCAATACTGAAGATTGCTTACCTTCTGATTTCCTACTATAAACCAGCCGGCGAAGGTCCAAACTGATCCGTTAAGGGTGACAGCAACTCTGTTGGATGCGCTCTCAAGATGGTTTGCTCCGAAGTCATAGCCCAATCCGGTTGATGTTTTTTTGATTTCGTCCGTCTTGATCGAGTCTACGGACGCGTGCCATTCACAGTCGCTGAATTCGAGGTACTCACCTTCATCAAGTGTTGCTCTGAAGGCGTTTATGTCTTCGCAGAAGCCAATATATGCGATGTCGATAATGTCGCCGGTGTTGAAGCAGTCAAAGAGGTCTATTCGTACGTCGTTAAGCTTTACCTCGTCTCCTGCCGCCTTAACGTCAGCGGAGATCTCTGCAAGGTCGATAACGAGAGTGTGCCACTTTCCGTCAGAAACCACGCCGTATGCGTGACCGCCGCATTCCTTTTCGGGATTATCAAAGCCTGAAATGGTATTTTCTCCTACGGTTGCGAATACCTCAAATCTCACCCTCTGGGGAATTGCGTCGGTTCTGTACTTGATTACCATGTACTTGCCAGTTACGGTTTCTCCGCCAAGTGTAAATCCAACGTATCTGTCATATGTGACGGAGTCGTCGTCTTTGGTCACCTCGGCGCCGTTGCCAACAACAATTCTGGTAAAGTATCCATCGCAGTTTTCGATGGAGCTATTTTTGTTGACAGCCAATGTGTCAGTAACATTGCCATTATTGTCTCTCGTTGCAATATCCAACTCTCCGTCGGTAAGCTTTCCGAGGAGATCGTCAACGATGCTTATGCTTGTATCGGTTGCTTCCTTGAGGTTAAGAGACTTAAGATAAAATTCGTGTCCTGCGCTCAAATCGTCGTTGACGAAGATGAGGCAGAGAGAATCGATGCTTCCTGCCAAGGAGGGAGCGAAGCTCGAAATGTCAATTTTAGCGGTATGCCATCTGCCGTCTGCTGTCAGAGCCGCGGTACCGAGATCGATCGTGTTCGCACCTACCCGGCAGGAGATATTCTGCGTTGCTACGAATTTGGAGCTTGCGGGGATCATGTACGTGAACTCGATGTATGCATAATTTCCTGCGGTAACGGAAGCACCCTCGGGCGCCTTGATTGCGAACTGCAGGCCGGTTGCGCTTACGTTGAGCTTTGCAGCTTCCTTGGTGAAGTCATAAGAAAGGTCTGCATTGTTTACGGACTCGATAAAGTCGAGGTTGTTTCTGTTTGAGAAGTCTATCGAGGACATATCGGAATAACCGGTGTCGTTTGAGCTGGTGTCGCAGGAGAAGAGCACGAAAGTGGAGCCGTTAACGGCCTCAACCTTGATCTCGGTAGCTGTGGGATTGGTCAAATCAATAGTGTTTTCTCCTGCACTGAGATCGTAAGAGCTGCCTGCTACCGTTACCTTGACCTCGTCGGACGCATAGAGCTTGAAGCTGTAGGTCTCGGAGGAGGGCAACGAGTTTACCTTGATGGTGATAGTCTCACCCTTATTTGCGGTAAATCCGGTTTTGTCATCGGCGAGCGCTCCGTTGTTGTTGGTTCCGTTAACTCTGCCACCGCTTACTGTGTAGCCAAAGCCGTTTGCCGCATTGACGGTAACGGACTCGGTCTCTGCGCTGCCGCTGCCGCGGTATTGGTTGGTCCATACGTAGAAGTCGAACGCGGAATGAGCGAGATCCTCAAATTTCTGGCTGTCATCGATCTCCAGCTTTGCCTGAAGATAGTTGAACACGCTGTATCTGATGCTCGCATAGTTCGTTCCATCCTCACTCAGACACACCTCGTACTGCTTGTTGAAAAGCGATGCGGGGATGTTGCTTATAAGAATGTAGTACTTGCCGTTTGAATCGCGGATGACTTCGTTCTTATACTCTGTGCCTTCAATCTTAACGGAAAGCTCCTTGGGAGAATCCTTTCTTGTTCCGGTGTACTCGAAATAGAATCGAAGCGAAACAGTGTCCTCGAGATAAGCGCTGACCTCGGTAAATTTGATATTGTCGATAGGATCGTGGTAGGAGCTATCAACTCCGTATATGCCGCCGGATGTAATGCTGTCGGTATTAAGTCCAGCGTTTGCCAAGTTATCAGTCTCGTAGTCAAAGAAGATCTGCGCCATGGCGCCGTAGTTGAGCATGGCTTCAACCGCCTTTGCGGCATTGACATAGTTTGCGTTGTCGGGATTAGTGCCGGCGAGCTCAAAAAGCTGGTCTGCATAATCCTTTATGGAATAGCTGCGGAGCTTTCCTGCTTTTCCTGCCGCGTCAAATGCCTGAATCGTTACCTGATCAGAGAGCTGAGCCGCTGCAACGGGCACTTCGAGCAGATATCTATCCTTTTCCTTTTCGTATGTAAGCCTGTTCTTGTAGATCTTGAACGCCTCCACAGAGCCGTTTGCCTGAGGGATCTTGACCTCAAAGAACTCAACGTTGTCGATGTTTGTGAAATAGAACATCAGGCGGTTGCTTCCCCTGATTTTTACGTTCATTGCCGCAAGCTTTTCGCCGAGAGGGGAGCTGTCGTCTGCGATTATCGAAAAATTAACCGCCGATAATGCAAACAGACATACTAGCAAAATGGCGAGCGCTTTTGCAAAAAATTTCTTCATAGTCTGTCTCCTGTCGTTGAAATGAATTTATCGCGAGACTACACATCCCCGTATATTAAAGGAATATTTGTCTGTGCGATGCTACATTATTAATTATATCACTAAACGCTCTCTAAGTCAATCCTTGGGCGTGGTTTTTTTTGTTGCCACATTTCACAAAAAAGGCGAGAAAAACAATGCGGTTTTCGGCAAGATGTGTGATTTGACGAATTTTTTATCGAGAAACGATCTTGAAAAACAAAAAGCCCTGCTCACATAGGCAGGGCTTTTTGTTAAATGCTTATTACTACTGATCTTCGCCGGGAACTTCTATACCGGTTTCGAACTCTGTCTCGCTCCAGGTGAGGATGTCTTCCTCTACAAGCGACACCTTGATAGAAGGCGCAGAATATACGAGCTTTTCGTTTTTCATATCGGGTACATCTCCAATCTGTTTCGATCTCTGTTGTGCAGGGCATAGTCGTAACACCTGCCAATAATTCAGTATCATTATACCATGCTCTCCCGTCGTTGTCAATACCTTTTTGGGAAAAAATTTGTGTTTTTCAAAAACATCCGCGCAACAATTTGTAGAAAAATAAACCAAAAGTTTAAAAATCTTACAATTTAATGAATTTTATGCCCTTGGCACAAATTCTCATGCTACCAACATCTCCTGCAACCTCGCAAAATTCGCAGCTTTCATCGACCGCAAATATGCGAGCATTTTCGATCGAAGTCCCATCGATCGAGAGTGAAATCTCCTGCTCGGCATCGCTCAGATTTGCCAGCACTATCGCCGCGCCTTGCTCTCCCTTTGCCGCAAGAGCATAAACGTCCCCACTATCCGCGACACATCTGACCTGCTCTCCAAGCGAGTAAAGCTGACCGAATATATAGAACGAATAGTAGGTCTTGAACACCCCACCGCCTACGGGATCGAAAATGCCGCAATAGGGAGACATTACGTTTGAATCGTAGTACATCAGCATATCGACGGGCGAATTCTGCATAGCGATCATATTTGCCATTACGTTTGCCGCGTCCTCTGCCTTGCCGCGCAGATGAAAGCTTGGGTTCCACTCGTTCAGGTGTATCTCGCAGTCCGTATATCCCGCCTCGTCGAGCGCTTTTCTCGGGAATTTTGCAAAATCGACCATATCCTTTATTCCCGCGTAGCTGTGCCAGCTGAAAAAGTCGAGCGGTAGCTTGCGCGAGCGTATATATTCAACGAATTTGACGAAAAACTCGATAAAATACTCGGTTCTTGACGACGAATTTGCAATTTGAGAAACGTCGACCGAGTTTATCGCGTAAAATCCGCACGAGCCGTATCCGCCAAACTTCAGCTGCGGAAATTTTTGCTTCAGATACCTTGCCGTGACCTCATAGAGCCTGAAATAGTCCTCCATCGAGCCCTTCCACATCACGTTGTCCTTGACGTCGGGCTGATTGTCGGGCTCGTTCCAGATCTCCCAATATTCTATTCCCATATGGAAGCCGTTTGCCCAGCCCTCGTTATAGTGCAGGATCACGTGCTCGCAGATGCGCGCCCATTTTTCGTAGTCACGGGGTGGAAAGATATGGTAAGGCTTTATGTATTGGTGATTTTCGATCGAAACGCCGAGTCGGTAATATGGCTTGATGCCGTTGGCGCATATTTCGGAGAGAAGCGCGTCGGTGAAGGCGAAATCGTAGGACTCGGGATCGTTTTCGTCCGCGTCAAAGCAGGGAAAAATATTAGGAATATCAACGTAATGCGCGCCGCCGAAGTAACCGCCCGTGTCGTGCAGACGGCTGTAGGGCACGTTCGCCTCGCGAAGCTTGCCGAAAAGAGTGCCGTTCCAATCGTTAGGCACGGTGGGCATATTGTTTATCGCGTGCATCGGCTTGATCTTGCCGATGCTCTTATTAAAATTCGCGTGAACTTTTATCATAAAGGGAATTCTCCTTTTTGCTTCCGACATAAAGATTACACTTTTATTATAACAACATAGGGCAATTTTGTCAACTCCTTGCCCTTTATTTTGGTATGACCCGACAAGCGCAAAAAGCCGCCTGTCCTCAGACAGACGGCTGATAATTGAAAAAACCGACTTATTTGCCGCTAGGATAGGTTCTGTGATGACGCGCGCTGTCGCTTTCGGTCTCGGTTTCGGTTTCCGTTTCGGATTCAGATTCCGTTGTGCCGTGTGTGGCGTCCTCAAGATTATCCTTGTCGGTCACGTCGTCAACGATGCTGCCGATGCCGCTGCCGACCTCGTCAATAACACCGCTGTTCGTTTCCTTTTTCGTGGTTTCAACGGTCGACTCCGATCCGTTGCCGCCCATGTTGTCTCCGTTTCCTCCGCAGGATGCCAACATAACGCTTGTGCACATAGTCAGCGCCAGTGCGGAAATAACGGAAATGATGATCTTCTTGTTTAACATAGCATGTGCTCCGTATTCGTCTCTTTGCGCCAATTTGACCGTTTGGTTCGGCGCAAAATTAGTTTATCCGATTTTTTGCTTTTCAATCCCGCTTTTTTGAGGCAAAGTCTGGAATATAACGAAATTTGCGGCAATAAATTTTCATAAAGAACAGATTTTGGAGGAAACCCTTGCACAAAAGAATAATTTGGACTACCGTATTGACAATCGCAATAATATGAGATATAATTTTAATAGGTATTGTTTTAAGCTCGCGATGCTTGTCCTCGCAGGTATGATTTTGTTCGGAAAGCTGACGGTTGGATGTCTTTCCGCCGACGGCGAGGCAGAGAAAAACAGTGAAAGTTCACGGTTGATTGTGACCGTGTCGCTATCCGATGACGGCAGATACGTCGAGATTTCGGTGGGCTCGGCGCAAGTAATTTGCGGCGTGCTGGCAACGCTTTTTTACGACTCGGAAAAGCTCACGTTTCTGACCTTTGCCAAGGGTGACGGCATGAAAGAATCGGCTAACGTCTCCTGCACCGATATGGGCGGCAGGTTGAGATTTCTTGTTGACGGGGAAGAGAATTTTGAGAGCGATGGCTGGTGCAGATTTTTCTTTGCGATAAACGAAGATTACATCCCCGACACCTTAACGGAGGCTTGCTTTCTTGAGTTTGCCGTATCGGTCGAGTCGTCGTATTTCCTGTCGGATAACGGATACAGCGAGATTGGCTTTGAGGATGAGAGTGTTTTGCTTGAGCTTGACGAAAAACCGAATCAGGACAAAAATGAGGAAACAAATACTGCCGCAATTGTGGCGGATTGGATAGATTTTGGCACGATTTTTGACGGGTATTGTGCTCTGAGTCTTTCGGGCTTTGCCGAAAAAGACAGTTTTGCGGCGGGCGCTGAGATTTCGGTCAGTTGTGAAAATATAACCGAATTTTATACGGTCACTTGCATTCTGCCTGCCAAGGCGGACGAAAAGCAAAAATATTCGGTCATTATTTTCCTGCCGATGCGTGAGCAATTCTGCGTTGGAATACGGCAGGTTGCTTATTCTGCAAGAGAAGTGACCGTATCCGAAGAAAAGTATTGCTTTTTGGTAAGCGGATCGGAGATCGAGCCGATCGGCTCATACGAATAAATTTTAAGAGGTAGGAATATGAACAAGGACGTAGCAAAAAAGAGAATGCGCGAAATAACGGCGGTAATACTGTCGGTTTTGTTGCTTATAGGAGTACTGTCCTGCTTTCCCGCGCTTGCGGACGGCGGAGAAAGCGAGAGCCCTTACGTTATTCTGCGCGCGGATGAGCTCTTGGGAAGAATGAGCAATCCACAGGCTACATCCTTCACGCTTGACTCCCGCGACGGCTTTCCTGTTGTTAACCTGACCTTTACGACCGACCATAACGACGGCTTTGTTTCCGTGAATATGACGGGATATAGCGCAAGCAAGTATAAATACGTGGCAATTCTGACATACGCAGATATTACCGATCCCGTCAACTTCGGCATTTACCACCATACGGGAACCAGAGGTCCTGCGGATATGCATTACGGCGAGGATGCCAAGGGAAACTCGCTTTACGAAATAATGACCGGATGGCAGTTTTTGGAGTTCGATATGAGCCGTGAGCAAAACTGGGGCGGCGAGATGTATAAGCTCAGGTTTGATTATATGGAGCGCGGCACGTTCCCCGCGGGCACGCGATGCGATATTGCCGCGGTAATACTTTCGTCTGATGCGAAGGCGGTGCACGAGGCGGCATATCAGCTGATGCTCGAGATATATCCTCCTGTTCAGACTATCGGCGATTTTGACGAGACCGACGTTCAGTTCTTCAATTCGCCGAAATACGGCGCAGAGCCGGTCAACACAAGGGTCACCGTGTCGAATGGCTCGCTGATCTATTCTTACGTAAGCCATCCCGAGCTTAACGACCCCCGAGTCACCTTTGATTACCTCGGATATGCGCAGCATAAGGGGATCACGGCGCTTACGACCGACGATTTCCGTTATACCGTAATAAGATACAGAGCTCCATCGATACCGAGCTCGGTTATGGAGCTGTTTACCCTGACGGGCGATGCGCAAAGCTTGTTTGACATGATAAGGATCGAGGACACATACGTGTGCCACTCGGCATCGACCGGGTATGACGCCTCTAACGCCTGGAGCGCAATGGTGCTCGATATGGCGGAGGACGACGGCCTTCCCGAAAACACGGGATTGAAATACGGTTGGATGCGAGAGGACGGAGACAGGACCTTTGAGGGTGTTCGCATAGACTGGTGCGCAAGAGGCTCGCTCGGCGACTATATGGAGATCTCCGACTTTATGTTTTACGCAGATGAGACTGCTGCAAGAAATGTATCAATGGCGTTAACCTCCTTGACGCTTGGTGAAGATTTGTATTGGGGCATCGACACCGATGAGACCGAGACTGAGGAGGAGACCGGCGGCGAGTTTCCGTGGGAGACCGAGGAGGAGACCACCGAAGAGACGACCGAGGAAACGGTTCCCGAATACGATAACGACGAGGAGACTACCCATGATAGCTCGGAGGAGACCACCGAGGAAATAACAGAAGAGACCACGAACAGCGAGACCTCAGATGAGGACGAATCGAGGACAGAGATCACTCTGCCCGGAGGCATCGGCGGCGACACGAACACACCGACCGACAAGGGCTCGGAGCTTCCGTTCCATATAGCCTGCGGCTCGCTTGCGGCGCTAAGCGTGGCGTCGATTGCATCTGTAGTTACCATAAGAGCAAAGGACAAGAAGAAAAGTAAACAGTAATTTCAAATAAAAATGGCTTGCTATCAAACGATAGCAAGCCATTTTGCTTCAATATTATTTCTGAATTGCCTCAGCAAGCTTTGCGGGGGTGTTGATCTCGGGGGAAAGCTCCACGGTCATGCCCTCGTTTTCCAGCTGGATCACGAGCTCTGCAAGGTCAAGCGAGTCGAGACCCATTTCGGTGAATTTCTGGTCGGGTCTGTAGTTCTCAACAGGGCGACCCTGATATTCCGCGATAATTTCAATTATTTTCTGTTCCATACGAGTTCTCCTCTGATAAGTTTGTTTTTTTGCTACGATTAACTGTGTTTAAATTATTTTAACACATTTTTAATCAAAAGTCAATGGAAATTGCTGAAAAAACATAAAAAGTGACATTTTTTGAAAATTTGAACACTGTAATTCTGTTTTATTCCTGATTTTTCCCATTTTGGTTGACAGACGGGGATTTTTGTATTATAATGAGAGCAGTTGATATATCTGACAATAGCCTATGTCAGCGAAAAGCAAAAAATACTTTATCACGAGGTGAGATCAAATGTTTGAGTCCTTGAAAATGAAAAAAAGAAGCATAATTCTCGACACCGATATCGGCCCCGATTGTGATGACGTTGGCGCTCTGGCGGTGTTGTTTTCCTACGCCAAAGAATATAATACCGATATACTGGGAGTCTGCAACTGCACGTCAAACGTTTACGGAAGTGCTACCGTCGATGCGTTAAAGGAATTTTGCAACGCGCCCGATTTCAAGATAGGAATGTATTCCAAGCCCGGATTCGTCAGCTATGAGGCTCCGCGTGTAAAATACAGTCAGTACGTTGCCGAAGCCTATTCGAAAAAATACAATGACGGTACGCTTGAAATACTGCCTCACGTTTCCTTCTATCGCAGCTTGCTTGCGGATGCGGAGGATGACGGCGTCGTGGTCGTAACCATCGGAATGTTCAACACCTTTGCGGACTTCTTGAGAAGCGGACCCGACAAGTACAGTGAGCTTAGCGGACTTGAGCTTGCGGCAAAAAAGATACACGCGGTGGTGTCTATGGCGGCAATTCTGCCCGAGGGAAGAGAGTTTAACGTTGTGACCGATTATCCTTCGGCAAAATTCTGCTTTGAAAACTGCCCCGTACCTATGTATCTTTCGGATTTCCATATCGGAGCGCCCGTGCTTACGGGATATTCTCCCGAGGAAGCAGCAAAGCACCCGCATAATCCTATCGTTGAGTCCTATCAGCTTTATACAAAGGGCTTTGTGAGAGAGGGCTTTAATTGCACGTTCGATCTTACCGCGGTTCAGTTTGCGTTTGAGGGAGAGGGGGAGCTGTATTCGCTGACCGCCCCCGGCAGACTTGAATTCTACAACGCCGACCCCGAGCAATTCGAGGCGGACGCAACCAGATATGTTGAGGACGAAAACGGCAAGATCTACTTTATGATCAAGACCGCCTCCGACGAGGATATCGCCAAGAGCATTCAGGCGAGAATGGATGAATACGTATTATAATCAGAGAACCCTCCCCGAGCTCTCGGGGAGGGTAATTTAAGAAAAGTAGCAGGATCTCATGGAAGAAAATATAAATTTATACGAGTCGCGCGAATTTAAGCGCTCTCGTACCGCGTATAAATTGGAATGCGCCTTCGAATATTTTGCTTCGCTTATGGTGGCTGACAGCCTCCTTGCAAAGCTTTTGACCTCGATAGGTTTTTCCGATGCCGAAACGGGAATTTTGTCGTCGTTTATCACGTTGGCGTTTCTGTTTCAGATAATTTCAATATTCGTTATCAGGAAGATCACCAACACTAAACGCTTTGCTGTGCTTTTTCACTCGCTGGGTCAGATGGTCTGCGTCGTGATCTTTCTCGTTCCGTTTATGCCGTTTACAAGGGCGTTTGGCAAGGCGTTCACGATAGTATGTGTGCTTATAGCCTATTTCGGAAACTATATGGTCTCTACTCTTATTTACAGATGGGGAAATTCCTTCGTCGAGCCGACCAAGAGGGGCCGTTTCAATTCGGGCAAGGAAATGCTGTCGCTTTTAACGGGCGTGGTGGTGTCTATCACCGTCGGAATTGCCGTTGATAAGTTTGATAAATCTGGTAACACAAAGGGAAGCTTTCTGTTTATTGCGACCGCCGTTCTGATATTCTTTGCATTTGATCTCGCGATGCTTCTTATTATGAAAAACGAGATCAGAGAAAAGCAGGAGAAGAAGGACACGGTGCCGATGCGGGTGATCTTAAAAAATACGCTTGGCAACAAAAGCTTTCGCAACGTCATCATTCTAGCGATCCTTTGGAATTGCGCGAGATTTATCACGGTAGGCTTTCTCGGAACGTATAAGACCGAGGATCTCGCGTATACTATGACGGTAATTCAGATCATAAATATATCGGCTTGTCTCGCTCGCGCGCTGATCTCAAAGCCGTTCGGAAAATATAGTGATAAGCGTTCGTTTGCCAAGGGAATAGAGCTCGGACTTGTCATCGCGGCAGCGGCATTTCTTTCGGGAATTTTCGCAACCCCGTCCACAAGATTCTTCATCATCGTGCATACGGTTCTGTTCCACGTATGTATGGCAGGCGTGGAGGGTAATTTCGTAAACGTCACGTATAGCTACGTCGACAGTCGCTATTTTGCCGAGGCGTCGGCGATCAAAAACTGTATTTCGGGAGTTTTTGGCTTCGGGGCGTCGCTTGTTGGCGGAAGGATATTAGCAGCGGTTCAGGCGAATAACAACACGGTGTTCGGATATACCGTCTACGGTCAGCAGATATTGTTTGCGATCTCGTTCGTCCTGATCCTCTGCGCGATCATATTCGCGCACTTCGTGGTCGGCAAGCAAAAGGTAATGATACAATAAAAAAACAGAGCGTGTGTATACACGCTCTGTTTTTTTATGCCGGGCAGATCAGGACTGACCGCCGAGAGTGAAGGCTGCGGAATAATATTTGCCGCCCCTGCAGTAAGTAAGTGTGACCTCGTCTCCGACCTTCATATTGTAAATTATATTTGAAAGCTGCGCAAGATTGTGAATCCGCATGCCGTTGATCTCGGTTATTATGTCGCCCGCCTTCAGCTTGCCGTGTGCGGCGGTGTTTGCCTGGACCGACATGACGTAAACTCCGCTTGCGTCGGCGCGGAACGAGCCGTTGATCGCATCGGACTCGGTGATCTTATCCGAGAAAAGCTTGTACCAATGCCCCTCAGTAACGCCGACACAGGTTATTCCAAGCAGACCTCGTTTGTTCGAGATCGTGGACTGAATGCTATCCGCACTGCCCACCTCAATGATCGCGGAGATGATCTCTATCGCACCGTCAATGGGAAGGGCAAAGCCCATGCCCTCGCTCTCACCAAGCTTCAGGGTGACTATTCCTACGACCTCTCCCGCGGCATTGATGAGCGGGCCGCCCGAGTTACCGGGATTGACGGGAGTGTCGGTCTGGAGGACCCTCATCGTCTTTTCAAGAGTCCCGTTGTCATCGAAGTCCCAAAGAATTCTGTCGATTGCCGATATGATACCCTGAGTGACCGACCAGGAGAAGTTTTCGCCCTCGGGCGTTCCGATCGCGTAGACCGCGTCACCGATGCGGCAGGTCTTGTAGTTTGCCATGGTCAGAGCAGGGAGCCCAGAGCGAGCGGCCTTCAGGACGGCAATGTCGTCCTCCTCGGAGAAGCCGACGAGCGTTGCCTCGACGTAATCGCCCGACTCATAAAGTCTGACGTGAATATTTTCCATATTTGCGACAACGTGATAGTTGGTCGCTATGTAATCGCAGTTGCCGTCCTCGGAGACCGCGACGATAAATCCCGCGCCCGTGCTTGCACCTGTCGAGGAGGTGGCGCTGACGACCACTACCGAGCTCATAGCCTTGGTCAGAGTGCTTGAATCGGCATATTCGCCCTCGAGGGTGTCGTTGCTGCCCGATATGTTGATAAATGCCAGATCTCTTCTGCCCGATGGGATGAGATCGAAGATCAGACCGACAGCAAGCGAGACAAGCAGAATTATTGCCACGGCGGACAGGATCGCGGAGACGCTGAAGCCTATACTGTCGTGCTTTTTGCTGTTGCTCAAACGCTCTCTACGAGTCTTTTTGGCTGTTGGCTTGTTCTCTTGCTCAGTTGACCCCGGTGCCACTGATTCATCGGGAGCATCCTCGACTGTCGATTGCGCAAAGCTCGGATAAAGAAGCGCGTTGCGCTCGGAGATCTTCTTGCTCTTTTCGGCGATGCGTAGGCTCTTTTTTCTGATCCTCTCGGATCTTTGCAGAGTATTCGCCGAGCGAGGCTCGACGTTATGTGTGGTGGATTCCGTATTTGTATTGCTCATTTCAGGTTCCTTTGTAATAATACGCCAACCTCATATTCAAGGTTGGCGTAAGAATGTTGATTTAATATCAGTCTACAAGCTCGAATTTGTATCCAACGCCCCAAACGGTTTTGATGACCCACTTTTCCGAAGCCTTTTCAAGCTTTTCGCGCAAACGCTTGATGTGAACGTCTACGGTACGCGAGTCGCCGAGGTAATCGAAGCCCCAGACCTTGTCAAGCAGCTGATCGCG
The DNA here is from genome assembly GCA_017483305.1 of Clostridia bacterium. Lineage (GTDB taxonomy): Bacteria > Bacillota > Clostridia > Oscillospirales > CAG-272 > SVTX01. Next base: position 133,115 of record JAFULC010000044.1, on the reverse strand, counting down.
GGTGAATACGCGGTTGTAGTTGGACGCGAGGAAGTAAAGAAGCTCGAGCTCCTTGGGGGGAATATCGATGCTTCTTCCGCGGAGCTTAAGCTCGTACTTCTGAAGGCTGATCTCAATATTTTCAAATCTGATGACCTCATCGTCCGCCTGCGGAACGTGAGACTGGCAGCGGCGAAGCACCGCCTTGATTCTCGACGAAAGCTCCTTGTTGTCAACGGGCTTGACCATATAGTCGTCCGCACCGAGCTCGAGACCGAGAACCTTGTCGAAAACACCGCCCTTGGTGCTGACCATAATGATCGGCTTGGAGGAGTTCTCGCGGATCTCGCGGCAGACCTGCCAGCCGTCCTTCTTGGGAAGCGTGATGTCGAGAATGACTATGTCGGGATCGTACATCTTGAAGAAGTTGATGCCCTCGGAGCCGTCGGTCGCAATCTTGACCTCATAGCCCTCGTTTTCAAAGTAAGTTTTGATAGATTCGGAAAGCGCCGCCTCGTCCTCGATGACGAGAATTTTTGTATCCATCATTTTTTGTGTCCTCCGGATATGTAAAAGTTAAATTTTTCTATTGATCTGATTTTGTGCGATAGGCTTCGCCGCTCTTAATAAAGACATTATAACACAAGCTTGGGTAATTTGTGTGAAAAATGGCTGAATTTTGAACGAATTTTCAATGCCGTTAAATTTGCCGACACACGAAAGCAGATTAAATTTCAATTCTTGTTAATAATTATACCACAAAAAATTCGATTTGTACAGTCTTTTTTAAAAATTTTCGAGCAATTTTTTAATAAAATTCAGACAGACTTAAAAAATAATTCAAAATTCGCCCCCTAAATATTCACAATTTGCTCGCGGGCATAGCTTTGAAGCAAAAAAAGATTCGTTTTCAAGCTTTTTTGCTCCGTTTCCCGTTAAATCCGAAAAAAACCGATCTTTGACACCAAATTGTTCAAACACCCCTTGAAAAATCCGCAAAAATGTATTATAATGTTTTTATAAATAGTTGTTTTTTGCAGAAAAACTATTAATCGATAAATCGGGGCGGTTTTGTGCATCGGATCTGGTCGACGCATTTTTAAGTCAACACGCTATTGGGGGAAACAAAAATGAAAAAGATTTCGGTCGTTATTATTGTTATATTGCTATTTGTGCTTGCTTCTTGTGATTCGTCAATTGATAATACCATTGTGTGTGTTGCTTGCGGAGAACAAATATCTTCTTTTAGTAATTTTTGTCAATTTTGCGGTGATTCAATAGAAAATCAAGGCAATTCTCAATTCAATACATCCGATTCGGATGAAACTAGTAACGAAAATGACGGATCGGAAAAAATGGATGATCCCAATTTGATAAAAGAATTGATAAAAGTGTATGGATTACAAATGACAATAACCTCTGCAGATGGTGTCAATGTGTATGTGGATTGGGAAAATTTAAGCGAAAAAGAAATCAAATATATGCATTTCAACCTTGAATTATATAATAGGGTAGGCGATGCCTTAACTTGCGATATTACAGGTAAACAGGATATATGGATATGTCAAACAGGACCTATTCCACAAGGAAAGGGAATGTATAACGTACTCGCTTATAATAGCGATTTCGCAAGAAGACCGTTTCGTCCAGATGTGCCCTATTCTGAATATAAAAATGATAACAGAAACGGTTGGGAAGGAATATATTGGGATTCAGTTTGGTATAATTCTCAAGCATACTGTGTGAAAATTATAGGTGTGAAAATTGAATATCAGGATGGAACAGTTTTCACATCAAAAGACTATTCTTTTTCTGACAATCTCGAATATCACTTGTCTGTAATAGGAGATGAAATTTTCAATTTTGCAAAGACCGAAAACTAAATCTCAACAAAGGCGAGATTTTTATAGCTCGCCTTTGTTTGTTGCCGAAATATTTTATCAAATTCGCAAATATCCATTGATCCGTAAATGTTCGTAAACAAATTAGAGCAATTGTCTAAAAGACAAACTATTGGTCGCCATCAAAGCGTTTTTACACGCCGCGATAGCGGCTTTATACTATTTCTTGCCTTAATTTCCCCGACCCCCTTGAAAAATCCGCAAAAATGTATTATAATGTATTTATAATAGGTAATTATGCGTATTTTTACGGAAAGCAGGTAATTTTTATATGAAGCTCGGTATAGTGGGACTTCCAAACGTAGGAAAATCAACTCTTTTTAACGCGCTGACCAACGCGGGAGCAGAATCGGCAAACTATCCCTTCTGCACCATCGAGCCCAACGTGGGCGTTGTCACCGTTCCCGACAGCCGCCTTGACGTGCTGGCGAAGATGTACGATCCCAAGAAATACACCCCCGCAATCATTCAGTTTGTTGACATCGCGGGACTTGTTAAGGGCGCATCGCAGGGAGAGGGTCTAGGCAACAAGTTTTTGTCTAATATCCGCGAGTGTGACGCGATAATTCACGTTGTCCGTTGCTTTGAGGACGATAATATCATTCACGTCGACGGCTCGGTCGACCCTATGCGCGACCTCGAGACAATAAACATGGAGCTCATCTTCTCGGACATGGAAATGGTCGAAAGAAGAATAGACAGAACAAAAAAGGCTATGAAGGGCGACAAGACCCTCGCAGGCGAGCTCGCACTCTTCGAACGCATCTACGCAACCTTGGAGGAGGGTAAGTGCGCGCGCACCATGGAGCTGAGCGACGACGAGCTGGCTTGTCTTTACGACACCCCTCTGCTTACTATGAAGCCGGTCATTTACGTAGCAAACGTCAGTGAGGACGACGCGACCGCCGAACCCGTTGACAACGAGGCTTACATGAAGCTCAAGGCGTTCGCCGAGACCGAAAAGAGCGGCGTTATCGCAGTCTGCGCAGGCATCGAGTCCGAGATTGCAGAGCTTGAGGGCGAAGAAAAGCAGATGTTCCTCGAGGATATGGGAATCGAGGAGAGCGGACTTGATAAGCTCATTAAGGCAAGCTACTCGCTGCTTGGTCTTATCAGCTACCTTACCGCAGGACCCGAAGAGGTCCGCGCCTGGACCATCACAAGAGGAACTAAAGCTCCTCAGGCGGCGGGCAAGATACACAGTGACTTCGAGCGCGGATTCATCAGAGCTGAGGTCATAGCGTTCGACGACCTCGTAGCCTGCGGCAATATGGTCGCGGCAAAGGAGCAGGGTCTCGTTCGCAGCGAAGGTAAAGAGTACGTGATGAAGGACGGCGACATCGTTCTGTTCAGATTTAATGTGTAATGATAGGCGATAGATGCAGAGAGGGGAGAAGAACCTTTTTGTAAAAAGCGTTCTTCTCCCCTCTCTGCACTCTCCCCTCATCTTCAAAAACCTTCCAAATCATTTTTTGGAAAATGTTATTCATAATAAAAATTCAGGAATAAAGATATGAGAATGAGAAAAAAGAAGCACGGCGACGAGAGAATACTCGCCTGTGCGGAATTACTTATAGAAGCCCCTGAAACGCTGAAGGATGATCCCAAAAAGCCCTTTTCCGATAAGGAAAAGCCTCTTTGCCTTGAGATCGGATGCGGCAAGGGCAACTTTGCAGTCGGCACTACAGCCAAAGAGCACGATATTAACCTTATAGCGATGGAAAGAGTCAGAGACGTCTGCTGCCTTGCGCTTGAAAAGGCGATGGCTTGCAAGGATTCAAGACCCGACAACCTACGCTTTATTATCGGTAACGCCGACAACCTTGAAGATTGGTTTCCTGAAAAATGCCTCGATAGGATATACCTCAATTTCAGCGATCCGTGGCCCAAGGCGGGGCACGCGAAGCGCCGTTTGACCCACAGAAATTACCTCTCGAAGTACAAAAAGCTCCTTAAGGACGGCGGGCTTCTGATCTTCAAGACCGATAACGTAGGTCTTTTCGACTTTTCGCTGGAGGAGTTTGCCGAATTCGGTCTGGCTGTCGAATGGATGACCCGCGACCTGCACAATAGCGATCGCGCAGAGGGGAACGTAATGACCGAGTACGAAAAGAACTTTTCCGAAAAGGGCTTTACCATAAATTCGGCTATAGTTAGATTTTAATAACCGTATCCAAAATCACTATCCTAATTGGAGTTCTTTTGCATATTTGTGCCCTCATCATTTTAAAACCTAAACCGTAGACTCAATCACTATCCTTATTGGAGTTCTTTTGCCTACTTTTCTTGCAAGAAAAGTAGGGGAAACGAGGCAATATGAAACATTCCGAAATCGACAATCTCCCGGGCGGTGTTCTTGCGATAAAAAAGGCGGCAGGGATGACCTCCCACGACGTTGTAAACAAGATCAGAAGACTTTACAACACAAAGAGAGTTGGTCACGCGGGCACGCTTGACCCGATGGCAACGGGCGTGCTTGTCGTGCTTGTTGGCAGGGCGGCGAAGGCTTGCGAGTATATTTCGTCGGACAGAAAGACCTACAAGGCGACCTTGCGCTTGGGAATCACTACAGATACCGAGGATATTACGGGTGAGGTCTTGACGAAAAGCGACGATATTCCGTCTTCCGAGCAGGTAGAGGCTGTGTGCCGTGAATTTGTGGGAGAGTTGAAGCAGACCCCTCCCATGTATTCGGCATTGAAGGTTAACGGTCAGAAGCTTTACGACTTAGCAAGGCAGGGAGTGACCGTTGAGCGCGAGGCGAGGGATATTACGGTATTTTCCCTTGACTGCGAGGCGACCGAGAGCAAGACCGACTATATTTTGACTGTCACCTGTAGCGGAGGCACGTATATCCGAACACTGTGTGCCGATATTGGTTCAAAGCTTGGCTGCGGCGGCGTGATGGCGGCGCTTGAGCGCACCGAAGCTTGCGGCATATCGATCGACGACTGTCATACGCTTGAAGATATCGAAAATATGCCTGAAAACGACCGCAAGGATCTGCTTTTGCCGACAGAAAGACTCTTTGCCGAGCTTGACTCGACAAAGCTTCCCGCGTTTTTTGAAAAGCTTTTCCGTGACGGTTGCCCCATATATCAGAAAAAAATAAAGACCGATTTCAAGGTCGGTCAGAGAGTGCGCGTCTGCTCCGAGAACGGTCACTTTTTCGCATTGGGCGAGGTGGTCGAGCGCGAGGAGGGAAGCGCTATAAGATCGGTCAAGATCTTTGAGTTGTAACGCAAAAAGGAGAAGGCTTCAAAAGCCTTCTCCTTTTTATATTTGATTATTTAACGAACTCGTTATAGATCGCATTGAGAGCGACGTTGAAATCGTGCTCCTCAACGCCAACGATGATGTTAAGCTCGCTTGAGCCCTGATCGATCATGCGGATGTTGACTCCCGCATTGTAGATAGCGGAGAAGAGTCTTGCCGCAGTACCCTTTGCCTTGACCATACCGCGTCCAACGACCGCAAGCAGAGCAAGACCGTCCTCAATGCTGATGCTGTCGGGCTTTGTGCGGCGGTTGATCGCCTGAAGCACGCGCTCCTTGTGAGCCTCGAACTGTGCGGTGGAGACCACGACACTCATCGTGTCTATGCCCGAGGGGAGATGCTCGAAGGAAACGTCGTTGTCCTCGAGACATTCAAGCACCTTTCGGCCGAAACCGATCTCGGAGTTCATCATATCCTTTTCAATAGTGATAACAGAAAAGCCCTTCTTGCCCGCGATACCGGTGATGACGTGCTCGCTGTCGTAGCTTGATGCCTGCGAAACGATCATCGTGCCCTTGTCCTCGGGGTGATTGGTGTTTCTGATATTGATCGGAATACCCGCGTAGCGAACAGGGAAGATCGCATCCTCGTGAAGCACAGTCGCACCCATATATGAAAGCTCGCGAAGCTCACGATAGGTTATCGTATCGATGGGCTGGGGATTGCTGATGATACGGGGGTCTGCCATAAGGAAGCCCGAAACGTCGGTCCAGTTCTCGTAAAGATCTGCCTCAGCCGCGCGCGCAACGATAGAACCGGTAATGTCGGAGCCGCCGCGCGAAAAGGTAACGATGGTGCCGTTGGGTGCGGTTCCGTAGAAACCGGGGATAACGGCGTACTTGTGATCCTTGAGCTCAAGTGAAAGAATGTCGTTGGTCTTGTCCTCGTCAAAGGTTCCGTTTTCGCGGAAGTAGACCACGTTTTCCGCGTCGATGAAATCAAATCCAATATATTTTGCAAGAATAAGACCGTTGAGGTATTCGCCGCGGCTTGCCGCGAAGTCACGACCGGAATTGTGGAGGATCGCATTCTTGATGTACTCGTATTCGCCCGAGAGGTCAAAGTTAAGACCGAGCTCGGAAATTATTGAATTATATCTTTCCTTGATCTTTTCGTAGTGTGCATCGATCACGTCGCTTGAGGCGTGAGCGCGAACAAGTTCAAAGAGGGTGTAAAAGAGGTCGGTCACCTTTGTGTCCTCGGGGAATCTTTTTCCGGGAGCGGAGGGAACGACGTATCTGCGGTCGGGGTCTGCCTTGATTATCTCGGCAACCTGACGGAAGTGCTGAGCGTCTGCAAGCGAAGAGCCTCCGAATTTAACGACTTTAAGACTCATATATATCTGCCTTTCTTGCGCCGTGGCGCAATATATCTTGTTGATTTACTCCGTGAAAATGACGATGTATACTATATTATATGAAAAATCGGCTTTTTTGTCAATAGCAATTATCAATAAAAAAGTCGATTTCGCCGCAGAAAAGGTGTTTTTATTAACAAAAAAAGCGTATTTTTTGAGATTTTTAGCTCAAACGCTTGATTGTCGAAGCGATTTATGGTAAAATACAACTAGGGAAAAGAGATCGACCGAGTCGATCTTTCCCGACAGAATCCGAGAGGGGCTTATAATGAAAAATTATCTTTATCCGACAAATATATTGCTGCCCGATTTTAATAAGATCGACGGCACGAAATGGGCGGCAGTCGCCTGCGACCAGTATACCAGCGAGCCTGACTATTGGAACAAGGCGTATGAATTCGCTGCAGGATGCCCGTCCACGCTCGAGCTTATGCTCCCCGAGGCTTTCCTTGACAGAGAGAGCGAGCAGATCCCGAAAATCAACGAAAAAATGCGCGAATATCTCAAAGATCACCTTGTCGAGCACAAGGATTCGATGATATATCTCGAAAGAAAGCAGTCGGACGGCAGGATCCGCAGAGGTATCGTGGGCGCGATCGACCTCGAGGATTATGACTATTCAAGGGGCTCACAGACCCTGACACGCGCCACCGAGGGCACGGTGCTCGAGCGCATACCGCCGAGAGTTGCCATCCGTCGCGGAGCGGCTTTTGAGATGCCGCACATAATGATACTTATCGACGATATTGAGCGCACGGTCATCGAGCCTATCGCCTCCAAGGCGGAGGGCTATGCGAAGGCGTACGATTTCGACCTGATGGCAGATAGTGGACACGTAAAGGGGTGCTTTATCGACAGTGAGGATTTTGACCGGATCAATTCGGCTCTCGGCGCGCTTGCGACGAGCGAAGCGATGAAGCAAAAATACGGAGTTGACGCCTTGCCGCTCCTTTTCGCGATGGGCGACGGAAACCACTCGTTAGCCTCCGCAAAGGCGCTTTACGAGGAGATCAAGCGGGAGCTTGGCGATGAGGCGGCAAAATGCCACCCCGCACGCTTTGCGCTTTGCGAGATCGTCAATCTGCACGACGAAGCGCTCGAATTCGAGCCGATATACAGGGTTCTTTTCGGAGTCGATAAGGAAGATTTTACAAGATCCTTTGCCGACTACCTGTCCGCGCTTCACGGAAATGCCGAGGAGCAGGTCATTGATCTCTGGCAGAGCGGCGAGATCGTAATGAAATATACGGCACAGAGCGCCGAAGCTCAGCTTGCGGTCGGAACGGTGCAAAACTTCCTTGATATTTATGTCAAAGCTCACCCCGAGGTGACCGTCGATTATATCCACGGCATCGAGACCGTCAGAGCGCTGACGAAGCAGGAAAACACTCTCGGGATCACCTTTGACGGCATGTCGAAGAATATGCTTTTCAAAACCGTTATCTGCGACGGTGCTTTGCCTCGCAAGACCTTCTCGATGGGACACGCGGCAGATAAGCGCTTCTACCTCGAATGCAGAAAGATTATTCAATAAAAAATACGACCACCCGACGGGTGGTCGTTATTTTTAGTCCTCGTGATCGTAGATCTCGACGAAAAGTCTTATAATATCAAGCTTGTTGGGCTCCTTGGGGTTCGAGGGAGTACATCTGTCCTCAAGCGCGGCATCTGCCATCGCAACTACCTTTGACATATATTCCTCGCGCGAAAGCGCGGGCGCCGCCTCCTTGATCGAGCGGGGAACGTTCATTTCAACGCGAAGCTCCTCAAGATAGCTCATAAGCGACTTGACCGATGCGATATCATTGTAGCTTCCTACTCCGATCCTGCGGGCAAGGCTCGCGTATTTTTTCGCGATTTCGGTAGGCTCGGTCATCGAGTGAGTCTGATGGGTAACGTCACTGTTGTAGCTGATTATTGCGGGGAGCAATATTGCATTTGCTCGGCCGTGAGGAATGTGGAACTGTGCTCCGAGCTGATGTGCCATGCCGTGATTAAGTCCGAGCGAGACCGCATTGAAGGCAACTCCCGCGAGATTGGATGCAACGTGCATCTGCGCTCTCGCCTCAACGTCTCCGTTTTCCTCGTATTTATACGAGCGAACGAGATAATCCTTGCATATCTGAGTCGCTTTCTTTGCATACATATCCGAGAAAACGTTGGCGTTCTTGCTGACGTATGCCTCGATAGCGTGTGTAATTACGTCCATGCCGGTGTCCGCTGTGATCGACGCGGGAACGCTCTTGACCATCTCTACGTCAAGGATAGCCTCGTCGGGAAGAAGCTTGTCGTCGAGCAGGGCGTGCTTGACGTTCTTCTCGGTGTCGGTAATGACCGCAAAGGAGGTGACCTCGCTGCCCGTTCCGCTGGTGGTGGGGATAGCTATAAATCTCGGGAAATATGTCGGCTCCATCTTGTTTGCAAACTGACGGACGCACTTTGTCAGGTCGATTGCCGAGCCGCCTCCAACGGCGATAATGCAGGGAGCCTTGTCCCGCATAAGCGCGGTAACGCCCGCAACCACCTTCTGTATCGAGGGGTCGGGAACGACGTCCGAATAAATGGTATATTTAATACTTGCCGAATCGAGAGGCGCGGTGATCTTGCCGATCAGACCGCTTTTGACGGTGAAGGGGTCGGCAACTATGAAAACGCTCTTGTATTCGAGCTTTGCAAGGCGCGAAAGCGCGTTGTCGCCGAAATGAACGGCAGTGAACAGAGTGAAATTTTGCATTTTTGATCCTTTCGGAATGAACGGTGTTGATGATATTAATAACGATACTACTCCAGCTTACCTTTTTATTATACATCAAAAACCCTATCAAGTCAATAGTCAATTAGCAAAAAAGAAACCGTGAATAAGAGGGCTTTGGGCGCAATTTCCCCAAAAAATCGTTCGAGGGGCAAAAAAAGACGCAACAACGATTGACAAAGCCGCAAAATTTTGATATAATAAAATGTAAATCTGTTTTTGCGGGAATTTGCCGCAAAGGAAAGGAGGTTGACGTGAAAAAGGTCACGCTATGCGCGCCGTCGAGAATTTACGAGGATCATCCAAACGGACGTTTTTCCTGCTCGTCTATGGTCGATTTTTTCGAGACCGTAGGTCTTGGCGCGATCGATATGTCGTTTGAGTCGCTTTCAAGATACGACGATTCGTGGGAGTCGGTGCTTTATTCGACTGCTCGTAAGGCGCAAAGCAAGGGCATCAGCCTGCCCGTCTGTCATCTCTCCTTCTATATGCCCGACCCGAACAATCCCGGGTTGATGGCAAAATATACCAAAGAGCTCTTCCGCGGAATCAACGCGGCAAGGCTTATGGGAATTTCCCGCGCGGTCATTCACCCCATATCCTTCTATTCGTCCGAAAGAACGTATGGAGACTGGGTAAGAGCGAATATTGCCTTCCTCTCTCCCGTGGTCGAGTATGCAAAAAGCAAGGGCGTTCGCCTCTGCGTTGAAAATATGCCTAGCGAAAAAGAAGCCCCCGATAACCACCTCTACGGCTCCTGCGCGCTGAATATTTCCGCGCTTGCCGAAAAGCTCGGGATCGGAGTTTGCTGGGACGTCGGACACGCCAACATCAGCGGATATACGCAGTCTGAGCAGATGAAGATACTTAAAGGCAAGATCGAGGTCCTGCATATCCATGACAACGGTGGGCATAAGGATGCGCACCTCATCCCCTTTGACGGTAGCATCGATTGGAGCGACGTTGCAAAGGGAATAAAAGAAAGCGAATTTTGCGGAATACTTGACGTTGAGGTCACCGCATGGGCGCTTTCGGGCGACCGCGAGGTCAGAGAGAATTTTGGCAAAACTATAGTCAGCCGAGCTCACAGGCTTATGGAAATGGCAGATCTGATCGGATAAATTCCGTTTGCCTTCGGCAAAATTCACCGACAACTATTTGTGCCGCCAAGGGCGGCAGAGTGGAGTCAGCGTGAAAGTGGCTTCCTTTTTAGAGTGAAAAACACTTTTTCACGCACGAATTTCGCCTTCGGCAAAATTCAACGATAACTATTTGTGCCGCCGCTGGCGGCAGAGTGGAGAATAATATGTTACTTTACAACTCACTTACGAGAAAAAGAGAAGAGTTCGTGCCTCGTCAAGAGGGCAAGGTCAGCATGTATACCTGCGGACCTACCGTCTATCACTACGCGCACATAGGAAATCTTCGCACGTACATCATGGAAGACGTGCTTGAAAAATATCTCTCTTACGTCGGCTATGACGTTAACCGCGTTATGAATATCACCGACGTCGGACATCTGTCAAGCGACGGTGACACGGGAGAGGATAAAATGCTCAAGGGAGCAAAGCGCGAAAAGAAGACCGTAATGCAGATCGCGCAGTATTACACCGATGCGTTTTTTGCCGACTGCAAGAAGCTCAATATAAAGGTTCCGAACACCGTACAGCCCGCAACGGGATGTATCGCGGAGTTTATCGCGCTCGTACAGGGGCTTCTCGACAAGGGCTTTGCTTACGTAGCGGGCGGAAACGTCTATTTTGACACCTCAAAGCTCGAGCAGTACTACGTTTTCAACGACTTCACCGAGGAGGACCTCGAGGTCGGAGTGCGCGAGGGCGTTGAGGAGGACGGCAACAAGAAGAACAAGGCAGACTTCGTGCTCTGGTTCACCAAGTCCAAGTTCGACGATCAGGAGCTCAAATGGGATTCCCCTTGGGGCATCGGATATCCCGGCTGGCACATCGAGTGCTCGGGCATCAGCATGAAATACCTCGGCGAATATCTCGATATCCATTGCGGAGGTATAGACAACCAGTTCCCGCACCATACTAATGAAATAGCGCAGTCCGAGGCGTTCCTCGGTCATAAATGGTGCAATTATTGGTTCCACGTTTATCACCTTAACACAAATTCGGGCAAAATGTCAAAATCGAGCGGCGAATTTCTGACCGTCTCCTTGCTTGAGAGCAAGGGCTACGATCCCCTCGTTTACCGCTTCTTCTGCCTACAGTCGCATTACCGTAAATCGCTCGTTTTCTCCTATGAAAACCTCGACAACGCAACTATTGCATATAATAAGCTTATCGCAAAGATCGCTCAGCTCGATGCAAACGACGGAGAGATAGATGAGGCTGCGCTCGCCGAGCTCAAGGCGAAATTCAGAGCGGCTATGGATAACGATCTCAATACCTCTCTCGCAGTCACCGCGGTCTACGACGTTCTCAAGTCCAAGACCAACGGCAAGACCAAGCTCGCAGCCCTCGCGGACTTCGACACCGTGCTCTGCATAGGTATGCTTGAGGCGGCGGAGAAGGTAAGAGCGGCAAGAAAGCAGGAGGAAGAGAAGACGAAGGCTGAGGTAGCGTATGATCTGAGCGACCCGTTCATCGCAGAGATAGTCGAGCTTATCGAAAAGAGAAAGCAGGCTAAGAAGGAAAAGAACTTTGCCGAGGCAGACCGTATCCGTCAGTATCTCGCCGACAAGGGAGTTACTCTTATTGACGACCGCTCGGGCACAACCTTCAAGATAGGAAGCTGAAATGGAAAAGATCAAGGAGCTTTGTAAAAAACACCGCGAAATATTGCTGTATCTCGTCTTCGGCGTGCTGACGACTTTTGTGGGCTGGGTGGTTTACTTCGCAGTCCTTTGGGCGCTGAAGGGCGCAATGGGTCTGCCCGTTGAGGATACGACCAGCGGAAAATACGTCGCGGCGTATACGGCAGCGCAGATAATACAGTGGGTTGCGGCGGTTCTGTTTGCCTTCTTTACGAATCGCAAATGGGTGTTCACCGATGCCGACAAGAACGTGTCGATCCCTCTCCAGCTCGTAAAATTTTCAGCGGGCAGAGTGGTGACCTTCTTTATCGACTTCGTGGTGACCTTGTTCGGCGCAATGGCGCTCGCGCAGCTTATCCCCGCAATGACCTCGGTTCTCCTGCTTGGCAGAGAGTGGAATCTCGCCGAGATCGGCGCAAAGGTGGTAGCCGCAGTCATCGTCATAATCTGCAACTATATTTTCAGTAAGATCTTCGTTTTCAAGAAGAAAAAATAAACCGTTCGCGTGCAGGTCTCGTTGTCGACCTGCACGTGTAATTTTTGCTTGCAAAACCGAGGTTTTTTGAAAAAACTCTTGACAATAAGATAAAAATATATTAAAATTAATATATATGTCTTTCGGAAGGGAGAGGTCGACAGATCTCGCCGTTTTCCGAAAAATACTTCTGAAATCCGCCCGAAAATGAGAGTAAGGCGGAGGATTGGAACGATATGCTTAAAAGTATGACTGCCTTCGGCAGAGAAAGAGCACAGATAGGCGGCAAGGACGTTACGGTCGAGATAAAATCTGTCAACAACAGATATTTCGACTGCCAGGTCAAGCTCCCGCGCCTCTATTCTCCGCTGGAGCAAAGAATCAAGCCTTATTTGCAGGAAAAGGGAATATCGCGCGGAAAGGTGGACGTTGGCGTATTCGTCGAGTTTGCCGAGGCGGCGGAGAGTGAGATCACGGTCAATACAGACTATGCCGCTAAATATATCGCCGCGCTCAAGGAGCTCAAGGAAACCTTCTCGCTTGGCGGCGAGATAACCGTTATGGAGGTCGCGCGCGACCGCGAGGTCTTCGTGCTCAAAAAGCCCGAGGACGATATCGAGCAGGATTGGCTTGCGCTCAAGGAAGTGCTGGAGCGTGCGGCGGATAAGTTTATTGCCGCGAGAGCATCCGAGGGAGCGAGAATAGAATCCGACCTGTGCACTAAAATGGAACATATCAAGGAGAACGTCGCCGAGATCGAGCGCCTTTCTGCCGAGGATATAGAAGGCTACCGCGCACGCCTTGAGGAAAAGCTTAAAGCGGTGCTGGCGGATAATAACGTCACGGTTGACGAAAACAGAATTCTGACCGAATGTGCGATCTATGCAGACCGCGCCGCGATCGACGAGGAGATAGTTCGCCTGAAATCGCATTTCTGCGCGTTTTACGACTACCTTAAGAGCGAGGAGCCGGTCGGTAGAAGCCTTGATTTTCTGATTCAGGAAATGAACCGCGAGACCAACACGATCGGATCGAAATGCGGAAACTCGAGGATAGCCCATCTTGTGGTCGAGATCAAGACCGAGATCGAAAAGCTACGCGAGCAGGTGCAGAATATCGAATAACGCAGGGAGGAGAACGGTATGAAATTCATAAACATCGGATACGGCAATATGGTTGCCGCACATAGAATAATCACCCTGACCGGTCCCGAATCGTCGCCGATCAAAAGGCTTATTCAGGACGCCAAGGACACGGGCAGAATTATCGACGCTACCTGTGGCAGAAAGACCCGAGCGGTCATAATCACCGACTCTGACCACGTAATACTCTCCGCACTTCAGACCGAGACCGTTGCGAACCGACTTTCGAGCGATTCCGACGTCATCGACGGCGAGGACGAGGACGAGTAACTAAGAAAACAAAATCTGAAAATTATATGAGCCGCAAATGCGGCAGAATGGAGATATTAATATGCTTTATCCTACGATCAACGAGCTTACAAAGGGCAAGTATAACCGCTACGAGCTTTCCTTGGCAACCGCAAGATGCGCGCGTATCGTCACCGACGAATACGTAAAGCAGAGAGAGAATGCCGAGAAGTCGCAGACGGGTAACAAGGAGACCGATAAGCCCATCAATACGCTCATCAACAAGGAGCTTCGCGACGAAAAGGCAGTCAAGACTGCAATAAGAAGGATCCACGACGGAGAATACGTTATCGTCCGTCGCCCCGAGGGTTACGTTTACGAGACCGCGAAGGAAGAGGAAGCGGTTGAGGAGCCGATCGATTTCAAGAAGATGTTTGCGGAGGACGCAGGCGACGACGAGGATGAGACCGAGTCCGAGGAGAACTGATTTTTAATATTTCGTGGGCGCGGCTCGGTATCGGGCGGCGCCATACGGCTTTTTTGACTGATATTTTTTAAGACTTAAAGACACAGAAGCAAAAGAAAGGAGAAAGCGCGTGGAAAACAAGACCTACGAATATGCAAGCGTTTATTTGCTTGACAATCCGTATTGCATCGACACGACCTACGACTATTTTATACCGCTTGAGCTTCGCGGCGAGATATACGCGGGCAGATTTGTCACCGTGCCGTTCGGCAGAGGTAACCGCAAGCAGATGGCGGTGGTCAAGGAGCTTTTGCATTGCCCGTCCTTTCGCGACGCCAAGCCGATAGCCGAGGTCTGTACAGACCGTCCCGAGCTTAGCGGCGAGATGCTTTCTCTTTGCGAATACATGAAGGAGCAGTGGCTCTGTACCTTTGGCGAGGCGGTAAGATGCGTTATGCCGTCGAGCGTGCTTGGAAAAATGACGGAGTTTTATTACGCCGCAGGCACAAAGGGACCGGATGCCTCATCGGGCTTTGACCCGGGAGACCTTTTCGTGTACGATTATCTCTGCACGACGGGAGGAAAGAGTCTTGATTCCCTGAAAGCAAAGTTCGGCGCGGCTGTTGCGGAATCGGCAACGAAAAAGCTGCTTTCAAGAGGCATGGTGCAAAGAGAGCTCATTATGGGCAAAACCATGTCCGAGGCGTGCGAGAGCTATTATTCGCTCGCAATTGATGCCGATGAGTGCAAGTGCTTGCTTGACAGTTCAAAGCTTCGCTCCGACAGGCAAAAGGCGATACTCAGAGCTCTTGCAGAGTCGACCGAGCCGATATTGGCAGACCGCCTTATAAGCGAGCTTGAGGTCACCAAGGCACAGCTTGATGCGCTTGTCAAAAAAGGACTTATAGCCCTCGAGAGGCGTCGCGTGTGGAGAAGATCCTACGAGTCGCAGACCGAGGAAAAGATAGAATACAAGCTCAACGCCGAGCAGACCGAGGCACTTAAAATTATCAAATCGAAGCTTGAAGAAAACGAAGCGAGAGCGGTATTGCTCCACGGCGTTACGGGAAGCGGAAAGACCAGCGTTATTATCAGCGCCATCGACGAGGCGCTTGCACAGGGCAAGGGAGTAATTATGCTCCTGCCCGAGATCGCGCTCACACCTCAGACACTTAAGATATTCAACTCTCGCTACGGCGACAGGATCGCCCTCGTCCACTCAGGACTTTCGGCGGGAGAGAGATACGATTCGTTCGCAAGGATCAGAGACGGAGAGGCGGACCTCGTTATAGGCACGCGCTCTGCGATCTTCTCGCCTGTTAAAAATCTCGGACTCGTTATTATCGACGAGGAGCACGAGACCACCTATAAATCCGACACCTCGCCAAAATACCACGCGCGAGATATTGCGAGATGGCGTTGCGCGAAAAACAATGCAGTGCTTCTGCTTGCCTCCGCGACCCCCTCGATCGAGAGCTATACCAAGGCGGTGAACGGTCAGTACACCCTCGTAAAGCTTAAGGAGCGCTACGGCGGAGCCGAGCTTCCCGAGGTCAAGATCTGGGATATGCGAAACGAGCACAGAGACGGAAATCAGTCTCCCATCGGCACGCTTCTCAAGGAGGAGCTTAAGAATACAGCCGACCGCGACGAGCAGGCGGTGCTCTTTTTAAATCGCCGAGGATATAACACCTCGGTCGGATGCAAATCCTGCGGAGAGACCCTCGTCTGCCCCAATTGCTCGATCTCAATGAATTATCACACCCGTCGCGGTGGCTACGATAACGGATTTTTGTTCTGTCATTGGTGCGGATATAAGACAGCCGTTCCCACAAAATGTCCCACCTGCGGCTCCGAGCATCTGGTCAAGACCGGCTTCGGAACACAGAAGATAGAGCAGGAGCTCGAGAGCCTGCTGCCTGACAAAAAGATATTGAGAATGGATGCCGACAGCACCTCCGCGAAAAATTCTCTTGACGGAATCCTTACCGATTTCAAGGAGCGCCGCGGCGACGTATTGCTCGGCACGCAGATGGTTACCAAGGGACACGATTTCCCCGACGTTACCCTCGTAGGAGTCCTTCTCGCCGATATGTCGCTCTATATGGACGATTATCACGCCAACGAGCGCACCTTTTCGATGCTCACTCAGGTCATCGGACGCGCGGGTCGATCCAAAAAGAAGGGCACCGCGATCATTCAGACCAACAACCCCGACAACGATACCATACGGCTCGCCTGCAAGCAGGATTACGAGACCTTCTATGCCTCGGAGATCAGACTGCGCAAGCTGCTCGTTTTCCCGCCCTACTGCGACATCGCACTCCTCACACTCACAGGCGCCGATGAAAAACAGGTGCTCGTCAGCGCAAAGGTGCTAAGGCAGGAGATCGATAAGCTCGCCGCCTTCGACTTCAAGGACGTCGAGATGATAGTCTTCGGACCCTTCGAGTCTCCCGTCTATAAGGTCGAGAAAAAATACCGTATGCGGATCGTCGTTAAATGTAGACTTAACCGCCGTAGCCGCGAGCTCGTCTCAAAGCTCCTCACCGACTTCGGTAAAAACGGTCAGTCCAAGGTCAATCTCTCCGTAGATTTTAATCCCTCGGGATTGTAAGCGGATGTACGAGGAGGCGCGAGGGGACGCGCAAGGAAACCTTTTTGCAAAAAGGTTTCCTTGACCTTCCAAAAACTCCCCATAGGATAGAGTTAGGTTCTACGGTTTGGGTTTTAAAAAGATATAGTTTAAATTCTAACGCCAAAAAGACCTTTATATAAAGCGACCTATCAAAAATCCCCATAGGAAAGAAATAAATCCACGGTTTAGATTTTAAAATGATATAGCACAAAAATCACACCCCCAAAAACCCTTATCGAAAGTTTTTGGAGTCCAGAACCTTTTTTCCAAAAAGGTTCTGGCGGGTGCAGGGTGGAGCCCTGCGAATAAGAAAGGAGAAAGCAATGGCAAAATTAAAGATAGTAAAAGTAGGCGACGATACATTACGTAAGGTTTGCCGCCCTGTAGACAAAATCACCCCCAGAGTTCTGACTCTGCTTGACGATATGGTTGATACGATGAGGGACGCGGGAGGCGTTGGCCTTGCGGGTCCTCAGGTCGGCATTTTGCGTCGAATCGTAGTAATCGAGGTCGAGGACGGCAACGTGCTCGAGCTGATCAACCCGAAGATAATCGCGTTTGCAGGCGAGCAGGAGGGAATGGAGGGCTGCCTTTCGCTGCCGGGACAGTGGGGAATAGTAAAGCGCCCGATGCACGTGACCGTAAGAGCAACCAACCGTCATGGCGAGACCGTTGATTACAGCGGCTCTGGACTTTTGGCGCGTTGCTTCTGCCACGAGCTTGACCATCTTGACGGCAAGCTTTATCCCGACGTAGCCGAGAGAATGCTGACCCGCGAGGAGATCGAGGAATTAGAATAACACGAGGTCATTTGAATTTATGAGAATTTTATTTATGGGAACCCCTGATTTCGCTCTGCCGACTCTGCGCGCACTTTGCGAGAGCGGACACGAGATCGTGGGAGTTGTAACCAAGATAGATACGCCAAAGGGCAGAGGACATCACCTGACTCCTCCGCCCATCAAGGTCTACGCGCTCGAGCAGAATATACCCGTATATCAGCCGAGCACGCTTAAGGGAGAGGAGTTTGCAGGAACGCTTGCAGAGCTTGATCCCGAGCTGATAGTTGTCGTTGCTTTTGGTAAGATTTTGCCGCAGAACGTGCTCGATTATCCCAAATACGGTTGTGTGAACGTTCACGGCTCGCTTCTGCCCGAATACAGAGGAGCGGCGCCGATGCAAAGAGCGATAATCGACGGAAAGCAGACCACGGGCATTACGACAATGCTTATGGCGGCAGGACTTGACACGGGCGATATGCTGCTGAAAGCAGAGGTCGAGATCGGCGAAAATGATAATTTTGAGGATATACACGACCGCCTTGCCGACTGCGGCGCCAAGCTTTTGATAGAAACCGTTGAAAAGATAGAAAAAGGAGAGATCATCCCCGAAAAGCAGGACGATAGCCTTGCAACCTATGCCGCGAAGATCGAAAAAAGCGACTGCTTGCTCGATTTTTCGCGCCCCGCGAGAGAGCTTCATAACCTCATCCGCGGCCTTTCGCCCATTCCGCTCTCCTTCACCCATACACCCGACGGAAAGCTGCTCAAGGTCGTTGCAAGTCGCGTTGTTGATGACAACAAGACAAACGGTGAGCCGGCTGGTACGGTCATTTCGGTCGATGACGACATCAAGGTCGCTTGCGGCAAGGGGATTTTGTCGCTTCTGACCGTTGTTCCCGAGGGCAAGGGCAAAATGAGCGCCGCAGATTTCGTCCGCGGCAGAAAGATAGCAGCGGGAGATCTGCTTTCATAATTCAAAATATTTCATCGATTTATTTTGACATTTTGAAGCAAACTATTTTACAGAAAGGATTTTTGATATGGCAGACCACGCGAGAGCGCTTGCCTTCAAAATATTGAAGGACGCAGGGAAACATGCGACTTATTCAAATATTGCGATCAACCGCGCGCTGACTCAAAGTGAGCTGTCCGACGTTGACAAGGGGCTTGTCACGGCAACCGTTATGGGCGTGACCGAAAGACAGCTCACGCTCGATCATATCATCGACAAGCTTGCCGCTAACTCGCAAAGGATCGATGCCGACACGAGAGCGCTGCTCCGAATGGGCATATATCAGCTTTTCTGCCTTGATAAGATCCCGGACTACGCGGCGGTCAACGAGACTGTAAATATGGCGCCGAGAAGAAGCCGAGGCTTCGTCAACGCGATCATGCGCTCGTTTTTAAGGCGACGCGACGGCGAGGGAGTCGAAAGCTTTTTCCCGGACGAAAAATCCGATCCTATCGCACACTTGTCGCTTCGTTACTCCTTTCCCGAGGATGTTTGCCGCAGATTTTTGGAGATCTACGGATACGACCGAGCAAAAGAAATTTTTGAGATCTTCAACCGTCCGCCCAAGCTGACTCTGCGCATCAACACGCTGAAGATAAGCCGCGAAAAATATGCTCTGATGCTCGACGAAAAGGGGATCAAGTACACCTTGTCGGAGCGCCTCGAAAACGCGATATTGCTCGAAAATGTGAGCTTTACCGCCCTTCCCGGCTTTGATGAGGGCTTGTTTTTCGTTCAGGACGAGGCATCGCAGATTTGTGTAGAAGCGCTTGACGCGCAAAAAAATATGCTTATGATCGACGCTTGCTCCTGCCCGGGCTCAAAATCCTTCGGCTCGGCAATAAAAATGGAGAACACGGGAAACATCCTTTCCTTCGACCTTCACGAAAGCAAGCTGAAGCTTATCGACAAGAGCGCAGAGCGTCTCGGCATCGACGTGATCACCGCATCGGTGCGAGACGGCAGAAGCTTTGACGAGAAGCTCGAAGGGCAAGCCGACAGAGTTCTTTGCGACGTGCCCTGCTCGGGACTCGGTGTAATTGCAAAGAAGCCCGAGATAAGATACAAAAGCATCGCCGACTTTGCAAGGCTTCCCGAAATTCAGCTCGCGATCCTCGAAAATTGCTCGCGATACGTCAAAAAGGGCGGCGTGCTGGTCTACTCGACCTGCACCGTGTTACCTGAGGAGAACGAAGAAAACGTTGAAAAATTCCTCTCGGCTCACCCCGAGTTTGAGATCTGCGATTTTGAAGTCGGAGGCGTCCGCTCAGAGCGCGGAATGCTCTCGCTTTCGCCCGATAAGGACGGTACAGACGGATTTTTCGTCTCAAAATTCACAAGAAAATAAAGTTGAAAGCTATGAAAAATATATTATCATACACGCCCGAGGAGCTCAAGGAGCTGATGGTATCGCTCGGCGAGCCTTCCTATCGGGCAGGACAGATATTTACCCAGCTTCACAAGTGCATCTCGCTTGACGAGATGACCAACGTGGGCAAGGTGACCAAGCAAAAATTACATAATGCTCTCGATTGCAGTCTGCCAAAGGTCAAGCGTAAGCTGACCTCAAAGCTCGACGGCACGGTAAAATACCTCTTCGAGCTGTCAGACGGCAACTGTATCGAGTCGGTCGTTATGAAATACGAGCACGGCTACACGATCTGCGTTTCCTCGCAGGTCGGCTGCCGAATGGGCTGCAAATTCTGCGCGTCTACCGTGGCGGGCAGAGTTCGCGATCTTGAATCGGGCGAAATACTCGGTCAGCTTATAGCGGCGCAGAAGGATCTCGTCATCAGAATATCCAATATCGTCATGATGGGAATCGGTGAGCCGCTCGATAACTACGATAACGTCGTGAAGTTTTTACGTCTCGTAAATCTTCCCGAGGGTGTCAACGTCGGCTACCGCCATATCTCACTTTCGACCTGCGGCGTCGTGCCGAAAATATACGAGCTTGCCAAGCTCGATCTTCCAATCACGCTCTCGGTCTCGCTTCACGCGTCGGACGATAGCACGCGCTCGGAGATCATGCCCGTAAATAAGGCATGGGGCGTGGACGAGCTGCTTGATGCCTGTCGAGAATATTACAGATCGACCCAGCGCCGCATCTCTTTTGAATACACGCTCATCGCAGGGAAGAATGACACTAAGCAAAACGCCCTGCACCTTGCAAATACACTTAATGCCAAGCTTCGCACAAGAAGCGAGACTATGCCAATACACGTCAACCTCATCCCCGTAAACGAGGTCACCGAGTCGGGCTTCAGAAGCTCGGACAAAGCCGCCGTCAAAGCCTTTGCCGCAACTCTTGAAAGCCACGGCATCAGAGCGACCGTCCGACGTACTCTCGGCTCGGATATCAATGCCTCCTGCGGTCAGCTCAGACGCGAGGACGCGGAGGGGGATGCGAAGGGTGCGGTGGAGGAGCGCAAGGAAACTTTTTGAAAAAAGCTTCCTTGACCTTCAAAAACTTCCCGTAGGATAGGGATAGATCCTACGGTTTGGGTTTTAAAATGATATAGTACAAAAAACACCCTCAAAAACCCTTATTGAAAGTTTTTGGAATTTTTAAAACCTTTTTTCCAAAAAGGTTTTAAGCCGCCGGAGGCAACGAGCCCCTTTACATATCAACCAAAAGGGGAATTGCCGTGAAAAACAAAGAAATCTCGTCCAAAAGGCTGCTTTTCGGAGCTTTTATTTCGACAGCGGTGCTTGCAACAACCGCAATCTGCGTCTTTTTTTCGCTGTTTGCCAGCACCAAAAGAGACCGCGAAACAATTATAATTCCGTCATTCGTCGGGCGAAAATATGCAGAATTAGAGCCACACGACCGAATACGCTTTGAAAGCGAGCTTGTCTATTCGGGCAGCGTGCCCGAGGGAGAGATAATTTCGCAAGAGCCCTATTCGGGCGCGAGGCGAAAGGTCGCCGATGGCGAATTATACACCGTAAAGCTTATTGTCAGTATGGGCGCGGAGGAAAGCAAGCTCCCCGACCTATGCAACGTCACGTACACCGAGGCGGCAGCAATGCTTCGAGCGCTCGGTGCACAGATCAGGATCGTTTCGGTATACGATGAAAATGCCGAGCTCGACCGCGTGCTATATACCTCGCCCGACGCGGGTGCGAGAATAAAGCAGGGCGACAAGGTCACGCTCTTCGTCTGCCGAAAGCATGTCAAGGGCTCGGTCAGGGTGAGTGATCTCACTGGGCTTGATCAGGGCTCGGCTTGCGCCAAGCTGCTTTCCGACGGCTTGCTTGTGGGAGAAATTCTTTACGAGCCGTCCGATACGGTTGGTGAGGGTCTTGTGATCTCACAAAGCCTTGATGCAGGCAGCTACGTCAGATATCATAGCAAAATAAACATCACCGTAAGCACGGGAAAAGAAGATAAAAAAGACCAATTACATCCGTTCGGCAGATATATTGACGGCGGAGACAACGAAAACGGAGAATAGCGTGAAGGTTATTTCTGTTCAATAGGAAATGTTAACGCGCGGCATAGAGATAGCTTCGCTAATTTCCTGTGGACAAAATTCACCGATGGCTATGTGAGCCGCCAATGGCGGCGGAATGGAGATTTAATGGATCTGAAGATTAAAGGAAAAATAATCGGACTTCTGGGCGGACTTTACACCGTCAGAGTAAAGGACGGCGAGGGATATAGAGAAATATCCTGCCGTGCCAGAGGCGCCTTCAGACACGGCAACCTGTCGCCTATGGTTGGAGACGACGTCACTCTCGACGTGTCGGACGGCGAGCAGAATGCGGTGATCGAGGAGATTTGCGAGCGCAAAAATTCGCTCATCCGTCCGCCGCTTGCCAATCTTGACACGGTGTTTGTTACGATGGCGGCAAGCTCCCCGAAGCCTATGCTTGATATGACCGATAAGCTCACCGCGATCCTCGAGCACAATAACGTCACTCCCGTGATTGTGGTCGGAAAGTGCGAGCTTGATAGGGAATATGCCGCGCTTATAAAGGAGACCTACGAAAAAGCGGGATATAAGGTCTTCGTTCTCTCCTGCGCCACGGGCGAGGGAGTCGATGAGATCCAAGAATATATAAACACCTCTCTCGGCGGCAATATCGCCGCGTTTGCGGGCGCGTCGGGAGTTGGGAAATCCACGCTGATGAACAAGCTTTTCCCGAGTCTCGAGCTCGGCACGGGCGACGTCAGCCGAAAGACCGCCAGAGGAAGACACACGACCCGCGCGGTCACGCTGTATCCGATCCGAGAGAGCCTTTACCTCGCCGACACCCCCGGCTTTTCGATGCTTGATTTCGAAAGATTCGACTTCTTCGATCTCGAGCAGCTTCCGCTCTGCTTCCCCGAGATAAACGAGCGCATAGGCGAGTGCAAATACACCAAATGCACGCATCTGAGAGAGGAAGGCTGCGCTATCGTTGATGCGGTAAAGCGGGGCGAGATAGCAAAGAGCCGCCACGAGAGCTACGTCTCTCTCTATGAGACCCTTAAAAACAAACACAAATGGGATAAATAATTACTTATGAAGGCATATATTTTTACAGGCGGAGAGATATTCCACCAATACATAGAGGAAAAGCCCGATGGGAACGACCTCGTTATCGCCGCCGACGCGGGATACAAAAACGCGGCGCTTATGGGCGCGCATATAAATATTCTTATCGGCGACTTCGACTCACTTGGCGATATCCCCGACGACGTCGACGAGGTGTTCAGGCTCCCGGAGGAAAAGGACGTTACCGATACGCAGATCGCGGTCGACATGGCAGTCGAGCGCGGTGCAGACGAGATCGTGATTGTCGGAAGCACGTCGGGCAGACTCGATCATACGCTCTCCACGCTTGCGATCCTTGAAAAATATTGGGAAAAGCGCCTGCCGATATATATCGTGAACGGCCAGAACCGTGTCAGATATATCCGCGACAGCGGCTTTATAGTGGTGAGAAGCCAATATAAATATTTCTCGGTGATCGCCGCCGACGAAAAGGTCAAGGGCGTCAGCATCGAGGGCGGCAAATATCCGCTTATCAAGAAAACTCTTTTGCGCAATCACCAGTTTGCCGTTTCGAACGAGATCACGAAGAATTGCGCGCTTATAACAGTCAAAAAGGGCGGCATTTATATAATCGAGTCGAAGGATCTGTAATTTTTGCGGTCAGTAGCCCTCCTTCAGCATATAATGTTGATGAACACATTATATTCGGAGGTCGTTATGAAAATAATACTTGTGCGCTCGCCGGGCTTTTTAGCCCCGTTGCTCAGAACAATATTCGGGATAAAGAAAGAGAAGAAAAAGAGATAAGTCTCCGACGACTTAAGAATCTTCAAAAACTCCAATCAGGCGAGCTTTTCCATTCACCCTATCACCCAAGCTCCACCGTCTCAAAGCCCAAACCGTAGAATTAATTTCTATCCTATGGGGAGTTTTGAGGGGTCAAGGGGAACTTTTGCAAAAGTTCCCCTTGCGCTTCTCCCACTTACAAAGAAAGGACAAGTCAAAATGCACGATAAAGGATTTTTCCCTATAACAAAAGAAGATATGCTTGAAAGAGGCTGGGATCAGCCTGATTTCGTGTACGTTTGCGGCGACGCGTACGTAGACCATCCGTCCTTTGGCGCGACGATAATTTGCCGAGTGCTTGAGGACAAGGGCTTCAGAATCGCATTTCTGTCGCAGCCCGACTACAAATCCTGCGAGGATTTCAAGAGATTTGGCAGACCGAGGCTTGGATTTTTAGTAAGCGCGGGAAATATAGATTCAATGGTCGCGCATTATACCGCGGCGAAGAAAAAGAGAACCTACGACTATTATTCTCCGGGCGGCAAGATGGGCAAGCGCCCTGACCGTGCGGTCATAGTCTATTCAAACAGGATACGTGAGGCGTACGGTGACGTGCCGATCATTCTCGGCGGACTTGAAGCCTCCCTGCGCCGCTTTGCTCATTACGATTATTGGGACGACAAGGTTCGCCGCTCGGTGCTGGTCGATAGCCGCGCCGACATCCTGACCTATGGAATGGGCGAGAAGATACTCACTCGAATCGCCGAGCTTCTCGACAAGGGCGTGCCGATCAAGAAGATAAGAGACGTCAGAGGCACGGTCTACCTTTGCAAGCCCGAGGATAAGGTCAATTACCCGATCGCGGCAACCTTTGACTATAACGAGCTTAAGACCGATAAAAGAAAGTACGCCGAAGCCTTCGGCGTGCAGTATAAAAATCAGGACTCGATCAACGGACGGGCTATCTGCGAGCTGTACGACGGCAAAATGTTAGTCCAGAATCCGCCAATGCCGCCGCTTGAGCGAGAGGAACTCGACCGAGTCTATAGCCTGCCGTATATGCGCGCCTATCACCCCTCGTACGAAAAGGAGGGCGGCGTGCCCGCGATCGAGGAGGTCAAATTCTCGCTCACGCACAACCGCGGCTGCTTCGGTGCCTGCAATTTCTGCGCGCTCGCCTTCCATCAGGGAAGGACCGTGCGCTCGAGAAGTATAGAAAGCGTTGTCAACGAGGCAAGGATAATTGCCGAAATGCCCGATTTCAAGGGCTACATACACGACGTAGGAGGTCCTACGGCAAACTTCCGCTATCCCTCGTGCGATAAGCAGCTCAAGAGCGGTGTCTGCCCCTCACGCAAGTGCCTCGCACCCACACCGTGTAAAAACCTTAAGGTCGACCACACCGAGTATATCAAGCTTCTCGAGGAAATAGAGAAGATCCCTAAGGTCAAAAAGGTCTTCGTTCGCTCGGGTATCCGCTTCGATTACCTGATGTGCGACAAAAACGACGCGTTTTTCCGTAAGCTTGTGCGCGATAACGTCTCGGGACAGCTCAAGGTCGCGCCCGAGCATTGCTCGTCCCCCGTGCTTCGCTGTATGGGCAAGCCCGACTTCGAGGTCTATCAGAGCTTCAGAAAAAAATTCTTCGATATCACCCACGAGATAGGAAAAGAGCAGTACCTCGTTCCGTATCTTATGTCGAGCCACCCGGGCTCAACGCTCAACGACGCGATCAACCTTGCGCTCTGCCTCAAGCGAGACCACTATGCACCCGAGCAGGTGCAGGATTACTATCCCACCCCGGGCACCGCATCCACGGTCATGTATTACACGGGAATAAATCCGCTTGATATGAAGCCGGTCTACGTAGCTACCGATTATCACGAAAAGCAGCTCCAAAGAGCGCTTTTGCAGTATAACAGACCCCAGAATGCCGACCTTGTCCGCGAGGCGCTTGTCAAGGCGGGCAGAGAGGACCTTATCGGCTACGGCGAGGACTGTTTGGTTCGCCCCGCCGCCGACAGATCGGCAAAGCAAACGAATACGCGGAGCCAAAAGGATAAATCCGCCCGGCCGTCGCGTTCTTCGACAAAGGACAAGCAGGCAAGAGCCAAGGATGCAAGACCGACCGCCAAGAACGGCGCGAATGCAAGAAAAACGACCGATAGAAATCCAAAAAATAGCAAAAATCATAGTTTCTCGAAGGCTTCTGCGCGAAAAACTAATAAAAAATCACGTTGATCAAGCGTTTGGTCACAATTAATTAACAAATTTTAAAGGTAATTCCTGTTGACCCTATTGCTTTTTTATCTCTGAAATGCTATAATATCTATGGCCTGTGAGGTCGTTGATCTATAAGGAGGCTTATTGCCAATGAAAAAATACGATTATCTTATCGTCGGCGCAGGTCTGTTCGGCGCGGTTTTTGCAGAGCAGGCAACGAAGAAAGGAAAAAAGGTCCTTGTTATAGACCGCCGCGAGCATATCGCGGGCAACGTGTACACCGAGGCTGTGGAGGGAATAAACGTCCACAAATACGGCGCGCACATCTTTCATACCAACGATAAGAGGGTTTGGGAATACGTAAACAGATTTGCGGAGTTTAACCGCTATACCAACTCTCCCGTGGCAAACTTTCACGGTGAGCTTTACAGTCTGCCCTTCAATATGTACACCTTCAATAAGATGTGGGGAGTCGTAACTCCCGAACAGGCGCAGGCAAAGATCGAGGAGCAGAGAGCGGCGGCGGGAATAACCGAGCCGAAAAACCTCGAGGAGCAAGCGATATCGCTTGTCGGCACGGACATTTATGAAAAGCTTGTAAAGGGATATACCGAAAAGCAGTGGGGAAGACCCTGCACGGCACTTCCGTCCTTCATAATCAAGCGCCTGCCCTGCAGATTTACCTTTGATAATAACTACTTCAACGCGAAATATCAGGGAATCGCCGAGGGCGGATATACCAAAATGGTCGAGAATATGCTCGAGGGCATCGAGGTCAGACTCGGAGTTAATTTCCTTGAGAATAAGGACGAGCTCTGCACACTTGCCGAAACGGTCGTTTATACGGGCGCTATCGACGAGTATTACGGCTATAAGCTGGGCGCACTCGAATACCGCTCGGTAAGATTTGAGACCGAGGTGTTGGATAAGCCGAGCTTCCAGGGCAACGCCGTTGTCAATTACACCGACAGAGAGACCCCTTGGACAAGAATTATTGAGCATAAATTCTTCGAGTTCGGAGATCAGCCCAAGACCGTCATCAGCCGCGAGTACAGCTCGGAGTGGACGGTCGGCGACGAGCCATATTATCCCGTAAACGACGAGAAAAACGGCGCACTTTACGCGAAATATAAGGAGCTTGCCGAGTCCGAGCAGGGAATCATCTTCGGTGGCAGACTCGGAGAATACAAGTATTACGACATGGATACCGTGATAGCTTCCGCATTGAAGCTGTCCGAAAATCTTTTGAGGTGATTTTATGAGTAACGAAAAATTGCTTACAGTAACCGTTCCGTGCTATAACTCGGAGGGCTATATGCGCAAATGTATAGACAGTCTGCTTGTCGGCGGAGAGAAGATCGAGATAATCATTATCAACGACGGCTCGAAGGACGGCACGGGTGCTATCGCAGACGAGTACGTAGCAAAATATCCCGAGATCGTAAGAGTCGTTCATCAGGAGAACGGCGGTCATGGCGAGGGAATAAATCAGGGACTTAAGAGAGCAACGGGAAAATACTTTAAGGTCGTTGACAGTGACGACGTGCTTGACGAGAATCTCCCCTTGATGATCGAAAAGCTCGAGGAGTGCGAGGCACAGGGCGGCGTGGATCTTTTCGTCACGAACTACTTTTACGCCCACGAGGACGGCATCGGCGACCAGTCGATCTGCTATAAGAACGCACTGCCCGAAAACAGAATATTCACATGGGAGGAGACCCGTCGTTTCCGCCTGCGCCAGATGCTGACTATACACAGCTGTACCTTCCGCACCGAGATCATGAAAAAGAGCGGCAAGGAGCTCCCGAAGCACACCTTCTACGAGGACAACTATATGATCTGTCTGTCGCTGCCGTACGTTGAGAAAATGTATTATCTCAACAAGGACCTCTACCGCTATACCATCGGCAGAGAGGGACAGTCAGTGCAGAGAGACATTTTCAGAAAGAGATATAAGCATCAGCTGCTCAGCACAGTCCTGAGCTTTCAGAGCTGCCACCTTGACGATCTGAAATCGCGCAAGCTCCGCCGATATATGAAGCACGAGCTTTTCATGATGTTCGGCATTTCAACCTTTATCACCAGAGGCAACAAGAGCAAGGAGACCGACGCGGATCTCAAGCAGATGTGGGAGGATTGCAAGGCGTTTGACAAAAAATACGGCAATTATTTCCGTTGGCGCACGCCCCTTGTTTTCGCCAATCTCCCCGGCGCCTTCGGCAGATGGCTCACGGGTGTTTTCTACGCGATCTCCAATAAGATCGTAAGATACTATTAAAATAAAAAACGGGAGAAGGATTGTATCCTTCTCCCGTTTTAATATGTTACGAATCAGTCTTCAACAGGGTTTACGTCATCCTCGTCAACGATGCAATAGAGTGTTTTTCGCTTTTTCAATTCTTCCATAATATCACCCGTTCCATTATCGTAACAAGTATCTATGATAGAAGCCATTTTTACTTCTTCTAAAAAATTTCTAAGCTTTTAGTTTATATACTCTGTTCCTGTTTTCGCCCTCGGCAATGAGAATATCATCCTCGATCATCTTGCCCAGAACAGCTCTTGTTCTCGAATCACTAATGCCGATAAGGGAGGAAAGCTCGGAACACTTGGCAGAAATGTTTTCGGTAAGATATACTACAATAGCTTCTCTATACGCGATTGTTTTTGTCGCTCGCTTCTTATCGCTTGATTTTATCGCTTGGTTTTTATCGCTCGGTTTTCCAAAAGTAAGCGATAAAGTGATTCTATCGGGTTCAAAACTCTCGTTGATAACAGGGGCAGACCAACCTTGCTTTTTCCAAATGCTGAAAATATTCGGAATACCACTACCTGCGCGCTCACCTACGTCGATAAGGTTGAACATCTTGATTAGCGTACTATTACGAGGGTCTGAAACGCCGCCACTCTTTGCCGCCTCCACGTCGATACGGAAGCCGCCGGGATTGGAAAGCGTAATAACATCTTTTTTCTTGATTATGACAAGACCTTGTCTGCCGTAATAATCGGCGTTTATCAAGCAATTGGCAAGAGCTTCTCTGAGTGCTTTGTGGACGGGCGTATCGTCAATGCGGTCGCCACCCTCGAGCTTGAACGGAACTTTAATATCCTGCGTAATCTTGTTATAAACGCGGAAATAGAAATCGTAAACGTTTCCGCTCCAATCACCCGACGAGGAAACTATTCGGTCTGTCCAGCGAGTGTTGGGATCAAATTGCTCCTGATAATCAAGGAAATACGTGGGAAATTCTTTTACGATCTCATATTCATAGCCGAACATCAAAAGTCCTGCGGCGGTGGGGTGCATCTTACCGTCGCTCGATCTTCCAACCGCGCCGAGCTTGTAAAGAAACTCTACGTCTTCAAGCTCCTCCCATACGTGACCGGGACGGTAGGTCTTCATACGAATGCGGTAACGCTTCACGCTATCGTAATCGAAGGCGTTAAGCTCCATACTTTCAAGCACGAGCATATCCTGCGTCTTTATTGCGGCATCGCGCATCATCGCATGCACTTCTTCCTTAGTACACTTGTAGTCACCCTCGCCGTTGCGGCGGTAGCTTCCTGAAAGAGGGTTGCCGTCAATATACACGGGCTTATCGCTGCGCTGTGCACGAGGCACACGGATAGCCACAATGTGCTTGCCGTCTATATTCTCAATGGTTACGTCCTTGTCGGAGAGAATATTGGCGCTAACCTTGTTCGCGTTATTGACAATATCCCGAAAGTCCTTTATTAGCTTTTCGGGATCGGGTAGGTCAACGGGGTGCAAGGACTTATCCGCGTGTTCCTCAACACCGAGCAGAATGATACCGCCGAGCGTATTAGCGAACGCAGAGTAGGTTTCCCAAATGCTACGGGGCAGACCGCCAATTGCCTTTTTTGCTTCAATGCGGTTGTTTTCTTTGTATTTTTCAATGTTGTTGAAATCAATCATCGTAAGACCTCCACATTATTCGTTCTCATCGGGCACGATCTCGACAATATCCCCGATTTCACACCTCAGAGCTACACATATCTTTACGAGAACATCGGTTGTAACAACCGTGCCCTCCTTGCCCATTTTCGTAATGGTAGCAAGGCTAAGCCCTGCACGCTCCGCGAGCTCCTTTTTCTTCATATTACGGTCGATGAGAAGTTTGAATAAAGGTTTATAACTTGCAGCCATAAGTCACCTCAAAAAATACATCATTACAGTTTATATTATAACACACAATTTGCAAAAAATCAACGCGCAAGTTAAAATATTCGTGCGATAATAGGAATTTTACAACGAAAAGCGCTGTCATTGACACTTTAATGAAAATAAGAGTGCATATAAAATAGATAGGGCGCAGACAAAACCGCCTGCGTCCCGTATAGGTATTTAGTTTGAAAATTCAATAGTCAAACGCAAAAAAGAGCTGTCTTAAACGCGTTACGATACGCATTAAGACAGCTCAAATATGTTATCCGAATCAGTCTTCAACAGGGTTTACGTCGTCCTCGTCAACGATGCAACCGAGCTCGCTGCCGCAAGCGGGGCAAGCAAGATCCTCAGCGTTTACCGACTCGTCGAAGCAAACGGTCTCACCGCAAGAGGGGCAAACTATCTCAAAATAGTCCTCGTCGTCGCAGTATTCGCATTCGCCGCAAAGCTCGCACTCATCGCACTCGCCGTCGCATTCCTCGTCATCCCACTCGTCGTCATCCTCGTCCTCGTCGAGAAGAACCTCCTCAACGTCGCCGAGATCCTCGTCGAGCTCCTCGCAGTAATCGAAGAGGTCCTCAACGTCAGCCTCAAGCTCGGAGAGCTCCTCAGCCATATCGGAGCAGAGATCGAGAAGCGCCTTGATGATCTTCGCCTCAGCGGTATCCTTCTTGTCGAATTCGAGACCCTCGCAAAGGCCCTTGATGTATGCAGTCTTTTCAGTAAGTGTCATTTTATTATCCTCTTTTCTATAATTTTTTGCTATAATAGCATAAAACGGGAGCTTGCGCACGATTTGTACAAAAGCCTCCCGTTTTATTGTTTTCAGAAATTAAGCACGGGACAGATATTCACCCGTACGAGTGTCGATCTTAAGCATATCGCCAACGTTGATGAAGAGCGGAACCTTGATAACGGCACCGGTCTCAAGAGTTGCGGGCTTAAGGGTGTTGGTTGCGGTGTTGCCTGCGAAACCGGGATCGGTCTCGGTAACCTCGAGCTCAACGAAGGTGGGAGCCTCAACGCCGAATACGTTGCCCTTGTAGGAAATGATCTTGCACATCATTTCTTCCTTAACGAACTTGAAGGCATCGCCGAGCTTGTCTCTGTTAAGAGGAAGCATGTCGAAGGTCTCCATGTCCATAAAATAGTAAAGATCGCCATCGTTGTAGGAGTACTGCATATCTTTTCTCTCGATATAAGCATTCTCATACTTGTCCGTAGGGCTGAAAGTTTTCTCGATAACTGCACCGGAAATAACGTTCTTAAGCTTTGTACGAACGAAAGCCGCACCCTTGCCGGGTTTTACGTGCTGGAATTCGATAACCTGATAAACGTTACCATCCATTTCAAAAGTTATACCGTTTTTAAAATCACCGGCTACTACCATAAAAGTTTACCTCCAAATAAGCACCAAAATAAAGTCGTGCATAGTTTACATTTCATTATATAACATAATCGATCATTTTTCAAGAGGAGACAGACCGAATTTTGTAAATTTTCTGTTACAAGCAACAAAATCAAGCGTTTTTCCGTAGATCATAACGCTCAACGACCGTTCCGTCAAGCTCCTTGATCTCAAAAACCCCACCGTCGTAGACTCCGTAGGTCTTTGGATTGTTGTTCTTCGGCAGGCTAACCGAACCCGGATTGATGCATATCACGCCACCCACCTCTTTAAGTCCGAGCACGTGCGTGTGACCGTATAAAAACACCGTTCCACTCGGCAAAGGCGGCAGATTTTCGGGCGAAAACTTATGTCCGTGAGACATAAATAAGCTCAATTTTGCCTCGCCGTCATAGACCCACGCCGTCTCCGAAAGAATAGGGAAGTTAAGCACCATTTGATCCACATCTGTGTCACAGTTGCCTCTGACACAAATAAGCTTGTCCGCTGCGGCGTTGAGCATTTCGATCACTTCCTTCGGCGCGTAGCCCAGGGGCAGATCATTCCTCGGCCCGTGATAAAGCAGATCGCCGAGAAGCAGTATCCTTTCGACAGATTCGCGCTCCGCCGCGTCAAGCATGGCACGACAGCACGCCGCGTCTCCGTGTATATCCGATGCAATCAATAATTTCATAGTAAGATTTCCTTTCCGGAGGGGATGAGCAAGGAAACCTTTTGGGGAAAAAGGTTTCCTTGACCTTCCAAAAACTTCCCATAGGATAGAGATTGATCCTATGGCTTGGGTTTTAAAGCTTCATAGCAAAAAGAGTATCACTCTTTAACAAGTATTTTCTCAATCTCAAGGATGTAAAAGCGATGGTAGTCGCCGTTATAATGCGAGAGCATATTCTTATCAACGAATTTTTCTTCCCTCAGATCGTCGGCGTAAAGCTTTCTGCATATCATTATCACGTCAGACTCTGCGATCGTGGGAACGCCGTCAAAGCTTTCTGTCGAAAGACCGCACTCCTTGAGCTTGTCGCGATCACGTCCCGACTCTTTGCCGCAAAACGCGAGCGCCTTGCGGAATTCTTCTCCGAGAAAGCACAGAGAGATTTTCTCACTCTCCTCAACCAGACCGTAGGTGTATCTCTGCGGACGGATGTATGCGGTCGCCACGGGCTTGTTCCAGAGTATGCCCAAGCCGCCCCAGCTTGCGGTCATGGCGCTCGCTCCGCTCTCCTTCGAGCCGTCGGGAGCGCAGATAAGCATCCAATCCTTTCCGATAAGACGAAAAGGGGAGCGATCAAACTCGTCGGGAGTTAACTGAATATAAGAGTTCATTTTTGCCTCCGTTCCGCCGCGTTCGCGGCATAAATGCGCAATATCTGTAAAGGAAACGCGCCGTTTTCTTTATTTTATCACAAAAAGCACGCGATTGCAAGCAATTATTTGAAATCCTTTTTATTATATGCAATTTCGCCTTGAAAGTTTCTGAAATCTGTTGACAACGCCTTGACAATATGCTAAAATTAGTCGACCGATAGGGCCAGTTTTCAGACCGAAGGAGATGCACAATGAGTATCTTAAGCTACAAGGGCAAACAATTTTATATGGACGGCGAGCCCTTCACCGTCATCTCGGGTGCAATGCACTATTTCAGAATACCGCAGGAATATTGGTACGACCGCCTGCTCAAGCTCAAGGAGTGCGGCTTTAACTGTGTAGAGACCTACACCTGCTGGAATCTTCACGAGCGCGAGGAGGGCAAATTCGATTTCTCGGGCATGCTCGACATCGAAAAATATATAGAGACCGCCGCAAGCCTCGGGCTTTACGTCATTCTCCGTCCGGGCCCCTACATCTGCGCAGAGTGGGATTTCGGAGGACTGCCCGCGTGGCTTCTGAAGTATCCCGATATGGCGTTGCGCTGCAACGACGAGCTTTATCTTTCCAAGGTCCGCAGATATTATAAGGAGCTTCTCGGAAGAATAAGACCTTATCTCGCGGTCAACGGCGGAAATATCGTGATGCTTCAGGTTGAAAATGAGTACGGAAGCTACGGAAACGACAAGGACTATCTCCACGCAGTCCTTGATATGTATAAGGAATTTGATGCCGACTGTCTCTTCTTCACGTCGGACGGCCCCTGCTACAGTATGCTCACGGGCGGCACTCTGCCCGGAGAGTGCATCAGCGTTGCTAATTTCGGCTCAAGACCCGAGGAGCAGAGCGCGGTAATGTTCGAATATTTCCCTGATCAGCCCTTTATGTGCGGAGAATATTGGAACGGCTGGTTTGACCATTGGGGAGTCGAGCACCACCGCAGAGCTTCCGAGGAGATCGTCTCGGACTTCAAGACCTTTATGGACAACGATTGGTCGATAAACGTCTATATGTTCCACGGCGGCACGAATTTCGGCTTCAACAACGGCGCGAATTATACCGACAGATACTTTGCAACGATCACAAGCTACGATTACGGCGCGCTTCTGACTGAGGCGGGCGACCGAACCGACGCTTATTATAAATTCCGCGACATCCTTGTCGAAAAATACGGCGATAAGGTTCCCGCGATCACCGCCAAGGAGACCGAAAAAGCGGCTTACGGCAAGGTCGAGCTGACCGAGAGCGCAAGGCTCTTTGATAACCTCGAAAACCTTTCCGCACCCGTCCACGTCGCCGCACCGAGGTTTATGGAGAGCATCGGTCAGGATTTCGGATATATTCTTTACAGAACCACCGTCAAGGGCCCTACAAACGATTGGCTGCTCAACTTCGAGCACGTGCACGATCGCGCGCAGGTCTTTGTTGACGGCGAATATAAGACGACATATATGCGCAGCACGGAACTCCCCGACGAGCAAAAGGTCAAGATCCCGATGACGTACGGCGAACAAAGACGGCTCGACATCCTTGTTGAAAATATGGGAAGAATAAATTACGGACCGAAGATGAGAGACCAAAAGGGCGCAGTCGGAATGCGTTTCGGTACACAGCTCCACTTCGGATGGGATATGTACGCGCTTCCTATGACCGACCTTTCCCGCCTCGAATACAAGAAGACAGACGGAGAGAAGATAGACGGCCCCGTATTCCTGCGCGGAAGTCTTGAGATCAACGGCACGCCAAAGGATACCTTCCTGCGCCTCGACGGCTTTGAGAAGGGCTTTGTTACAGTCAACGGCTTCAATCTCGGCAGATATTGGAGGGTAGGACCTACCAAAACGCTCTACGTTCCCGCACCGATGCTCCGCGAGGGCAAAAACGAGATCGTTGTTTTTGAGTCTGACGGCACAAACACAACCACAATAGAATTTTTCGCCGAGCCCGACCTCGGATAATAAAAAAGCATCGGAGCACCCACACGGTGCTCCGATGCTTTTTGTGTTACTGAAGAATATCCGCAAGCTCGGAAAGTCTTGTAGAGGTCGAGGTGTTGCTGACTACGTTGAGGAAAAGCACGTCGTCAATGCCGCCTTCAATGACAAAATCGGCAAGATCGCCCGACCAGTAGCGGTAGTCGATAACGTAAACGTATTCGTAGGAATCAACGAGGAAGGGAATGAAAGCATTTCCGTAGGATTCCTTTACCACAACGATAGACGAGCCGTCACTTATATTCGGGTTGTGTATTTCGGATAGCGGATTGTCACCTGCGATAAAGCAGTTGTACTTCGCGCCCGCGGCGGGATACCATGCGTTAGTTTGTTTGTTAACCACCTGATATTTCACTACGTTGCCGCCGCGCTCGGTGACCGTAATTTCGTTAGTTCCCATCGGCACGAAGGCTTCGACAAAATCGGGGTTGTTCTTCATCGCCGCAGGCTGATTTGCCTCGGAATAAAGAGTGCCGAGAAATCCGTCAAAGCGCAAACTTTCATAGGACTCAAGCGCAGTCGGCTCGATGCCCTTTGCCTCGCAGAACGCGACGAATGCGTAATATGCTCCGCGCGCAGTCCAGTGATGGTCGGTACGGAAGTAGAGATATTCGCCGTTGTGCGCTCGCATCTCGCTCAGCGCATCCACGGAGGTGACACTGTCGGAAAGCAGGGAATACATATAATCTATCGCCTTTTCTCCGTCCGATGCGCCGTATTTTTGCGCGGTCTCGACCGAAAGTGCGATCTGATAGTGAAGCGGTGCGATAAGATCGTAGACCTGCGCCTTGCCGTCCACACGAGTCGCGAAATTATTGATCAAGGCGACGTATGACTTTGAATTCTGCTCGTTAAACGAGTAAAGCTGGTAAGCGATGTCGGCGTTGACGTAAAGACCGCTCACCTTTTCGCCCGAGCCGTCGTCGGTCGGATTGAAGACAACGTCCGAGGGGTCGGACGGAGCGTCGGGAATGTCGTCGGCATCGCCGCCCATAACGATCTGCTCGCTGTTGAAGCCGTAGAGAGACTCAAGCGAGCTGTTTGCGCTTATCATGCCCTCGCGGAGAGGGTAGGTGTCGGCAAACCAAAGGCTGACCTGACTTGTAAACTCGCCCGAGAGAAAGGACTCGAGCGTAAATTCGGGGAATTTGGTAAGCTCGCGCTTTTCGGTCTCCGAGACCGTCGGTCTGAGGAAAAAGAGCAGACCGATAAACGCGAAAATCGCCATCACCGCTACAAAGAGGGCGGTCTTTATGGCATCTGTTTTGCTTTTGAAATTGTTTTCCATTCTGACCTCCCCGAATTAAAATTGAAAATACAAAAAGGGATTGTAGCTGTCGCCTGCAAGCGCAAATGCCGAGATGACCAAGATAAGCGATGGGATTATCGCGCCGATGGCCGCGGCGAACTTGGCGGTCATCCTTGTGCGCTCGCAAAGCCTCGAGATAGCAGGAACGATCGGCGTGCAGGCAAGAATGCTCACGACAATGAAAAAGATATTGTTCTTGAAAACCGTCGCGGTATGAACGTCGCCAAAACCCTTGCCGTTCGAGGTAAATATGCCGCCGACGGCAGCTCCGAGACTTGCCATATCGGTGAATTTAAATATCATAAAGCTGAAGAATACGACTGTCATAGTCAGAAGTATTCTTGGTATTCTCCACGCAAGCGAAGGGTTTCTTTTCGGCTTGATAAGATACTTTTCGATAACGAGGAAGACGAAGAAATAGAGTCCCCAGATCACGAAATTCCAGTTCGCGCCGTGCCAGAAGCCTGTAAGCGCCCAGACTACGAGCATATTGAGAATATGACGGGGAATACTTACGCGGTTGCCGCCGAGAGGAATGTAAACGTAGTCGCGGAAGAAGCCCGAGAGTGAGATGTGCCATCTTCGCCAGAAGTCGGTGACCGAATCGGCAATATAGGGATAATTGAAATTTTCCTTGTAGTGAAAGCCGACCATAAGACCCATACCGATCGCCATATCCGAGTATGCCGAGAAATCGAGATAGATCTGAAGCATATAGCAAAAGCAACCGAGCAGGATCGCCGCGCTTGAAAGCCCCGCGATCCCATCCGCGCCGAGAGGATTGCCCGAGGCGTCGTTGAAAAGCTTGTCAAAGATCGCGCCGCAGCCGTTTGCCAGAATTGCCTTCTTGGCAAGACCGACAGAGAAGCGAGTGATTCCGCGGCTTACCTCCTCGCGCTTGATAACTCGGTTTTCGATGTCGAAATTAACGTCGGCATATCGGACTATAGGACCTGCGATGCACTGATGGAAAAGCGAAGCGTAGAGAAGCAAAAGCCAGTATTTTTCCTGCGCCTCGACCTCGCCGCGCCGTACGTCGATGACGTAGGAGATCAGCTGGAAGGTGTAGAACGAGATACCGATGGGAAGAGCGATAGAGGGAATAGCCGCATCAACGTCGAAGATCGAGTAAGCCGTCGACAAAAAGAAGCCCGTGTACTTGTAAAACACGAGTATTGCAATGCAGATGGCACAGGTGACCGCGCAAAGCGCACCCTTCGTTTTCTGGTTGCAGGTCTGATCGATCAGTATTGCGCCCGCCCAGCAGACGAAGACCATAAGGCACAGCAAAAACACCAGCGCCGGGCCTCCCCAGGCGTAGAAGATCAGCGATGAGACGAGAAGTATAATATTACGCGCTTTTGTCGTTCGACCTAAAAAATAACAGCCGTAACAGACCGCGAGAAAGAAAAAGACAAAAAATAAACTTGAAAATACCATTTTATAGTCCTTGAAATCTAAAAGATAAGCAGTAATATTATTATAACATTTGGAATGAATATTAACAATAGTAAAAAAGCCTAATTTTAAATTATTTTTTTGTTAATTTTGACACACCGCTTGACAAATGCCGACAAAGTGCTATAATATAAGCGAGGCGAGAGCCTCAAATAAAAAGAGAAGAGTAAAGGCTTTGGCGTTAAGTGCCGACGGGACGGGGAGTTGCCGGTCGGACGAAAACAGACATTCATCCGCTCGCGCGGATGAAGTCGCTCGATTTGCAAGCAAATCGGCAGGGCTACCCATCGTTGTAAAAGACGGTTGGAGAGGTCTTAGTTGCGGTCAGGGCTTTGCATCCCGCTTCATAGGCACTAAATAAGGATATTTTTCTCCTTTCCTGCCCTATGCTGTGAGGAAAGGAGATTTTTTATGCAAAAAAACACGAAAAGAACCAAAATTTCACTGTTCGGAAGCCTCAAGGTCATGACCATGGCGGCAATGCTGACCGCTATGAGCGTGGTTATCGGTATCTTTTGTAAAAGCTTTCTCAATTTTGGAGAGGGGCTTTACAGGATCACGTTTGAAAACCTGCCGATATTGCTCTCGGGCATAATGTTCGGGCCGCTGGTCGGCGGAGTCGTCGGTGCGGCGACCGATATCATAAGCTATCTTTTATCACCGCAGACCTATCCCATAAACGTCGCCGTTACCGTGGGTGCGATGGCGGTCGGAATGGTCTCGGGTGTTATGTCCCGATATGTTTTCAGAAAAAAGACAAGCGCAAGGATAATTTTCTCCTGTCTTGCGGCGCATCTTGTCGGCTCAATGATCATCAAGCCGATCGGACTTTTTGCCTTTTACGGCTGGGCGGTGCTTTGGAGAGTACCGATGTATCTTGTGATCGCGCCGATCGAGATCATACTGATCTGCGCTATGCGTCGCAACTCCGCGGCTAAAAAGCTTATCGACGGAAAGGGAGAGGTATGATGAACTACACCGAAGCTATCGAATATATCCATTCGGTCAACTGGACCTTTTGCAATCCGGGGCTTGAGCGAGTGAGCGAGCTTTGCTCGGCGCTCGGCAATCCTCAGGATAAGCTGAAATTCATTCACGTAGCGGGCACTAACGGCAAGGGCTCTTTTTGCGCGATGCTCGACTCGGTCTTGCGCGCGCAGGGCTATCGCGTCGGACTTTTTACCTCTCCGTATATTCTTGAGTTTGGCGAGAGAATGCGCGTTGACGGAGAAAATATTTCGGAGCGCGAGCTTTGTGAGCTCGTCGAGCTTGTAAAGCCGATCGCCGACAAAATGGAGGATAAGCCGACCGAATTTGAGCTTATCACCGCGCTCGCGTTCCTGCATTTTGCAAATAAGGGATGCGACTATGTCGTGCTTGAATGCGGACTTGGAGGCAGGCTTGACGCCACTAATATCATAAAAACACCTCTGCTTTTGGTCATCACGGGAATTGCGCTTGACCATACCGCGATACTTGGCGACACGCATGAAAAAATCGCCGCAGAGAAGGCAGGGATCATTAAAAGCGGTACCGAGGTGCTCTGGTGCGGCTCGCACGAGGGCGCGTATAGAGTCATAAAGGAGCAGGCACAAAGGCTCAACGCTCACATCACAAAGGTAGACCGCTCATCGCTTAAGATCAGAAAAACAAGCCTCGATGGCACGGTGCTTGACTTCAAAAATTATGAAAGCCTCACCCTCTCCCTGCTCGGTAGCTATCAGCCCATCAACGCCACGAACGTTTTGTCGGCAATAGAGCTTTTGAGAGCGCATGGGGTCACGATCTCCGACGGTGCGATCCGCAAAGGACTTGCAAGCACCGTATGGCACGCTAGATTTGAGGTCATCAGCAAGGAGCCCTTGATGATCGCCGACGGCGGACACAACCCCGAGGGAGTCGACGGCGCAATAGAGAGCGTAAAGCAATACTTCCCGACCGAAAGGGTGGGGATCGTCACGGGCGTTATGGCGGATAAGGACTATAAATATATGGCAAAAAGAATGTCCGAGGTCGCGTCAGACGTGTTCTGTCTCACTCCCGATAATCCCAGAGCGTTGCCCGCAGAGGACTATGCTCGCGTGTTCTCCTCGCTTGGAGTAAACGCTGTTGCCTGCGGTTCGGTCGAGGACGCGGTCGCGTCGGCGCTTCTGTGGGCGAAGAAAACAAAAAGCCCCGTTATTTGCCTCGGCTCGCTCTATATGTATGGAGACATAGTAAAGGCACTCGGCAAGCAATAATAACCCTCAACGAAAAAGCACCCGTGTTCAACACGGGTGCTTTTAAATTATATGAGATTATTCCTTGTCCTCGTAATTGACAGTGCAGTTTTCAAGCAGGAACTTATTGACCTTTTCGAAAAGTGCGTATTCATTGAGAAGACGCTCGCCGATAGCTTCAACAAGCTCCTCCTCGGTTATAGACTGACCGTAGCTCTTATAGTAGTCCATATAATAGTCGATCGCTGCCTGGTAGTCCTCGTCGGTTACCTCGATACCCTCCTCCTGCGCGATAAGGTGGCAAAGCAGGTTCTGAAGTACGTCGATCTCGCTCTGCTCGCGGGTCTCTGCCTTCCAGTCAGCGCCGGTCTCAAGTCCGAGATATTTGATAACGAAGTCGTCTAACGAAGCGAACGTGTATCCATAGCTCTCGTACTGCTTCTTGGTGTATTCGTACTGCTCCATGTAGGAGTCATAGAAATACTGAACCTCAGTTTCGGGGTATTTGATAACTACAGCCTCGTCAAGAAGCATCTCCCAGAGGTCGTTCTTGATGACGTTATCTCTGTTTTCCTCAAGTCCCTCGCGGATGTAATCGATAAGAGCCGCAGCGGCATCCTCCTCGTCGGTCTTGAACTTGAGGGTCTTCGTAACGAAATCGTTGGTAAGCTCGGGGAGCTCGTAATCAACCATTTCAACAACCCAAACGTAGAAAATAGCATCCTTGCCTGCAAGATCTTCCTTGTAGTTTTCGGGGAAGGTGACCTTGAGAGGATAGGGATTTTCCTTGGAGGTCTCGGAGGGAATTATACCGATAAGACCGTCCTCGAAGCCGTCGATGAAGTTGCCCGAGCCGATTCCAAGCTCGTATGGCTTTGCATCGTTGAAGTTGGATCCGCCCGAAAATTCCTTTCCGTCGACCTCACCTCTGTAATAGATGAATGCGGTATCGCCGAATTCAATCGCCTTGTCGGTGATTGTCTCGCCGCCGTTCAGAGGCGCTCTGTACTTGTAAAGCATAGAATTGAGAGTGTCATTGACCATCTCGTCGTCAACCTCATAAGCCGTACCGAGAGTGATGCTCGAGTCCTTGTACTTGGAGCTGTCAAGAGCAACGTAGTCGGCCATATCTGCGGCAAAGTAGTCGAATCTCTCAACCTCCTCCTTGGAGGTCGTTTCCTCGCTCTCGTCTCCGTTTCCGCCGTTGTTGCACGCGCAGAAGAGCGAAAGGCAGGTCAGCGCGGCAAGAATAATTGCAAGTATTCTTTTAAAATTCATTTTATAAACCTTTCTTTTGTTTTTTTAACGCTATATAATAATAACCGATTTTAATAGCGAATTCAAGTCTAAATTGAAAACTTTTTCGCTATTTCTCCTTTTTCTTGACATATTTTGCATATTGTCGTATAATAATTACAGAAAAACCGTAAAAAAGCACCGAGAAAAGCCGACGGCCGCGCAATTTTCGGAGAGTGGAGGGTTGCAGATGATATCCGAGCAGGCGATAAGATCGCACTTGAAGCACGAAAAACTGAATATCAGGATTTTCGACGTCATCGACTCCACCAATTCCGAGGCGAAGAGAATGGCAAGGAAAGGCGCGGACTGCTTTGTACCCACTCTCCTTGTCGCAAAGGAGCAGACCGCGGGCAGAGGACGGATGGGCAGAAGCTTTGTAAGCCGTCGCGACGGCGGCATATTTATGACCCTGCTTTATATCGCAAATGCGCCCCTGGAAAGCGCGGTGTCGATCACGACCGCCGCGGCGGCAGTTGTCGCACAGGAGATAGAGTCGGTCACGGGCAGAGATATGAAAATAAAATGGGTAAATGATATCTATGACGGGCAGGGAAAGGTCTGCGGAATACTTGCCGAGACGGCTTCGGTGGGCGGCAAGCTTGCAGTGATCGTGGGAATCGGAATAAATACCGGCACTCCCGACTTCCCCGAGGAGCTCAAAGGCGTCGCATCCTCGATCGGAGAGCTTGACGGACAGGAAGGGCTACTGATCGCAAAAATCACCGACGGCCTGCTTGCCTGCGCCGAAAGACCGAACGACAGATCATATATGACAGCCTACCGCGAGCGCTTTATGCTTACAGATAAGTCTGTCGACCTTATAGTCGGAGGAGAAAGAACGGGAAGCGGTCGAGTTGTCGGCGTCGATGACAGCGGCGGACTTTTGCTCCTGCTTGACGGACAGAACGACGTGACCGTCATCCGTAGCGGAGAGGTCAGCGTAAGAGAAAAGAAAACGAAATAAAAAAGCTCTCCACCGTATGCGGTGGAGAGCTTTTATCATTTCAACTCCTCATAAATATTAACGACCTCAAGCCCGTTTTCAAGCGCAAAGGCATAGGTGTATGCCGTTCCGCCGCCGCTGTGGGCGAGATAGGCAACGCAGACCTGACTGCCCCTCACGAGCCTGCGGTTGCGCTCGTGCATACACCAGGACGTGAAGTGCTCGGAAACGTACTCGACCCGATCTGCCGCAGCGACTATATACTCGTAGGTCTTGATGCTGGGCTGATTCCATCCTCTCGTCTGCCCCTTGCATGGAAGAATGAGATCAAGCTGTATCTGCGGATATTTTTCCTTCAATTCAAGAACGCAAAGCGCCGCAACCGTGTCGAACCCGATCGCGCCGCCAGCGCGGAATCTGCGCGCGCCGCGTTCGATCAGGCGCTCAAGCTCGCTTTTTAGCTTGCCGGGAAGCAGAAAGGCGTGTTCCTTGGGAATGTTTCTGTGACCGGTAAAGCAAACTGTCATTATCTCTTGGTCGATGTTATTCATAAGGAGCTCCTTTCCCGTCAAAGTGACTTCATTATAGCACAAGTGTTCGTATTTGTAAATACCTTTTTGAAAAATAGAGAAAATATTTTTCTCGTGCCGCCGTTTCGGGCTTTTACAAGTTTTTTCAAAAATCGTTCGACCGCAATCCCTCCAAAACTTCAAAAATCATCAAAAATCCACACCTCGACCGACCAAAATCTCCAACCTCATCGATTTTTTTCTCAAACCCGACAAATAGCAAGCAAAATCGCGCTCCAAAAACCGACCCGTTGCGCACAAGAGCCGTATTATAATATAAATACGCGGCGAATTCTCGTTTT
Organism: Clostridia bacterium; assembly: GCA_017483305.1. Taxonomy (GTDB): domain Bacteria; phylum Bacillota; class Clostridia; order Oscillospirales; family CAG-272; genus SVTX01. The sequence goes on along the minus strand of JAFULC010000044.1, from coordinate 89,780 downwards.
ATGACCGCCGCGCATACAGTAAATGCTTGTCCCGAGAAAATCGGGTTTGTGGAACGGAGATAAAAATGCAAAAGGACGAAAAATTTGAAAGAGAACAGAGCAAGGAAACAGAGGGCTTTATCAAAAAGCACCGCCGTGAGCTGCGCGAGAGATTGAGCGAAAAGGACGAAATAGAGGTAAGGCGGCGACTTGGCGCGCTGGTATCGTTTGTTCTGACCGCCGCCGTGGCGTATCTGCTTGGCGGAGCGAAGCTTTTCTTTGGCACGTATCCGCTTGCGATAGCGCTCGCCTGCTCGGCGAAAAAGCATATTCCTGCGGTCGCGGTCGGCATCCTTGCGGCAATTATCGGCGGCATGCCCGCGGTCTACGGATATGTCTGCCTGGCGGTCTTGCTTGTGCGGATGCTTGCAACGCTTCTGCCGATGGTCTTTGCCGAGACTGTCGGTCGGGGAGATCAGAGCAGAGCTCTTGTAAAATACGGCACGAAGGAAGATGAGCCCGAAGCATCCGACAGCACGGTGTTCGGCAGACTTTTCTCCGAGGAATTACATACGAAAGCGCTCTGCGCGGCACTTGGCGGCGCGATCGGCGGCATATTTTTAGTTCTGCGCGACGATTTTTCATTTTATAGCCTGTGCGGTATGCTGACCCTTATATTTCTCCCTCCCGTTGCCACCCTGCTTCTCGGCGGTATGCTTGGTGAGGAAAGACACAAAAGAGAGTGGTATACCTGCCTTTCAATAGCCGCAACGGTGTTTCTCGCGGTGCTTGCTTCGGCAGATAAGACCGTGCTTGGAATGCCGATGGCACCGTTTCTCGCAATGCTTCTGACACTCTGCATCGCATCGCAAAGGGGGATATTTTTCGGTATCGGCGCGGCGCTCTTGTGCGGCTTGGCGTTTGATCCGCTTTATATGATCTTGCTTGTACTCTCGGCGGCGCTTTTCTGCATCGTTTCCGCGGTCAAGCGTAACGCGGGTATAGCGGCGGTCTGCGGACTGATCGTAGTCTGGTGCTACTACATAGGCGGCGAGCAGGGGCTTGTAAGAGTGCTGCCGCCGATGCTTTTGTCGATACCGCTTTATATGCTCGTTGATAAATACCGCGAAATGATGAATGCACCCTATGCGCGAGCCGAGGTCGCGGGCGGCTTGTATTTTGCAGAGGCGGTGACCGAAAAAACCAAAAACGCCGCGGTAAAGGAGCGCTTGTCGACCCTCGAGGCGACCTTTTCATCGCTTTCCGAGACCTTTTATAAGCTGAGCGACCGCTTCCGCCGCCCCGACGTTCTCGGCATCAGACAGATAACCGATACGGCGTTCGAAAGGGTCTGTGATGGTTGCAGAAATCGCGAAAGATGCTGGGGCGCGGACTATTCCGACACTCTCGAGTCGGTCAGACGAGTGACCTCGGCATTGCATACCAAGGGAACTGTCACAGCAGACGACCTGACCGAAAAATTCTTGTCGGAGTGTATTGGGCACAAGCGCCTGCTCGACGAGGTCAACAACGCCGTTTCGGAAGCGACGCAAAGGGTCATAAACGGCGGAAAAGCAAGCTTTTTTGCCGATAATTACGACGATATAACCGCAATTCTCAAGGATGCGCTTGGCAGCGATTCCGAGGAATACGAGTGCGACCTCGATGCAGGTAAAAGAGTGTTTGAATATCTTTACGGCGAGAATTTGCGTGTGGGCGGTGTAGTCGTGTACGGAAAAAGGTGTAAGCACGTCGTGGCAAAGGGAGTTTCGAGCTCGGACAAGCTCAGCGCGGAGAAGGCGGCTGAGATCTGCCGAAAGATCAGCGACATCGTTGGCGCAGACCTCTCCGACCCCGTGATCGAGGTCGGGCGTGATGGGGCAGTGATGCTTTTGCATTCCAGACCGACGGTCAAGGCGATCTGTGCGCACGGCAGACTTTCACGCTCGGGCAGAAAATGGACGTCAAGCGATCCCGATGAGCCGCTTATCGATCCCTTGGAGGAGAGCGAGGACGAGACCTGCGGCGATATGACCGATGCGTTCGTCACCGATAACTCGTATTTTTACTCGCTGATAAGCGACGGAATGGGAAGCGGACCCGAGGCGGCGTATACGTCGGGCGTATGCTCAATGTTTATGCAGAAGATGCTCTCGGCAGGCAACCGCGCAGACATAACTCTGCGAATGCTCAATAACGTAATAAGATCCGAGAATATGGGCTGCGGCAGGGAATGCTCGGCGACCGTCGATCTTCTTGAGCTTGACCTGATGAGCGGCACGGCGGCGTTTGTCAAGAGCGGAGCTGCGCCGACCTATATTGCCAGAGAGGGCACGGTGTATAAGATCAGCTCAAGGACAATGCCTATGGGGATCATCAAAAACGCCGACGCCCGTATCACTAAATTTGACACGAAAACGGGAGATATCATAGTTATGATGAGCGACGGCTGCTGCCCCGACAGCGAGGACTGCGCGTGGCTGGTCGAGTACCTTTGCAGCTATATGTCGAAGGGAAAAAGGACGGTTTCGGTCGGCGAGGAGCTCTCCGAGCGACTTCGCGACGAGATCTTGCGCGAGGCGGTCAGAAACCTTGACCCCGAGAGAGAAAGAGACGACATTTCGGTATCTGTGGTCGTTGTAGGCTGAATATTTGACAATTATTGCGGGAGACCTGCGCGGTCTCCTGCTTTTTTTATCACACAAGCCGTTTTGCGCCAACTTTTGCTTGACAAAATCAGGATATAGGTATATAATTACTTTGATTAAACTCTTAAGGAGCGGAGAAATGACAAATATACCCGAGATTTACGGCTGTATGGTATTTAACGACGCGGTCATGCGTCAAAGATTGCCCAAGGACGTCTATAAATCCCTGACCGAAACAATCAAAACAGGAAAAATGATAGACGTTTCGATCGCCAACGTCGTCGCAAACGCGATGAAGGATTGGGCGACCGAAAAGGGTGCGACTCACTATACCCATTGGTTCCAGCCGCTGACCAGCGTTACCGCGGAAAAGCACGACTCCTTCATCTCCCCCATTGGCGGAGATAAGGTCGTTATGGAATTTTCGGGCAAGGAGCTTATAAAGGGAGAATCGGACGCCTCGTCCTTCCCGTCGGGCGGCTTGCGCGAGACCTGTAACGCGAGAGGCTATACGGCATGGGATCCCTCGTCGTATGCCTTCATCAAGGACGGCACACTTTACATCCCCACGGTTTTCTGCTCCTACACGGGAGATGCGCTCGACACCAAAACTCCGCTTCTGCGCTCTATGGACGCTATAAGCGAGCAGGCGTTGCGAATCCTTGCGCTCTTTGGCGATACGACCGCAACGAGAGTCAATACCTCGGTCGGCGCAGAGCAGGAATATTTCCTTATCAACAAAGAATATTACGATAAACGAGACGATCTGCTCTATACGGGCAGAACCCTTTTCGGTGCGCCCGCGCCCAAGGGCCAGCAGCTCGAGGACCATTACTACGGACATCTTAAGACCAAGATCGGCGCGTATATGGAGGACCTCGACCGCGAGCTCTGGAAGCTCGGCATAAATTCCAAGACCAAGCACAATGAGGTCGCGCCCTCTCAGCACGAGCTCGCACCGATATATGCCAATACGAATGTCGCCGTCGACCAGAACCTCATAATTATGGAGACCATGAAGACGGTCGCGGAGCGCCACGGCCTTGTGGCTCTGCTCCACGAAAAGCCCTACGCGGGCATTAACGGCTCGGGCAAGCACAACAACTGGTCTATCGGCACGGATACAGGCAAAAATCTTCTGTCCGCCGGTAAAAACCCCTCGGGCAACACGCAATTTTTGCTTTTCTTGTCGGCAGTCATCGCGGCGGTTGACGATTATCAGGATCTGCTCAGACTGTCGGTAGCAACCCCCGGCAACGACCACCGACTCGGATCTAACGAGGCACCCCCTGCAATTGTTTCGATCTTCCTTGGCGACGAGCTTGAGGAAATGATCGACGCGATCGTTGGAGATATAGACTATCGAAACAAGGGCAAGAAAACGATGGATCTCGGTGTTCCCAGCGTGCCGACCTTCCGTTACGATTCGACCGACAGAAACAGAACCTCCCCCTTTGCCTTTACGGGCAACAAGTTCGAGTTCAGAATGGTCGGCTCGTCTCAGAATATCGCGATGTCGAACATAGTGATAAACACGGCGGTTGCCAAGGTCTTTAAGGACTTCGCCGATAGGCTTGAGGGAGCAAAGGATCTCGAGGGAGAGGCAAGAGCATTGATAAAGGAGACCTTCAAATCTCACCGTCAGATCATCTTCAACGGCAACGGATATTCGTCCGCCTGGCCCGAGGAGGCAGAGCGCCGCGGTCTTCTCAATATGAAGACCAGCGTAGACTCCTTCTCCTGCCTCACCGCAGAAAAGAACGTCAGGCTCTTCACCGAGTTCGGTGTTATGAGCGAGGTCGAGCTGCGCGCAAGAGAGGAAATATATTACGAAAACTATTCCAAGGTGATCGATATCGAGGCGAAAACGATGGTTGATATCGCCAACAAGAAGATCATCCCTGCGGTCGAGGAATATATAGGCGAGCTTGCCGAGATCGCGAAGAATAAAATGAAGATATTTGAAAGAAGCAACGGAGCGATTCTTGAAAAGACGATCATCCGCAAGCTGTCCGATCTCAACGAGAGAGCCTATGACCTCGCCGAAAAGCTCAAGAGCGCGGCAATTTCCGCCGATCGCGAGCGCACCCACAAAAAGCATTATGCCGACTCGGCGATGTCATATAAGGAGACCGTTATTCCGCTTATGAGCGAGCTGAGAAAGGCGGTCGACGAGATGGAGGGAATAGTCCCCTCGAGAATATGGCCTCTGCCCTCGTACGGCGAAATGACTATGAAGCAATAACCCGCTATCCCGAATTTAATTTTGAAAGGAATACAGGTATGAAAAAACTACTCATTTTTATTCTGTCCGTGGCAATGCTGCTCACGTTTGCGGCTTGCGGCAACGGACAGGAGGAGGAAACCGAAATGACCACCGAAGATAAGCATAACAACGAAGAAACCACCGTGGGCGGCAGCTCCGACGAGACCACCGCCAAGGAAGAGGACGCCGGGGATATAGCTGTCATATATCCCGAGGAAAACGCAACAGTCATCCTTGCCAACGAGGACGTGTACGGTTGGTGGGATACCTTCCACATGAAAAAGACCGATTCTACGCCCTTCTATCAGCACGCGGATATTTATTATCCTGTTCCTGTCTCGCTTGAATGGGAAGAGGTAGAGGGAGCAGATTATTACAGAGTATATATTTCGATGAACGAGGATATGTCCGAGGCGGAGAGCTATCTTGTCAACAGCACCACTGTCGAGCTTGATACGCTCTTCACGGGTAAGACTTATTACTGGCAGATCGACGCCGCAATCGCCGATAGCACCGTCAGAAGCTCGGTACATAGCTTCAAGACCGCACGAAGCCCCAGAACTATCAAGGTAGAGGGAGTCAGCAATACCAGAGACGCGGGCGGATACGACGCTCTCGACGGCAGACGTATGAAGCAGGGAATGATCTACCGCGGCGGTAAGCTCGAGGAGATCACCGAAAACGGTATTATGACCTTCCACGATATTATCGGGATCAGGACCGACCTCGACCTGCGCACCACGGGAGAGGGCGGAGCAGGTGTAAAATCCCCTCTCGGCGACGACGTGCTCTACGTTAATATTAACGGAAGATATTATATCGGAAATATGGGAATCGGAAGCGAGGAGGGTAAGGAGACTATCGCAGAGGAGATGAGAGTCTTCGTTGACCCTGCAAGCTTCCCGGTATACATTCACTGCTCGCTCGGTCGCGACCGTACCGGAACGCTGGTTATGCTACTTCAGGGACTTGCAGGAGTCAGCAAGAGCGATATTATGATGGATTACGAGCTTTCGATATTCTCCGTAACCGGAACGCTTGACAATGCAAGCATCGACGCTTTGAGAAGCAACATTAGCGCAACTTATGACTATATAAGCAAATCCTACCAGGGCGAGAACTTTGCGGAGAAGGTAGAGAAATATCTGCTCTCCTGCGGTATGACGGCCGATGAGATCGCGGCTATACGCGACAATCTGCTTGAATAAGCACATAAGATGAGGTGAAACGGTATGAAAAAAATACTTATTATTTTGGTTCTCGTGCTCTCTCTTTTACTTTCGTCGGTTTCGGCATTTGCCGCAACTATGGAGGACGGAGTAGGTAAGGACGAGATCCCCTACGGCGAAGAGATCGAGGGGGTTGCTTGCATGAAAGCTAACGTCTTTAATATGATGACTGCCGAAGAGGCGGCAGCGTCGGGAGCTCCCGAAGGATATTCGGGTTACGTTCTTGCACTGACAAATGTCGCGGCGACGGGAATCACGCTTGATCTGAATAATCAAAAGATCGTGGTCAACGCGATCGAATCGATCACGTTCAGAGTCTATTGCACGGCTAACGTCAAGGAGATTCGCATCACCGACGATGCGGGCTATTCCTGGATCACCCGATTCGCACCGACGGTAACCGAGCAGTGGATCGAGATCACACTCACCAAGGACGGAGAGAATATATTGAAGTCCGAGGGCATGGCTTGCTTTGCCGACGAGAACGGATATTTCAAGCCCGTCAACTTCGGCTTCCGATTTACAGACAACGAGGCCACTACGGTTTATATCGACAGCATCACCTTCAATATGAAGTCGGTGGACACCGCCGCTCCCGTGATTACATATAACGGCTCGACTGCCGTTGATACCACAGAGGGAAAGACTCTTGAGCTTGATCTTACCGCTTGGGATGAGTATGAGGAAAGAGCCATTACCCCCGAGTATATCTGGTCGGAGGGTGCGCTTGACGCTGACGGATTGCTTGTTGAGGGACAGCACACCTGCACTGTAAAGGCAACTGACACTGCTGGCAACTCCTCCGAGATCACGCTTACCGTCAACGTAGGCAAAAAGGACACTGCCGCTCCCGAGATAGCTTGGAGCACGGATACAGTCAGCGTGCTGGTCGGTACGAGATGTCTGCTTGATATTTCTGCGACCGATGACGTCGACGGCGAGCTCGAGACGATTTTCGAGTGGTCGGAGGGCGCGCTCGACAACCGAGGCAGACTTGCCGAGGGTGAGCATACCCTCACGATAACTGCCACCGACTCGACCGGAAACAAGGCAGAAAAGACCGTGAAGGTGGTCGTCGTTGCCTCGCTTGATCAGCTCGGTTGAAAAAATGAGCCGCAAGAAAGCAAATTCCGCTAAAATCGAGGAAAAGCAGCTATCTGTGCAGCAGCATCAAATGAATAACAAAATGAATATTCACCCGCCGAGATCACCTCGGCGGGTGTTTTTTTGCTTAAATCCCTTATTTTTCATGTTTTTTTCAAAAAGCACTTGACAATGAATATTCACTATGCTATAATACAGTTGAAACAGATAATACAGATAATACAGATACACAAAAAACAAGAGGAAGGAGGACTAAAAATGCAGCTGAATTTTTCGGGAAAGCAGGACGTTTATCTCGAAATAGCCGAACGCTTTAAGGAATATATACGGCTTGGAGTCTATAAAAACGGCGATAAGCTACCCTCGGTCAGAGATGCGGCGGGCGAGCTTGGCGTAAACCCAAACACGATAGCAAGAGCCTATGCAACGCTTGAGAGGGACGGATTTATTTGCGCGTTGCCGAAGAAGGGAGCCTTTGTCACGTATGGAAAAGAGAAGGTCGTAGATCAGCCCGACAAGAGAGCGGTGATAGCGGCGCTTCGCGATATGGGCATTGAAAAACAAACGCTGATTGATTGGATAGAGGAGGTGTACGGCGAATGTTAGAGATTAAAAACCTGACCCATTTCATCGGTCAGAAAAAGATACTTGAAAACGTAAATCTCTCGCTTGGCGAGGGAAGTGTTATGGGGCTTGTCGGTATAAACGGCGCAGGAAAGACCACGCTTCTGCGACTCATCTCGGGAGTTTATACAGCTACCGCAGGCGATATAAGCTGCGACGGCGAGCGCTTGAGTGAGGAGAAGGCAAGAGAAAAGATCTTCTTTTTGCCGGATGACCCTTACTATACGATTCACACCACGGGCAGAAGCCTTTATCAGATGTATAAGGTCTTTTATCCTAAGATAGATTACAGAGTCTTCGATCTGTATATGAGCGAATTCGGGCTTGACGAAAAGAAGCCGATACGCAACTTTTCAAAGGGCATGAGACGACAGCTTTACGTGGCGTTGGCGCTTGCGGTGAGACCCAAATATCTTTTGCTCGACGAAGCTTTTGACGGTCTTGACCCTCTGGCGCGACTTGCCTTCAAGAAGGCGATAAACAAGGCGGTCGAGGAGGACGGAACCGGCGTTATCATCTCGAGCCACTCGCTGCGCGAGCTTGAGGATTTCTGCGACTGCTATGCGCTTATCGATAAGATGACCGTTGCATCGTCGGGAGATATTGCCGAGCGGGTCGACCGCTTCTGCAAGTTCCAGCTTGCCTTTGTAAATGAGATCTCCGATGCTACGTTTGCATCGCTTCCCGTGGTTTCGCTTGAGAGAAACGGACGGTTTGTCCGCATTGTGCTCGAGGGACAGCAGGCGCAGATGAAATCGATGCTTGAAGCCTTGAATCCTGCGGTCATCGAGCAGATGCCGATGGACTTTGAGGAAATGTTTATACACGAGGTCGAGGGAAGGGGGTATCTGAAATGAAGACTTTTGGACGGTATCTTTTATACAGACTTGAAAATTCAGCCTTAAGGACGGTCATTTTCACAATTATTGCGGTCGTGATCACTCAAAACACCATATCGGATTGTATCGATCGTGTGGCGGTGGAATATAGCTCGACCGGACTTTATATTCTCGCGACAGTTCTCGGAATAATCTGCACACTGATCCCGATTCTTGAGACAACGTGCTTTAAAAACCGCAGAAATCTTGACACCCTCTATTTCTTCCCGCTCAAGCGCTGGAAAATGGCTGCGGTTCACTTTTTGAGCGGATTTATTCAGGTTTTGGTTATTTATTCGGTGACTTTTTTCATCGCGTACGGCTATCTTGCGGCGAATACCGACTATTTCGCTCTTGGATACATGCCTCTGTACTATTTGTTCTCGATCCTGCTCGGATTTGTGATGTATTCCTTCTTCAGCTTCATTTTCGGTCAGGCGAACACTGTCGCGGACGGAGTAGTGATCTGCATTTTATGGATGTTTGTCCTTGCCATCGTCTCTCTGGCGATTACGGGACAGATATTGAGACCCTATTTCTCAGCAAAGGGCTGGGGCGCTGTGTCTGATCTTAGCGGATGGGGAATTGCTTACGCGCCTATTAATAATCTGACCGTGATATTCCAGGATCTTATCGAGGTCAATAAGGATGTGGTTGATTACAATTATCATGGTTCGGCAATGTATGCTGACAGATATATATCGCAGATGTATATGTTCTTCGTGTGGGGAGCTATCGGAATCGCATCGGCGGTTGGCTACGTTGTCGCCTTCGTCAAGAAGGGCGCGGAGAAGGCGGGCGAGATCTCGAGCTCGATATTTGGATACAAGCTGCTTATTCCGCTTTACGGCTATTCGCTTCTTACGATGTTCGATTCACTTGATTTTATGACTGTTCTGATCCTTATTGCGATGGTGATCGGATATATCGTCTACCGCCGAAGCTTCAAGCTCAAGGCAAGCGATCTTATCTGCACGGGCTGCGGAGTGATCGCAATGATACTCGGAGCGATGTTTTGATCTGTTTATAAAAAGAAAGAGGCAAGCCACAAGGCTTGCCTCTTTTGATTTTTACTGTGAAAATTCTTGCAGTCCCTTTACACCTGCCTCGGTGACGGGACGGATCCATTTGCCGGAGCGCCAATATATTAAGAAGAATATCGATTTTGGGATATCCTCGCAGAGATACATTATCGCATATACCGCAAGGAAGGGAAGCTTCCACACGGTTGCGGCTATGAAGGTCATCGGCACTGAGAAGCACCAGAGAACGACAAGCTCTATGATCGTTCCCATCGTGGTGTCTCCGCCCGATCGGAATATGCCTACAACGGTGATATAGGGGATGTTTCTCACCGCCGACCAGACACTGACGATGATAACGATCTTGCCAGCAAGGTCCAGAGAGTACTGAGAGATATTGTTGCCCATATTGAACAAGGAGATCAGCGGATCTCTTGCTAAGATCATTATCGCACCGACAATGATCGAAACGATGGGCATGATGATAAGAAATCGCTTTGAATCGCGGATGCCTTCTCTGATCTGTCCCGCACCGACCGATTTACCCACCATAACGCAGCAGGCGGTGCAGATTCCGATGAAAAAGCAGAAGGCGAAGTTTTCAAAGGTTTTTACTATGGCGATGGCGGCGTATTCCTCATATCCGATGTTGGCGAATATCATGTTATACACCGTGGTGCCGAGTCCCCACATTGATTCGTTTGCGATGACGGGAGACGCTTTTCTGAAAAATTGGCCGATGGTTTTACGGTCAAAGGCGAACACCTCGCGAAGCGGCGCGATCAGGATGTTCTTCTGTATCAGGGATACTGCGATGATGATCAATGGGGAGATCCACGACGAGATAGCCGTGGCGATCGCCGCGCCCCTGACACCCATTCCTGCGGGGAAAATGAGCAGGTAGTTGAGGCAGGCGTTCAGTGCGGCGGAAAATCCCGTGGTAAAGGTCGGCAGCATAGGACGCTCGACCGCGCGCAGTATCGCGCCAAACACCTGAGTAAGCGCGATCGCGGGGAAGGAGATGCAGGCGAAGCGCAGATATTCAGAGCCCGTCGCTATTACGTCGGGGTCATCGTTGAAGAGTGAGATCACCCACTCGGGCGTTATCAGCGCCACGAGGGTAAATATAAGGGAGATGAAAAGCGCGGAGATGATCGATATTCCTTGGATCTTGTGTATTCCGCTGACGTTTTTCTCGCCCCAGTACTGAGAGGCGAAAACCGACGCTCCCGACGTGATTCCGAAGATGACCATGCTGAAAAGCCAGCTCCACTGTCCTGCCATATTGACCGAGGACAGCGATATTGTGCCAAGCTGACTGACCATTAAGGTATCGACCAGGCTGAAGGAGGATGCCAGCATATTCTGAAAGGCTATGGGCAGGGCAAGTGCCAACGCCGCCCTCCAGAAGCCCTTACTCCAAAGGTTAAGGGGTAATTTCTTTGAATTTACATTTATTTTATTCATGAGTTATTTCCCGCCGAGCTGCTCCTTGTGATATTGCAGGGTGTAGAGGCGGTAATAATGACCTTTATTTTGGAGCAGAGAGTTATGAGTTCCTTGCTCGAGAATCCTTCCGTGAGAGAGCACGATGATATTGTCCGCGTGCTGAATGGTGGAAAGACGGTGAGCGACCATAAGCATAGTTCCGATGTTCATCATCTTTTCGAGCGAATCCTGAATGAGCACCTCGGTCTCGGTGTCGATATTCGCGGTCGCCTCATCAAGAATCATGACGGAGGGCTTATGAATTATCGTTCTGGCGAAGCTGATGAGCTGTCGCTGACCTGCTGAGAAGTTGTTTCCGCGCTCTCTTACGACCTCATCAAGTCCTCCCGAGAGCTTGTTTATGAAGCTGTCAGCGTTGACGTACTTGCACGCCGCCTCAATCTCGCTGTCGGTGACGTTTTCAAGTCCGAGCGCGATATTGGAGCGGATCGTACCTGCAAAGAGGAAGACATCCTGAAGCATCTGACCGAAGTGGCGGCGCAGGGAGCTTATTTTGATCTTCTTTATATTGATTCCGTCGATGAGGATCTCGCCCTTCTGAATGTCGTAGTTTCGGCAGATCAGAGAGAGGATGGTGGTCTTGCCCGAGCCGGTCGAGCCGACGAAGGCGACGGTGTCGCCCGCGTTGACCTTGAAGGACACGTCCTTGAGCACCCACTCGTCAGGCAGGTAGGAGAACCATACGTTTCTGAACTCGATGTCACCCTTGACGACGTCAAGCTCGATAGCATCGGGCTCGTCCACTACCTCGGGTACGATGTCAAATATTTTATAGATCTTTTCCGAGGAAGCGAAGGTCGCTTGCAGACGGTTAAACTGCTCGGCGAGGTTCTGGATGGGGTTGAAGAATTTATTGATGTACTGATAGAAGGCAACTATCACGTTGACCTCTATCGCCTGACCGAGAAATTCCCAGCCCTCGAGCTTGCCTCTTGCGCCGAAGTAGAACAGGCACAGGATAGAGGAGATGTAGAGCATATAGACCATAGGTCTGAATATACCGAAGACAAACATCTGATCCATCTTTGCCTTGCCGAGCTTTCGGTTTTTCTTCTGGAATTCTTCCTTTTTGTGCTCCTCGCGGTTGAAGATCTGAATGATTTTCATTCCCGAAAGGTTTTCGGAGAGGAAGATATTGATGTCGGTCGTGCCGTCCTTTACCTGACGGTGAGCGCGGCGCGAGAATTTACGGAAGATCACGGTGAAGAGCACGACGAAGGGCACGAAGCAGAGAACTACGAGCGTCAGCATATAGTTGAGCAGGAGCATCGCACCGAGAACACCGAAGATGATGAAGACGTTTTTGACAAGGTTTACTAAGATGTTCGTAAAGGTTATCGAGATAGCGTTGGTGTCGTTCGTGACTCTTGTGACCAGCGTGCCGACGGGGATCTTATTGAGCTGATCGTGAGAAAGGCTCTCGATGTGTGCGAAAAGGTCCTCACGGATGTTGGAGACTATGCGCTGTCCCGTCTTTTGCAGTATGATCGACTGAAAATATGTGCTTATCAGCGAAACTATCAGTATAGTTGCATAGGCAATTATGCGAATATACAGATCGGAGAGCTCGAAGCTTCCGCCGCCGACCATCTCGATGAGATCACCCATAATAAGAGGAGATATTATCTCGTGGGCGATCGAGAAGATCATAAGCACGAGCACCAAAAGGAATTGCGGCCAATAGGGCTTTGCGTATTTCAGAAGTCTCTTGATTATGACCGAGTCCTTCATATCGCGCTCAAAGCCGATAGCTTCCTTTTTGTCCTTCATTGTGGCGAAGGCTATGATAAATATTGTTGCGAATGCGCCGATTATTGCGCCGACGATGAGTATGGGATAAATATTATACATTTACGTCCACCTCGCTTTCGCCGTTTGAGCTCTCGTTTTCCTCGCCGTCGAGCTTTTGGAGATCGACAAGATTCTTGAATTCGGGGCAGGTCTCGTAAAGCTCGCCGTATTTGCCGACTGCGGCGATCTCGCCGTCCTCGACGAAGATTATTTTGTCCATCTGCTCGATCGTGCTTACTCGGTGAGCGATAAGAAGGGTGGTCTTGCCGCCTCTGATCTCGCGGAGGTTGCCGAGTATTGCCTTTTCGGTCTTGACGTCGACCGCGGAGACCGAGTCGTCGAGAATGAGGATGGGGGCGTTTTTCATAAGAGCGCGGGCGATGGAGATCCTTTGCTTTTGTCCGCCCGAGACGGTAACGCCGCGCTCGCCGAGGACGCTCTTATATTGCAGAGGAAATTCGGATATATTGCTGTGAACGTCTGCCATTTCGGCGGCGTGCACGACCTGATCAAAATCGCCGCCGTCTGTGGCGAAGCTGATGTTGTTTTCTATGGTGTCACTGAACAGGAAGTTGTCCTGCGGCACGTATGCCGCGCTTGCGCGTACGGTCTTGATCGGGATCGAATTGACGTCCTTTCCGTCGATGAATACCGTTCCCTCGGGCACGTTGTAGGTGCGGAGGATAAGATCGACGATGGTGGTCTTGCCCGAGCCCGTGCGTCCGATAATTCCCACGTTTTCGCCTGCCTTGACCGAGAAGCTGACGTTGCGAAGCACGTCAAACTCGCCGTCGGGATAGCGGAAGGTGAGGTTTTTGAATTCGATATCGCCGCGGATCTCGCTCATATCCTCTACGTCGGGCTTGTCGAAGACGTCGGGGGTGGAGTCGAGCAGCTCACTGATACGGTTTAGCGACGCCTTGCCTTGTGCGTGCATTCCGATAAGCTCGGAGACCGCCATGATGGGCCAGATGATCGCGTTGAAGTATCCGATAAACTCTACGAGCTGTGCCGCCTTGAAGGTCTCGGTGTGCACCAGATATCCGCCGTAGCCGAGGATAACGCAGACTACCGACTCTATAAGCAGTGTGAGCGCAACGTGAAGGAGCACGGAGAGCCTTGTATACTCTACGTTTCTGTTCTCATTGTTCTTACTGAGCTTCTTGAATTCGAGCAGCTCGTGAGCTTCCTTCACGAATGCCTTGACGACTGCGATTCCCGCGAAGGTCTCCTGCGAGAAATCGGAGAGCATAGAGAACGCCTCCTGTCTCTTTTCCCATTTTTTGCTCATATATCTGCCCACGATAAGCGAGCAGACGAGAAGCAGCACCATGGGGATCATGCAGAGAAGTGCGAGGACATGGTTCATTTTCAGCATTTTTATGATTGCGAGGACGCCGAGAACGACGGCATCGAAGAACATCATAATACCCCAGCCGAAGCACTCCTGCACGGTGTCCAGGTCGTTGGTGAAGAAGGACATCATATTTCCGACCTTGTTGACCTGATAATACTGCTGGGAGAGGTCCTTGCAGCGATCGAACATTCTGTCTCTGAGGTCTGTCTCAAGCTTGATGCCTGCTCCGAAGAAGCAGACTCGCCATAAAAATCTGCCGAATACGAGCGAGAGGATGACGAAGAGCATAGGTCTGCAAATTTGGTCTAATACGTAATTCAAATTGAAATCATACGCGATGTCGGTAGCGGAATCAACTACGTAGCCTGATTCGATTCCCTCGATGACGGCTCCGTAAAGCTCCGGGATTACCAGCTGCATATAGTCCACGAGGACCAGCGCAAGTGCGCCGAGCAGCAGCATTGGTAAGTACTTGAGATAATATCGGTTGATGTGCTTTCCGAATATCAAATCAATCCCTCCTGTCTGTGTTCAAAAAATAAAGCTATTAAATCTAATTCTAACACATTTCTGTTTAAAAGTCAATATAATTTATATATATTTATAATGCGACAACCTATAGTTGCAAAAAGCCTCGGAGACCGAGGCTTTTTGACGTTTTATTTATTAAATTGTGAGTTGAAGGCAGAGAAAAGCTCGTCTGAAAGAGCTTTCATTCTGATGGGGTCGACCTTGAGGTGTTGGCGGTCGTAGGTGAGCAGTCCGTTGGTCTCGTCCTCGACGTCGCTTACCTGTGTGTAGACTGTGGCAGAGAGTCCGCGCTCTATCATCGGGATCACCTCGTTACGATAGAGGTTCTCAAGTGCCGAGGCGAAGCCTTCTCTGTCAGAGAGCATCGAATAGCCGTAGGTCTTATCGAGATTGAAGGAGTGATCGGCTATCTTGTAGGCATAGCCGCCGAATTCCGAAAGCACGAGGGGGCGGTCGGGGTTGGGCTTAAGGTCGAGCTTTTTGAAATAGACGTGCTCGCTGACAACGTCGCTTTCCTTTTCGATAAACCAACCCGACGTTGCATCCCATATTCTTGTTGGGTCAAGCGCTTTGAGGCGCTTGTAGTTTCTGTCGGCGTTAAACTGTCCCCAGCCCTCGTTGAAGATCGTATAATAGCAGACCGAGGGGTGATTGTAGAGCAGGCTGACCGTCTTGGCGCTGTTTTCTTCGAAAATTTGACGGCGACCTTTCGGCGCGGGGCGGTTAAGACCCTTTTTGAAGCCTACGGTAGGGAGGGCGGTGTCGAGCAGGAAGCTATAGCCGCCGCTGTTGACCATATCTTGAAAAACAATCATTCCATGCTTGTCACAGTAGTGGTAAAAGAGTGGGTGCTCGATCTTTATGTGCTTGCGGAGCATATTGAAGCCGAGCTTTTTCATTTCTAAAACGTCGTTTTCAAGGCCCTTGGGGGTGGCGGGGGTGTATATTCCGTCGCTGAAGTAGCCCTGGTCGAGAAGTCCGTGGAAGAAATAGGGCTTGTTGTTAAGGCAGATATAGCTTTTGTCCTTGATCCTTTCGATCGTGACGGTGCGGAGCGCGAAGTAGGAGTCTATGCGGTCGCTTCCGCATTCGAGAGTGAATTCGTAGAGGTAGGGGTCCTCGGGTGACCAGAGGCGAGGGGAATCGATCTCAATAGTTGCCTTGTTGCCGCTGAATTTGTAGGATTTGCCGGAGTCTTTGAGTGTCAGGAGCTTTTCGTCCTCGCCGCCCTCGGTCTCGATCGTTACGCTATCGAGCGTTGGGGTTATTTTGAGCGAGCGGATATAATTTTCGGGCACGGACTCGAGCCAGACAGCCTGCCAGATGCCGCTTATTGCGGTGTACCACATACCTCCGCGCTTTTTTCTTTGCTTGCCCCACGCCTGATCCTTGTCAAGACTGTCCGTGACGGAGACGGTGAGTGTATTTTCGTCGTTGCACAGGTGATTTGTTATGTCGAACGAGAAGGGGAGATAGCCACCGATGTGTCTGCCGACGAGCTCTCCGTTAAGGCTGACCTCGGCGACCTGATCGACCGCTTCAAAGTGGATGATCGTTCTTTTGCCCTGCATATTCTCGGGCAGCGAGAAGCTTTTACGGTATACGTATTTTTCGCCCTTTTTCAGCTCTCGGTCGATGCCCGAAAGTCTTGATTCGGGGGGAAAGGGGACCTTGACGGTGCCAAGGTCGGTTTTGTTGCTTTTTTTGAGCACGGAGAGCTGCCAATCGCCGCAGAGCGACATATAGCCGTCTCTTTTCATCTGCGGATGGGGGTGCTCGGTCCAGCTGCTTGCTTCGTCGTCCTCAAAGGGTGTTTTCAGGTCGGTTTTGAGCGTGGGCTTCTTTTTCGTTAGCAGGAGAATGAGCGCAAGCAGGATTATCGGGATCAGCGCACCGAGGAAGATGTTTGCATTGGGCACGAAGGACTCGGTGCCGTCGTTGTTGACTATCTTTTCGGCGTTTGAAAGTATTGTTTTACCGATAAAGGGTCCGACTACGCCGGGAACGAGCACCTGTGAGAATATTCTTACGCCTTGAAGCCGTCCCGCCTTATCCTCGGGGGTCAGGTCGCGGATCTTTGCGCCGAACACCGCCATTCCTGCGAGGTATCCGCACATCATAAAGAGCGAGCCGATGAATACGGGCACTGTCTGACGGAAAAGGAAGAGCACGATATATCCGACCGACAGCCAGAGCAGAGAAAAGAAGCAGGTCAGCGAAAAGCCCTTTTTGTCGTATACTCTGCCCCAGAACGCCGTGACGACAGAGGCAATGATGATGGCGGGCGCCATTATCAGAACGTAGTTTGTCATAGCGAGCGATACCTCGTAGTATATGATGAGGTAGGGCATAAATATCTGTATTGAAATGTTGAAGATTATGAATGCGGCGAGGTAGAAATAAAAGCTCGGATTTGCCTTGACGGTTGATGGGCGGAAGCCATAGATCACGTTTTTGAGATATCCCGTCTCGGAGGGCTTGACCTTCTTTTCCTCGATTATGAAGATGCCGAGGATTCCGATGGCGACGGTTGCCGCGCCGATTATCGCGAAGATGAGCGTCCAGCTTTCACTTTTGTTCAGGTCGAACGCCATAAAGCCGCCGAACACGGCGAGTATTGCCACGAGAGGCATCATCGCGTTGATGCCCTCCGCGCTGCCGCGGTTGGTGTTGTCGGTGCTGTCGGTCAGCCAGGCGTTGAACGCCGCATCGTTTGCCGACGAGCCGAAAAAGGTCATTACGCAGTCGAGCACGACCGTCAGGGTGATGCCGAGCGCCGCGCCGCTGACCGTGGGGAAAATGCTCTCGAGCAGGTCTACCTTGAGCAGAGCGAACGCGAAGATCGAGAGTCCCCAGAGAATATATCCTCCGCAGATGAGCACCTTGCGCTTGCCGAGCTTGTCGGATAAAGCTCCGACGAGCACTGTGGTCAGAGTCGCTGCTATCGCGCTTGCAGAGACCATATTAGATATGTCCGCCGCCGAGGCGTTGAACATCTTATACATAAAGACGTTGAGATACATATTCTCAACGACCCACGCGATCTGTCCCATCAGTCCGAAGAGAGCCAATGAGAGCCAGAAGCGGCGGGAGAGTTTGGTTTTGTTGGTCATATTTTATCCCCTTTGAGTTTACTGCTTTAATTTTAACATAAGACGGAGGGTTTGTCAACTCGCTGACATTCCTTTTCATATTAAAATGTGAGCGCTTGACACATGTGGGAAACTGTGTTATAATAAGTCAACAGAGGCACAATGATTTGATATGTGACGAATGGAGGCCGTTATGGTTAAGATTATATCTTCTTCTGCAAAAAAGATCTGTGATCAGATCAATTTTTCCGAGATGACGTACAAAAATAACGGAATAATTATACGCTTCAAGGATCAGGGGTCGGTGCAACGGTATGATTATAGATCATCACGCGCGCAAAGGGAGGCCTTTCGCCGCAATGCGAGCGTTCTATTTGACTGCTTTTGGAAGTATATAAACAAGACGGGCGGATCTGGGCTTTATATTGCATCAAGCGAGGATGCTCCTTGCAGGGTAAACCGTTTTGACATATTGTATTCTGTCTCAAAATCTGACAGGGTTATTTTGACTGACAGCAAAAAAATCACCAGAAGAGCTTTTATGAAAGCGTTAAGGTACGAATTGCATCCCGTTTTTGTAATCGAAAACGGCGATCTGGCAATAATGCCGACGGATCATTTGGATATGTTTATCGCCTCGAAGGATGGGGCATATCCCGAGGAACTTAATCCGTTACTCGAGACAGTTGAGTGGTAATTGATGTGAAGAAATTTTAGAAATTTATCTTTATCTTATTGACTTATGCGTAAGTCTGTGATATAATGTATCCGTAAATCTAATTTATCGGAGGATAAATGCTATGAAGCGTATTAAGACACTTGATACAAAGAATCTTTGCGAGACCGCGAAGAACGGTGGCTGTGGCGAGTGCCAGACCTCTTGCCAGTCTGCTTGCAAGACCTCTTGCGGTATTGCTAATCAGCAGTGCGAGAATAAGAAGTAATTCGACCTTCTAAAAATCCGCGTATGCTTCGTTGCTCCTCGCAAGCGGCTCGACTTACGTTGAGTAAGCCCTTCGCCTTGCTTGCTGCGGTGCGATACGCAGCTATGGCTTGCTGACCGCTTGCCTATCGGCAAGCGCCTTGCCTGCGCGAATTTTTATCGATTTCGTGAATTCTTAAGATTTTTATGGGGGAAGGCAATCCTTCCCCCATAGCACTGTTTTATAAGATTTTGATTTGGAGTTACTAAATATGGTACATTGTTATAAATTGGGTGGGCTGAATATCGTGCTTGACATCTGCTCGGGCTCGGTGCACGTGGTAGATGACGTAGTATACGACGTTATCGAGGCTTATGAAAGCTACCCGAAGGAAGAAATCATCTCGGCTATGCTTGAAAAGTACGCCTCCGATGAGACGGTCACGCGCGAGGAGCTTGAGGGCTGCTTTGAGGACATTGAGGCATTGAAGGGAGAGGGCAAGCTCTTTTCTCCTGACAATTTTGAGTCGATGGCGGGCAAGCTCAAGGAAAAGAGCGCGGGTGTTGTCAAGGCGCTTTGTCTGCACATCGCGCACACCTGCAATCTAAACTGCTCGTATTGCTTTGCAAGTCAGGGAAAATATCACGGCGACAGAGCTCTGATGAGCTTTGAGGTCGGAAAGAGAGCGCTTGATTTTCTTGTCGAAAACTCGAAGGGAAGACACAATCTGGAGGTCGACTTCTTCGGCGGCGAGCCCTTGATGAACTTTGACGTGGTCAAAGAGCTTGTTGCTTACGCGCGCTCGATCGAGAAGGAGGCAGGCAAGAATTTCCGCTTTACGTTGACGACCAACGGCGTTCTGATCGACGACGACGTGATCGATTTTGCGAACAGGGAATGCTCGAACGTCGTGCTCAGTCTCGACGGAAGAAAAGAGGTCCACGACCGCTACCGTGTCGACTATGCGGGAAATGGAAGCTGGGAGAAGATCGTTCCCAAGTTCCAGAAGCTTGTTGAGGCGCGCGGTGGCAAGGATTATTACATGCGCGGCACGTTTACACACGCAAATCCCGATTTTTTGAAGGATATTGAGAAGATGCTGGAGCTTGGCTTCAACGAGCTTTCTATGGAGCCCGTCGTTGCCGCAGAGGGCGATCCCTCCGCACTGACGCGTGAGGATCTGCCGATCGTGCTCGATCAGTACGAAAAGCTTGCCGAGCTTATGCTCAAGCGACACAGAGAGGGCAAGCCCTTTACATTCTATCACTATATGATCGATCTCAAGGGCGGTCCTTGTATTTACAAGCGTATTTCGGGATGTGGATCGGGAACCGAATATATGGCGGTCACGCCGTGGGGCGATCTTTATCCCTGCCACCAGTTCGTTGGCGAGGAGAAATTTAAGCTCGGAAACGTCTGGGACGGCGTTACCAATCACGAAGCACAGTGCGATTTTGCATCCTGCAACGTCTACTCGCGTCCCGAGTGCCGCGATTGCTGGGCAAGGCTTTACTGCTCGGGCGGCTGTGCGGCGAACGCTTACCATTCGACCGGCTCGGTGCGCGGAGTTTATAAGTACGGCTGCGAGCTCTTCAAGAAGAGAATGGAATGTGCTATCATGCTTGAGGTCGCAAAGACTCTTGACGAAGAAGAAAATTGATATATCTGAAAGGAACGCCGTTTGTGCGAGGTTGTTTTTATGAAAGCTCCTATTTGTGATTTTGTAAAAAAATACTGCGCCGACGGCGCTCTTCGTTTACATATGCCCGGGCACAAGGGAGCTTGCTTTCTCGGTGTTGAGCAGAGAGACATAACCGAGGTGGAGGGCGCGGATGTGCTTTACTCCGATGGGGAGGGCATTATTGCTGAGAGCGAGCTTAATGCAGGTCGGCTTTTCGGTACGAAAAAGACGCTTTATTCCACCGAGGGCTCATCGCTTTGCATTCGCGCGACGGTATATCTGTGCGCTATGCTGGCGAGGGAGCTTGGCAGGGAGCCGCTGATATTGTCTGCCAGAAACGCGCATAAAGCCTTTTTGTCGGCTTTGGCACTTGTCGATGCGCACGTTGAGTGGATGTTTTCCTCGGATGAAGGTGGCATTGTGAGCTGCCGCGTGAGCGCGGAGGCTCTTGAAGAAAAGCTCTCGGGAATGAAGGAAAAGCCGGTTGCGGTCTATATTACGAGCCCTGATTATCTCGGTAACGAGGCGGACGTGCGCGGATTGGCGGAGGTCTGCCATAGACACGGTGTTATTTTGGCGGTTGACAACGCGCACGGCGCGTATTTGAAATTTTTGCCCGAGTCGCGCCATCCGATCGATCTCGGTGCGGATATTTGCTGTGATTCGGCGCACAAGACTCTGCCCGTGCTGACGGGAGGAGCGTATTTGCATATTTCCAATCGTGCCCCCGCGCTGTTTGCAGAGATGGCGGAGCATGCGATGCAGCTTTTTGCTTCGACAAGCCCTTCTTATCTGATATTACAGTCGCTTGATATGGCGAATTTGTATATTTGTGACGGATACAGAGAGAGACTTGCCGCGCTTTGCTATGAGGTTGCGGATCTCAAAAAAAGACTTGAGGAAAAAGGCTTTTCCGTCGTCGGTGATGAGCTGGCGAAGCTGACTGTTGCGACGAAGGGATACGGTTATTACGGTCACGAGGTGGCAAGGCTACTTTGGGAAAAGGGATTTGTTTGTGAGTTTTCCGACCCCGACTACGTGGTTATGATGTTCACGCCCGAGATCGACAGGGGCGGCATACGGGCGCTTGCAGACACGCTCTGCTCGATCGAAAGAAGGGGAGAGATAACCGAAGGGGCGCCGAGTGCGCCTTGTGCGGAAAGGGTTATGTCGGTAAGGCAGGCTTTGATGTCATCCTCGAGAGAGGTTGCGGTTGAGGATGCCTGCGGCGAGGTGCTTGCCTCGGCAACGGTCTCATGTCCTCCTGCGATACCGATCGTTGTTTGCGGTGAGAGGATAGACGAGCACGCGATTGCTTGCTTTAAATACTATGGAATTGAGAAGTGCCGAGTGGTTAAGAAATAACGTTCTCGGGCGGCTTTTGGTTGGAGATTTTATGGATTTTAAGGAATATTTTGTTCTGCACGCGAAAAAGCATCCAAGTCTTTTGCCGCAGGACGCGGTAAAGTTTTGCTATCAGGCGGCGCTGGGTGCGGAGCATCTGCTTGTTGATATTGAGGCGGCGAGACGGTATTTTGACGCGGAATTCGAGAGGGTTGAAGAAAGGCAAGGGGATTTGGTCGAATTTTTGACCGACGAGCTTTGCAGGGTCGATCTTGGCGTCTGGAAGGCGCGCGGATTGCCGAGGGAGGCTTTGTTTGACGCTTTTGCCGAGTCGGCGGGTGTGAAGGTTGGCGACAAGGAGCGGCTTCGTGTCTATCTTGACGATGCCGAGGCTTGCTTTGGCGGACTTGAGCTGAATTTTTCGCTTGACGAGTGGCGCAGCTTTCTTGAAAGATATGCGGAGGCGGGAATGCCTGCGGTTCACCACAGTGATGCTTACAGAGAAAGCGAAAAGCCGAGCTATCGGGTCATAAGACGCGAGGCTTTGGATAAATTTATATAAGAAAAACGCTTGCGGAGCTCCGCAAGCGTTTTTTGTTCTTTTAGATATCGGATTTAATAGAATACTTTTCCGAATATTTTTTGTATTGCTCGTTGAAGTGAGTGCCCTCTGCCTCCTTGAGCTCGTGCAGGTAATTGTGCAGGTCGAGCGCTTCGTGGTGACGCGAGATCTCGATGAGGCATCCCGCGATGTTGGAGCAGTGGTCGGATACTCGCTCGAGGTTGGTGAGGATATCCGAGAGGATGAAGCCGTGCTCGATCGTGCACTGGCTCTTTTGCACGCGGATGACGTGATTGATCCTGATCTGATCCTTGAGGTCGTCGACTACCTCCTCGAGAGGCTCTACCGAAAGGGCACAGTCCATATCGTTGTCGACAAACGCTCTGACGGTCATTTCACTGATCTCCTCGAGAGCGCTATACATGGTTTTAAGCTCACGCACTGCCTGCTCGGAGAAGGAGATGTTTTTGTCCTTGATCTCCTCTGCGGACTCGACGAGGTTGACCGAGTGGTCGGAGATTCGCTCGAGGTCGCCTATCATGTGAAGAAGCTTGGTTATCTCCGCGCTGTCTTCCTCCGACATGCTGCGAGAGGCGAGCTTGACGAGGTAAGAGCCGAGCGCGTCCTCGTAAATATCGACCTTGTCCTCGGCATCGCGTATTGCCTGCGCGGCCTTGGGATCGTATTCTTCAAGCAGGGTTATAGCGTTTTCGAGGGGCTTGATCGAAAGCTCTGCCATGTGAGCAGCTACGACACGGCAACGGTCGAGTGCGACCGAGGGAGTGTCGAGAAGACGCTCGTCAAGCATAGAGGTGTATTCGTCGCCCTTCTTGTCGTCGCCCTTGACGATAGCGCACGCGAGCTTTTCGAGAAGCTTGGTGAAGGGCCACATAAGCGCGATAGCGAGGATTTTGAATACGGTATGCACGATCGCGATACCGAAGGGATCGATAGTTGCCTCGGCAAGCTTGAAGAGGTCAAATACGCCGACGAGGTTGAGTATCCAGCCGACAAGGTAGTACATCGAGAGCCAGAAGACCACGCCGATGACGTTGAAGAAGAGGTGGGCAACTGCCGTTCTCTTACCGTTCTTGTTTGCGCCGAGTGCGGAGAGCATTGCGGTTACGCAGGTACCGATGTTCTGACCGAGGACGATCGGGATCGCCATACCGAAGCTGATGCCTCCCGTTACCGAAAGCGCCTGAAGGATACCGATCGATGCGGAGGAGGACTGAACTATCGCGGTGAGGACGGCACCGACAATAACACCGATTATGGGGTTGGAGAAGATGGTGAGTATTCTTGCAAACTCGGGGTCGTTCTTAAGTCCTGTGACCGCGCCCGACATGGTGCTCATACCTACCATAAGTACTGCGAAGCCTACGAGGATCGTACCGACGTCCTTCTGCCTGTCTCTTTTTGAGAACATTATGAATGCTATTCCGATGATAGCGAGAATGGGCATCCAGAAGTCAGGGGTGAGGTAGTCGAGGAAGGCTATCGCGGACAGGGCTTCGGTGTTTCCGAGGCTGTTCAGCGCTGTAAGCCATGCGGTGACGGCGGTGCCCAGATTTGCTCCGAGAATGACGCTTATTGCCTGGGAGAGCAGCATCGTTCCCGAGTTTACAAAGCCGACGACCATTACGGTCGTAGCGGAGGAGGACTGGATTATTGCCGTGACACCGAGACCGAGCAGGAAGCCCTTGAGCTTGCTTGAGGTCAGGTTGCCTAAGATGGTTTTGAGCTTGCGTCCCGCGCTCTTTTTGAGCGCATTGCCCATTACGTCCATTCCGTAGAGGAAAAGGGCAAGACCGCAGACCAGCTCCAAGATTTCAAAAAGTCCCATTGTTACGTCCTTTCGTTTTTTGGGGTAAGGTTTAATTGACTGTTTTTGTGAGGGTGCAGATACACCCATTTTTTATTCTATCATATTTGAACTTTAAAATGTAACGAAAAAATAATGTAAATGTAAATTTATGATAAATTGTAGCAGATTTATGCCTGAGGAGGCTTGTTTTGCCGCGGTTTTGGTGATGAATTTTAACAAATTTAACTGTTTTGGAGCATACGGGTTGGATTTTTGGGGGATAATCAGAGAGGAGTCGGAAAAGATTTTTAAATTTTTTTGAAAAAGCTATTGACAAACCGATTTCTTTTTGATATAATACATAGGTCGTCAAGACCAATGGAATATTTTGGGGCATCGCCAAGCGGTAAGGCATCAGACTCTGACTCTGACATTTCCGGGGTTCGAATCCCTGTGCCCCAGCCATCAAAGGGCGATAAAAAAGATATCGCCACAAAAAAGCCTTGATTTTCAAGGCTTTTTTCGTTTTTCAGGGGCGAAATATTGAGATACAAAAATGAAGATATAAAATCGCTATTTCCCCACAGTTCAGGGATTTGAACTCTCGCACAACTAAATAATTGTCAAAACGGCGCATAGGAAACAAAGAAATCCTATGCGCTTTTTTTATTCCCATTAGCCGGTATCCGTAAAAAGATATCGGCTTTTTTTATTTCAAAGAAAAAGGAGATGAAACCATGTTGCTTACCATTACCTACACCGACCGAGAACTTGAAAGGCTGATGACTCGCATCCCGAACTTCCGTCCGAGAGGATACGGCGTATTCGTTTTCAACAAGTTCGAGTACACCGCCAAGGACTGCGATTGCAGATACTGTCTGCACTGGCAGAAAGGAATCGGATGCACCGAGGGCAAATGCCCATATATGAAGGAACGCATCACCGCTGGCGCAGTACCGATCAAAGAAGCTCTGCTCGAAGCACTCTCCCCCGTGAACCATTTTGCTTTTCAGTTGCGGCTCCGCCACCATATCAGAGAAAGCGAGGAAAATACCATGCAATTCAAAAACGATAAGCACAAAGAAGTTTTTACCGAGGTAGTCAGGAAGATGAACAAAAAGGATGACGCGCTCATGGCGGCGGTCTATCTCTTCACCGCAGACGGACGGCTGTGGAATCAGGTGAGCCGATATGTTGACCGATGCGAGATCGCATACGACCGCATCCGCATCAGTAATACCACCGAAGCGGGATATGCCTTGTTCTGCTGTGCCAAGGATCTCGCCCTCGGAACAAAGCACCTCACAATCAGCGACCTTGCCGACAGCGATCTCATTCCCCCGAAGCTCTTCGGTGTGATCTGCAACGCAATGACAATCCGCCGATACGGACTCGGCGCAATTCAATTCAAATAAGGAGAAAGACGAATGCTCAAATTAACAATCACCCACCCCAACACCCAAGCAACGGAAACCTATGATATGGTTACCGAGTTTAATCAAATGTTCGAGAAAGCCAAGGAATATGGGCTGATAAACTCGATTTTTGCCCTGCGAGTCAAAGAAATGAAGGACGAGAACTCTCCCATCAGGCTTCACGCAGACAGCGATGTCGGCAACAGTCTCCTCCGAATCCTTTCCGACTCCGATAGTCTCTACGATGTGCGCGTAATCGACGAATCGGTATCGGGGGTTCGAGAGGAACTTCGGGATGACCTTGAAGCAAATCTTCTCCATGAACAATACGATACCACAGAGGAACTGTATGGAGATATCAAGGAAATGCTGAAAAACCTTGCAGGCACACAGATGTCCTTCTTCTGCCCGTTGACCGGCAATCTCTCCGACCACGATGGCGACTACTACGAAGCTGACAGCTATATCATAAACACCAACGCTGATGCCATTGAAGAAGCCATTGCCAAAGAGCAATCGACCGAGATCAACATGGCTGAATATGTCGGTGACCACGCAGACATCAAGGATAAGCTCGTGTTTGCAGAATGGGGTGTGGAGGAACACTGTGGCACTCTTTACGGAAAGATCGATTGCTACCTCACCGAAGCGCTCACTCCCGATGAAACGGAACGTCTCCGTGATGCAATCAGCGGTCAGAACAGCGACGGTCTTGGCGAGGGCTTCGAGCAAAGAGAAATCCCCGTTGACGAGGGCGATCTCTATGTGTCTTATTGGCATAGCGGAGATGACTATTTCCTTCACACCGAGGATGAGTTCGAAGAATACCTGTCGCAACTCCCCGGCATGAGATTCGGAGGGTAAAACATGACGAATTTTTATGAAAGACAAATGCAAAGGATTTTCGGAGAATCCGAACTACTCTCCGCCGATACCGTGTTTGCGGGAAAGGCGATGATCAGCGATATCGGTGGTGATCTTCGAGCCAAGGTCGAGTTTGTGGCGGCGAGAGTTTCAGGACAATATGAAGGTCTCAAGCTCTCGATCATAAACCGCAAGGAAGGACTTGTGGACAGCCAAACCTTTATGTTCCATGAAATTATTGGACTCAAGGGCGCGGCAAGAGATCGCAAGCCTCATATATGGGATGACAACGGAAAAGCACAATGGTTCGGATACGAACCTACGGATTCCGAATTCGAGCGTATTCAGGGAAAGGTCGAAAGTTACATTGAAATGTACGCCGACCAAGAAATGCATTACGGCGGTCAGATGATGGGAGGGATGTAATATATGGCTGTGCTTTTTTCTGCGGTTACCGTAACCGCAGGCGATAAACAATCGGAATTCCTTGTAGCAGGCATTCCAAAGCAATACGATGACCTCGAAGGTTGGACTCTGTTTGAAGAATTCATGGATGAACTTGACGAGGAATGCACAGTCAAGGTTCATGCCAATGCGTATGCGTATGGCGAAGGAGAAGATTTTATTGCAACGCCCGAAGAAGTCGCTTATATGACGATACGCAGGCAAGACCGCCCCGACTTTCTTGAAGCTCGTTGCCATGAGCGCGGAGAGTCAGAGTTCAGCATCGATTGGTCACCGAAAGAATTATTCAATATGGAGGTAACACAATGACAGACTATGTCAAAAGACTAACTGAAATATATCCGCCTGGCACACGGTTGGAGCTGTTGCACATGGACGATCCCTACGCTCCCGTCCCTGTTGGAATGCGCGGTACGGTAAACTATGTTAGCGACTACGGTGGCATCGATATGAAATGGGATAACGGCAGAACGCTCTCCATTATGCCCGATAAGGATAAGTTTCGCAAGCTCACAATGGATGAAATCGCA
Organism: Clostridia bacterium; assembly: GCA_017483305.1. Lineage (GTDB taxonomy): Bacteria > Bacillota > Clostridia > Oscillospirales > CAG-272 > SVTX01. Next base: position 62,159 of record JAFULC010000044.1, on the reverse strand, counting down.
GAGGAAGAAATCGCCAAAGGACATGAGGTTGTGAACCTTGGCGACGATTGCCAAATTGTCCTCCCTGACGAACCCGTGGATTGCTCCTCGCTCGGTTATTTCGACGAGCTTGAAGAAGAATGCTGGGATCTCGTAAAGAGCTATTGTTCACGGCTCGGTGTAAAAATGATCCCCGACGAGGATGGCAAGCCCCCGATCAGCTTTGACATTGCCAAGGGTATTCAGGATCAGATTTTGGGAGAACTCCAAAACGCAGGCGTAAGGTTCAATTTTGATGAAATCAGCGAGGATATGGACAATACCCCCGTTATGAGAATGTGAGGTGATAAGAAAATAACGGACAAAGGTCGGATGCCACATGAGTATCCGATTTTTTGATATGTTTTCGGGGATCGGAGGATTCAGAAGCGGTCTTGAAACGGTAGGCGGGTTTGAATGCATCGGTCATTGTGAGATCGACAGGCACGCCAACCAAGCGTATAACGCAATCTATCAACCGAAAGGAGAATTTTATTGTGACGATGCACGAAAAATCAACCCCGAAACCATGCCCGACTTTGACGTTATCTGTGCCGGATTTCCTTGCCAAAGCTTCAGCGTTGCGGGAAAACGGCTCGGATTCAACGATATGCGAGGCACTCTCATCTTTGAGGTTGCCCGAATCATTGCAGCGAAACGGCCTGCATTTTTATTTTTGGAAAACGTTCCCGGCTTGCTATCGCATGACGGCGGCAGGACGCTTGATACCATCTTCTCCACGCTTGTTGAAATGGGGTATCATCTCGAATGGTGTGTGCATAACAGCAAACATTTCGGAGTCCCACAGCAACGGAGGCGATTGTATATTGTCGGATATCTTGAACCAAGATGTGCCGGACAAATATTTCCTCTCGCCTGCGGCGATGCGGAAGATCTCAAGCAACTTATCCCCGGACCGCAAGGACAGCGCGTCTACGAAACAGACGGAATAGCCTGCACCCAATGCGCTGGATCGGGAGGTTGGGGCGGCAAGACAGGACTGTATTTTATAGACATGAATGTCAATCCCGTGATCACCGATCACGCAAGATGCATCACCGCCCGTCAAGATTCGGGTGTCAGCAACCACCGAGGCGAACACTCGGCTGTGCTGATCGAGGACGAAGCTCCGAGAGCGATCCTCACGCCCGACCGAGAAACCGTCCGTCAGCAGGGACGGCGCGTCAAAGAACCCGACGAGCCGATGTTCACCATCACGGCACAAGATCGCCACGGCGTATGGCACAGAGGTCGCATCCGAAAGCTCATGCCAATCGAGTGCTGGCGGCTCCAAGGCTTTACGGACGAGCAGTTCCAAAGAGCCGAGGCAACAGGCCTCAAGGACGGACACCTATATAAGATGGCGGGCAATGCGGTCAGTGTTCCCGTGATCACAGCCATCGGAAAACGCATTTTACGCCTCTCCGATGAGTACGGAATTGTCAGAAAGGAGTGATATCCGAAATGCCAAAGCAAATCAAGCTCGAAATAGCAAACGAGCATCCCGATACGGGAAAATGGTTGTATGCCGAACTGGAACTTCCCGCAGAGGAACACGAAATACGGGATGCTTTCCAACGTGCGAGGATCACCGATGCAGATACCTATCATGAATATTCGATCTACGAATGCGAAGCCATCCCTATGCTCCCATTCAGGCGGTTGGACTCTCCCACAATCGATGAGCTGAACTTCCTTGCTCAAAGGCTCGACAGTCTTAATGAGGATGAACGGCTTGTGCTTCGGGCAGTATCTCCCAAGATTCTAAAGGTGGGCGAGGATGAACTTGTCAGTCCCAAGGATCTGATAAACTTGACCTATGGGCTTGATGACGTATCCATCCTATCAAACGTGGGTAACCCTCAACATCTTGGAGAATTTGTAATTGAAAACGATATTCAAACCGATGTAGAAGCTGTTCCCGAAGCATCGCTGTATTTGCTTGATAAAATGAAGGTCGGGCAGCTTCAACAGCAAAGCGACGGCGGCGTATTTATCGATGGGCATTATATCATCGCAAGCGAATATGAGCTTCCCAAGGTATATGACGGTCAGCAGCTCCCGCAGAGCGACGTGTCCACATGGTACGCTTTCCGTTTGGAGGTCACCCATCCGCCTATCTATGAGGATGACGAGCTGAACTCCAAGACGGTATGGCTCTCGCTCCCCGCAACCGAGGATGAGATCAAAGCGGTTACCGACGAACTCGGCATGAGCGATATCCGAAGCTGTGTATATTACGCCTTTGAATCCTCCGTCCCGCAGATCGAATCCGATCACTTTGGGGATATGCAGGACTTCGATTCGCTTAACAGCCTTGCGGAGATGATGGTAGAGATGACACCCGCCGATCAGGTTAAATTCAAGTCGGTACTCTCCGCTGAAGAACCCTCCAAGATCGAGGATATTCTCGACATCGCAAGAAATCTGCATCAATATGAGCATTCGTATATGGTGGACGATTCCTCGGACTTTTTCAGAGAATATATACTCCGCCACATGGACTCTCGTATGGACAGCCATTGGTTCGATACGCTCCTCACAAGAAATGAGGGCGACCGACTGCTCACACGGCTTGGAGCGACAGCCACCGATTACGGTGTTGTTTCTGCCCGTGGGCGTTCTCTTTATGAGCTTGTCCCCTATGAGGAACAGCAGACCGAGCAAGAGCAGACCGAAGATCAGGACGAGGACTTGGAGCAAGACCGAGGCATCCAACGCCTCACGATGAAATAACCGACAGAAAGGAAAAAACAATATGGCAACATTACTTTGGTTTCTCGCCGGACTCTTGATCGGCGGGTGCATCGGCACGGTTGTCCTTTGCTGTGTGCAGATCAACCGATCCAACCGCTATGAGCGCGAAATCCGACAGCTCCGAAATCAACTCTATCAGCGTAAGTAACCCAAAGACGGTATCAATCGCCCCGAAACGATTGATACCGTCTTTTTTTGTTTCGGGAGCGATGGATACCCCACGAAAGTGAGGTGATCACCATTAAAACCCCCGTTTCAAGGGTGGGCAACAAATCCTCGATCCTCCATATCCTCTATGCGGTATTCCCGCCGAAATACGGCAGATTTATCGACGTGTTCGGGGGCTCGGGCAGCGTACTGCTCGGTAAGCCGGAGATACATCCCTTTGAGGTGTATAACGATTTTGACCGTAACCTCGTCAATCTGTTCCGATGCATGAAGGAGAGGACGATGGCGACGATCCGAGAGATCGGCTTCTGCAACCTCAACTCCCGTGAGGACTTCATAGCCATAAAGAGATTTTTTGAGCATGAAGCTTTTGACGATAAGTATATGAACGAGGAACTGCAGCTAACTGAGATACTGTTCCCACCGCCCGAAGCCAAGGAGCTTGCGGAGATACGCAGGCGTATCACCGAGGATCACGACGTGCGCCGTGCCGCGATGTTCTTAAAGCTGCTCCGCTACAGCTATTCAAGCGGATGCAAATCCTTTGCCTCACAGCCCTGCGACATCCGCAGGCTGTTCGCTCTCATCCGAGAACTCGAAGATCGCATGGCAAATGTAGTGATCGAAAATCAGGACTTTGAAACCCTCATCACGCACTACGACCGCCCCGATGCCTTCTTCTATGCTGATCCGCCCTACTACTCCACCGAGGATATGTATGCGGTAGGCTTCGGATGGGAGGATCACGTGCGCCTACGGGATACGCTTGCAGGCATCAAAGGAAAGTTTCTCTTGTCCTATAACGACTGTCCCGAAATCCGTCAGCTTTACGAGGGCTTCTCGTTTTTCGATTTTTCAAGGGCGCATTCGATGGCACAGCGTTATGAGGCAGGCAAGGAATTCAAGGAGCTTCTCATAGCCAACTACGATCTGTATGAGCGAGAGCGAGAAAAGCCGAAGCAGCTCACGCTGTTCAGCGAAGTGGACAATGAATTCAACTACGAAAAAGTATTAAAGGAGTGTATTATTTCATGCAAAATCCGAAATTGAGCATTGACTGCGTTCTGCTTTCCGTCCCCGTGGAGCTGTTCGTCGAAGCAGGCATCACGGACGGTGATCTCGTGCAGCTCACGGCAGAAGAAGGAAGAATCGTCATCACAGCCGAACCCGACACAACCAACTATGTATGCGACGGCATCTGCGAGGATTGCCCGATCAATGAAGAATGCGAAGAAAGCGAGGTGCTTTGATATATGGCCAAATTACTCCGAATCCTCGGCAAGAGAGGAAGGATCACCATCCCCTATGAGATCAGACAGAAGGTAGGCTTCGCCTATAACGATGTTCTGTCCTTTACCGAGGGCAGCGACGGCAGAACCGTCATCGTCCGCAGAGAGCGCATTTGCGACTGCGAAAAAGTCAAACCCGTCAAGAAAAGCGATGAGGTCACCCTCCTTGATTTTCTTAACGGTCTCTCTCCCGAACAGCAAAGAGCCGCACTTGTGCATCTGTCCGTGATGTGGGCAGAAAAACAGAGCGGTCTTTCTGTATAAAAGTCCATCGAAAAAGCGAGGTGATGATAAATATGGCGTGATGCTCCCGTCCCGAAACCAAGATATGAACGGAGGTAACACAGCATGAAAAGAAAGAGATGGGGCGGCGCATGATGAAGAAAGTATATATCTGTGCGCCCCTTGGAGGCGATGTCAGCGAGAACCTCGAACTCGTTAAGACCTATACCGAATATGCCCTTAAATGCGGAACGGCTCCTGTCGTCCCGCATTTTTACGCCCTCTGCCTCGATGACCGTATCGAAAAGGAGCGTGAGATGGGTATGGCGGCGGGGCTGAGTCTTTTGTGGTTCTGCGACGAAATGTGGATCTTCGGAGATGAGGTGACCGAAGGTATGCAGGCAGAGATACGCTTCTGCCAAAACCTCAACATCAAAATGAAGAAAATCCGTTACCACGAAATCACTAAAATAATCGGAGGAAAAAGAATATGAATAAGATCATGAAGAACAAGAAGCTCACAAAGCTCCTCATCTGCGTGGCGATGGTCGCGCTCCTCGTTTCCATCATGTCGGTTTCCGCTTTTGCCGCGACTCCTACGGGCGACGTTGCCGGAGCCGTCGAGGACACTTGGAACTCTGCCAAGGGGCAGATCAAACAGGTGACCAACAATGTCATCTTTCCCATCGTGGATCTGATCCTCGCCATCCTTTTGTTCGTAAAGCTCGGCACGGCATACTTTGACTATCGCAAGCACGGTCAGTTTGAATTCGCCGCACCCGCGATTCTGTTCGCCTGCCTTGTATTTACGCTCACAGCACCCCTTTATATTTGGAACATTATCGGTATCTGATGAGAGGCAAAGCAACCAATATCATATCCGCAGGCGGTTCGCCGCCTGCGGAGAACGGAGGTGAAACGAAATGTTTGATTGGCTTCAAGACCTGATCGACGGAATCACCGATGCCATAGCAAACGCCTTCAGCGGGATAGGACAGCAGATATCCAATACGATATGGAACACCATGATGAAATGGTTTTACGAAACAATCTATAACGCCGTTGCCGACTTCTTTACGATGATGGGCAATATGGGCGCAGAGGTGTTCGATCTCAAATGGGTGCAGGCTACCGTCCACTTATTTACGCTGTTCGGATGGGCATTATTCGTTGCAGGCGTGGTGGTTGCCATCTTTGACGTGGCAATCGAATATCAAAGCGGCAGAGCAAATATCAAGACCACAGCCCTCAATATCCTCAAAGGCTTTTTTGCGTGTTCGCTGATCGGTGTTGTTCCCATAGAGCTGTATAAATTCTGCATCTCTCTGCAAAACACCTTTTCCCATGACCTTTCAAGGCTGTTCGCAAGCGGTCAGTCGGTGGACATTGCCGACATGAGTCTGCGCGTGCTGACAAGCGGATTCCAAGGCGTAGCAACGCAGTCGAGCCTGCTCAATATTCTTGTGCTGATTGCGTTTGCGTACTGCGTGATCAAGATATTTTTCCAAAATATCAAGCGCGGAGGCATTCTGCTCGTGCAGATGTCGGTGGGAGCGTTGTATATGTTCTCCGTACCGAGAGGATATACGGACGGCTTCGTGCAATGGATGAAGCAGGTGGCGGCGATCTGCCTTACGGCGTTTATGCAGACAACCCTATTGTTCCTCGGACTCATCACCTTCCCCGGAAATATGCTCCTCGGACTCGGCATTATGCTTGCGGCTAACGAAGTGCCTCGCATTGCACAGCAGTTCGGACTGGATTCCTCGGTCAAGGTCAATATGATGAGCGTTGTTCACGCAACCACCACAGCGGTCAATCTGACGCGCTCTGTGGCAAAGATTGCGGGAAGATAAGGAGGCAACCTATGACAAGATTTTTGTACCCGCAGAACCTCAAGGCCAAGGCAAATATGTGGCTTTGGGGAATGCGGGATTTTATTATTCTCGCCATCTGCGCGCTGATCTCGGTGGTTGCGGCTGTCGAGCTTGGATGGCTGATACCGGCAGCGGGAACGCTGTGCTTCGGCTTTCTCACCATCCGCAAGGATGATATGACCATCCTTGATTTTATCAAATACGCCGTGCGGTATTTCATCACGGCACAACAGTATTACGAATGGAGGTGACCGACTGTGGCAAAGAAGAAAACACAGCCTAAAACTACCCCGCAGACAAAGAAAAAAGGCGCATCGGTGCAGGATCTCATCGGCATCAAGACCTTCACCGATTACGGCATCGTAACCAATCGAGGCGAGCTTTTGTTTTACCTCGTAACGCCAACCAATATCTCGGTGCTGTCGGCGGCGAATATTGAGAACAAGATCAGACAGCTCAAGCTCGTCCTTTCCACCGAAACCGACATTGAGATCACCGTCACCGACTCGTCCGAGTGCTTTGATGACAACAAGCTCTATCTGATGGACAGGATTGAGAAAGAGCCGAATCTCAAGGTCAGGAGCCTGCTCGAAAAGGACATCGACTTTCTCGATGCCGTGCAAATGGAGATGGCGACGGCGCGTCAGTTCCTTTTTACCGCACGATGCCGTAACCTCAAGCCGTCTCAAGTGTTCAAAAGAGCCAATGAGATCGAAAAAACCATCTCCGAGCAGGGCTTCGAGGTACGCCGCATGAAGAAACAGGAGATCAAGAGATTTCTCGCTCTGTATTTTGAGGCATCCATGCAGGGCGAGCTGATGTCGGATGCCGACGGCATTCAGTATCTCGACGAAGAAGGAGGCGATGCGTAATGTTTAAGAGAAAGCCCAAGGTGCTGACCGAGGAACAGTTGGAGGAAATCCGCACGAAGGACTTCTTCGACTGTATCCTCCCCGGCACGATCAAGTTTATGACCGACCACTATATCGTAGGCGACAGCTATCGCTGTGCGTGGGTGATCCGTGAATATCCGCCCTCCACCGAGGAGCTGGCAATCCTCTCATCCCTTGCCGACAAAAGCGGCGTGACGCTCCGCATTTATCACCGTCTCGTCGAACACATGGAGCAGAGGCGCATCATTCAGAATGCCACCCGCAAGAACAAGATGAAGCGTATTGCCGATGACGTGAACGATGCCATCGAAGCCGAGGGCAACCTCCAAGACGTGATGGAGCTTGCCGCAAGCCTCAACCGCAACAAAGAGCCTCTTTTGCATTGCTCGGTGTTCATCGAGCTGAAGGCAAAAAGCCTTGAAGCCCTCAAGGAATTGCAGAGCGAGGTCGGCATGGAGCTGACACGAAACAAAATCTCGGTAGACAAACTGACCTTACGGCAGAAAGAAGGATTTTTGTCTGTTCTGCCCGTGGGCTCGAATCAGTTCGGAGCGCAGTATGAGCGCGTACTGCCTGCAAGCTCGGCGGCAAATTTCTATCCCTTCAATTTTTCCGGCAAGACCGATGCACACGGGCTCTATATCGGGCGCGACAAATACGGCACAAATATCCTTGTGGACTTCGACAAGCGCGCCGAGGACAAGACCACAAGCAATATCCTCATTCTCGGAAACAGCGGTCAGGGCAAGAGCTATCTCATGAAGCTGTTGCTCACCAATCTCCGTGAATCCGGCAAGAGCATCATCTGCCTCGATCCCGAAGCGGAGTATGAGGATCTGTGTGTCAACCTCGGCGGGTGCTATATTGATTTCCTTTCGGGAGCATATACCATCAACCCGCTTGAACCCAAGGCGTGGAGCGATACTTCCGTAGACGGAGAGGCAAACGGCGAAGATGAAGCTTCGTCTGATTTGGCTGCAGGCACTGCCTGCCCCGAAGCATTCCGCAAGGTAACGCGCCTCTCACAGCACATCGCATTCCTCAAGGACTTTTTCCGTTGCTATAAGGATTTCAACGACAGTCAGCTTGACACCATCGAAATCCTCCTTGCAAAGCTCTATGCCCGTTTCGGCATCACCGACTTCACCGACTACGATAAGCTCCGTCCCACCGACTATCCCATTATGTCGGACTTTTACCGTTTGTGCGAGGAAGAATTTATGACCTACGATAAGCAGAGAAAATACCTCTATACCGAGGAAACTCTGCAAGAGGTCTGCCTCGGCATCAACTCCATGTGCGTCGGCTCGGAGAGCAAGTATTTCAACGGACACACCAATATCACCGACGGCGACTTCCTCTGCTTCGGAGTCAAAGGACTCATGGACAGCAACAAACGCCTCAAGGATGCGATGCTGTTCAACATACTGTCCTTTATGAGCAATCAGCTCCTTGGCAAGGGCAACACCGTGGCATCGGTGGACGAGCTTTATCTGTTCCTTACGAACATGACCGCCATCGAGTATATCCGCAACTGCATGAAGCGCGTCCGCAAGAAGAACTCCTCTGTGGTGCTGGCGTCGCAGAACATTGAGGATTTCCTCATTCCGAACATTCGTGAATTCACAAAGCCGCTGTTCAGCATTCCCACGCACCACTTCCTCTTCAATGCGGGGCAGATCAATCCCAAGGAATATATGGATGCTCTGCAGGTCGAGCCGAGTGAGTTCGAGCTGATCAAATATCCCGAAAGAGGAACGTGTCTCTACCGTTGCGGAAACGAGAGGTATTTGCTTCAGGTCAAAGCTCCCGACTATAAGGCGACACTCTTCGGAAAGGCGGGTGGGCGGTAATGGCGGCACCCGCCCTAATTCCGATCATCAAAAAAGTTGCGACCTATATTCTGACCAACCCGAAAGCACTCAAAAAGGTGGTCGGGATTGTGATCGGCGTGGTGGTGATCATCGCCATGCCGATCATCGCGCTCCTCGGAATTTTCACGGGAGGTGTGGATCTGAATATAGACCGATTGCAAGAGATGATCGTGGAAAACCAATCCTCGGCATCGGGCGTGATGACCGAGATCGAGGAAAAGATGCTGTCCGCAGGTCACAGTCATCTGAATGTGAAGGAGGCGCAGGCGATCTATTCGCTTGCGCTCTTCACCCGTGGCTCGGAGGAAGGATTTGCGGATAAGCTCGTCGGATGCTTCTCGGAAGGACAGAGTGACGAGGATCTCATCGCCAAGGTCAATGCAGCCTTCGGTACGAACATCCTCGCCTCGGATTTTACCTCTGCCGTGCAAAAGATGCGCGATGAACATATCGAACCCGAACCGCCTCCCGAAGAAACCGAGCCGCCCGACACATCAAGTGAAACGGAGGTAACACCAAGTGGATAAAAAGAAATTAACGGCAGAACAAGAACACAAAAAGGATATCGAGGAAACCACAGATCTCATCACCGCCGAGGACTTGGTGGAGCAAGCGGTCTATGCGGCAAACGCTCCCGACTGCTGCCCCGAGGAAGAACAAGCGGAAAATATGCTTGAAATGCTCGGCGCAAATATTGTGGATGAGGATATCTATCACGACGAGGAAGAATGCCTCACAATGAAAATGTGAAAGGAGTGATCTCTATGAAGAAAATAACTGTCAGCGTATCCTTCGATGACGAGAAGCTCTCCGCACTCAAGATGTATCTTGAACAGCGCGGGCAGAGTGTTGAGAGCGAGCTTGAAAAAAGCATTGATACGCTCTACGCCAAGACCGTGCCTGCGGGTGTTCGTGAGTTTCTCGATCTGCGTTCGGGAATACCGACAAAAACGCCAGAAAAGAAAAAGAAGCCTGTTCCTTCTGCCGTGGCTGACTCTGCCCCCGACGGGAGTGACGGCGTTTGAGAAGCCAACGCTTCGGTATTGAAATAGAGATGACCGGCATCACAAGGGCGGCCGCCGCCAAGGTGATCGCCGGCTATTTTAATACTACTGCAAATCATGTGGGAGGTGTTTACGATACCTATACTGTGCGTAGCGATGATGGCCGGCAATGGAAGCTCGTCAGCGATGCATCCATTCACTGTGAAACCCGCCGAGGTTCAACCAACAACAAAGAATACTCGGTGGAATTTGTTTCTCCGATATGTCGGTACGAGGACATACCGATGCTTCAGGAGCTTGTGCGTCAGCTCCGTCATGCAGGCGCAAAGGTCAATGACTCTTGCGGCATCCATGTTCACGTGGATGCCTCTACGCACAACGTGCAAACCCTCCGAAACATTGTCAACATTATGGCGGCAAAGGAGGATCTGTTATATAAGGCGCTCGACGTGGAGGTAGATCGGGAGTATTATTGCAAAAAAGCCGATACCCGCTTCCTTGACGAGATGAACCACAAGCGACCGAAGTCGATGGATGAGCTTGAAACGATATGGTATAACGGGCGAAGCGGCAGACACGAACACTATAACAATACGCGCTACCATGCGCTCAATCTGCACAGTGTGTTTTCCAAGGGTACGATAGAGTTCCGACTGTTCAACTCCACGCTCCACGCAGGTCAGGTAAAAACCTATATCCAACTGTGCCTTTCCATCAGTCATCAGGCACTTATTCAGAAAGGCGCATCCCGTGCCAAAACGCAGAGTCCCAATGAAAAATATACCTTCCGCACATGGCTTCTCCGTCTCGGAATGATCGGTGACGAATTCAAAACCGCCCGATCCTTTTTACTTGAAAAGCTGGACGGCAATATTGCATGGCGCGATCCCACCCAAGCTGTTGCTCAAAAGGAACGCTTGGCGGCAAGACGGATGGAAGAAGCATTGCGGAATTTTGAGACGACCGAGTATGCTCCCGAAGATGTTCAGGATGAAGCCTCCGAACAGGAAGAAGCCTCTACGTTTGCAATGTCTATGTGAAAGGAGATGATTGTTCATGAGCAAACGATTATACGTTGCCTACGGGAGCAACCTCAATGTCTCGCAAATGGCATATCGCTGTCCGACTGCCAAGCTGTACGGCACGGGAGTCATAGAAGATTATGCGTTGCAGTTTAAGGGCTCTCCCGAAAGTGCCTTTGCCACTATCGCACCAAAGAACGGATCGTCCGTTCCCGTTGCGGTGTGGGAGATTCAGCCGGGCGATGAAAAAAGTCTCGACCGATACGAAGGATATCCGTCCCACTATTTCAAAAAGAATGTTGCCGTGCAGCTTGATAACGGTCAAGAGGTCAATGCGATGGTCTACATCATGAATCTGAAAATGAATTTCGGAATGCCGTCCACGCATTATTATCGAACTGTGCATCAGGGATATATGGACTGCGGGCTTGACACCGATGTGCTTGCCGAGGCACTCAAGGACAGCACGCAAAAATTTTATACCTCTGCTGTGCGTTTCCCGTCCTATCAGATCAGGATGAACTTTCCGAGCAACACCTCACACGACGAATACGAAAGTGAGGAAGAAGATTACGGCGAGGACTACGATGAGGAAGAAGAAATGTGTTGCGATGACGAGGAAGAAGAACTCGATGAGTCTGATCCCTTCTACTCCTCGGACGGAATGCAATGGAGGGGGATGTGAATATGAAACGCATCAAAGAACTGCGAAAACTTCTCGGTGAAAAATATTCCTTCAGCCGTCCGCTATCCGACCGTGATGTTTTTCGATTGCAAAAGCAACCTCCGAAAAACTTTGCCGACACAACAGTCGCCTCACTCGCCGCAGGCTGTGTGAAAATTGAAGCCGTGCTTTTTCATGACGGAAAGAGATTGCTTCTCGGCTATGATATTTTTGTCAAGGACGATCCCAACTCCACAGAGTGGATACGTTACGATACGCCAAACGACAGAGTCAGGCTCAAGGAATCGGAAATGCTCTCGGTACTTGACCGAATCGTGACGGCAAACGGTCTCTCATATACCGAGTGCTGCTTCGAGCGTCTCGACGGCAAGATCGTCATGCCACGGGAGAAACCAAAGGAATGACCACCCGTGAGCCACCGTGTCGCCCCGTGTGGCGATTTGAAGGACGAGGTCGGGTAAACACCCAAGAGAGGCACAACGAGCGAAAATGAGGCGATTTGCGGAAGGTACGGAGAGAGCGAAAATCGGGCAGTTTTACGCTGTCCGATTGGATTGCAGGAATAAGCGCAGGGGTTGCAAAGCCACCTCTGCGCATCTCACAGCAGACGGCAACGCCGACTGCACAAGGACTTTTTACGCCTCACAGCCAAGGGGTTGCAAATCGCCTGTTTTTACGGTCAAGGAGTCACGAAATACGAAAGCGTAAGCGTGGCGTGGCATTATGCGGGGGTTGTACCCGTAAATACGACAGAAAGGAGCAAAACATGGCCGATCCAAAGGATAAAAACAAATTCGCCCTATGGACATATCCCGAAACCATGAAAAGAGTGGAAACGCTCTACCGTGATGACGGATGCAAGAGCAAGTCGGAGTTCATAGAAAAGGCGATCAATTTTTATTGCGGATACCTGACCGCCGAGAACTACCGTGAATATTTTCCGTCTGTCATTCTCTCTACCGTCAAGGGTACGCTCGACAGCTTTGAAAATCGCATGGCGGGATTGCTGTTCAAAATGGCGGTGGAGCTTTCGATGATGCTCCATGTCACGGCAGCGAACAGCGAGATCGACGAGGAAAGCCTCACGCAACTGCAAGGGCTCTGCGTCAGCGAGGTCAAGCGGCTCAACGGCAAGGTGTCCTTCGAGGATGCCCGTAGGTTTCAGAAAGGATAGTCCCGATGGCACGAATGATTTTGAAGTGGCGGTATATCAAAGCGGGTACGCCGAAGCACGGAGAGCATCTCGTAAAATACATTGCTACGCGCGAGGGCGTTGAGAAATGCGATGAGTCATGGAAACATCAGAACGCCACCGTCGAACAGCAGAGGCTCATTGCAAAACTGCTCCGTGACTTTCCCGAAGCCAAGGACAGCTTTGAGTATCAGGACTACTGTGAAAACAAAACGAAATATAACGCCTCGGAGTTCATCAGCCGAACCATCGACGAGAACGTGGATCTCATCGGACGCAAGGAAAATTACGTTGGTTACATCGCCATGCGTCCGCGCGTGGAGAAGCTCGGCAGTCACGGTCTGTTCTCCCAAGACGATACGCCCATCAATCTCTCTGAGGTATCGAAAACAGTTGCCGAGCATCAAGGTCTTGTCTGGACCACCGTGATCTCTCTGCGCCGTGAGGATGCCGAGCGCCTCGGCTACGATAACGCAAAGGCGTGGCGGGATATGCTCCGCAGTCAGGCAGACAGGCTTGCGGGTAGCATGGGTATCCCCCTTGCCGATCTGCGTTGGTATGCCGCCTTTCATAACGAGGGCAATCATCCTCACATCCATCTCGTTTCATACTCGGTCGGCAAAGAGCCGTACATGACCGAGCGCGGACTCATGAAGATGAAAGCCAACTACGCTCACGAAATATTCAAGCAAGACCTATACCACATCTACCGTGAGCAGACGGCGCACCGAGATGAGCTGAAGCGTGTCAGCAAGGAGCAGATCGCCTCCGTCATCGAAGCCATCAACCGCGGAGCTTACGAAAACGAAACCGTCGAGCTGATGCTCCGCAGGCTTGCCGACGAGCTGTCCGACTACTCCGGCAAAAAGGTGTACGGATACCTTCCGAAGCCCTGCAAAAACCTTGTGAACGGTATCGTGGATGAGCTTGCCAAGGACGAGAGGATCGCAAAGCTCTACGACCTATGGTATGAGCAGAAAGAAAATATCCTCAAGACCTATACGCAGACGATGCCCGAAAGGATTCCGCTGTCGCAGAATGAGGAATTCAAAAGCATCCGCAACGCCATCGTCACCGAAGCGTTCAACCTTGCCCTCGGTCTTGACGTTGTGGAAGAACCCGAAGAAGAAAACATCCCCGACCGTGAACCGACCGAGGATGAGGTGGAGAGTGTGTCGGACGAGGATCAGCAGGAGCCGAAAAACAAATGGGAGCTGTACCGCCGAGCCAAGGAACTGCTCGACGAGGACAGCGAGAACTACGATCCGAACCGCGCGGTGGAATATCTCATCGACTCGGCAAACCAAAACAACACCGTCGCAAAATATCTGCTCGGCAAGCTGTTCCTCAAAGGCGAACACATCCCGAAGAATGTGGACTACGCTCTGCGATGGCTTGAAGAAGCGGTGGAGGACGGCAATCCGTATGCGGAATATCTCCTCGGCAAGACGCTCCTCAAGAGCGAGGACACCGAACAGAATCCGGAACGCGCCGAGGAACTGCTCCGCCGATCTGCCGATCAAGGAAACCGCTATGCGGCATATACTCTCGGCAAGGCTCTGCTCGACGGAGATATTCTTCCGCAAGATATTCCCGAAGCTATACGATTGCTAAAGGAGTCAGCCGATAGCGGCTTCTCCCAAGCGCATTATGTACTCGGAAAGCTGTTGTACCGTGGAGAGCTGACCGAACAGGACATCCCGAAAGCTCTCGAATATCTTGAAAAAGCCACGGCACAGAAGAATCCCTATGCTGCCTACCTTACGGGAAAGATACGGCTGACCGAGGATGCACACAAGGACATCGCCAAAGCTATACGGCACTTCGAGATTGCCGCCGAGGGTGGCAACGACTACGCCGAATTCCAACTCGGCAAGCTCTATCTCTACGGCAAGGATATCCCGCAAGACTACGATAAGGCAATCGAATATCTGACTGCCTCCGCCGAACACGGAAACAAGTATGCCGAGCAGCTTCTCCACAACATAAAGAACAACAGAAACATATCTGCGGGCATGGGGGTGTTCCGTCTCTTCCATCACCTCGGCAGGCTATTGCAGAATCAGCTATACGATGACGGCAAGGACGGCAGAATTGACCGCAAGCTCCGCCGACAGATCAACGAAAAGAAACAGGCGCAAGGTCTCAAACTTGGATAAGAAAAGCCTGCGGAGTGTGAGTCCGCAGGCGGTGGTTATTTTCTATAGCTGGATATCTTTTTCCAATTGCTCGGGAATCCCATGTACTGATAGAGATCAGCCTCGGACATAGCTCCCGTTGAGTCAAGATAATGCTTTAAGATGCGCGAAAGGCTTGCTTTGAATTTCTTAAAATCCTCATCGGGTAACAGGTATCTGAATGCAATCACAAGAGCAAATAGATCGTGCTTGCCATAAACATATTGCGAACCGTTTTGCGGGATGCCGAGCTTTTGATGAATTGCTGTATTGGGAATGTCATTTTTCGTTTGGTAGGAGTATAAACGCTCGTTATGAGCGCAAACATTTCTGAACTTTGTGATGACAGTCAAATACTGTTCGAGCTGCTTCTCGTTGACCTTTTCAAAATTTTTAGAAACCTTTACCTTCAAATCTTGCGTTGTGAAACTATAAAATTTTGACAGAGATCAAAATGTGATTCCGCTCACAAGAACCCAAAGAGGCACATTTCCGTAGGTCGTTCTTTGATGGTTGATATACGGATAATCACTATTGCGGTTTGCGAGATTATCAAGCGTGGAGATCAATCGGGTAACATCTGCCGCATGGCGAGGATTGTTTGAATAGTTAGCGGGATTCAAGTAATGCGACTGTTGCTCCCCGTGCTTGTCCGTAAAGTAGTAGGAAAGCAAGGAACGCATATGACGTTCAATCTGCAATATGTATTTCAAGAACAGTTCTCGGAGATTTTCATCGAGCTTGTAAAGCGCGACGATGTCCTCAAAGGTTGTTCCGTCCTTATATTTTTTCGTGGTCGGATTTTTGAACGGAGTCTTATAGCCGCCAATCAAACCGAAATAACCGATCTGACGAAGCATTCGCTTTGCGTAGTCATGATCCGAGATGGTCAGATTTTTGTTATTCTCCAAATGATTGATTTGTGCTTCAAACGATAAAAACGGCTTTGGCATGGCTTTCTCCTTTCAAAAAAGTAAGGGAGTCCCCGCAGGAACTCCCCCGGTCACAGGCCTCACGGGTTTCTGCAACTCGATCACTGAACACATTATACACCAAAAATGGAGTTTTGTCAACCCCTCAAGGTGTATTTTTCGTGTTCAATGATAGTATACGCCGCAAACAGTTATTTGATACGATGCAAAAATTCAAAAAAACATAGAAAGGAGTTCCACATTGGCATACATCCACTATACCGATCAACAAAAGGAGCAGGCGCGGCGAACCGACCTCTGCGAGCTGCTCCGCAGTCAGGGAGAGCAGCTCAAGCGATCCGGCTCGGAGTTTGAGTGGCGCGACGGCTCAGAGAAGGTCACCATCCGTGGCAATCTATGGTTTCACCAATACGAACAAAAAGGCGGCGATGCCATTGACTTCGTCCGTAGGTACTATAACAAGAGCTATCCCGAAGCGATGGAATATCTCCTCGACGGTGCGCACGGTTCGCTCGTCATGGCAGAAGCCGTACCGAGAAAGGAAACCGCCGAACCCTTCGAGCTGCCGCCCCGCAACGATAATATGCGCCGTGTCTATGCGTACCTCTTAACCAAGAGAGGTATCGACAAGGACGTGCTGAACACCTTTGCCCGTTGCGGTATGATCTATGAATCCGCCGATTACCACAACGCCGTGTTCGTCGGCTACGATAAGGACGGTGTTCCGCGCCATGCGAACTACCGAGGCACGGGAACGGAGTCAACCTTCCGTGGCAACAAGCCGAGCAGTACACCCGAACATAGTTTTCATTGGCATGGCAAGAGCGACCGCCTCTATCTGTTTGAAGCACCGATTGATATGATGTCCTACATATCCATGCACAAGGAAGGATGGCGACAGCACAGCTATGCCGCCGCCTGCGGTGTTTCGGATCGGGTGCTGTTTCAGATGCTGGGCGATAATCCGAGCATCAAGACCGTCTGTCTCTGCCTCGACAATGATGACGGCGGGAGAAAAGCCGTCAACCGCATATCCGCAAAGCTATACGCGCAAGGAATCCCAACCGAAGTCCTCGTCCCGTCCCGTAAGGATTGGAACGAGGACTTATTATATCCCCCGACCAATACCGAAAGTGAGGTGAACACACCATGTCAAGCATTACGATGCTGATCGTGATCGGCGCACTCATGACAACCGTCCTCGGCGGTGTCACGTTGCTGAGTCACATCTATAATCTAAACCACATCAAAAGCAAGACCGTAGGCGACGGTCAGCACGGAACGGCGCGATGGGCGAACAAGGGCGAGATCGCCAAGACCTATCGCCGCATCCCATTCACTCCGCAGAAATGGAGAAAGCAGGCAAAGAACGGACAGACACCGAGTATGTCCCGTCTCATCAAAAAGAAACGCTTCAGCAAGAAGGACAGCGAGATTGTGGAGGATGCGCTCCCCCAAGGCATCGTGGTGGGATGCCTTGGCAACAAGCGCAAGACCACGGCTCTGATCGACACAGGCGATGTCCATGCCCTTATGATCGGCGCGGCGGGTGTCGGTAAAACGGCATATTGGCTCTACCCGTGCATTGAGTACGCCTGCGCGTCGGGAATGTCCTTCATCTCCACCGACACCAAGGGCGACGTTATGCGAAACTACGGTAACATCGCCAAGGACTACGGCTATCAGGTGTCGGTCATCGACCTCCGTAACCCCACACGCTCCAACGGAAACAATCTCCTCCATCTCGTCAACAAATATACCGATCTCTACCGTGACAATCCCGATCAGCTCATGTATAAGGCGAAAGCCGAAAAGTACGCCAAGATCATCGCCAAGACCATCATCCTATCGGGTATGGATGCGGCATCCTTCGGACAGAACGCATACTTCTATGACTCTGCCGAAGGTTTGCTCACGGCGACCATTCTGCTCGTTGCCGAGTTCTGTGAGCCGAGCAAACGCCATATTGTGTCGGTGTTCAAGATTATCCAAGAGCTTCTCGCTCCTTCCAATCAGAAAGGAAAGAATCAGTTTCAGCAGCTCATGGAGATGCTCCCCGAAGATCACAAGGCAAAGTGGTATGCGGGATCGGCTCTCAACGGCGGTGAGCAGTCGATGGCAAGTGTTATGTCCACAGCCCTCTCCCGCCTTAACGCATTCCTCGACTCCGAGCTGGAACAGCTTTTGTGCTTCGACACCGAGGTGGATGCCGAGAAGTTCTGCTCCGAGAAATCCGCTATCTTTGTGATCATGCCGGAGGAAAACCCCAACACCTTCTTTATGATCTCACTCATCATTCAGCAGCTCTACCGTGAGATACTTGCCGTAGCCGATGAGCAGGGCGGCAAGCTCAAGAACCGTTGTGTGTTCTTCTGCGATGAGTATGGTACGCTCCCCAAGATTCAGGACGCCGAGATGATGTTCAGTGCGTCCCGTTCCCGCCGTTTGCAGATCGTGCCGATCATTCAGTCCTTCTCACAGCTCGACAAGAACTACGGCAAGGAGGGCGCGGAGATCATTGTGGACAACACACAGCTCACCATCTTCGGCGGCTTCGCTCCCAACAGTTCCTCGGCAGAGATACTCTCCAAGGCACTCGGTAGCCGTACCGTTATGTCGGGATCGGTCAGCCGTGGAAAGAACGATCCCTCGGCATCCTTGCAGATGATCGAACGACCGCTGATGACTCCCGATGAGCTGAAATCCATGCCCAAAGGTCAGTTTGTGGTTATGAAAACGGGAGCGCACCCAATGAAGGTACGCCTCAAGCTGTTCTTTGAATGGGGCATTGAATTTGACAAGGACAATCCCTATACCGTAGCTGAGAACGCCAACCGCAAGGTGGGCTACGCCGAGAAGAAGGAGATCATCGACGGCATCGTGAAGAAATATCATCCCGATTGGCTTGCCGAAAAGACGGCATCGGGAACTGCCGCAGGCGGCGGTGTGGTGCAGACCGAGAGTCAGAGCAACGATCCGCAAAGGACTCCTCCGAGAAAATCGGGCAAGACCAAGACGGGCGGCTCCTCGCTCCGAACCGTACCCGAAAGAAAGCCTGCCGAAGCTCCCGCCGAGCCGATAATCACCGAACAGGAGGAAACCAAGAATGAGCCGTCTTGATTTTCTCTACCGCGCGGAGCTACCGCACCGTGCGGTCTCGGTCTATGTATATCTCAAGGACAGAGCGAACAAGGACGGCGAATGTTGGCCGGCGATCCCCACCATCGCCCGTGAGCTGAAGCTGTCCGAGTCCACCGTCCGCCGAGCCTTGCGGGATCTGCGCCGTGGCGGGTATCTCACCACCGAGCAGAGGTATCGGACAAAGGGCGGCAAGTCAAGCCTGCTCTATAAAATACGAGCATAGGAGCGCAAAAAAGATACCACCTACTACCAAGGGCGTACTGCGCCCATTTGGTGGCAGGTGGTACCTGTCATCATGGCAGGTCAAGTGAACTACCCACCCTAAAAGATAACGGCAGAAAGAAGAAAGTTAACAGTTTGTTTTCTGGACTGTTGCCAAGGTCTGTGGTATTGTGGTGTACTTGAAAGGAGGTGCAGCCGTGAGAAGCATACTGGAAGAACTTTGGTACGGACGGATCGAGCCGTATGACAATATCCACATGACCAAGGAGGAACGCCATCTCATCGACTTGATTGCCGAGAACCGAGAGCGATTGGAGAAAACGCTGACCGAACAGCAAAAGGAGCAGCTTGAAAAATACATCGACTGTTCCCAAGAGCTGTCGGATCTCATGCAAAAGGAAGTGTTCCTTCACGGATTCAGGCTCGGTGCAAGGATCGTCATCGAGGCTCTTTACAGAGAGCAAGACGAGTATCGGAGATAGCTAAAGGCACAGCGGGCGGTGTGAGTGATCATGCCGCTTTTTTTCTTTCTGCAGTATTTGGAAATGCAAGTTTTGCGAAAAAATAATAATATAAAATAGCGTGAAAGCCTTATAAACGTGCGTTTTTGAGTAGAAAAATTCACTTAACTATGGTATAATAAAAATATCGTTCATCAAAGATGATCAAGGATAAAATCAAGGAGGTTCAATTGGCAAAAATCATTATAATCGGAGCGGGTGTTTCGGGACTTTCGGCAGGAATCTATGCCCAAATGCACGGACACAACGCGACCATTTACGAACGACACTTCAAGGCAGGCGGCAATCTCACGGGGTGGGATCGCTGCGGATATCATATAGACAACTGTATTCATTGGCTGACGGGTACGAATCCCGTCACAAAGCTCTACAAAACTTGGGAGTCGCTCGGCGCTCTCGGCGACGTAGAGGTGCATCAGGGAGAATCGCTGTTCACCTTTGAAAAGGACGGACAGAGTCTTTCCCTCGGACAGAGCATTGACAAATTTGAAGCCGATATGCTCGCGCTTTCACCAAGCGACAAAAAGGAGATCAAGGCGTTCATTCGCGCGATCAAGGCATTTCAGCGTATCAACGGCATCGCGGGAAAGCACAACGAGAAAAAGAGTACGTCAGCGCAGAAAATATTCGCGATCCCCGCAATCGTGGGCTATTACGGACTCAGCACGGGCGACCTTGCCAAACGGTTTTCTCACCCCGTCATTCAGGGCTTTATTGAGTCGATGATGACCGATTATTTCAGCGCGCTCGCGCTCGTGATGGTCTTTGCTACCTTTACGGGCGGCAACGGCGGTATTCCCGAGGGCTCGTCCGAAGCGATGGCAGAGCGCATGACGAACCGTTTTCTATCCCTCGGCGGTAAGCTTCATCTGAAGCGCGGTGTTGCCAAGATCAATACGGGCGAGGACTGCGCGGAATCGGTTACCTTGGAAGACGGCAGCGTGGAGAAAGCCGACTACGTGATCGTCGCCACTGATCCCGCCGTCACCTTCAGCAAGCTTCTTGATAAAAAGCTCATGCCCAAGAAGTTGAAAAAGCAATATGAAGATAAGAAAATGACTCGCTTTTCAAGCTATCATTGTGCCTATGCCTGCGACAGCGCCGAGCTTCCGTTTCACGGCGATATGGTGATCGAAGTGCCGGAGCAATATCGGGACGTCGTGCCTGCCGATTATTTTCTGCTCCGTGAGTTCTCTCACGAAAAGAGCTTTGCGCCCGAGGGAAAGAATATCTTGCAGACGATGACCTACTGCAAGGAGGACGAGGCGAAACGCTTCATTTCTCTCAGCCGTGATAAGAAGGCGTATAAGGAAAGAAAACAGAAAATTGCTACGGCAATTATGGAGATCATCGCAAATAAGTACCCCGAGCTGAATGGAAAACTCGATTGTCTTGACGTCTGGACACCCGCGACCTACCGCCGCTTCGTCAATTCCGAGATCGGCTCGTGGATGAGCTTTGCTTTGCCGCCGAGAACGCTGCCTTTGATGATGAAGAACAAGGTAAAAGGGCTAAAAAACGTCATTCTCGCAACCCAATGGCTTCAAGCACCCGGCGGACTTCCCATTGCCGCATCCTCGGGCATCAATGCCATTAAAACCATCTTGAAGCGAGAAAAGCGCAGATCCGCAGGGTAATACCGTAAATACGGCGAAAGGGCTGACGAATTCGTCAGCCCTAAACTTTTTATTGCAGCCCTTAGAAATGAGCATATTTTATTCAATCGCCTTCATAGCCTCTGCCATATTGATCCTTTTGAGCTTTGCGGTGAGGGCGGCATCAACGATGACGGTAAAGAGGAGCGTCAAGAGAAACGCCCACAGGTAGCTGAGTCCCGACAGGCGACAACCGAAATAGAAGTTGTCGATCTGGATCTGCGCCATCGTATAATTCAGAAGCGCGATACCAAACGGTATGCCACAGATCGCTCCAAGTATCGAAAGGATGATATTCTCGCGGAACACATAGGAGCTTTGTTCGTGGCGGTAGAAGCCAAGCACCTTCAAAGTGGCGATCTCACGGGTACGCTCGGTGATGGTGATGTTCGTGAGGTTGTAAAGCACGATGAAAGCAAGCGCACCGGCGCACACAAGAACGATCAGAACGATATAGTCAAGGCTTTGCAGCATACTGCCCACCGATTCCTTGGCTTCCTCGGTCAGCATGATGGATGCCACGTTCTCCTCCGAGAGCAGCGCCGCGCCCGAGGTATAGTGGTCTGCACCGTCCTTAAAATTCAGATATGCCGTATTCATTTCGGGGGCGTATCCGAAGCCTTCCTCGAAGGTATCTGCATGGATATAGACGTAATCGTAAAGATAGTTATCTAAGATGCCCGAAACGGTGACCGACGTCTCTTTATAATCCTTGTCGCGAAGTGTCAGCGTGTCTCCGACCGAAATGCCGTACAGATCGGCAATGCGGTAGTTGATAACCGCTTGCTCTCCCGTCGGCCACGCAATCGGCTCGTCGCCTTTATGCAGGTCGATAAACGCGCTCATGTCCTCGTTGTAGGCGATGAGAGAGACCGAAACCGTCTGCCCGTCAAGCACAAGATCGGTATTCCCCGAATGGAGAAGCACCGATGCCTCGGTAAAATCGGATATGTTCGCTTCAAAGGTGTCGCGTTCCTTGTCGCTTGGATGGTGCAAAAAGGAAACGCTTGCGTCATAGAGATTGATCTCGCCGTATTGATGATCCACGATGGGTTGAATGGTGTCACGGATGCCGAAGCCCGTCAGCAGAAGCGCCATACAGCCGCCAATGCCCACGATCATCATAAACATCCTCTTTTTGTAGCGGAGAATATTGCGGACGGACACCTTGTGTAAAAACTTCATCGGCTTCCAAATAAAGCCGATCCTTTCAAGGAACACGCGTTTTCCCGCGCTCGGCGCTTTCGGGCGCATCAGCTGTGCCGCGCTTTCCCGCAGATCTCTGCGGCATACCGCATAGGTAACGCCCAGCGAGCAAAGCAGATAGAGTGAGGTACAAAGTGCAAACAAGCCGAAATCAAGCACGAATGCCACGGGACGTGCGATGGTGTACATGATCTTGTACACCTCCCACAGCACAAGCGGCATGAATTTTGAACCGAGCAAAAAGCCGACCACGCATCCGAGGATGGAAGCGCTTCCCGCATAAATGAGATACTGCGACGCCACGGCAACAGAGCTGTAGCCAAGCGCTTTGAGAACGCCGTTCTGGGTGCGCTGTTCGCTGACCATTCGTGTCATAGTAGTAATGCAGACGAGGGCGGCAACGAGGAAAAAGAAAATTGGGAACACACGGGCGACACCCGAAACAATGGCGATATCATTTTCAAAGCCGACGTATCCGAAGTTTGCGCTGCAGTCAAGGGTGTATACAGTCGGTTTTTCAAGTGCTTCAAGCTCGGCGTAACCGTCGGCAAGGTCTACTTCTGCTTTTGCGATCTCCTCGTCGGCGGTCGCTTTTGCTTCGTTGTAGCTTGTGAGATTTTCTGCGTATTCCGCCTCGGCTTCATTGAGGGCTGCTTCCTGCACGGCAAGCTGTGCTTGCACCTCGGGGAGTGCCGCCGCAGGCTGCTTTTTTGCCTCGTTCAGCGTCGCCCAAGCGGAATCAAGCTCTGCTCTGGCGCTGTCAAGCGCGGTCTTGGCATCGGCAAGCTCTGCTTTCTTTTCTTCAAGTGTGACTCCCGCTTCGTCAAGCTCGGACTTTGCATCGTTATAAATGCTCTCAAAGCGGATATCGGCGCGCTCCGATAGAAGTGTTTCTACCGAGGAACGAACCTTGTCGAGTGCGTTTTCGTATTCGTCCGAATAGATCTCGGCATCCGTGGGGATGGAAAGATAAATTTCCGTATAGGTATCAGTGGCAAAGCCCGACGGCAGAAGGTAGAAAAATCCCGAAACCGTACCGCCCGAAAGCGCGGTCGTGCCTCGTTGGAAGTTGATGTATTCCGAGGAATCCACAATGCCGACAACGGTATATTCGCCATGCGCAAAGCTGTCGAGCGTTTCTTCGGAATTGTTTTCCGAAAGCATCACCGTCTTGCCGATTTCGCTCTCCCTCGCATAACGGGAATCGAGAACGCACTCGCCGTCACTCTGCGGTAGTCGCCCGTAGAGAAGATCGACGCCGTTGATCTTCTCAAACAGCGTGTGGGCGTGCAGTACGGCATCCGAGCCGTCCTCCCGCTCCACGATGGCATCGACGCTGACAGAGCCTACCGCCACGTCAATGCCGTCGAGCCTTTCAAACTCTTTTACGTCGTCCTCGGTGAGTCCCAAGGTGGAGATGAGCTTGAAATCGTACAGATTCAGCTCGTTTATGTATTCATCGGCGGTAGCGAGCATTGCTTTCTCGGTCACCCGAAGCCCCGCAAAAAAGCCGACGCCAAGGGCGATGATCGCAAGAATGGCAAGATACCGTCCAAGGGATTTTTTGATGGTTCGAAGGGTAGTTTTCAGTAGCATAGGCATTACCATTCGATCTCTTCTACGGGCGTTGCGTTTTCATTTCTTCGCATATCCACGACCGTACCGTTCTTCACCTTGATCACACGGTCGGCCATGGCGGTCAGCGCGCTGTTGTGCGTAATGATCACCACCGTCATGCCCGTTTTGCGGGAGGTGTCCTGCAACAGCTTCAAAATCTGCTTTCCCGTAACGTAGTCGAGAGCGCCCGTCGGCTCGTCACAAAGGAGCAGCTTGGGGTTCTTTGCAAGCGCGCGAGCGATAGATACACGCTGCTGTTCTCCGCCCGAGAGCTGTGAGGGAAAGTTCAGCGCTCTCTCCTCAAGTCCGACGAGCTTCAGCATCTCCATTGGATCGAGGGGATCTTTTGAAAGCTGAGTCGCCATTTCCACGTTTTCAAGGGCGGTCAGATTGCCGATGAGGTTGTAGAACTGAAAAACAAAGCCCACATCGTAGCGGCGGTAGGAGGTCAGTTCCTTTTCCTTGTACGCCGAAACCTCCTTTCCATCAACCGTGACCTTTCCTTCGCTGAGCTGATCCATTCCGCCGAGAATGTTGAGCAGGGTGGTCTTTCCGGCACCCGAAGGCCCGACGATCACACAGACCTCACCCCGTTCGATCTCAAAAGAGGCATCGTGCAGGGCGTTGATTTTGACTTCTCCCATTGTATATACTTTGCTGACATTTTGAAATTTGACAAAGTGTTCCATTGCTTTTTGATCCTTTCAAGCATTTCAATCTTTATTATACTACAATTTTGTTAATTTTTCAACGGATTGCAACAAGAGTATATCACAGTAACACGGAATAAAAACCGGACAAATGATTCATAGTGTCCAAAAATTCGACATTCATAAGAAATGTTACCTTTTTGGACAGCGATTATTTTTTGTCCCTTGTGTAAAACGTCGTTCTGTTGTAAACTATAATTGAAATAAAAAACAGAAAATTCGTTTTGAAAAACTATATACGCTTTTACGTGTAAAGTATGCGTTGTGCATTATTCTTTGCAGGCGGGAAAGGAAATACGAAATGGATAGAAAAAGCACATCGAATTCTGAAGATATGGCGTTGATAAGTCAAATTTTGGGTAAGGACGAAGCAAATCTGCTGAGAAGCAGGACGATGCAAGCCATGTGGTCGGTAGTAAAATTCAAAGAATTGCAAATGTGTTATAGCTGTGCCTTGAAGGAGATCCAAACCAAGTTCGAGATTCTAAGCACAGAATTTAATTTGAAGCACAAACGAAATCCCATTAATTCCATACAGACAAGGCTCAAACGAACCGAAAGCATTATGGAAAAGATGGCGCGGTATCATGTTCCCGTGACCTTGGAGTCTATGGAAAAGAATATCAATGATATTGCCGGAATTCGGGTGATATGCTCCTATATTGATGATATTTACAGCATTGCGGATGCGCTGCTAAAGCAGGACGATGTTTCTTTGATCTCTATCAAGGACTATATTAAAAATCCAAAAGAAAACGGATATCGAAGTTTGCATTTGATTGTTAGCATTCCCGTATTTTTTGCTGATACGAAGAAAGACGTTAAGGTGGAAGTTCAGATTCGTACCATTGCAATGGACTTTTGGGCAAGTCTTGAGCATCAGTTAAAGTATAAAAGTAACCTTCCCGACGAATCGGAAATTTCTGAGCAGTTAAGGCAATGCGCTGAGATCATCACCTCGACTGATGAAAAAATGCTTGAGCTTCGTAAAAAAATCGAAGCTGCTGAGGATATTCCGACTGAGGAAGATGAGCTTTTTGAAAGGCTTCGCAAATTTGATATGCCCATACATTAGTTAAAAAAATATTCATCATTTCATGGTATACTGTAAGTGAGGAAGCATACTCAATATCAAAATGAAGGAGGAGCATATATGAAAATTCAATTTATCGGTGCCGCGCACGAGGTTACGGGTTCCTGTACCTTGCTGACTGTGGGAGATTACCAATACTTGATCGATTGCGGAATGGAACAGGGTGTGGACGTTTTTGAAAATGTTGCCCTGCCAATCGTTCCGTCTGAAATCGAAGCGGTGTTTTTGACACACGCTCACATTGACCATTCGGGTATGCTGCCGAAGCTTTATAAAGACGGCTTTCGCGGTAAGATCTACGCAACGAACGAAACCGCTAATCTCTGTGACATTATGCTCCGAGATTCTGCCCATATTCAAGAGTTTGAGGCAATGTGGCAGTCGAGAAAATCCGAGCGTGCAGGTGATGGCGCTATCGAGCCTGTTTATACTATGGCAGACGCCGTGGGCGCAATATCGCTGTTCCGTCCGTCTAATTATAAAGAAAAAATATTCGTTTCCGAATGCGCGACGATTCGATTCACCGATGTGGGACATCTGCTCGGTTCTGCTTGTATTGAAATTTGGCTGAAGGAAAACGGAGAGGAACGAAAGATCGTATTTTCGGGAGATGTGGGCAATACCAATCAACCAATCATCAAAGATCCTCAGTATGTGGAGGAAGCCGACTATCTTGTGATCGAATCGACCTACGGAAACCGTCTGCATGAAAAACCGAAGGATGCCGTTCCCGAGCTTGCAAGGTATATTCAAAAAGCCTTTAATCGCGGAGGAAACGTTGTTATTCCGTCCTTTGCGGTAGGCAGAACGCAGGAAATTCTTTACGCCATCCGTGAGATCAAGCAAAAAGGGCTTGTCACGGGATTTGGCGATTTTCCCGTATACGTGGACAGCCCCTTGGCGGTGGAAGCTACGGGCATCTTCCTGCAATGCGGTCACGATTGTCTTGACGAGGAAACCTTGGCGATGGTTAAGAAAGGCATCAACCCCATTTGGTTTGATGGACTTACTCTGTCGGTAACGGCAGATGATTCCAAAGCCATCAATGAAAATGCAAAGCCCAAGGTGATCATTTCCGCAAGCGGTATGTGCGAGGCGGGACGAATTCGCCACCACTTAAAGCACAATCTTTGGAAAAAGCAAAATATAATTCTGTTCGTCGGCTATCAAGCGCAAAATTCCCTCGGCAGAGCCTTGTTGAACGGTGCAAAAAGAGTGAAGCTCTTTGGTGAAGAAATCGTAGTCAAAGCCGAGATCGCACAGCTTCACGGTACTTCGGGACACGCCGACCGAAACGGTCTTGTGCGGTTCGTAGATAGCTTCAGGATAAAGCCGAAGACTGTCTACGTCAACCACGGTGACGAGGGCTCCTGCGAGGCATTCCGTCAGTTTCTTGAAGAAAAGGGCTATCACGCCGAAGCCCCCTTCAGCGGAACGGAATACGATCTGGTCACAAACAAAATGACGATCTATACCGATTCGGTTCGTGTTCGTAAAAGCTCTCCCGCTACGGCTCGTGCCAAAGCTATTCATAACGATCTGACAGAGGCGGCAGAGGAGCTGCTCCGCTTGGCAAACAGCCGACGCGGATGCGCAAACAAGGATAACGCCAAGCTCACCGCACAAATTCGCGCCTTGATTGAAAAATGGAAGTAAAGTAAAAAGAAAGGAAAAACGATGCCCCAAACAGATATAAAGGAACTGAATTTTCTTGCCACATCCGCGCCCGAAAAAATGGTGCTTGATGCGGAACGGACGTATTTTGATAAAATTGAGAAAATCGCTTCCCAAATTATAAACAATCCGCAGCTCAAGCTGATCTTGCTTGCAGGCCCATCCGGCTCGGGCAAAACAACTACGGCGAATCTGCTTGCGGATAAGCTTCGCAGTATGCAAACGGAAGCCGTGGTTATTTCACTTGATAATTTTTACCGCGATCAGGATGATCCGAATTATCCGCGGCTTGATGACGGACAGCTTGATTATGAATGCCCTGAATCATTGAATTTGGATAAAATGCAAGCGGTGTTTGAAAAGATATTATCGGGAGAAACCTTTGTTATACCGAACTACGATTTCAAGCAAGGAAGATGCACCGAAGAAAAAGTCCACAAGCCGATATCGCAAGGCTGTGTCATTATCGAAGGACTACACGCATTGAACCCCCTCATTTCGAATCATCTGCCAAGCGAAAAAATCTTGAAAATATTCATCAGTGTTTCCACCAATATTATGGACGGAGATACGCAAATTCTATCGGGACGAAAGATCCGATTTGTCAGACGGCTTGTGCGAGACAGCATTTACAGAGGCGCTACCGCAGAGAGAACCTTCGATATCTGGGATGAGGTTCTTGCGGCGGAGGACGTGTACCTCTATCCGTATAAGAGTCATGCCGATATTGCCTTTGATACCTTCCATACCTTTGAACTCGGTGTTATGAAAAAATATGCCGATTTACTGTTAACGGAGGATCTCGCAAAGCGTAATGAATATATTGCGGTTGTTGTGGCTGCGTTCAAGCAGATAAAACCCGTAGATGAAAAATACATCCCCGAAACCTCGCTGATCAAGGAGTTTATTGTCGGTGGAGTATATGAGAATCTGTATTGATCACTCATGTAACGCTCTTGGCTGAATTTTAATCCCGTGTCCTCTTTGGTTCTCTAATAATTGCTTCATCATAAAACGAAGCCCTCGTTCCGAAAACAGAGCGAGGGCTTCGTTTTTTTAGGGATCATTTCTTCATTGAGCCGACAAGACCGATCACGCCGTCAACTGCGAGAAGCACACCGACGATAATGATCATCACGTCAAGTCCGTTGCCGAATGCGAGCATAAGACCTACAACGACAGAGATGATCGGATAGATCACCTCAAGCACGTTGTCTGCGCCCTTTTTCAGCACGTTTATCAAAGCAACGATGCCCTTGACAGCAATCAGAATACCGAGGACAAGCAGAACGATCTGTGTTGCCGCCCAACCGAGTATCAAGACAGCCAAGCCGATGATAAGGCTTACTGCTCCGCCTGCCCAATTTTTCTTTACCAAATCAAGGATACCGGAAATCAAGAATACGATTCCTGCAATTGTCATTGCCCAATTCAATGTTTCGGAACGGAAAATAACAAGAAGGATACCAATGATGATGTAAAGTATGGAAGAAAACAGTTCGGAATTGGATTTTTTAGTCATAGCTATACTCCTTTCTTATGATTTGATTATATTACAACTTTGTAATACCAATTATGTTGGGACGCGATGCAACTTAGTAACGCGGTCCCGCCTTAGCTATATTTTCCGGCATATCGGGATATTTTGCCGCAAAATTTTCTGCAAATTTTTTCGCAAGCCTGCGAGCCGCTTTCTCATAAGCTGTGGTGTCTGCCCATACTTTTCTCGGATTAAGTATATCATCCGGAACGCCGGGGCAGGTCTTGGGAATATAGACATTGAAAATAGGATCAAGCTCATAGTCTATATCATTCAACTCACCCGAAAGAGCAGCAGATACCATAGCGCGAGTATATTTCAGCTTCATTCTCGGAACGGTGCCTGCCGCGCCTCCGCACCAACCCGTATTCACAAGGAATACGTTTGCTCCCGCTTCCTTCAGCTTATCGCCAAGCATCGTTGCGTATACCGAGGCGTTCATCGGGAAGAAGGGCGCACCGAACAAGGTGGAAAAGGTTGTCTGAGGTTCGGTAATGCCGCGCTCGGTTCCTGCGAGCTTGCTCGTGTATCCCGACACGAAATGATACATTGCCATATCGTTATCGAGCTTCGAGATGGGAGGCAGCACACCGAAAGCATCTGCCGTAAGGAAGATGATCGTTTTGGGCTGACCGCCGACACCGGGGATTTCTGCATTGGGAATAAAGTCGATGGGATAACCTACACGGGTGTTTTCTGTCAGCGAGTCATCCTCGTAATCTGGCACACCGTTTTCATCAAGGATAACGTTTTCAAGCAATGCGCCAAAGCGAACAGCATCAAAGATCTCGGGTTCGTTTTCCTTTTTCAGACCGATGCATTTTGCATAGCATCCGCCCTCAATGTTGAACACACCGTCAGCAGACCAACCGTGCTCATCGTCACCGATCAGCTTTCTTGAAGGATCAGCAGAAAGCGTAGTCTTGCCCGTGCCCGACAATCCAAAGAATACAGCACTTTCACCATCATCCCCTATATTTGCAGAGCAGTGCATGGGGAGCACGCCCATTTGCGGAAGGACGTAATTCATTACGGAAAAGACGCTCTTTTTGATCTCACCGCTGTATTGGCTTCCTGCGATAAGAACCTCTTTCTTTTCATAGTTAATGAGGATTGCCGCCTCGCTATGCACACCATCAAGTTCGGGGACGCATTTGAATCCCGGTGCGGCGATAATGGTATAGTCAGGTGTAAATGTTTCCAGCTCCTCCTCGGTCGGACGGATCAGAAGCTGATGGATAAAGAGATTTTGGCTTGCGAGTTCGTTGATTACGCGGAATTTTTGCGTGTACTTTGGATCAGCTCCCGCAAATCCGTCGAATACGAAAAGCTCTTTGCCTTGCAGGTAGGCAAGCATTTTACCCTTGATTCTGTCGTAACGTTCCTCGGAGATCGGCACGTTGATCTTACCCCAAGCAATAGTGTCGTGTATAGCGGGGGTATCCACGATGAATTTATCATCGGGACTTCGACCGGTGTATTTTCCTGTTTCCACAGCCAACGCTCCCGTATTACTGAGAACGCCCTCTTTCCTTTTCAATGCTTTTTCAACGAGAGAGGAAATAGCAAGGTTGCGATATACCGTGCCGTTGCCGACAATGCCGAGTTCTGCGGATGTAATGTTTTTCATAATTAACCTCCAAATAAATTTTGTTTTTGTTTTATCAAAACCAACTCGTAATAAATATCTCCAAGCCAATGAAGATCAGGATCGAACCGCCGAGGATGCCCGCCTTGCCTGCGAGCTTTGTGCCTGCCTTTTTACCGATGGCAATGCCTGCAAAGCAGATGAAGAAGGTTACAACACCGATGAGCAGACAGGCAAGCAACGCTTCAAGCCAATTATAATCGGAAATGGTAAATCCAACCGAAAGCGCATCAATGGACGTTGCCAAGCCTTGCACAAGCAACGCGCCAAAACCGACAGCACCCTTTGTTTCTTCTTGTCCTTTGTTTTTAATACCTTCATAGAGCATCTTGCCGCCTATGTAGCCGAGCAGAGCGAGCGCGATCCACGGAATACATTTTTCAAACGCCGCAAATTGCTTTGCGATCGTGGAAACGCATATCCACCCGATCATCGGCATAGCGAACTGAAAAAGTGAGAAAATGCCCGCCACGCCTGCCATCTTCGGCTTTTTCATTGTGGGATCGTTTAGTCCGTTTGCAAGGGATACCGAAAATGCATCCATCGCAAGTCCTGTGCCGAGTAAGATGCTGTTTAAGAAAAATGAGAAATCGAGATTCAATTTTAACGTCCTCCGTGTTTTACATTAATGGTGCGATCAGCCGCAGAAGATCTTGTACCAACCGCTTGAATATCCCCGCGCAGCAATCCTCGGCGGTGATGGGCTGACAGATCTCCAAGGTGTCGAGGAAGTCCTCCTTGACCTCCATAACAGCCTCGCTGTTCGCCATCCATACGCCGCACTCAAAGTGCATATACAAACTGCGAAAATCGAGATTGGTCGTTCCGACGGTTGCGATCTTATCGTCCGACACGAAGGTCTTGGAGTGGATAAATCCCTTTGTGTATTCGTATATTTTTACTCCCGCCTCTACAAGCTCACGGTAATAGGAGCGCGTGGCGGTATGAACTCCGATCTTATCTCCTATGTGAGGGGTGATGATCCGCACGTCTACGCCGCTTTTGGCGGCAAGAGTGAGTGCGCTGAGCATATCGTCGTCAACAATGAGATAGGGAGTGCAGATATAAACGTAGTCCTTTGCATTCAGTAGGATCTGCTGATAGACGTGTGCGCCCGTATGCTCCTTATCAAGAGGACTGTCAGCATAAGGCAGAACAAATCCCTCGGAGCTTATCTCACAGGGCTTGTCCGTCCACGGATAGTAATCGGAATAATCCTCGTCAATGTCGGTTGCTACCTGCCACATTTGAAGAAACAGGAGCGTCAGGCTCCATGCCGCCTTGCCTTCCACCATAATGGAGGCATCCTTCCAATGACCGTGCTTTTCAAATTCGTTTATGTATTCGTCGGCAAGATTGATTCCGCCCGTAAAGGCGACCTTGCCGTCGATGGAAACGATCTTTCGGTGGTCGCGGTTGTTCTGCTTGGCAGTCAGAAACGGACGGAAGGGATTGAACACGGCACATTCTATGCCGAGTTTTTGCATCTGCTTGGCATAATCCTTGGGGAGCGTAATGAAGCAACCGAAATCGTCGTAGATCAGCCGAACCTTAACACCCTCGGCAACTTTACGCTTGAGAATTTCCAAAATGCTGTTCCACATCTTGCCTTCCTGCACGATAAAATACTCAAGGAAAATATATTTTTCGGCTTTTTCAAGCTCAATGAGAAGCTGCTCGAATTTTGCCTCGCCCGGAGACAGATATTTGGTCTTCGTATCCCGGTAAACGGGAAAGCCCGCAAAATCCTGCAAATACCGCACCTGCGGCGCGTGTTCGGGAAGCTCACGCATAGCGTCCTCATAGCCGTCGCCGGGGAGAGATAAAAGACGGCGCGCCTTTTCTTCTGCCAACAGTGTTTTTCGTCTAAAGCGCTTGGTAGAGCTTTGAAAATGTAAAAACAAATAAAACAGTCCGCCGAAAACTGGAAACAGAAGCACCAAAAAGATCCATAGCGGCTTATATGCGCCCTTTTCGTTCCTTACAACGAAATTGACGACGACAACAAATGATATCAGACGAAGTATGACGTTTACAATGGTGGAAGTGATGCTTGTGCTTGCAAGAATATACACAAGGACTGCCACTTGGATCAGGAGCAATAATATAATAAGCGTTCGCCATCGAAACAAAGCGCGAAACCATTTTTGCTTCAGCATTCGTTTTTCTCCTTTTCCTTGAATTTTGATTTTCTTGACCAAATGAGATAGATTACTATGGAGATAATCGACAGTAATACAGTCAGCAGAGTAGACACCCAAAATGCGGGAGATGACGGATCGTTGATGCTTGCCCCCATAACGGTTGCGAGAATCATCCCCGGAAGAACTCCTAAAATGCTCCCAAGCAGGTATTTTACAAAGGGCATTCCGGATGCTCCCGAAAACATAGAAACCGCATCACCCGGTAAAAAAGAGATGGAACGCAGAAGAAAGGACAAAAAGAAACTGCTCTTGTGCTGACGGTCTACCACTTTCTTGAGCTTGGGATGCTTGTCCAAAATAGCGGCGGCGCTTTTCTTGCCCGATGCTTTTCCAATAAAATAAGGAATAACGAGATCAACGGTAATACCAATCGTATTAACGAGAAGTGCGATTGGCGGAGAAAACATAAATCCACCTAAAATGTTTAAAACGAGTAGAGGAAAGAACACAGCAAGACTTTTGAATGCGTAAAGTGCGATCAGAAAGATTGCCGCAAGCCATGGGTTATCGGGGGCAAAGTTTAGCAATTCTTCTACCGTAACTTTTTCTCCAAAAATGAAATAAAGCAGCATCGCCGCAAGGCATAGAAGCAGAGGCAGGAGTCGCAAAACAGATAAAAGCTTTGATTTGTTTTTCGTTGACATTGCTAACCTCCTTTCCTTCATGCCAAAATGACCGCCGAAATGATTGGGCGGTCATTTTGAAATCTTTAGCGATTCTTCGCTACTTTTCTTTGAATCAGCTTCACAAGCTCAACGACAGGGATGACAACAAAGCCAAGTGCGAGAGCAATCAGGTATTCGCTGATACCTACGCTTGCAAAGCCGAAAGCGTTCGCAAGGAACGGAATTTCACAAACGAGCGTGGTAGCAACGAGTGAGCCGATGCCTGCGATCCAAAGGGTCTTGTTCTGCGAACCGAGGGTGAACATACTGCCGCGCTGAGAACGCATATTGAAGCTGTGGAACACTTCTGCCATGGACATGGTCAGGAATGCCATCGTCATACCGTGCGCGCTGTTGGTGATCTCCCAATTGCCCGTTTCCATAAAATGACCGATAAAGTACGAAACAAGGGTGAGAACGGTAACGAGTACGCCTTGGTATGCAATATCTACGCCCATACCGTCGGCAAAGATGCCTGCTTTAGAGTTGCGTGGCTTACGCTTCATAATGTTCGGCTCTGCCTTTTCCATACCGAGGGCAAGCGCGGGGAAACAGTCGGTGACGAGGTTGATCCACAACAGATGTACGGGCTTGAGAATCGTGAAGCCCATAAGAGTTGCTGTAAAGATAGAGAGAACCTCGCTCATATTCGAGCCGAGCAGGAACTGAATTGCCTTACGGATATTATCATAGATACGGCGGCCTTCCTCAACCGCTCCGACGATGGTTGCAAAGTTGTCGTCGGCAAGCACCATATCGGCAACGTTCTTGGTAACGTCCGTTCCCGTAATACCCATACCAACGCCGATGTCAGCGCTCTTGATGGAGGGCGCGTCGTTGACACCGTCGCCGGTCATGGCGGTGACGTAACCTGCCTTGCGCCAAGCGTTGACGATCCTCGTCTTATGCTCGGGCTGAACGCGGGCGTAAACGCTGATTTGCCGGAACTTGGACTCAAATTCCGCATCGTCCATATCGTTCAGCTGTGCGCCCGTGATGGCGTAGGTGTCCTCGGTGATGATGCCAAGCTCCTTGGCAATGGCGACCGCCGTGTCAATATGGTCGCCTGTGATCATAATCGGACGAACGCCGGCACTTCTGCATTCTACAATCGCGTCCTTGACCTCGGGACGGACGGGATCGATCATACCGCAAAGTCCCACGAAGCAGAGATCGCGCTCAAGATCGTCAGCTTCAAAGCTTGCAGGTACGGAGTTGTATGCTCGCTCTGCACAGGCAAGAACACGGAGAGCCTTGTCTGCCATTTCTTTGTTTGCCTTCAGAATGGTCGCCTTGTACTCCTCTGTCATAGGAACGGGCTTGCCGTCCTTGAGGTAGTGTGTACATCTGCCGATGATAACGTCGGGTGCGCCCTTGGTGTACTGGACAGCGCCGTTATCAAGCTTGTGAACGGTAGACATCATCTTTCTTCCCGAGTCGAAGGGGGCTTCTCCAAGGCGCGGGAATTGTTCTTTCAAGTTGTATTTTTTCAAATTCAGCTTATCTGCCCAAGCAACGAGAGCTGCCTCGGTAGGCTCACCCGTGACGTTTCCGTCGGTGTCAAGCTCGGCGTCACAGCAGAGAGCCATCGCCATGGCAAGCTGTTCTTCGTTCTCTCCAAAGTGGTCAACAACGGTCATCTTGTTCTGTGTCAGAGTACCCGTCTTGTCGGAGCAGATGATCTGTGCGCAGCCGAGGGTTTCCACGGCGGTCAGACGGCGAATGATGGCGTTACGCTTGGACATATTGGTCACGCCCATGGAAAGAACGACGGTAACGACCATAGAAAGTCCTTCGGGAATAGCAGCAACCGCCAAAGAAACGGCAACCATAAAGGAAGGAAGAATGGTATCGGTAAAGCTGAAGTTGCCCGCACGGATGAGCTGAACGCCGAATACGACCACGCAGATGCCAAGAACGAGCCAAGTCAGGATCTTGGAGAGCTGATTGAGCTTTCTCTGTAAGGGCGTTTCGCCGTCCTCTGCCTGCTGGAGAGCCGTGGCGATCTTGCCCATTTCGGTGTCCATACCCGTAGCGGTCACGACCGCCTTGCCGCGTCCGTACACGACCGTCGAGCCCATATAGAGCATATTTTTACGGTCTCCGAGAGGAACATCCTTCTCACCGTCTTTGAGGTTGATAATATCAATAAATTTCGTCACAGGAACCGACTCACCCGTGAGTGCGGCTTCCTCCACCTTGAGGGATGCGTTTTCAAGAATACGGGCATCTGCGGGAACAGCATCGCCTGCTTCGAGCAAAATGATGTCACCGACAACGAGGTCTTCACTGTGGACGATCTGTACCTTGCCGTCACGCAACACCTTTGAGGTCGCCGCAGACATCTCCTGTAAGGCTTCAATGGCTTTTTCTGCTTTGCTTTCCTGATAAACACCGAGGACGGCGTTGACAATGACAACGGCAAGAATGATGATCACGTCGGTAAAGCTTTCGTTCTCCACCACAGCAAGGATACCGCTGATGAGCGCCGCCACAAGCAGAATGATGATCATCGGATCGGCAAGCTGCTCAAGGAATCGACGAACAATGGATTTACCCTTGGCGGCGGCGAGCTTGTTTTTGCCGTTCGCTTCAAGCCGCTTCTGCGCTTCGGCAGAGCTGAGTCCTTTTTCACTTGTATTCAGTGAAGAAAGAACCTTCGTTTGGTCTTCGCAGTAAAATTTCATTTTGTTTCCTCCAAAAAATTTTGACCTTTTACATGAGTGAATTATATCGAAAAAAAGCGAGCTTCACAACGGACAGAAAAGGATTCCCGTTACATTTTTTCTCGCAAACGTGAATGTGTTACTTTTTTGGACACATCGGAAAAATTGTCCCAATAAAAATTTACAGATAATTCTTGAAAAAACGGTCGATTTTTGGTATACTGATATTGAATAAGGGAGTAGTCAGCACATTGTGCGGTAGAGTCAACATACTGATCCCCTCGGATCTGGCTTTATCTTCGAGCTTGCTCGTATAATGACGAGACTTATCTGCGCGTTTTTGTGCGTGGGTAGGTGTCGTCTTTTATTTTACCCCTACGCCAAAAGTTCAAGTAAGGAAAGGAGATCATTATGGCTGATTCCAACATAACGAAAAAAGCACTTGCAAGCTCACTCAAAGAGCTGATGACACAGATGCCACTCTCCAAGATTGGTGTTGGGGATATTTGCGCCCATTGTGAAATGAACCGCAAAAGCTTTTATTATCATTTCAAGGATAAGAACGATCTGATCAACTGGATCTTCGACACCGAATTTCTCTCCTGTGTGGATATTTCCGACGAGGGAGATCGGTGGCAAAAGCTCGAATCCCTTTTTAAGTATCTGTATGAAAATAAATTCTTTTACAGCAAGGTATTGAGTGTCAAGGATCAGAATTGCTTCTCGGATCATTTCAAGGATCTCGTCGAGCCTTCGGTCAGACGAAGAATTACCGAGATCATTAACGAAAGCGCCGCGCAGTTCTACGTGGACTTCGTTACCGACGCGGCGGTGATCGCGATTGAAAAATGGCTGAAGCGCGCCGACTCGGTATCCGACACCGAATTTTTCAATCAGTTGAAGGACTGTATTTATTTATCGGCTCGTCATATTGCCGATGAGGGGAAGGAGAATAAAGCAGAATGAAAATCAAGATGATACTGTTCGATCTTGACGGGACATTGTTGCCCATGGATCAGGACGTGTTTATGAAAACCTATTTCGGAGGACTTGCAAAGAAGCTTGCTCCCGCAGGCTATACCGATAAAAAGCAGCTGATCGACGCGATATGGGCAGGAACTGCCGCGATGATTGCAAACGACGGAAGACGGACGAACGAAGAACGCTTTTGGGAAAGGTTCGAGGCGATTCTCGGCAGCCGTGTCCGCGAGGACAAATATCTGCTTGACGATTTCTATTTGAACGAATTTGAAAGCGTGCGCGAGGCTTGCGGATACGATCCCCGGGCGGCACAAACGGTGGCTTGGCTAAAAGACAAGGGCTATCGCGTATCTCTCGCTACCAATCCCTTCTTCCCACACAACGCCACACAGAGCCGCTTGCGTTGGTCGGGCGTTGCGGAGTCGGACGTGGAATGGCTGGAAAGCTATGAGAATTCGCACTACTGCAAGCCGAACCCCGCCTATTTTACCGAGGTGACCGAAATATTGGGTGTTGCGCCCGAGGAATGCTTGATGGTCGGCAACGATGCCAAGGAGGATATGATTGCCGAGACGCTCGGTATGAAGGTCTTTCTTCTCACCGACTGTCTGATCAACAAAGAGAAC
This sequence comes from Clostridia bacterium, assembly GCA_017483305.1. GTDB lineage: Bacteria > Bacillota > Clostridia > Oscillospirales > CAG-272 > SVTX01. The sequence goes on along the minus strand of JAFULC010000044.1, from coordinate 23,880 downwards.
AAGGATCTCTCCCACTATCCGCAGGGTAGCTTTGACGAGTTGATAAAGTATATAGAAAATATAGAATAACGAAAAACGACGGAGTGCTTGATTCACGCCGTCGTTTTTCTTATGCTTTCACGGAATATTTCGTTACGTTCAATACGGTCTCCCCGTCGATTTGCAGAGAGGCAGGTTCATCAAAGGTAACGGAGATATGCCGCCCCGTATGAACGGCGCACATTTCCGTATGCTTGATATGCTCACCCTTAAAGATCGAAGGAAAGACTCTCAAGGTTTTGAATTTGCCCGATCCGTGCATCACCACAAGCGTGACTTCACCCTTGGGATTCAAGCGGTCTTGTGCGGGTGCGGTCATCATACCGCCTCCGTAATACCGTCCCTTCATCGTTGCGGCGATCCATACGTTTTTATACGAATATTTTTTGCCGTCAACACAGACGGTGGCATTTTTCGGTTTGTATTTTGAGAGCAATCCCTTGATAGCAATTTCCGTGTAATTGATCTTCTTTTTGCCTGCCGCCTTTTGGCGATCGCCCTCCTCACAGCAGTATCCGTCAATACCATAGCCTATGCCGTTGAGAAAACGGCGTTTTTTGTCGTTGACGGTAACCGAGGGCAGATCTTGTATGTACTGCTTGATGGAAAATGGATTTGCTCCGCTATGATAGCCGAGATCATGGGCGAAGTCGTTGCCCGTGCCAATCGGATAATATAGAACGTCACAAGGAATGCAGTATCCATCCGTATCGTTGACAAAGCGATTCAGCGTTCCGTCTCCGCCGCAGAGAATGACGGTATCGTCTGCCGTGATCTTGGATAGGAAATTCGGATAATCCGTGATTTTCGTAACGTCTGTAATCACGCAATCATCGAGCTGAAAAACCTCTAATATTTGTGCTTCTTCAAATCCGCTGCCGTTTCCCGATTTTGGATTATACAGTATGTAAGCGCTCATAGCTGTCCATCTCTCCCTTGCATTTTATAATATCGTCCCGAATGTTATTTGCGGCACCCGCATAATTCAAATTATTAAGTGCCTTTGACATTTTGGAAAGCTTCTCCCGGTCGGAGAGCAAGGATACTGCCGCTTCGGCAATTTCCTTTATGTCTTTGCCCGTCATGGCACAGCCTCGCTCCAAGAAGAAATTCATATTGTATTCCTCGCATCCTGCAACCGCATTGAGAAGCACCATTGGCAGTCCCTTTACGGCTGCTTCGGTCACGCTGATCCCGCCCGGCTTTGTCAGATAGAGATCGGCGCTGTCAAGCAGTAAGGAAACGTCCTTTACATATCCCTTGATATGTATGCGCGGATCGTTTTCATACATATCCGAAAGCTCGGCAAACAAGGATTTGTTTGTTCCGCAAACGACGGTCACCTCTTGCTCATGTGATAGCGAAGCAGACAGGAGCTTCGTCAGCTTTTTGATCGGCCCGCAGCCCATGCTTCCACTCATCACAACGATGTGTGCGTGATTTTCGTGTATGCCAAAGGCTTTTTTTGCATCTGCCATCTCACGCCTCGTGGCAAACTCGCTTCTTGTCGGAATTCCGCTGACACGTATTTTTTTACCATCAATGCCGTAGCCTTCAAATTCGGATACAAGTGCCGTGTCGGGAATAAAATACAAGTCAAGATCACTCTGATCTCCGCTTGGGCTGAAGGTATAGTCGGTAGCGAAAAATGCGCTGAGTATGGATAGCTTGTGCTTTTTCAATACGTCTGTCAGCATCAATGCCGTGAAAACGTGAGCGCAGATCACAACGTCGTAGCCGCCGCGAACGATAAACTTGTAAAGCTCGGGCGTGGATTTTGCAAAGAATTTATATGCTGCTGAGCCCTCCGAAAAGGAGCTTCTTTTTTTATCGGCACGGGCATAACCCATGCTGAAAAGCCTCGGACAATGGCGATAGATCCAAGTGTGTCCGTTTGACATCACGGAGGACGTGCGCCCTGAAATAAACGCAAGGGCATCGACCGAGGTGCAGGAAATCCCTTTTTCGGCAAAGGAGTCGCAGATAGCCTTGGCGCAGGCGTTATGCCCGCCGCCCGTATTGCAGCTCAGTATCAGGACTTTCATATCGCACCTCCTTGCGTTTTGCGCGTTTTTGCATAATTTCCTTTAACCGTTCAAGCCTCGGACGGTTGTAGCGCTGTACGATGATAAATGGCATATTCCCGGCAACGTAAATGAAACACAAAAAGCGGATCGCACCGTTTGACCAAAAGGCAAGACACAGGATCGCAAACACGTTGTTGACCGTATGAATAAATTCCGCAATACAAGTCTCACATAAAAGGAGATCAATTTTCTCAGGTGTGGTTTCAGACGTAAGGCGCTTGGGACAAACGAGCTTCGGGAGCAGCTTGCTCATATCGGGAATTTTGGATTGCCATTTGCGTATCTTCAAGCATTCGTATATTTTACCGTTTTTCTCAAAGCGAAAGAGCCTATACGGAAAGGAGCGAAACCGAAATAGGCTCTTGGGAAGTATTCTTCCAAGGAAGAAGGATAGGACGCTCCAAGTAAAAACGGCTAAAACGTATTTAGCGGTGGAACTCATACCGCTTACCCATTGACTGTCGCCGCTTTCTTGGGGAATGCAGAGCGTAAAATGTCACAGAGCTTTTGCTCGAACAAATTGTATTCGGTGTAGATCTTTTTCTTTTGATAGGAAACAAGCGCTCCGACCTTGTTAAACGCCGCTTGACAGCAATTATCCGAGATGATCGAATCGATATGATTAGTGTCATAGTAGAGATCCCACAGGATGGTTTTATACTGTTGCTTCTTTCGTGTGCGATTGACGTATGAGAATACACGCTTCCGAACAGACATCGGGCATTTGTAATCGGGAGAGAGGAAAAACATCACGGGATTATACGACTCCACCTGTGTGATCAGGTCGTCGCTGATAATGGTATCCACGTCCCTCTCGGTGTAAGGGGTGTATACCGAATATAAAAGTCCGTTTTCACGAAGCAATCTGCAGGCTGCGAGCATTTCGTCCTCGTCGGTCACGCCCTCCGTATATTTTACCGCAATCATCAGATTGTTCAGTTCATCCGCCGTTTTTACCATATCGCCCTCAAGCGAGGCGGGAGGAACGCAAAGGATGAAGGAGCTTTTCTTGTGCGAATCAATTATGTCGAATAAGGTGTGAGTCAGATATTCTGCGTGCAGGATCCAAAGATGGATGCCGAGCTTCTCGCCTTGCGCGATAATATCCGAATACTCATTCAGTTTCTCGTCGCTTATCTCAAGTGTGAGGCACCATGGAATGTCATAGCATTCCTTTTTTTCAATTTTGCGTATGGTCTCCGAGCCTTCGGCAAATCCGTTATAACCAATGTTAAAGCTGAAGTCGAGCAATTTATCGGTATCTACGTGAAAAACGGTGTCTTGAACCAAACGGTAATATGCGCTGTTGGGATTTTCAAGCGCAGCTTGGGTGCTGAGCAAAAACTCATCGCGGAAACGTCCTCGGCACAGATCAACGCCAAGGTCTACAAGCCTTCTCGTGCTTCTTTCGGGCGAGTCCTTCATTTCAACAAGCGTTCTTCGAAATATGGATTCAAGCATTACTCGGTTCATTTACTTTTTCACTCCAAAATAACGTAATCTGCACGCTGTGCAGTATATAAATTGTACCGATATCAGAGAAAACCTACAAGGGACAATTTTCGTTATGTGTCCAAAAATGTAACACTTTCGGAATGTGTCGCATTTTGGGACGGCACTCATTTTTTGTCCAATGCGCGCAGATTTAAATAATGGTATAATTGACCTACGAATTGTGGAAACGAGGAACGAAAAATGGCAAAAATCCAAGGCAAATCAAGGATTTCGTGGGTGCAGATATGCTGGGGATGGGCGGCACTCCTTTTGGTCTGCGGCAGTATTCTATCATTTGCCACGGACGGTGATAGGCTTTTAAGAATTGCTACGCCTCTCGGTGTTATTATGCTTTTTGCTGGTCTTTGTAACGTCCTTGTATATCGAAAAAAACGGGGAGAGCTTCACGGCGCGCCTTGGCTTTTGGCAGACGGAATGAGCACGGCGATGCTCTCGTTGTTCTTACTGTTTAATCAGATGATCATACCAACGATGATTCCGTTTTTCTTCGGTGTATGGGAGCTGTTTTCCGGAATTTTGAAATTTATTGATTCCCGCGAGCTGAAAAGAGAGGGCGTTCACGGTTGGGTGATTTTCTTCGTAATCAGCATCATTGAGCTTGTGTCGGGCGTTGCTGCCTTGCTCCGACCGATTGAAGAATTTTTCGGAATGAACTATATCATCGGAATTATTTTGCTCGTTCAATGCAGCGGCTTTGTGTTCAAAACGGTCTTGTATCCGAATTTCATCAAGAGAAAAAGTTAGAGATGAAGAAAGTATTCATAAGAACCTTTACAGGTCTTTTCATTGTTATAGCGGTATATGCTATCGTCTTTTTATCGAAATACCCATTCGTAACAGAGGCGGCAACGGCTTTGCTTTCAATTGCCGCTGTATACGAGATCTTTCGTGCAACGGGAGAAAATAAAAAGAAAGCACCGCTTTTTATATCACTTGTGGTGGCGGCAATCATTTCCTTTGCGCCGATTCCGCATTATGAGGTGTTCGCTTGTGTCACCTTGATCGTCGCAATTTTTGTTTTTGCCGCAATGATGAGAAAAATGGAAACTTTCCGTTTTTATCGAACGCGTCAGAGCGTAGTAATGGCTTTGATCGTTGTGCTTCTGATCAGAGCAATTCCTACGTTACGGGTGCTTGAAAACGGATGGTTGTATTTGGCATTTGCGATCACCGTCTGTTTTCTTTCGGATATTTTGGCGTATTTCACGGGAAAGATTTTTGGCACACATCAACTTGCACCAAGAGTAAGTCCGAAGAAAACCGTAGAGGGTGCGCTGGGCGGCATCGTTTTTACGACTGTCCTTGTGATTGGACTTGCTGTGTTAATGGAAAGAAACACCAAAATCATATTTCAGTTAAAGCCACTTGCTCTTTGGTCGGTGCTTGCCGTTATCGCGGGGCAGTTTGGAGATCTGTCGATGTCGGTCATCAAGCGCATATGCGGAATCAAGGACTACGGAAAGATCTTTCCCGGACACGGCGGTGTGCTTGATCGTTTTGACAGCCATATATTCGCAATCGCATTTACACTTGTCTTCTGTACTTTTGGAAGAGGATTCATTGGTTAATTGACATCCTTATGGAGGAACACACATTGATACATTATCGCGCAGGTATCGACATAGGCTCAACGACGGTAAAGCTCGTGGTGCTTGACGATGCCGACAATCTAATTTACGGAAAATATAAGCGCCACGGAGCAAGGACACAAGAAACCCTTGCGGAGCTTCTCTCGGATGCGAGAAAGACGCTCGGAGAAGGTTTCCTTCGCCTTTCTATTACCGGTTCGGGTGCTATCAACCTTGCAAAATCACTTGATATCTCCTTTGTTCAGGAGGTCGTGGCGGTAGCGACAGCACTTAAAAAGGTAGCACCGCAAACCGATGTTGCCATCGAGCTTGGCGGTGAGGATGCCAAGATCATCTATTTTACGGGCGGTCTTGAAGAACGCATGAACGGCGTTTGCGCGGGAGGCACCGGCAGCTTTATCGATCAAATGGCGGTACTTTTGCAGACCGATGCCGAGGGACTTAACAAAGCTGCCGAAAACTACAAGGAGATCTATCCTATTGCCGCCCGTTGCGGAGTGTTTGCAAAGACCGACATTCAGCCCCTTGTCAATGAGGGGGCAAGCACGGCTGATCTTGCCGCATCGATCTTTCAAGCGGTAGTCAATCAAACTATATCGGGACTTGCCTGCGGAAAGCCCATTCGAGGATGTGTTGCTTTTCTCGGCGGCCCGCTTCACTTTATGCCCGAGCTGAAAAAGGCGTTTATCAGGACTCTGAAGCTCACACCCGAAACCACCGTTGATCCCGAAAACTCGCATCTCTTTGCGGCGATGGGCGCGGCTCTGCTTTCTTCTGACAGTGTGTGTGTGCGAATGGACGAGCTTGAAAAGAAACTGCGGCAGGGCGTTGCCGTCAACTTTGAAATGCCGAGGCTCGATCCGCTGTTTCAGAATGAGGAAGAATATCGGGCGTTTACCGATCGACACGAGCGGGCGGTATTGCCCAAGGTTGATATCACTACATACCGAGGAGACTGCTTCCTCGGTATCGACGCGGGCTCTACCACCACCGAGCTCGTGCTGATCGGAAATGAAGGACAGCTTTTGTTCTCGTTTTACGCCAACAATCAAGGCGATCCCATCAAAACGGCGATTGGCGCTGTTAAACAGCTAAAGGAAAAGCTGCCCGATGGCGCGAAGATCGTTCGTTCCTGCTCGACAGGCTACGGCGAGGCGCTACTAAAAGCCGCATTCTCGCTTGACGAGGGCGAGGTAGAAACTATTGCGCACTGTACGGCCGCATCCTTTTTTGATAAGGACGTGGACTGTGTTCTCGACATCGGCGGTCAGGATATGAAATGCATCAAGCTCAAAAACGGTACGGTAGACAGTATTCTGCTCAACGAAGCCTGCTCATCTGGCTGTGGCTCATTTATCGAAAACTTTGCAAATTCACTTGGATATTCTGCACAGGATTTTGCCGCCGAGGCACTAAAGGCGCAAAATCCCGTTGACCTCGGTACGCGCTGTACCGTCTTTATGAATTCCAATGTCAAGCAAGCGCAAAAGGAGGGTGCGAGCGTTGCTGATATTTCAGCGGGGCTTGCTTACTCGGTCATTAAAAATGCGCTATTTAAGGTTATCAAGCTGGCAGACGCTTCCGAGCTTGGCAGCCACGTTGTCGTTCAGGGCGGTACGTTCCACAACAAAGCCGTACTCCGAGCCTTTGAAAAGATAGCGGGTGTAGAAGCCGTTTGTCCCGACATTTCGGGACTTATGGGAGCTTTTGGCGCGGCGCTGATCGCAAAAGATCATTATCGCGGTAAGCCAACGACGATGCTGCCGCTTGACGAGATCATCGGACTTACATATACATCAAAGGGCAGGCGTTGCAGCGGATGCTCCAATAACTGTATGCTGACGGTCAATCGCTTTTCAAACGGCGGTAGCTATATTACCGGCAACCGCTGTGAAAAGGGGATCGGAAATCTGAATGGCAGAAGAAAAGCCCCAAATATGATGGAGTACAAACGAAAGCGGATATTCGATTACCCGCCTCTGCCAAAAGAAAAAGCACCGAGGGGTGAAATCGGCATTCCTCGTGTGCTGAATATGTATGAAAATTATCCCTTCTGGGCGACCTTCTTTTCAGAGCTTGGATTTTCGGTGGTTTTGTCACCGTGGTCGGACAGAAGGATATATGAGATGGGAATGGAGTCGATCCCGTCAGAATCGGAATGCTATCCTGCGAAGCTTTCGCACGGTCACGCAGAATGGCTGATCGCAAAAGGACTCAAAACCATTTTCCATCCTTGCGTTTACTACGAATATAAAGAGGTTGAAACCTCACAGAACCGATACAACTGCCCAATCGTTATTTCTTACGCCGAGAATATTAAAAACAACGTGGAAGCCGTAACCGACGGCAAGGTGCGTTACGTTCGCCCGTTTATGGCAATGTCCAATGAAAAGATTGCCGCCGACCGACTTGTGACGATTTGCCGTGAGGAATGGAATATTCCCGAAAAAGAGGTTCGCTTGGCGGTTTCAAGGGCTTGGATGGAGCAAAGGCGCGCAAAGCGTGATATTCGCGACGAGGGTGAACGGCTATTGCGCCAAATGGAGACAGAAGGTAAAAACGGCATCGTTCTTACAGGCAGGCCGTATCACATTGATCCCGAGATCAATCACGGTATTCCCGAGCTGATTTCGTCATTTGGCTTGTACGTTTTTACCGAGGATAGTCTTCCCGTGGATCTTTCTCCCGAGCGCCCCTTGCGCGTGCTTGACCAATGGGTTTACCATTCAAGACTCTACACGGCGGCAGAGTTCGTGTGCGGCAGAAACGATCTTGAGCTGATACAGCTCAATTCCTTCGGTTGCGGACTTGATGCTGTTACAACAGACCAAGTAAATGAGATTCTTGAAAAGAGCAATAAGCTCTATACCGTGCTGAAAATAGACGAGGTCAACAATCTCGGGGCAGTTCGCATTCGCATCCGCAGTCTTCTTTCTGCAATGCGCCAAAGACGTGAGCTTGGGATAAAGCCTTCGCTGAATGTAGGCGCATACCGCCGAACCGAATATACCGCCGAAATGCAGAATGCAGGCTATACGATTTTAGCACCACAGATGCTTCCTATTCATTTCGCGATTCTGGAACCCGTGTTCCGCAAGCACGGCTATCAGCTTGAAATTCTGAATAACGACAACCGAAAAGCCATTGACACGGGACTGAAATATGTCAACAACGATGCGTGTTTCCCATCCATTACCATCGTCGGTCAGTTTATGGAGGCGATCACGTCGGGAAGGTATGACACAAATCGCCTTGCCGTGTTGATGACACAGACGGGCGGTTGTTGCCGCGCGTCAAACTACGTTGGTTTTATCAGGCGTGCCTTCGACAAGGCGGGATATTCACATATCCCCGTGATCTCACTCAGTATGGGCGGTCTTGAGAGCAATGAAGGCTTCAAAATAAATCTGAAAATGGTAAAGGATGCTGTGTACTCGCTCCTTCTCGGTGACCTGATGATGCGTTGCCTTTACCGTGTTCGTCCTTATGAGATAACACCCGGCTCGGCAAACGAGTTGAAGGACGAGCTGACGCATGAGTGTATTGCTGCCTTGACGGATGATAACTGCAAGATCAGCTACAAGCAAATGTGCCGCCGCATCGTCAAGGCTTTTGACGAATTTCCTATTGACGAAAATCTCAAAAAGCCGCGTGTCGGTATCGTTGGTGAGATTCTTGTAAAATATATGCCTCTTGCCAACAATCATCTTGTCGAGTTGCTTGAGGGCGAGGGCGCGGAGGCGGTCGTTCCCGATTTTATTGACTTCGTCAATTACAGTATGTATAACGCGCGTTACAAGCGAAAGTATTACGGCAGATCGCGGAAAAGCGTAATGGCATCTAATACGGTGCTTCGGCTTGTCAAAAAACTGAGGAAGCCCGCCGTCGATGCTTTGAGGGAAAGCCGTCGCTTTGACGCACCCGTACCAATCGAAAAGGTCGCCCAAATGACAAAGCCGATTCTATCTCTCGGCAATCAATACGGAGAGGGATGGTTCTTGACAGGTGAGATGGTGGAGCTGATCACTCACGGAACGCCTAACATCGTCTGCATTCAGCCCTTTGCCTGCCTGCCAAATCACGTGGTCGGCAAGGGTGTCATAAAGGCACTCAAAAAGACGTATCCGCAGGCGAATATTGCCGCCGTCGATTACGATCCCGGCGCAAGCGAGGTCAATCAGCTCAACCGCATCAAGCTGATGCTTTCTGTGGCAAAGCAAAATATGCTGTAAAAACAAGAAGAACATAGAATGACAGAGGAACTATGGTACAAATCAAGCAAATCGTAACGAATCCATATTTGATAACGGGTCTTTTCTCTTGGATCGTTGCGCAAATAGTAAAAGGCGTTTTATTTGCCATCCAAAATAAGAAATTTGACGTAAAGCGTTTGCTCGGTGACGGTGGTATGCCAAGCAGTCATGCGGCAACGGTCATGTCACTCGCTGCCATCAGCGGAATGATGCACGGCTTTGCAAGCTTTCAGTTCGGTGTCAGCGCGCTCCTTGCGTTGATTGTTTGTCATGACGCTATGGCAGTTCGCAGAGAGGTTGAAAAGCAAGGCGCTTACATCGAGGAAATCTCAAAGAGTGTTGGTTCAATACAGAGCTCCATTACCTTGAAAAAGCATTTGGGACATACGCCGTTGCAGGTTCTCATTGGCGGTGCAATCGGTGTTTGCGTTGCTTTGATCGTGTATAGGATTATGTTTTGACAGCCTTTTTGAAATTGTAATAACAAGATAATCAGGAGGAAATATGAGCACATACAAAATCGTTCTCGATGCCATGGGGAATGATAGCGGCTGCGCCACTATCATTCGAGGCGCGGCGTTGGCGCTAAAGAAGCACGCGGATCTTACGCTCGTTTTAGTGGGAGAGGAAGCACATATCCTGCGCGAATGTGAGGCAGAACAAATAGATATGGGAAGAATAGAAATCGTTTCGGCAACCGAGGTGATCACAAACGATTGCGATCCTGTGTCCGCAATCTTTCAAAAACGGGATTCGTCCCTTGTGAAAGCGTTGATCTATGCGGGGGAGCATGAGGATATCGTTGGGATTGTAAATGCGGGAAACACGGGAGCGTTGGTTGTTGGAAGCGCGAGATATCTTACCGCGAAAACGAAGAAAAGACCGATGCTTGCTGCAATATTGCCAAAGGAATCAGGCGGTTACGTATGTCTGTGTGACACCGGTGCCACGGTGGACTGCACGCCGGAGATGCTATTGCAATTTGCAAAAGAGTCATCTGCCTTTATGAAAAAAATGTACGGAATCGAATCCCCCGGGGTTGCGTTGCTCTCAAACGGCGCGGAGGATACAAAGGGTAACAAGCTTGTAAAGGAAAGTTTTCCGCTACTTCGTGCTTGCGAGGAAATTCGGTTTGTCGGAAACGTGGAGGGCTCGGATGCCTTGTCCGGCAAATGTGACGTGGTTGTATGCGACGGCTTCGCGGGGAATCAAGTCTTGAAGGTGACGGAAGGAACGGCTCGTCGTTTGATCCGTGATATCGTTAAAATGGCGAAGGAAACGAAAAACAAAGAATATATGTCTCTTGCAGAAAAGCTGATGGCAAAATACGATTTCAATTCACTTGGCGGAGCAATTATTCTCGGCACTTCCGTGCCAATCATCAAAGCACACGGAAGAGCAAACGAGCAAAGCATTATAAGCTGTATATCCATGCTTTTAAATTTTGCGAAAAACAATTCGGTTTATGAGACGATTGTGGAATAGGAGGTGAGTTTCGATGATAGAACAGCTCAAGGAAATTATGGTTAACGTTATGCCCGATATTGAAGATATGGAGATAACGGAGGATACCTTGTTAAAGGATGATTTGGGTTTAGATTCTTTGGCACTTATGATGATAAGTATCGAGATAGAAAATGCATTTGGGTTTCGGTTTGAAGAATTCAAGCCATTCAAAACAGTAGGTGAGGTTTGCAGCTACATAAAAGAAAAAACAGACAAGTAAGGAGTCCCATATGAATTTTCTGAACTGCCTTGGATATTTGCTGATCGTTGGAATTGCCATTTTTTTAATCGGTCGTCTTTTTCCCCGAAGATGGATATCGGCAGACCGATTTATTTTTCGATCATTCGCCTTTGAAAAGGAAGGAAAAATATACGACAAAATAAAAATCAGCAAATGGAAAACCAAGCTGCCGGATATGAGTGTTTTGATTACAAAAATCATTCCGAGGTTTATGAAGAAAAAGCGGGTTGAGACAGGAAATATAGAAGAACTAAAAATATTGCTGAAGGAAACCTGCAAAGCCGAAACGACCCATATCATTGCCGCACTTTTTGGAATCCCATGTCTCTTTATTTGGAAATGGCTTGGGGGAACTCTCGTGTTTTTATGTTGGCTGATATGCAACTTAGCTTTCATTCTGATACAAAGATACAACAGACCGAGAATCAAAAAAATGATTTCAATGCTTGAATACAGAGAACGCTTAATAACAAAAAAATGAAAGAGGTAAAACAAAATGAGAAACGTAAAAATCATCACCGACTCCTGTGCTGACCTCAATGCTGAACTTTTAGAGAGATACGATATTGATTACGCAGAGATGCGTACCGTGTATCAGGGCAAGGAAACGCCCGCGAAGCTGACTTGGTCGGATAGCGAGGTTCACGAGCTTTACAATATTATGAGAAACGGTGAGCGCATCACCACCACACAGGTTCCCGTAGAGGAATTTATGAGAGTATTCAAAAAGTACCTTGATATGAATATGGACATCGTTTATATAGGTTGCTCGGCAAAGTCCTCCGGCTCTGTGAATACGGGACACGTTACCGCGCAAAAGCTGATGGAAGAATATCAAGGCTCGGAAATTTACTGCATCGATTCTCTCAACGCAAGCATCGGTGAAGGTATGCTCGTAATTGAAGCAGCAAAGCTTGCAGGGGAGGGTAAGTCGGCAAGAGAGATCAACGACGCTATCTTGGCAAAGAGAAATCTTGTCAACGAATACGTGACCGTTCATTCCTTGACCGCGCTCCGCAAAGCAGGCAGAGTCAAGGGCTCGGCGGCATTCTTTGGAAATCTGATGGGAGTCAAGCCCATCATCATTGCCGATGCAAACGGCGATCAGGCGGCGTATAAAAAAGTGAAAGGACGTGCCAATTCCTTTAACGAGATCGTTGCTATGCTGAAGGAGAGTATCATTGCTCCCGAAACGCAGACGGTCTATATTGCCCACGGAGATTGCAATGCGGAAGAATTGAAAACGCTGACCGATATGGTTAAGGCGCAGATTCCTTGCAAGGATATTTACACGGTTTATATTGGCCCCATCGTGGGTGCATCCATCGGCCCCGACGCAATTGGTGTTTGGGGATTTGGCAAAGAAGTTACATATAAAAACGGAGATGAGAAATGACAACGACCGATAAAATTACCGGATCGACCTATGCAAAAATGATAGCGGGAGGCGCTGCCAATCTTCGCGCGCACGTGCAGGAGGTCAACGATCTGAACGTATTTCCCATTCCCGATGGCGATACGGGAGAAAATATGCTCCTTACCATTCTCGGTGGTGTTTCGAACGGAGATGCCTCGCCTGAAAATTTAGGAGAAGCCGCCGAGCGAGTGTCCGAGGGGATGTTGCTTTCGGCGCGCGGAAACTCAGGTGTGATTCTCTCGCAGTTCTTTGACGGCATTGCGCGTGGCTTTGGTGGACTTTATGAAGCCGATGCAAAGCATTTTGGGATTGCCTTCCGTTACGGTGTGGATCACGCCTACAAATCGGTTATGACACCCACAGAAGGAACGATTCTGACGGTTTTGCGCGAGGCAACCGAGGTCGCTTGCAAAAGCGGCACGGAAAGCGTCAGCGAATTTTTAACCGCATTTTTGAGAGAAGCAAGAGCATCCCTCGCACGAACTCCCGAGCTACTTGACGTACTGAAAAAGGCGGGTGTCGTGGATTCGGGCGGCGCAGGTCTGTGTTATATTGTGGACGGTATGAGCCGTGCGCTGTCGGGCGAGAAAATGGAAACAGATATTCCCGTATCGCAGTCGACTCAGGAGATCGATTACGATGCCTTTGACGAGGACAGCGTGCTTAAATTTGGCTATTGCACCGAGCTTTTACTCCGACTGCAAAATGCAAAAACGAACATTGATACGTTCGAAACCGACGTGATAACCGATTATTTGTCAAGTATCGGGGACTCTATCGTTGCCGTACAAAACGGCAGTATTGTGAAGATCCACGTTCATACCATGACACCCGATATGGTTCTCTCGTTCTGTCAGCAGTATGGCGAATTTCTCAAGATAAAGATCGAGAATATGTCGCTTCAGCATAACAGTATCCCCGCATCAAAAAAGAAAAATGAAGCTCCCACAGAAAGAAAAGCCTTTGGCGTTGTTGCCGTAGCATCGGGTGTGGGGCTTGTGAATACCTTTATCGAGCGCGGTGCTGACGTAGTGGTAAGCGGCGGACAAAGCATGAATCCTTCTGCAGAGGACTTCATTGAAGCCTTTGACAAGGTAGGCGCAGATACCATTTTCGTGCTTCCCAATAACGGCAATATAGTCCTTACGGCAAAGCAGGCGGCAGAGCTTTATAGATCCTCCGACGTGCGCGTGATCGAAAGCAAGACCATCGGAGACGGGTATGCCGCGCTTTCTATGCTTGACACCGATTCGGGCGATGCCGACAGAATTGCCGAAGAACTGACCGAGGCGATGCAGGGCGTGGTCACGGCAGAGGTCTCCCACTGTGTGCGCGATGCCAATATGGACGGCACGGAGCTTCATGCGGGCGATTATATCGGATTTATGGGCAAGACGCTCCTTGCGTCAAATGAAAGCCGACTGGCTGCCGTATGTGAAACCCTCGACAAGTTAGACTTTTCGCAGTATGATTTCTGTATTTTGATTCGCGGAAAGGACACAAACGAAGCGGAAGCCGAGCGCATTGAAGCATATGTGAGCGCGAGATACAAAAATAAGGAAATTTATATTATTGACGGAGCGCAAGAGGTTTACGATTACATTCTGATCCTTCAATGAGTCAATAAACGGAGGCAAATATGACAGCATTACTTTACATATTGGCGGCGATAAGCGGATATCTCGTGGCAGGGCTCAATCCCGCCATTGCGATGTCGAAAGCCATTTATCATAAGGATATCCGAGAGTGCGGAAGCGGAAACCCCGGTTTTACCAATTTCAAGCGTACCTTCGGTAACAAATGGGCGTGGTGGGTGCTTGTGCTGGATCTTTGCAAAGCGGCTGTGGTTGTCGGACTGTTCGGATGGTTGTTCGCAAAGCACCTTGGTGCATATCAGCTTGGTGCGGCGTATACAGGCGCGTTTTGTATGCTCGGTCATGCCTATCCCGTACAGTATAAGTTCAAGGGCGGTAAAGGCTTTCTTGTTTGTCTTTCAACGATGTATGTGATTGATTGGCGAATCGGACTGATTGCTACGGCAATTACGGTCGTTTTGCTTCTGACTACCAAATATATGTCGCTCTCCACCGTAATTGCCATGTGGCTGTGCGTTCCTATGCTCATCATTACGAAGGCGCATATCGCCGTGATCTGTCTTGTGACAGCGTCGGTTGCCTTTATGACGTGGCGACACAGAGAGAATTTTAAGCGGCTCGCCAAGGGTACAGAATCCAAATTTACATTATCGAGGAAGAAATGAACGTATTTGTATTGATTCTAAAGCTACTTCTCGCTGTGATCGTGGGATACGCGCTGTTTTTATGTATCTGCGCCTTGTTTGTCAATCCCAAAAAGGAATACGAAAAGGAAAGTAAATTTTACAGAGCCGTGCTGAATGGCTTTACCGCCATCGGTCTGTGGTGGATGCGAATAAGGATCACGGTGAACGGTGCGGAAAAAGTTCCGCAGAACGGGAAACTGCTTTTTGTTTCCAATCACCGATCAAATTTTGATCCCATCATTACGTGGCACGTCTTCAAACGGAATAGAATTGCTTATATTTCAAAAGCGGGAAATTTCAAGATTCCCGTATTCGGCAGACTGATTCGCAAGTGTTGTTTTATGACCATTGACCGAGAAAGCCCAAGGCGTGCGATCGGTACGATCAATAAGGCGGCGGATCTGCTCAAAAAACAAGAGGTATCGATCGGAGTTTATCCCGAGGGAACGAGAGCAAAGGATGGCGTGATGCTTCCTTTCCATAACGGTGTGCTTCGTATCGCGCAAAAGGCAGAAGTATCCATCGTGGTACTTGCCATAAGCGGAACGGAGAAAATTCATAAAAACTATCCGTTTAAGCGCTCTTATATTCACTTGGACGTTGTGGATGTGATTCCCGCCGAAACGGTGATACATACCAAAACAGCAGAACTTGGAGAAAACATGAAAAACAAAATCAGCGAGCGTTTGTCACAGCTCGAGCAAACGGAATCGCACGAATAAGGAGGATATAGGGGCAAAAATGAAAAAAGGCGTAGTGATTGGAATTGGAACTGCTGCTGTCGCAGTTGCGGGAGCAGCAGCTATATCCCATGTTATTACAAAAAAGCTATTGCACGTGGCGCTCAACCGTGAGGTTTTACCGCCTCGCGTTGTCAAGCATCAAGGCAAGCTGATGGGCTCTGAGAATAACATTGCACTCCTTGAAAAGGTAAACGCATACGGCAAGCGGCTGGAAGAAAGAAATCTTGATGAGGTTGAAATCGAGAGCTATGATGGAATTCATCTCGTCGGTCATTTGTGGGAATCTGAAAGTCCCAAACGCACCGTGCTTCTGATGCACGGTTGGAGATCCTCTTGGTCGAATGATTTCGGCGTTATGGCAGACTTTTTACACGAAAATCATTGCAATATACTATTTGCCGAGCAACGCGCGCAAAATAAAAGCGGCGGCGAATATATGGGATTTGGGCTTCTTGAACGCTATGATTGCAGAGAGTGGATCAAATGGCTGAACGACAGATACGGCGCGGATACTCCACTGTATCTCGGCGGCGTTTCTATGGGCGCAACTACGGTGCTAATGGCAAGCGGTCTTGAACTTCCCGAAAACGTGCGAGGCATCGTTGCCGATTGTGGATTTACCTCGCCTTATGCGATATGGAAGCACGTCGTGCAGAAAAATCTACACCTCCCGTATGAGCTTCACGCAAGAGCAGCGGATGACCTTTGTAAAAGAAGGATACAGCATACGCCGAGGGAATATTGCACAACGATGGCGCTGAAAAATACGAACATTCCAATTTTGTTTGTTCACGGTACGGACGATCATTTCGTGCCGATCACAATGACCTACGAAAATTATAAGGCTTGCGCTTCACCCAAGCGGCTCTTGGTTGTACCCGAAGCCGAACACGCCGCCAGCTACCTCATTGATACGGAGCGATACGAAAAAGCGATTTTGGAATTTTGGAATGACTTTGACGAGAGGAAGTGAATAGATGGCAAAGAAGATTGAGCCAAAGCGGCGCGAAAAGGATGAAAACGGACGCGTCGTGATCAATATGACGGTCAAAAATGACGATTCCTTCCTGTCTGTTTTTTCTACTACCGATACTCCCACCATATCGTCGGAGGTTGCCGAATTTCTCGAAAACAGCGTTGAAAACATTCTGCCAACCGAAAGCCTTGCACTTCATATCCACAGCAATTGTATCGACAAAGGCGAGGAAGAACTGTACCGCAAAGGTATTGAGGAATATTATACCGAAAAGTATCTCTCCAATAAACAAAAGCTTAAACACAATAAAATTCTTGTTACGCTTTTTGGAATCGTAGGAATCCTCATTCTCGCACTTGCCGTTTATATCGGATATAAGTACGAAGCACCGCTGTGGACGGAAGTGATCGATATCGTAGCTTGGGTGTTCATTTGGGAAGCCGTAGATATCGGTGCTTTTCAAAACAGAACCTTGCGAGTAAATCGAATGCGGTATCAGAAACTTGCAGAGATGGACGTGAGATTTATTTGCGAAGAAGGAATGATTAGGTGATGAAATCTGTAAATAAGAAAATTTTAATTATCAATGAAAATCGCGCCGAAGCCGAAGATATACGAAATCATCTGATTGATGCAGAGGCAGAAGTGGTGTGTGCGTATACTCTTCGAGAGGCATTAACGCAATTTATGATTCACGACTTTGTTCTTGTCATTTTGGATGCGTATCTTTCTGCGACAGACGATCATAGCTTGCTCAAAGCAATGCGAAGTGCCAAGAAAATGCCAATTTTAATTCTATCTTCGGATACAAACCACACCGAGCGTATTCACTTATTCCAAGCCGGAGCCAATGCTTATATGGGAAAGCCATATACCTTGGAGGAATGCATGGCACAGGCGCATTCTTTGATGCAGCTTTATGTTGAAACAGCCCCACAAGGCAAGCTCTGCTACACGTTGGCTTTTGGCAATGATTTGTTGATTGATCCCGAAACAAGACAAGCGTTTTTGAAAGGAAAAGAACTGAAAATCACGCGGAAGGAATTTGATCTTTTATTTTGGCTTGCAAGCAACCCCGGAAAAGTCTTTACTCGCGAACAGTTGTATGATCACGTTTGGGATGAGCAATCGGCGCATAATGTGGATGAAGTCGTTAAGCATCACATAAAAACATTGCGCAAAAAATTAACGGATGCTAATTCCGAATACATAAAAAATGTTTGGGGAATCGGATACCGTTTTGAACATGGTTCAAAAACAGACGGTGAGTAAAGCACTCGCCGCCTTTTCATTTCTCCCGAAGTTCTCCCGATTTGTCCCCCTATTTTCTCCCTTTTATATGCTATAATAAGCGCATACAAAAGAGAGGATATAGCTAAAGCCGGACGTTGAACGCAGAGTAAAATGCTATATTCGGAGGTGTAATTTTGAACAATAGCAAAAACGAGTCGCTGTGGATACCTTGCCCGCTCTGCGGAGCAAAGACAAAAACGAAGGTGTATCAGGATACCGTCCTTGTAAAATTTCCGCTTTATTGCCCGAAATGCAAAAAGGAAACAAAGATAGATGTCATACAACTGAAAATGGTATTAAGCAAATGAGCCCGTCACAAAAGTGCAGAGCCTGCTACCCATACTGAAAATGGATATGCAGGCTCTGCACTTTTATTAGTTAATAAGTTTTGCGTTTTGATCTCGCAAGGCTGTAAGCACGGACTCAAATACGGGAATGATTGCCGCCGCTTCTTCTTCGGTGCATTCTTCGATCAAAATACGAAGCTGATTGAGAGATGGAGAATTCCTATGTACTTCAGGATAGAAGATTTCCGTCGGATCAATCTTTAGCGTTCTGATCAACGGATACAATACTTCGAGCTTGGGATTTCCTTTGTTATTCTCAATATTCAAAACGGTACGGTTGTCAATATCCGCTTTTTCAGCCACTTGTGCTTGGGTTAAGGTTGTTTTTGAGCGCGCAGTTCTCACGGCATCGCCCAAGTATTTAGAGTATTCAGGCATCGCAATTCACCCCCTATATATTTTACAATACACCCGCCAAAAGATAAATGAACCTCGTTTTACCTCTTTTGTGTATCGCAATACATACAACTGTGAAAGGAAATACATTTAATGAGAAAAAGACCACCAAATGATCTTAAAATGATAACGAAAATGAATTTCATCCTTTTGTATGGGGGAGTTATGCCCAACTAAGTGTACTACAATTCACCTCACAAAATCATAGATATACTTGCGCCTATTTGCGTTTTGCGAATAGACGCATTTTTCATTATAGCACAAAAATATTAAGAAACTGTTGTTCTGCCCGTGCGCCTCCTGCTCGAATTTTGAAAACTCACCCACTTTCAAAATTCAAAACAGGAGGAATCAAGCATGAAATATGCACCCAAGAAAGTTTTTATATTAGAGAATAGCGAGTATACGGAGATCACCTACGAGGAACTCTGCCACAGAGAAGCAATCGACAAATCCTATGAGGACAAGCTCTTTCTCCCTCTGCACGGAATGCTTATGGAGGTGACCGAGGATGTTTACGCTGACTTCTACCGTGACAAACGCCGTCAGCAGTACATAACCGCAAGAGCGATTGCAAACGGCGACGTGTCCTACGATGCGCTGAACACCGACGAGTTCAACGGCGAGGATACTCTCGTCGATCCCGATGAGAACGTAGCCGAGCAGGTCGCGCAGAAGATGATGATCGAAAAGCTCCGCCGTGTTCTTCCTCTGCTGTCGGAGGACGAGCAGCTCCTCATCCACCGCCACTATTTCGAGGACATTTCCGAAACCGAGCTGGCAGAGATTTACGGGATCACACAGCAAGGAATCAGCAAGCGAATCAAGAAAATTCGTGAGAAGCTGAAAAAACTTTTGGAAAATTAAAAAATTTTAGTTGTAGGCCCCCTTACTTTTTGCCATGAAAAGTGAGGGGGTTATTTCTG
Source organism: Clostridia bacterium (assembly GCA_017483305.1). Taxonomy (GTDB): domain Bacteria; phylum Bacillota; class Clostridia; order Oscillospirales; family CAG-272; genus SVTX01. The sequence continues at coordinate 4,271 of JAFULC010000044.1, read as the reverse complement.
TTCCCCCCTTTGGTCATTGAAAATTGAATATCTGCACATTTTTTACTTTCCCTCTGCTGTTCCGAGAGGAACGAGCCACATGGACGAACACCCGGCAAGACACACATTGTCCGTTGCCGAGGTCTTCAGGATTCAGACGGTACGGCGCACACCGTAACGAAGGCCACGACAGGCAGAGGCACTAATGATACTTGCGTTCAGTCACAGGTCGAGCGTTGAAGCGGTAACAGAGCCGTGAGCCGTCGCAACCGATGAGAGCGCCTGCGTGAGATCCACGCGGAGGTGGGATTCCTATGAGGTCAAATGCATGACCGGAAGGTGTGTACCCTTTGTTCGGGGAGGTTGAGGACAAATACGAACAGAAAAGAAACGATTGATACCAAGGCGGTCGTCTGCGATTTTGCAAACGACCGCCTTTTTTACAAGATAAATGGAGGAAACAGAAAAATGAAAAATACAAACCAAATCAAAAGAGGTGAAATCTATTACGCAGACCTAAATCCCGTCATCGGGAGCGAACAGGGCGGCCGCCGTCCCGTACTTGTTTTGCAAAACAATATCGCAAACAAGCACAGTCCCGTCACCATTGTGGCGGCGATCACAAGCAACCGAGATAAAACCTATCTGCCGACCGACGTGGCAATCAATCCCAATTGTCTGTCGTTACCTTCTGCCGTGCTTCTCGGTCAGATCAGGACGATAGACAAAACCCGCCTTGAAGATTATGTCGGCAGGCTCGACAAAACTTCCATGGACGAGGTCGACCGAGGGATCGTCAGCAGCTTCGGAATCAAGTATTTGGAGGATCTGCTGAAATGAAAAATCAAGACACCAATAACGCATCCTTTTGCTACGGCGTTAATTTACTCCGAATGCTCCTCGATATGAAGCTGATCACCAAGGAAGAATACGATAGAATTATTGAAATATCCGCCACTCACTACGGCACAGAAAAAATATGTGTCTGAACTGATAACTCTGCGAAAAACCGCTGGATGTATCCGAACTCTTGTGGTATGATGTGTCTTGCCGAAAGGCAGACAACAAAACAGCAAGGAAACCCCTTGCGGAAAGGAAGGAATAAATGTACATCACGGACATCACCCCAATCATGCAGAAAAAGACAGAGAAAATCCGTCTCGCCCCTTATTGCCGAGTATCAAGCGATTCCGCCGATCAGTTGCATTCCTTCGCCGCGCAGATCAGATACTACAGCGAATACGCAAAACGTCACCCCGAATGCGAACTTGTAGATATCTATGCGGATGAAGGAATCACAGGCACGGACATGAGCCGTCGAGATGATCTCCACAGGCTTTTGCGGGATTGCAAACTCGGCAAGGTTGACCGCATCGTCTGCAAGACGGTTGCCCGCTTTGCGAGAAACACGGAAGAACTCCTCACTACGCTCCGAATGCTCAAGGAGATCGGAGTCTCGGTGTACTTTGAGGAACAAGGCATTGACACCAACAAAATGAATATGGAAATGATCGTTACATTCCCCGGTATGGCAGCTCAACAAGAGAGCGAAACCATATCGGGGAATGTTCGTTGGAGCATCCAAAAGCGGATGCAGACGGGCGAATACGTTGGAACATATCCCGCATACGGATATCGGATGAAAGACGGCAAGCTCGAAATCAACGAGGAAGAAGCCGAGGTGGTGCGAAGAATATTCGCCCTCTACCTCAAAGGCTATGGCGCACAAGCCATCACCGCCATACTCAACAAGGACGGAATCCCCCGAAGAAACGGTCAATCAAGATGGTATAGCAAGAGCCTCATGTATATCCTTACAAACGAAAGATATATGGGAGATGCGCTTCTGCAAAAGAAATACCGAACAGAAACCTTGCCTCACAGAACCATGCGAAATGATGGTAAAAAGGCACAATATTATGTGGAAAACAGCAACCCGCCAATCATCAGTCGAGAAATGTTCGAAGCCGCTCAAGCACTACTGAAAAGCAAAGGTTCGTTTGATAGGCAACGCAAGCGTTTCCCTCTGACAAGCATTATGGTATGCCCCGAATGCGGAATGAGATTTCGCCGCCAAATCATCGACGGAGTCACATACTGGATATGCAACGGACGAGCTTCAGGAGCAAGCCAATGCCAAAGCAGACGAGTCCGAGAGGACATGGTCTACGATGCTTTTATGAGCATGGCAGATAAGCTTGCAGATAATCGCAAATACCTCCTCGGAACGCTGATCGGACAGATCGAGCTTCTGCAGAGCAAGACGAGCAAGAGCCAAGAGCGAATCCGAGAGATCGACAAGGAGCTTGCCGACCTCGGCGCGAGAAACCTCGTCATCGCAAGACTCCATACAAGCGGAGTGCTGAACGCTACCGACTACTCCACACAAACGGCAGAGATCGGCAACAAGATCACCGAGCTACGCATAGAACGGAGAAAGAAGCTCTCCGAGGACGAGGATGACGAGCTGCTCGACGATCTCCGAAGCCTTGACGAGATCATGAGCGAGTACATCCCCACAAGCACATTCAATGAAGAACTCTTCGGTCAGATCGTCGAGAGCATCACGGTGGACGATAGCACACAGATCACATTCAAGCTCATCGGCGGGATCGAGCTGACCGAGCCAATCAACGAGAAAGGACGGTGTAAGACCGCATGAAGAACAGAACCCTCCCATACGGCTACTGCTGCGTGGACGGCATCATCACCGCCCACAGCGAAGAATCGGCGGTTGTGAGTGATATATGCACGGCATACCTCGCAGGCAAATCGCTGCTCACCATAGCAGAGCTACTCAACGAAAGACAGATCGAATATATGCCCGGCGTCCTCGGATGGAACAAGGCACGGCTCAAGAGAATCCTCGAAGATGAACGCTACCTCGGCAAAGCACCGTATCAGCGGATCATATCCCAAGAAGCCTACGAAGCCATCCAAGCCGTCAAGAACACACGGAACACACAGAAAGAAACAGACAGGCAGTCAGATATCTACCAACTGACCGTCCCCGTGATGTGTCCCGTCTGCCGAAGTAGGATGAAGAGGATCTATGTAAGCAGGCGTAAATGCAAGACTCGGTGGGTATGCGAGAATCAAGCTTGCAGACATTCTATAGACAAAGAAGATGATGATATGATCAAGGACATCACCGAGCTTGTCAACTGCCTCATCGCCAACCCACACACCATACGGATGCAGACACCGCAGGCGACCGAGCCGAGCATGGAGCTTCGCATCCTAAACAACGAGATCGCAAGAATGCTCGACAGCACCGAAATCAAGCGTGATGACCTCCGAGCAAAGATGCTCCAAAGCATCTCACAGAAATACAAGGAGATCGATCCCGCGCCCTATACCGCACGAAAGCTGATCACCGAGCTGACCGAAGCCGAGCCTCTCACAGCCTTCAACGCACAGCTGATCGGCAGAACGGTCAATGCCGTGATCTTCAACATAGACCGAAGCGTAAGCCTCATCCTCACCAATAATCAAATCATAGGAAAGGAGTCGTACAATGGAGCAAACTACCCAAGCACCGAGAGTGGTCAGAGTTATACCGCCTACGGTTAATGTCAGCGAAAGCATCAAAACCGCACACCGACAACTGCGAGTGGTCGCCTACTGCCGCGTATCCACCAAGCAAGACGAGCAGCTGAACAGCTACGAAAACCAAGTCAACTACTACACAGAGCGAATCCACAAAGAACCCGATTGGACACTTGTCGCAATATACGCCGACAAGGGCATCACGGGAACAAGCGTAAAAAAGCGTGATGAGTTCAATAAAATGATTCGGCTCTGCAAGCAAGGCAAGGTGGATATGATCATTTGCAAGTCGATCTCCCGCTTCGCCCGAAACACCGTCGACTGCCTCAAATACACCCGAATGCTGAAAGACCTCGGCGTGGACGTGTACTTCGAGGAACAAGGCATCCACAGCACACAGCCCGGCGCGGAATTTTACATTACCATCTACGGCTCAATCGCACAGAGCGAATCCGAAAACATCAGCCTCAATGTCAGATGGGGCAAGGCACAGAGTGCCAAGGAAGGTAAGGTATCCTTTCATTATAAGAATTTCCTCGGCTACAGACGAGGGGCTGACGGTCAACCCGAAATCGTCCCCGAAGAAGCCATGGTGATCCGATTTATTTACGAGCAGTTCCTCGGTGGCGACAGCTTCGGAAATATCATCAAGCTACTTGAAGAAGAAGGAATCAAATCCCCAAGCGGAAAAGACAAATGGACATACTCCACCATACAGTCCATCCTCACCAACGAGAGGTACA
>JAFULC010000006.1 GCA_017483305.1 Clostridia bacterium | reverse complement strand
TGCTATCGCAAAGGCTATGATCGATGCGATCGTATTCGAGCCCGAGGTTGGCTGCATCTACCCCGCAACCGTTGTTAAGATCCTTGCAAGCCAGGACAAGCAGGGTGAGGATATCGGATGCTTCGTTGAGTACGCTCCCGGCAAGGAGGGTATGGTTCACATCTCCAAGATCTGCGACAAGAGAATCAACAGAGTTACCGATGCAGGCATCGACGTTGGCTCGTCTGTAAACGTCAAGTACATGGGTCTCGACAAGAAGGGCCGTATGGACTTCTCTATCAGAGACGCTAAGTGATCATAGATCAAGGATTTAAAAAATTTCGGAAAGGAAGCAGCTTAAATGGATATTTTGAAAAATGCCGATAAAAATAAAGTGCAGAAGATCACGCTCATTGTGGTCGCCGCGCTTACCTTGCTTGCCCTCGTGCTTCTTCTCGTCATAATTATGGCAAGCGTTGACAAGAGCATGCAGAACGGTGCTATCGACGACATCATCGATTCGCTCGAATTTGAGTCGGTCACAGTCACCGAGGGTCAGCTCTCGACGGGCTCGCTCGTTCTCGCTGACTCCGCTCATCCCTACTCGGTCGATAAGTCCCTGCTCGATCTCATAGGTTGCCAGTTCTACCGTAACGAGCACAGAACGGGCGACAAGGGCCCCTACTACGCTTACAGCGATCATTTCCTTAATGAGGACGCTATGGTGGCGGCTCACAATATGCTTACCGATGCTGAGACCGCGGTTGGTCTGAACGATCTTCTGATCAAGTATGCGTACGGCAATCACGACGCGAGCTATAAGGAATACGACACGGGTCTGCTCATCTATCTTACTAACTACGACGAGAGCGAGCTCAACCAAGCATACGCCGAGTGGCTCGACTCCAACGCCGTCAAGTACGGCTTCATCGAAAGCTTCGACAACGGCTTCAGATACGTCGGCGAGGTACACGCAAAGCACATGAAGGAGAAATCCCTCACTCTTGCACAGTACGTCGAGTATCTCAAGGGCAACACCTCGCACGAAAAGATGCTCACCATCAAGGATGCAAGCGGCACAAGCTACGGCGTTTACTACGCGTCCTGCCTTGCAGGCGGCAGCGTTCAGGCTCCCGTTATCACATACGATGACGACGGCAATGCAGAGGTCTCCTACGAGATCTCGGGCACTAACGAGGGCGGAGTTATTATTACCGTCAAGCTTAATTGATCACATCTATGGGAGGGGTCTTGCCCCTCCCATTAATAACCCAAAGAGGAGATCACCATGAGATATTTTACTAAGGAATGGTACAACGACACTGTTCTTGCCGAGGTCTGCTTTCAGATGCGGAGCACCTCGCACGCCGACAAATTCTCCGAAAAGCACTTCAATTCGCTCTACGAGGGTCAGAAAAAGTGGTTTATGAGGAGCGAGAAGATCATCGCGAAACAAAACAAGGTCAAATTCGACGCCGCGGCGGCAGAGGCGGCCTTCGCTGCAAGCTACAATGAAAATCTTGAGTTTATAAAGAAGAACATCCCCTCTGAAATTCTCGAAAAGGTTGCCGACGTTCGCGTGCTTGCGATGGGAAGCGCGTCCTACGAGGTCTTTCACGAGATCACGCGCTATTGCGGTCAGGTCAACCGCAAATGCGAGGCGGTCAAGGCGGAGTATGACGGCGAGGTCGAAAAGCTTGCCGAAAGGATCGGCTGGTACAAGATAAACTGCCTTAACTGGCTGCTCAACGCGCCCGTCAGCGCGGCAGAGATCGGCGAGGGAGGCAATTTCGTGCTCACCACGTCGCCAGACTACACCGACATAGCCTGCAAGGTCACGCTTTCGGGCGCGCAGGAGGTTCTCTGCCCCGACGAGCTTATCGGCGCGACGGTCCTACACCTTGAGCTGCTCCCTGCGGGCGAGCTGCTCGAGTTCAATCTGCTCTGCATGACGCCGAGCGGAAAATCGGTCGAGCTTTCGGCAAAAGCGGTCGATATTGAGACCGAGGACGTAACAAAGCGTTAAAATCACGCGCACAGTCGGGCTTATTCGACAGAAAAAGCCTTGACAACGCCGCGGGATTGTTGTATAATTATATTTCCAAGCCAAAAAGACGAAAAGGAGGTGTCCGTATGGCTGATAAAAAGGTCGGCGTGAAGATCGTCACGCAAAACAAAAAGGCGTATCACGACTATTTCGTGGACGAGAAATTTGAAGCGGGCATCGAGCTTTTCGGCACCGAGGTCAAGAGCATTCGCGCAGGCAGTGTCAATCTCAAGGATTCCTACTGCGACTTCAAGGACGGCGAGCTTTTCGTCGTCGGAATGCACGTAAGTCCCTACGAGCACGGAAATATTTTCAATCGTGACCCCATGAGAAAGCGCAGACTGCTCATGCACAAGCGCGAGATCCTCAAGCTTTTCGGTCTCGTCGCGCAAAAGGGCGTTTCGCTTATTCCCCTCTCGCTCTATTTCTCGGGCTCGCGCGTTAAGGTCGAGCTCGGACTCTGCCGAGGCAAAAAGCTTTACGACAAGCGCGATTCGATCGCCAAGCACGATGCCGATCGCGAGATCGAGAGAAGATTGAAGGATAGAGGGTAGAATGCGGAGGCGCGGAGGACACGGGGACGCGTGCCTTCGGCGACCTACTTTCTTTGAAAAGAAAGTAGGCAAAGAAACTTCCGATATTTTGGGTTCTAACTATGGCGAATGTGACCTGTTTTCAGCAAGCTGAAAACTCTAATTTTTCGGCAAGCCGAAAAAGTCAGCCTACTGAGATGTAGTACGTCCTGCCGTGTAGAACGCTTTGCGCAAGCAAAGCATATCACTTCAAGCCGCAAGGCTTGAAATATCACTCGCCGCAAGGCGAATATCACGTTTGCGAAAGCAAACATATCACTTCAAATCGCCCTGCGATTTGAAATATAAGAACCTGCTGCGCAGAACCTTGCTGCTCGCAGGCTCACAGCACTCGCGCATAGCGCGAATATCACTGCGCCAACGGCGCAATATCACGTTTGCGAAAGCAAACATATAACTTTTCACGAAGTGAAAAATATCATTGCGAAAATGCCCCGCATTTTCGCCCACGGGGGTGTAAAGGTTTCGACGGGGATTTTGAGGTATGATAAGCGGGTAGAGCTGAGTAATCTCTTAAACTGCTCAAAACTTAAAAAATAAACGACAACAATACTGTTGCTATGGCTGCCTAATTGTTGACCCTTCGGGGCTCAACAATGGCAGTGCTGCGACCTGCGGGTCGCCCGTTCCTCTCGGTAGGACCACGAACCGAGACTGAGCGTCACGTTAGTGGTGAACTTGCATCGGCTGTTACCGTTGAACCGATCAAGCAGAAAGCGGTTGCTTCTCCCCCGAGCCTGAGCACCGGCGCGGCGAAGAAAAAGACTTAATAGATGCCCTGCACCCGGAGAAAGTTGTATCAAGAGATTTTCGGACAGGGGTTCGATTCCCCTCA
>JAFULC010000005.1 GCA_017483305.1 Clostridia bacterium | reverse complement strand
TGAAAGATGTCTCGAGAAGTTCTGCAAAATTCTCTTTGGTCATGGTCTTTTCGACCTCCTTAATTATATCGTGCGGGGTTGAAGCTCCCGCTACGATTCCCACTTTTTCGTGGTAAAACGGAAAATACTGCTTCATCTCATCTGCGGTTTCTATCATAACGGTGTTTTCGCATTCGGCGCGGCAAATTGAATAAAGCTTTGCCGAATTCGAGCTTCCTTTGCTACCGATAACGATCATAAAATCATTATCTCGCGATAGCGTTGCGGCTTCGATCTGTCTTTTTTCCGTAACATTACATATTGTATCAAAAATTAAAGGATTTGTATATACCTTTTTTGTAAATTTTTTTGTTTTCTCCCATTCGCCCAAATTTTGGGTTGTTTGAGCCACCAAAATTGTTGCTTTTGCGCAATCAGAGTTGACCTTTTTTTCAGCCACCGCCGCCTCGAGCTCCTCTGCCTTTTCAAAAGTGAAAATTTCGCCTTCAAAGCGGCTGCAAAATCCCTTGACCTCGGGATGATCCTTCGACCCGAGCACGAGCAAAAGTCCGTCGGGATCGTTGTGCTCCGCGACGATCTTATGTATCTTCTGAACAAAGACACAGGTGCAGTCGACAAACGAAAAATGAGGATTTTTCTCGGAGCAGGCGCGCAAGATTTCTTCGGTCTCTCTCGGGATGCCGTGAGCGCGGACGAATATCTTGACGGGCGCACTTTCGCTTGCCTCGGCGCAAAGCCTCTCGATATCGCCCATCTCTGCCACCGCAACTCCGTTTGAAGCAAGTCGCGCGTTATAAACATCGTTATGGATCAGCTTGCCGAGGGTGAATATACGCTCACCGCGGGGGGCGTTGGCGATCTCCCTCTCTACCTGATCCGCAGCTCTTGCCACTCCGAAGCAAAAGCCCGCGTTTTTAGCAACCGTAACCTTTTTTACGTTATTTTCCACGCTTTTTGTCCTCCGCCTCGGCTTTGTCGTAAAGCTCGCAGACCTTCTCGAACATAACGTTGCTGATTCTCGTATATTCGCCTGCGGCGTCGGGATCGTAGCCAAGCTCCTCGAATCTTATCGGCTTGCCGTAGTAAACGTCGACTCTGCGGAAGAAGGCAAATTTGTTTTTCTTGGTTCTTATATAGCACGGAAGGATCGAGACCTGCGCACGAGTTGCTATCATAGCCGCGCCGTTTTTCAGGGTTGCCTCGCGTGGCGTTTTCCCCTTTTCTCTGTGTCCTTGCGGAAAGATTCCGATGCACTTGCCCTCCTTGAGCATTGCGATCGTTTTCTTGATCGCCGACACGTCGGCTTTTTTACGGTCTACGGGGTATGCTCCGAGAGCCGCGACAAGCTTATTGAGAAGCGGCACCTTGAAAAGCTCCTTTTTCGCCATATAATGAGGCTGCTGCTTTGTTCCCTTGGCGCACAGGAAAACCGGATCGGCATTGGAGATATGATTGCAGATCATAATGTACGGTCCGTCCTCGGCAGACGGCTCGTTATCGAGGTCGTGATAGTGCAATCTGAAAATAAATCGGATGATCGGTCCCAAGACCTTTACAAATCCGCTGTAAACCTTACTTTTCAACTTCTGTTACTCCTGTTTTTTCAGCTATTACCTTGATGATATATTCAACCGACTGACCGAAATCGTACTCGGAATTATCAAAAAGGTGGGCATCTTCGGCGGGCTTGAGAGGTGCGACGTCACGGCTGCTGTCTGCGCGGTCGCGCTCGACGAGCTCACTGAGGACGTCCTCGTACTTCACGTCGGCTCCTTTTGCTATAAGCTCGTTATAGCGTCTGGTTGCTCTTGCCTTTTCGGACGCGGTCAGGAAGATCTTGACATCCGCATCGGGAAGAATGACCGTGCCGATATCACGTCCGTCCATTATTACGCTATTCTCTCTTGCAAGCTTCTTCTGTGTTTCAAGCAAAAACGCGCGGACGTTTCCGACCGACGAGCACGCCGAGGCGTACATCGAAATGTCGGGCTGTCTGATCTTGTCTCCGAGGTCCTCGCCGTTGAGAATGACGTGCTGTGCACCGTCTACGTATCTGATCTCTATATTTATGCCGTCGAGCAGGGGCGTGATCTTCTCACTTACTCTTGCATCCTCGACCGAAAGTCCCTGCTCTCTTGAATAATATCCGACCGTGCGGTAGAGCGCACCCGTATCAACGTAAATGATGCCAAGTCTTTTGGCTACTTCCTTTGAAATCGTGGACTTTCCCGCGCCTCCGGGTCCGTCGATGGCAACTGCTATCTTTTTCATTTATGCCTCCATAATTGTGATTATACGTTTATGTATCCCAGATCAACGTCGCCGTCGATCTCTCTGATCATACAGTTTTTCGGATTCGACTCCTCCTGATACCATTCCGGAGAGTAGTGAAACCACCTCATAAGGAAGGTGCGGAGGGTCGTGCCGTGGGTGAATACGAAGAGCGTGTCCACGCCGTGCTTATCATAGTCGCGGTAGATCGTTCCCATAAACTGATGGACTCGGATCGCCACGTCAAACGGGCTCTCGCCCATCGGAACACGCGCGTAGAATTTGCCAAGATTCGAGCACTGGCGCTTATATTCCTCAAATTCCACCGGGAATAGCTCCTGCCATTTTTCATACGGCACAGCGTCGAAAAGTCCGAACTGCTGCTCGGTGAGCGTGATGTCCTCGCGGATATCCTGTATATTCAGATATTTATTGAATTCGTCGCAGGTCTGTCTCGTTCTGAGAAAAGGGCTTCTCCATATTCTCGCGGAAGATAGGTCGATTCCCTTTTGCGCACAATATTCGGCAAGCCATTTGCCGTTGGTACGCGCCTGCTCCTTGCCGTTTTCGGTCAGAGGAACGAGGTGATCGGGTATTCTTTTTTCGTAGTTATCGCCTACGTTTGCAAGCGACTCTCCGTGACGTATCAAAAAAATGTGCATATAATTCTCCATACTGCCGCACGCAGCGGCGAAAAATCGTGTTTGGGTCGGTCACTCTGCCGCATTCTCTCCTGCAAGAACTGCGGTGGAAAATGCGATCTGGAGATTAAATCCACCCGTGTACGCGTCAAGGTCGAGCACCTCACCCGCGAAATAAAGTCCCGAAACAAGCTTCGACTCCATAGTTTTGGGATTTACCTCGTTTACGGCGACTCCGCCCTTTGTTATGATCGCCTCGTCGATAGGACGGAAGCGCAAAAGCGGGATTATCATATATTTGATCGCCTCGAGGAGTCTTCTTCTTTCCTCCTTGGTGACCGAATTGACCTTTTTTCTCGGATCAATGCCCGAGATATCGACTATCGGCTCGATCGCCTTGAGCGGCAGAAGGTCGCCGAGAGAATTGATGAAGTCCTTGTTGTTGTACTTGAGAAAGTCAGCTCTTATTCTCGCGTCCAGTGCTGCCTCGTCAAGTGCGGGCTTGAGGTCGATTATAGCCTCGTATTTTCCTTTTTCAATATCGGGTACGTGTGCCGATGCCGAAAGCACCATAGGGCCCGTCATACCGAAATGGGTGAACATCATCTCGCCGAAATCCTCGTAAACGGCTTTGCCGTTGTCGGTTCTAACGATCTTAAGCGCGACGTTTTTGAGCGAAAGTCCCTGCATTCTCGCGCAGAGATTGGTGTCTGCGACAATAGGAACGAGCGACGGGCGCAACGCGGTGACTGTATGCCCTGCCTCGCTTGCAAATCTGTATCCGTCTCCGTCCGAGCCTGTTCCGCTGTACGATCTGCCGCCCGTGCAGATAATTACCTTATCGCACTGATATTCTCCCGAGCTTGTCCTTAGTCCGACAACCTTGCCATCCTCAATATCAATTGAGGTGACCTTACTGTACACGACCCTGACACCGCAATCGCGGCAACGGTCGGTAAGCGCGTTTACTATGTCCGCCGCCTTATCCGAGACGGGAAAAACTCTGCGACCGCGCTCGGTCTTAAGAGGCACTCCGCAGCCCTCGAAGAAGTCGATGGTATCCGAGGTTGAGAATCTATTCAACGCGGTATAAAGGAAGCGCGGATTTGTAGGCACGTTTGTGAGAAACTCGTTCGTTGAACAATCGTTGGTCACGTTGCAGCGGCCTTTTCCCGTTATGCGAAGCTTTCTGCCGAGACGGTCATTCTTCTCGAACAAAAGCACCTCTGCTCCGCCGTATGCGGCGTGAATCGCCGCCATCATTCCCGCAGCTCCGCCTCCGACGACCGCCACGGTTTTATTGGTATTCAGCTCTTTTGACATATTACTTATCGGTATTATTATAAACGTTGTATTCATCCCACACCGTTTCAAGACGGCGGAGTCGTTCCGAGAATTCTTCGCTGCGCTCTCGTGTAACTGCTACTATAAGTGCGTTGATAACCGACATCGGTGCCACAAGAGAGTCGGCAAAGGATGCCATATCGCTCTGTGCAACAAGAAGCTGATCCGCATGAGCCGCCAAAGGAGAGTTCTCACTATCGGTAAGCGCAATAATGTCAGCGCCTGCTCGCTTGGCAAACTCAACTCCCTTGATTATGCTCTGCGAATAGCGAGGAAAGCTGATAGCGAAAAGCGCGTCACCCTCTCCGATATTCATCATCTGCTCAAACGTCTCGCTTCCCGAGGTAGTCTGTATGAAACGTACGTTATCGGAAAGCATACGAAGGCTGTAATTAAACAATCCTGCGAGATGTGACGAGGCGCGCATACCGATAATATAAAGAGTCCTGGCGTCGTTTATGTTCTTTACTGCTGCATTGAAGGCGCTCTTGTCGATTCCCTCCAGCGTTCTTTTTATTTTTTCTATATCCGAGCAGAGCACGGTATCAAGCACGTCACCCTCGCCTATAAGGCTGTTCGTAACCTCTATTCTCTGCACCGCGGTCAAACGCGATCTAATAAGAGAGCGCAACGAGCGCTGAAATTCGGGATAGCCCTCAAAGCCAAGCTCCATAACGAATCGAACAACGGTCGACTCGGAGACTCCGACCTCACGGCCAAGCTTTGCGGCGGTCATATACGCTGCCTTGTCGTAATGCTGGGTAACGTACGCGGCTATCTGTCGCTGACCCTTGGAAAATTTGCCTTCGTTTGCTTCAATCAGCTTTAAAACGTCGTTTTTCACTCTTCTGTCCATACCTTTCGGTGTTATTTGTTGGCACAACAATACATTATACAATTATATACCTTTTTTAATCAAATGTCAATCAAAAATGCATTTTATTTCATTATTTTCGGGTCAAATTTAACGCTTTTGTCAATCTGCACAGAAATCCGTTGCTTTTTTCTGCGTTTGGAGCAATAACATTATCCACCGACAAGCATACTGATAAAGCAAACAAAAGCACAAAGGGTTGTGGCGAACGCCACAACCCTTTGTGTGCTTACTATTTTATATGCTTATCGAGCTTGAGCTGCTTCATAAGATTCTGCACAGTTTTTACCTTTTCGATGTCCATTGAGCTGTTTATCCTCAGCTCCTGCATCGACCGCCTTGCACCGCCGTCTCTGGCAACGTCTACCCATCTGCGAACCTGATAGATAGGCGTCATTGCGCGACCGCGCATTTCGGGATATCTTTGCTTAAGAACCGAATAAGGCGCGAAGATGCGGGACATCGCATATCCTCTCTTGCCGCCTCTTGCCTCCTGCCTTGCCGCGATATGTGCTTCCTTTGTTCCGTACGTACCGCCCTGAAGGATGAATTTTTGCATTTCATCGGTCAACACAATGTGCTCTTCTCCCTCAAACCAACAAGCGCAAAGCTTAGTCACAGAGGTATAGAACTTTCCGATTTCGCTTTCCTCACATAGCTGCATCAAGGCGTTCTCGTCGTAGTCAAGCTTGTTTTTCAAGAGATAAATATCGGTCAGAGGTCGTACTCCGCAGCCACCGCCGACAAAATGGTACGCGGCGTGTGCAATCAGGTGATAAAGAAGAAATTCGCTCGACAGGTCGTATCTTTGCGAGGATTCATCAGTCTTGTGTGCATAATCCCAAACGCGCGATAGCACCCTATCGAGCTCGGGGATATCCTCCTTAATGCTGAAATGCAATTCAAGGTGGACTCCGCTTTCGGAAAACAGATCGATGTCGTGGAAATTCTTGTTTCCGTCTGCCTTGTATCCGATTCGATCGGTCAAAGCCGCCACGGCGTTGTCAAAGTCCTCCTCCCTGACGAGAATGTCAACGTCGCAGCTCGTTCTCATCCATGGCTCAGGATAGAGATCGCGGATGACCGCTCCCTTGAGCAAGATGTAAGGGATCTTTTCTTCGTCGAAAACGCCGCAAATGCGATTTATTTCATACTTGAAGTTTTCATATCGGCTGACTGCAAGATACTGCTCTTTTTCAAATCTTTCGGCTATTTCGGGAGCATTTTCAAATAGCCCCGATTTTGAAAGCGACGCGCCGACAAGGTGCGCGAGATCGTGCATTTTTGATAGCTTATAGACCTCGGCAAGCTCTTGTGCCGTAAAGCTTTCGTCGGTCGGGAGCTTTTTGCCGAAAAGGATGTCGCTCAGACACGACATCATAATATCGAATATTTTATTACTCATATCTGAGCCCCCTTTCGTATTGGAATAAATCAGAATTTTCTCCAGACCATCTTATTTACCACGCCCGTATAGGACTGGATGATTTTAACCACCTTGGTCGAGACGATCTCATCAGTATAGGTTGGTACGGGGATGCCGTGGTCGCCCTGCACGGTCATTTCGACCGCGGTATCGACCGCCTGCAAAAGCGAGCCTTCGTCGATACCCGCAAGGATGAAGCAAGCCTTGTCAAGCGCCTCGGGACGCTCGGTCGAGGTGCGAATACAAACTGCGGGGAAAGGATTGCCAACGCTTGTAAAGAACGAGCTTTCCTCGGGGAGCGTGCCGCTGTCGGAGACCACCGCAAAAGCGTTCATCTGCAAGCAGTTATAGTCATGGAAGCCGAGAGGCTCGTGGCAGATAACCCGTTTGTCGAGCTCAAATCCGCTCGTCTCAAGTCGCTTTTTGCTTCTCGGGTGGCAGGAATAAAGCACGGGCATATCGTACTTCTCCTCCATTTTATTGATCGCGGTGAAGAGCGACAAAAAGTTCTTTTCGGTATCGATATTCTCTTCTCTGTGTGCTGAGAGGAGAATGTATTTTTTCTTCTCGAGTCCGAGGCGTGCGTGGATGTCGCTTGCCCTTATCTCATCGAGATTTGCGCGCAGGACCTCTGCCATGGGCGAGCCTGTAACGTAGGTTCTTTCCTTAGGCAGACCGCACTCGTGCAGATAGGTTCTTGCCTGCTCGGAATACGCGAGGTTTACATCCGAGATTATGTCCACGATGCGGCGGTTGGTCTCCTCGGGCAGACACTCATCCTTGCATCTGTTTCCTGCTTCCATGTGGAAGATCGGGATGTGAAGTCTCTTTGCGGCGATCGCAGAGAGGCAGGAGTTTGTATCGCCGAGAACAAGCAGTGCATCGGGTCTGATCTCGTTCATCAGCTTGTACGAGCAATTGATTATGTTGCCAACGGTCTCGCCAAGGTCGTCGCCAACGGCGTTCATATAGACCTCGGGAGCTTCAAGCTTCAGATCCTTGAAGAAGACTCCGTTGAGATTATAGTCGTAATTCTGACCCGTATGCGCGAGGATACAGTCAAAATATTTACGGCATTTTGTGATAACGGCAGAAAGACGGATTATCTCGGGGCGCGTGCCTACGATGATAAGCAGCTTCAGCTTGCCGTTGTTTTGGAATTTTACGTCGCTGTAATCAAGTTTCATATTCATTCAACCACCTCATAGTACGTATCAGGTCTTGTCGGGTCGAACTGCTCGTTAGCCCACATGAGCGTGACGAGGTCCTCTGTGTCCGACAGATTTATTATGTTATGGGTATAGCCCGGGAGCATATGCACCGCCTCGATCTTCTCACCCGAGACCTCGAAATTAAGCACCTCGTCCGAGCCGATCTTTCGCATTTGTATAAGTCCTCGTCCGCTGACCACGATGAAGAACTCCCACTTCGTGTTATGCCAATGCTGACCCTTCGTGATGCCCGGCTTCGAGATATTTACCGAGAACTGACCGCATTTGTCGGTCTTTAAGAGCTCGGTGAAGCTTCCGCGCGCGTCGACGTTCATCTTTAAGGGAAAAGAGACCTTTTCTCGCGGCAGATACGACAAGTACGTGCTATAAAGCTTCTTTGCAAAGCTATTATTTGGAATTTCGGGTATAACGAGGCTTTGCGGCTGATCCCTAAAGCGCTCAAGCAGCTCTACGATCTCGCCAAGCGTGACCTTATGCGTTGTGGGAACGGCGCAGTATCTTCCCTCGTCGCAAAGAACCGTATCGATGCCGTCAAACTCGCAACGGTGCTCTCTGCCCTCAAGCGCGGCGATCATTTCGTCGACAAGATCGTCGATATAGAGCAATTCAAGCATAATTTGGGGATCGTTTACGGTTATCGGCAGGTCATTTGCAACGTTGTGGCAAAAGGTTGCCACGGCGCTGTTATAATTCGGTCTGCACCACTTGCCAAAAAGGTTCGGGAAGCGGTAAACAAGCACCCTTGCGCCCGTTTCTGCGGCGTAGGAGAAGAACAGATCCTCCCCCGCTCTTTTGCTTCTGCCGTAGTCACTGTCGTAGCGACCGATAAGGGTTGCCTGTATCGACGACGAAAGCATCACGGGGCATTTGTTGTTATATTTTTTCAGCGTGTCGAGAAGCTTGGATGCAAAGCCGAAATTGCCCTGCATAAACTCCTCGCTATTTTGCGGACGGTTGACTCCCGCGAGGTTGAAGACGAAGTCGGCTTTTTCGCAGGCTTCCTCAAGCAACGACTCCTCGGAGTCAATATCGTAAAGGTAAAGCTCGTCCACCGAAAGCCCGGGGTGAGTTCTATCCTTTCCGTCTCTTATGTTTTTGAGCGCTTCAGTCAGGTTTTTGCCAACGAAACCACCAGCGCCGGTTATCAGTATTTTCATTGATTATTTACCCATTTTTGCGATCTCTTCCTGAATATAGGCGAGAGATGCTATCTTTGCCTTGGTTTCTTCGACGTTCAGAAGCTGAGTATTATGGGAATTGAACTCGGTGAGCGTATTTCTCTCGGTGTTGCCCTGATTGAAATATTTATCGTAGTTGAGTCCTCTCTTGTCGCAAGGAACGCGATAGAAATTGCCAAGATCGATGGCATTCGAGCATTCCTCGTTGGTGAGCAGAGTTTCATACATCTTTTCGCCGTGACGGATACCGATGACCTTGATATTTTCCTTGTCGCCGCCGAAAAGCTCGCAGACCGCCTCTGCCTGAGTCTTGATGGTACAAGCGGGAGCCTTCTGAACAAGAATATCTCCGCTCTCGCCGTGCTCGAATGCAAAGAGCACGAGATCGACCGCTTCCTCAAGCGACATTATAAATCTCGTCATAGTGGGATCGGTGATCGTGATCGGGTTCCCTGCCTTGATCTGTTCGATCCAAAGCGGAATGACCGATCCGCGCGAGCACATTACGTTGCCGTATCTTGTGCAGCATATCTTGGTCTTCTCGGGGCTGACCGTTCTCGACTTTGCAACGATGACCTTTTCCATCATTGCCTTGCTTGTTCCCATCGCGTTCACGGGGTATGCCGCCTTGTCGGTCGAAAGGCATACGATATTCTTGACTCCCGCCTCGATTGCGGCAGTCAGTACGTTCTCGGTTCCAAGCACGTTGGTCTTCACCGCTTCGATCGGGAAGAATTCGCACGAGGGCACCTGCTTAAGCGCTGCCGCGTGGAATATGTAGTCGACTCCGTGCATCGCGTTTCTGACACTCTGTATATCACGGACATCGCCGATATAGAATTTGATCTTCTCGGCTACCTCGGGCTTTGTTGCCTGAAAATAGTGACGCATATCGTCCTGCTTTTTCTCGTCGCGCGAGAAGATTCTGATCTCGCCGATGTCGGTTTCGATAAAGCGGTTAAGCACGGCGTTTCCGAACGATCCCGTTCCGCCGGTGATAAGTAAGGTTTTGTTTGTAAAATTTGACATGACTTTACTCCAGATTAGGTTGTTTATTAGTATAGTTTAAGCGAAATATAAGCTTTTTAATGTTCGTTGAAGAACGTTTATTTTCTTTTTTTATTTTTTCTTTTTATGAAAAAAACTATATGCATAATTTTTTCCTTGCATTTTCTAAAAATCATCTTGCACGACGAACGAAAAGGCTTTTTGTGTATGCCGTTCAGCTCTCTTAAAAAGTCATCCTCAATATGAGCGGCATAAACTCTTGACCTTCTATACGCCTTTTCTAAGGGTTGGTCAAAAATAGCACAAAGATATTTTTCAAATGCCGCCAATGTGTCGTCGACAAAACTGGGGTTGACAAAGATCGGTTGACGAAGCATCTCCATATATTTTTCATCGTCCTCGTCAAGCTCCTTGATTTTGGCTAAAACAGACTCAAAATCAGGATAATCCGCGCAATTTATAAATGCTTTCTCGTTAAAGATATCCTTAACGTTATCGCTTCCGTAGTATATCGGGATGGTGTCTGCATAAAAGGCATCGGTAATTTTTTCCGTTACAAAGCCTTCGTGCTTCGTGCTTTCAAAGCAAAGGGTGAACTTACATTTCGACTGAAATTCTCTTTTGCTATCATTATCCCACTGTACTCGCTTGCCATCGGGCTGATTATTCAAATACGATCCGACTGATTCAATGCGCTTATACTCTCGGTCAAGCTTTTTGAAAAAATTGCCTCGAATAGCGTTTTCAGACTCATGCCCTGCTATAAAATTGGCAAAATATATCTTTTCCTTGAGTATTTCGTCGGAATAATTGCGGTCCTTTGATTGCAAGCTCTCGCAATGTCCAAACTCATCAAGGCAAAACGGAAAATAGAATGCCCTATCTTGCAATTTGATAGGATAATTACAAATACCATAGTCCACAACGTTGAAATCCGGTATGTAATTTTCGCCAACGTACATAATTCTCACTTGAGGATATTTACAGTATTCGTAAGGCCTTCCAAACACGCTACAAATCACATATTCCGGATCGTTCTCAACTATCTGCACATCGTAGTGCTTTGTTAAAAGCTTGTAGATGTGCTTATTTGTATAATCGAATCCCTGCCAGTAACCCACGAACTTTATTTTAATCGTTTTCACTTGCTTTTTCTCTTTTCTTTAAAAGTCTTTTAACAAATTCCAACACGTATCCAAATCCCTTTGTTCTGCAAAAACAAATAACAAAGATAACGTTAAATCCTATCACAGCGATAGCCGCGTTGATTATCAACTGCATCCAACCGCTGAAATTCAGCAGACCGGATAAGTAATACAACAACGCTCCGACCGCGCAAACAAACACAGTCTTCACCAAGTAATCAACCAGATAGTTATACGGCTTTTCATTGAATTGATACTTGTATACGATATATGCATCATACCACCATATAGTCAGGAAGCGGCTTATTATCGTTGCCACGATAATTCCCGTAATTCCGAAGAAATACCCGAACAGAATGGAGAACACTATATTGAATATTACTGTAAAGATAGGCCTGTATCTGCCTTGATAAAACAGACCGCACCCTTCCCTGAAAATTCCAACAGCGGAGCAAAGTCCGTTGGTTAAGAAATTCAAGCAGATTACAAGCATTAGAATGACATCGTTAAGCAGATTGGATTCTCCTATCCAGATCACGATAAACGGCTGAACTACAAGGAAATAACACACCGCGCAAAATCCATATATCCAAAAGCTGACGAAATGAATGGTGTCAAAAATCTTCTTTTTATATTCAACCGATGCCTCGGCGTTAAGATTTCCAACGCTTGGCGTCAAGGATGAGAACAAGATTCCTACAAAGCTCGATACCATCAGAATAAGAGTCTGATAGTTGTAATATTTGCCCAGAACGGCAACTCCGATCAATGCAGAAATGATAATACTGTCGACCGAGTTATTGATAATCGCGCTTATTTTTGAAATTGCAATTCCAAATACGTTTTTGTAAAGGTCCTTTATTTCTGCTTTGGAAAGCTTTCCCTTTGCCTTTAGTTTAATATACGGATACCACTTTGCCGCAAATATGCCGTTTAGAATGCTACGTACAGCGCTAATAACGATTGGTAACGCGGTGTATACGTAAAAGCTGAATATGCCGTCAAACACCAACAAAGATACACCCTGACTCAATACAATAAGAACGCTTGCGGTGTAGTTTATTGGAGTAAGGCGATAGTCCTGCTGATTTGCCGTGATCAATCCGCCACGATATGCGTACACGAAAAATGAGGATACCGAATTTATCAGATACAAGAAGTAAATTACATACACCTCGTGCACCTGGACGGTCTCAAAGGCATCCTTCATCAGATACGGCAGAAACGGCGCTATTAATAATCCGATGACCGCCACAATACCGCCCAATATATGATAAATCTTTCGATAATAGTCTAAATATTGCAGGGTTTTTTCTTCGTCCTTGTCCGCAACAGGCTTGTACATGGCGAAGACGATAGCTGCGCCAATGCCCAATTCCGTGATGTTTAAGAACGATAAAACGCTTGTTATTAGACTGTTTATGCCGTTATATATCGTTCCGAGGCTATGTATAAATATCGTTCTTGTTGCAAACTGCAGACCAAGCAATAATATTTTCAGTCCCAGATTAGACGCTATATTTTTTAAGCTGTTTGAGGTTCTGTTAGCCATAAATACTCATCACCTGATGTTCCTCTTTTGAATCTTTCCCGAATTGATAAATTCCACGTAGTCAAAATAGTCCAAGTATCTCCATTGCAAGAATTTGTTGCTTTTTTTGTAAGAAAGCAAATTTTCCGAGCCATCGCAGTCAAATTGATCCTTGGAATATTGATACGTATTTTCTACACCCTGCTGCTTATAGTTCAGCAAGGCTACTTTTTTATATGGCAACTTATTGAATTCCTGTAAAATCGAGCTGATGTCTTCCGTTTCATTTATCAAAGGAAGAACGACCACTATGTTATCAAAATTAATGCGCTTGCACCTCTCGTGCCATTTTTCTTGTGCTTCATTAAACGTTTTGTAATGCATAAAATATATTGTTACGTCTTGCAATCCTTCGCATGATAACAACCCCACAGGGAAACTTATTCCGTCCTCTTTGAATTCTGTTAAATAGCCATACGATACGTATTCCTTCAAATTGTTTACTAAATTAATAAAATCTCTTGGTTTGATATATAAATTAATGGTAGGAGACGTGAATTTCTGCTTCAAATCGTGGTATACTGCACCCGCTACACAATCTCTTGCAATAACCGTAGGCATACCAACCTTCAATTGTCTTTTCCTTTTTACAACCGTTAAATATCGCGCAATTTTCTTTATAAAAGCTTTAATTTTCATTGATGCTTAGAAATCCTTTTTGCATTAAAAATTTATTATTCCGATATTATATCGAAACAAATTAAATGCTCACATTTTCAGTTAAATCTTTTGAACCGTATTATTATCCAGATTGTATCTAGGAAGTAAAAACCGATCGAACATCAAAGAGATAACGTTGCATTTTCTCGGGATAACGCCAAAACCATACCTGTATCCTGCTTTTTTTACCAATTTAATATCGCGTTTTGATGCCACACCGTTTGAGTACGCATAAGCAAGCACTTCTTTTCCTATTGTTTTTTCTAATTTACTTTTGGATTCCATAATCTCATAGCGAGCTTGATCATCATCACACTCGTTGAGCTTTATGTGTGTACATCCGTGTGAGCCTATTGTAACGAGAGGATCGCCTGCCATCTCTACCAACTGCTCAGTCGTGATATATCCCTCTTTGTCAATAAGATCAACGCTTATAAATGCAGTAAAGGGTATACCGTTTGCCTTGCAAACAGGATATATTTCAGTATAAAGGTCGTCAAGTGCATCGTCCACAGTGAGGATATATGACTTATTGTTTTTCGAAATCGACCTCAAAGCCGTATCAATCGAAACAAATTTTTTGCCGCTCACGTATTCCCTGAATCCTTCTTTTGAAATTATGCATGACGGAATAATTGGCTCATCATCGCAAACGTGATGTGCCATAATGACGTTAACATGCTTGAATTTATTATATATTTTTCTTAAAAAACTTCTCATAAAAAACCTTTTCAGTGTTTAAAATTCGACTTTCACAATGTCAGAATTGGCAATATCGGCATTTTCCTCTAAAACAAGTCTTATTTTTTTATCATTACTCTTGTCAATGAATCCCGCTTTGGTAATTGAGGAGATCAACACACCGTTGCGATCGGTTTTGACTCCTGCAAGCTCTATCGGCTTGCCATATTTTTCGTGTAAAAAGGCAAAAAGCGCATTTTCAACGTATTTTGCTGCAACTCTGCAGGACATAGCAAACTCGGTAATAAGCAGCTTATCCGCCGAATTTCTCAGGTACAGAAACGCTACCTGACCGTAATCACCGAATTTATCTTTTGCATACACGACAAATGCCTCGGCATCATCGTCTGCCAAAAGTGTTTTGAACTCATCTTCGGTATATCTGTGTGCCGAAAGATTCAACTGGTTAGTTCTCTTTATCAGCTCCAAACTTCTTTCAAACTGCGTTTGATTTTCAATATGCGATATATTGATTTGTAATCCGCAATTTCTGATAAATTCGACGTTATCGCCCATAAACTCGTCTTTTACCTGTTTGCGGCTCATCTCCTGAATATAGCTTAATCTTCTATGTGCGCTTTCCTCAGTTATTGGCAAGGATAATTCGGGCAAGCTCAAAAGATCTGCGAGATTATCCTCCGCATACGTGCGAACACAAGGCAATTGACTCGATACCTCTTCTCTTTCAAAGCGAGAATCATCTATTAAGGCAAAAGTATCTATGTTGATATTGAGCATTCTTGCCGCATAGAACAAATTGCTGCTCTTGGGACTCCAGTTAGCAAAAACATATACGAAATAGTCCTTTATTCCCAAGCGTTCAAGCACGGGAAGTACCGCTTCGCGATCGTTTTTACTTACTACGATCTGAATAATTCCGCGCCGGTCAAACTCCTTGATAACGTCAATAACGTTTTCACGGAGCGAAAGCGAGTCAGGATCGGATTCGATCAAGATTCCCTCCCATACAGTATTGTCAAGATCCCACGCTACGCACTTTAACTTTTCGCTCGGTTTTTGCGGAATCGCGTCATAAAGCTGAACGAAATCCGCCGCGAAGATCTGAAGCTCGGCTGTAATATTATTTTCGGGAAACAATCGTACAAGGCCGCCCTCTGGGGCGGCGAATTCTAATTTTATAAGCTCTTCATTGAATCCCTGCTTAATATTGAAGGAAGTTTTAAATATGCTTACGTTGCTTGAATCCGCGATTTCAAATATCAAATTAAATTGTTTTTGCCCGCCGTAATAGCACTGGAAAAGAAAATCGTTCACATACGCCGATGCACTTCCAATCGAGGCATATTTCTTTCTTCTTATGCCATCGTATTTTTTGTTATAGGAATAGGTTTTCGGTTGGAAAGCCGAGCAAAAGAGCTTAAAACAATTTGCAATGAGCTTGTCACCTCGATCAAGTCTATATGCCTCTTTTATGGATAGACTTCCCTTGTTTATTCTCGCCTCAAGCTTTCCCCACTCGCGAAATTTCAGATTGACGTTCCACAAAAGGTCATTATGGCGGTTATGCTTGATGCCATAGTCGAATCTTACACAAGCCTCGTCGTTTCTTCTTACGTAATGAGGGCAGGACATGTAACAGGCGGGCGCAGAACATTCAAGGCAGTGCTCATCATAAAATATTGGTCTGACGTATTTAATTTTGTCAACTGTTATAAGTCCCGACGGCTTTATCAAGCTGTTGTGACACGTGGTGCAGGACAAATATTTCTTTTTGTTGAACCATACGTTTTGGAACATTCTACTACTCGCTTTCTGATTTATCTTTTTCTTGATCTTACAATTTTCTTAAGCAAAACTCCGTACATCTTCACAAATCCAATGGAAATATATGACAAAATGCAAAAAACCCGTCTGTCTATTCTGAGCTTTGCATTGTTGAGAATTGCTTTTCTATCCTTCTTGTATATTTCCTTAGCTTTTTTCTTGATCGCGTTATAATCGTCTGCGATCTCCTCTTTTTTATGGCAGAAAACTATGCTCATCTGGCTGAAATACTCGTTTGCTGTCTTATTAGCAAAGTCCTCAAGCCCCTGCTCCTTGTAAAAGGCAAATTTCTCCTCTAGCATATAGAATGCGTCGAGTCGATGAATATTATATTTTTTTTCGGTGATACTGTCGCCGTTATAGTGGTAATAGTACAGGTAGTCGTCGATGATTCCAACTCTTTTTGATCTGAAGGTAAGCAGGTATATCATCGATTCGTCCTCGTTTATACGGCCGTACGGGAAGGACAAGCCCTCGAAAAGCCCCTTTTTGAAAAGCTTTCCGCATACTACGTTGCAAAAATATCTGTCTCTGTCAAAGGTTTTCATCTGCATCTCCATTCCATTGAAAATGCGAACACCATCCTTAACATCCAGCTTATTTATCGGCTGTCCATTTCGTATGCGAAGTAGACAGCACTGGGCGATATCGAGATCATTTTCTATCAACGTTTTGTAAAGCTTGCCAACGTATTCCTTATCAGCTTCATCGTCACCGTCAAGGAAGATGATATAGTCACCCGTTGCCATAGCAACGCCCTTATTTCTTGCATCTGCAACTCCGTTATATTCCTGATGCAGAACCTTAACACGAGGCTCTCTTTGAGCGTACTCGTCGCAGATCTCTCCCGATCTGTCCGCAGAGCCATCGTTTATCAATACAATTTCAATATTCGTATAGCTTTGCGAAAGTAGCGAGTCAACGCATCTGTGAAGATACTTCTCCACGTTATATACGGGCACTATTACACTTATTTTTTCCATTGTATTCTCCAACGTATTTATTCAGACAAAATCGCTCGATACATATCGTAATAATCCTTCAGATTATTGTCCCTATTATGCGCTTTTTCGGCTTTTTTGATTGCATTTTGGGAAAGCTGCTTTGCCAAATCGTCGCTTTCAAAGATTTCCATAATTCTCTTGGCAAGATAGGGATATTCCTGATAGTCGTACAGAAATCCGTTGACCTTATCTTCAACGAAATCCGCCATTCCTCCTCTGAATGAGGCTATCGTAGGCACACCAAGGTGCATTCCCTCCCGAAGAACAAGACTCGGGCCCTCGATCGCTGACGGAATTACCTGCACTCTTGCCTTAAGCATATTGTTAAGCATCTGCTCTTCGGTCTGATTGCCAAGGAACTCGATATTAGCGGTCAGGTCAAGCCTTCTAATAAGCTTTCTCAGATAAATAGCGTACCCGCTGGTAGCTGCAAGCTCTCCGTTCTTTTGCTTCATGCCGGGAACACGAATTTTGACTTCAGGATAAAATTTCTTTACAATGGCTACCGCTTTGACAAGATTATGAAGTCCCTTAAGCGGTGTGCCTCCCGGATTTGTTGTTATAGTGTATTTATCAGCGGTCTCAGGATCCCATTTGGGTGCAGTATAGAACTTGTCTCTGAGATTGTAGTTCACCGTGAATCGCTTTGCATCGGGGTTGAGTGAAAGAGCCATAGCATGATGCCAGGAATCAACGCACATAACGTAGTTGACACTTTTCAGAAGCTCTGCCTCACTTTTCGCATTTTTCTTGTGAATAAGATGCATTTCCAGCATTCCGTTGAAGCGCATCCATTCCCTGATGGTTCGATATCTCAACGCCTGCCACTTACTGAGCTCGATCAGATCCACGTCCTTGATTCTGTTGATTACTCCCTGCAAGGAGATAACCGTCTTAACGTCGGGATATTTTCTCACGAAGGACAGCGCGTGTGTATATTCGGTGCCGTGAATATTGACCAGATCGGGACGAAAGTCCTCGTATATCTGCTGCCAAAGCTTCTCATAGGACTTGTTATAAAATAGCATATCCCTTCCACCGCCGGGGAGGCAGTAAAAGATAGTACCGTCCACCTCATATTTCGCAAATTTGTCGCCGTGTACGCAGGCTATTGCAAGCTCCACGTCGGGCATTTTTGCCAAACGGTCGGATATATCGTACATCCAGGTACCACTTGTGCCGTGAGGTATATGTAGATGGTCTGCAAGCTTTGGCAGGACCATATTCACGATCCATAAAACTTTCATTTGTTTTTCCTTCTAAATTTATTTTTCAGAGCTGCAAGTCGGACACAGGTCATAAAATACCACTTCCAAGGGAAAAGGAATGAGGAATAGTTTATTATAGCCTGCTTTGTGGTGACATTGTTCCTCAGACTTTCCCACAAAAACGGGAAAGGATAAAGCTTTTCGCTACGAAGCTTTGCTATCCATTCCTTTGCGAGCTTGACGTCTGCGTTCTGAACCAATCCAAACAAAAGGGCCTTTATCGCAAAATCCTTTTTGCTCAATGACACGTCACGCCACTTCTCTTCCTCGTCTGCAATTTTTTGATACTCTCCCGCAAGCAGATACATAGATTCTATGTGCTTTAGATGGTTTGAGCTATGCATAGCAGAGCCCTCGCGCTGATAATAGTGATAAAACACGCTATCGGTCTTCGCACATCGCTCGGCTTTTATCAGCGCTTTAAAACTGAAAAGAACGTCTTCAGAATATTTTATGTTTTGCGAAAAGCGCAGGCCGTTGTCCTTCAAAAGGTCGGTCTTGAAGATAGATCTACATACGCCACCACCCGTGCCACCCTTTGACACCATAAACGAAAGAACATCTTCACCGTCTGGACATACGTTGTAGCCGCACGCTTCCGTGCTAAAGAAATCTCGTTTAGAAACGCTCTGCATTTCTATATTGAAAATATCTAAGTTATTGTCCTCTACTATACTTAAG
Source organism: Clostridia bacterium (assembly GCA_017483305.1). Taxonomy (GTDB): domain Bacteria; phylum Bacillota; class Clostridia; order Oscillospirales; family CAG-272; genus SVTX01. The sequence goes on along the minus strand of JAFULC010000005.1, from coordinate 38,849 downwards.
ATACTGGCAAGGCAATTATCGGCGATCAAGTCATCGCCGTCGACAAACCATATATATCTACCTTGCGCGAGGTCTATTCCTCTGTTTCTTGCCACAGAAACACCCGCATTTAACTGTGAAAATAGCTTTACGTTCGGATATTTTCCCACATATGCGGAGATGATTTCCGCGCTTCTGTCGGATGAGCCGTCGTTGATACATATTATCTCGTATTCATCGGGCGGAATATTTTGTCGAAGGCAGGAATCCAATGTCAGAGCGATATAGTTTTCCAAGTTATATGTTGGTATTATAACTGATAACCTTAACATTTATCTTAGTTTCCTTTCCTCTTATGCCATCTGTCCTTAATTATACCTGCTGGACTACACGGGCCGCTCACAAACAAATTGCCGACATTCTCGTCCGCTTCAAGCGCTTGTGCAAGCGCAATCAAACGGGTGGCTGCTTCCTTTGCATTCCATTCATCGACAAGTGTATGATATGCCCGCTCTCCCATTTCACGCATATCTTGAGGATTATCCAAAAGAGTCGCGATTTTATTATACAATTCCTTAACGTTGCCACTCTCATAAACCTCGCCGTTTATTCCTTCATCTATCAAAAAAGGCACGGATCCTATGGCATGACCGGCAACAACGGCGCATCCCGCGTTCATCGACTCATTCAAAACAGCTCCCCAGCCTTCCATGCGATTGGAAGTAAAGAGGAAGATTTGCGAATTCTCCATATATTTACGAACCTCGTCCGAGGATTTTGATCCAATAAGGTGAACGTGATCAGACAGGCCCGTTCGATTTATCAATTTTTCAAGATTATCCTTCTCAATGCCGTCGCCAATTATGTTCAACTCAAACTGGTATCCGTTATCTTTAAGTAGTTTTACAGCCGATACAGCGTGCTCGGCATGCTTCAATCCGATCAGTCTACCGCACCACAAAATCGTGTTGGGTTTTTTATTGTCAATAACTTCGCCAATATTCTCATATTCGCGTTGCCTCGGGAAATAGCCCCATTTAAAGCATTTTTCAATCGGATATCCAAGCAATGAAAGGTCATAAGACAGGAATGCGCTTGCAGACAATACGTAAAGTCTTTTATCGCTTTGGTTAAGAATCCTACGTTTGATAGCTTTTCTTGTTGAAGGAATAAATCTTCTCCAAATTCCCTTTTTAAAGAAGCGCTCGGAATAAACGAACGAAAGCTTGTTTTCCTTCATTCTGTGTTCGATCAACTCTGTAGGGCACGCACCAAAAATCACAACGTCAGCCTCCAGAATCTTTTGTCGCACCAGATCCTTTTCCGAATCCTCGAAATAGTGCAGGACGTATTCCGCTTCACCCGACACCTGATAGCCCACGTTACACGTAGATTCCGTTGCAACAAAGCAAAAGTCATCGCAAAGCGAGCGAAACGCTTCACAGAGAGGCTGCTGATGGTGATTCAAAAAACTGGATAGCAAAACAAGCTTCATAAAATTATCCTTCCCAGAAAAACATATATTCTATGCCGTAGGTTGCATTAAGTCTGTAAACAAACAATGCTATCGAAAGAATACAAACAGCCATATTTATTATCTTTCTCGAGCGCGGCTCGAATTTACCGATAACCGCAGGCAAAACTATAGCCTGTCCTATCAAGAAATAAAAGGATATTCTCTCAAGTGATTGGGCGCCAAGATACCTCATTGCATAAAACGCTAGACCCAGAACGGCAATTGAAATAAATAAGGTGTTGTTTTTATCGGTGTTTTTTTCATTCAGGAAAATAAATGCCGTCGCTAAAACAATAATGTGTATCAGCATAGCGACAACGGCACCGGATTCAACCGCCGTGCCGTAGTCTCTGTCCAAAAAAGCATTACCGTACGTTACAATTACAGGAGAAAGTGCGAGCAATACTCCAGCAGTTGCAACCATGCCGAATTTAACCTTGAAGTCAAACTTCAGCCCGTAAAGGAAGTACACAGGAAGGAAAACAAGACAGGTTCTGTGAAATACAAACGCCAACAGTATAAGGAGAAGAAACTTAAAAAGCTTTCTCTTTTTGCATGCCTCTATTGCAAGCATACAGATCGACATCGCAATCGCCTGTCTCAAGCCCTGAATCATAAATGTGTACAGGCCAAGGCAGATACACATTATCATACTGACCATGACGTTTTCGGAATTCAGATATACCGTTCTGCATATTGCGAAGCTGAACAGCAATCCCGTAAGCACAAAAAGATACTGAGCAGACGGAAAAACTCTCGAAAGACACCATACGGTGAAAAGATATCCCGACTCCATGTCGCTTATGTCCATAAATTCCTGCAGGGATGAATACGACATATTGCTGAGCTTTATCCAGTTGTTATAATAGTTAGATGAATCAACGCTTCCGAGACTATAGTGTCTTAATGCAATCATCAAAAACAATATGATGCCGCATAAGACAAGATAGGTTCTTTTCGCCCTACGGTTATCGTCAATTGAGCACTTGTATCCTACGCTCACTATCGGCGCCATTACAATAGGCGACGCCGCTAAAAATAAATACCAAAACATTTTTATCTATTTTTCCTAACTACTGTCATAATGACAGTTCTTAATATTCTATCGATCTCAGCCTTATCGTGATGATCTTTGCCACAAGCATATGCCTTTTGTGAATATTCGGAAATGATCGAAGTATCGTCCGCAAGCATTTTCAACTTTTCCTTGATTTCCAAATACGAGGTCGCCGTTACGGCAGAATCATAACGAACAAAGTAATCAATAGGAGCTATGTCCTTATCTCCGATAGCTAAAATGCATTTTCCGCTTTTGAGATAATCTGTGATCTTAGTTGAAAAGGAGAGCCTTGCCGCATTTTTATATTTCTTTTCCAGACTTTCGACAAATACGAGAATATCCGCCTGAGCCTGAACGTTCTGAACCTCGGAGAGAGTAAGCGCCCCTTTTATCTGACTTCCATTTCTGTTAAGCGCTGCCCTTTGCTCACCTGTAGGCTCATCGGTGGTATATATATCCAACGCAAATCTGCATCTTTCCTTGTTTATCTCGCCAAGAACGTCGGCTATCGCTGCAAGTGTCTTCCACCTGCCTATGATCAACTTGCCGGTATACACGATCCTTACGGGATCTGCTACAGGTCTCTGAACAAACGGACAATTGGAAAAGTCTACGCCCTTTGTCAGCACTACACTGTCAACACCGAATATTCTGTCGTACTCTTCCTTTTGCTTGGGCGTGATGACCATAACCTTGTCCGCGCGCTTAAAAAGCTTTTTTTCCTGTTGTCTTAGCCAAAATCGGTGAAGCAAAGAGAAAGGATCCTTTGCAATGCACTTATATGAATAATTATCGTCGGATGAGTATAGTATAACAGGCTTATTAGTCTTTTTTGCGATGTAATTCTGCAACCGGCACATATACACATTTGAGTATACGGGAAAGAAGAGAACGTCAGCATCATATTCTGTGAGAAAACTGTCAAGCTCTTTGGTTTTCCATTTTCCAAGTAGCCAGACCGCTTCCCTACACAGCGCTGTAAAGGAGCCTCGCTTTTTCTTGTATATCTTATTTTCGTCGGCGCTCTGACCTGCATTATCGGAATTCGGCACGGATTCGCCCGTCTTGATTCCGCGCTTTAGAATGCTTTTAAGCACCTTCGGCTCGGATATCCTGAAAAAGCGATCGCATATTTTTGTGTTGGGCATTCCCGATCTAGTATACAAATGCGCGAGCGAATCCTTATCCCAACCGTCAAAAAAATTGATAAGGGTATTGATTCCGGTGTTATCTATCCACGGATTTATTCCGACTACCAAAACCTTGGGATCCTTCAACTCTTTTACCTCATCTTTCCGAGAACATTAAGTGCGGTACAGGTTATACCAAGCCCAAAGACTTTTGCGAACATCGATATTTTTTTTACTCTCGGATTCAAGTTGTACGAGAGCAAATGCTTGAAGGAAAATATCTTTTTCTTACAGTCCTTGAGCTCCTTCGCATGTCTTGAATATGCAATCAGAAGATTACAGTACAGCTTTGCCAAGGACGAGAGCATTACGCTCTTTTCTTCGCTATCCTCGATAGCATTTAATTTTTCATTCCACGTTTCAACCGTATAGATATAGTCGGTAATACTCTTCTTTTTAAACGATGAGGTTACCGAATTCGAACGCTGGCGGTAATAAACAAACGGTTTATCAATAACCTTAAAGGCAGATGCCTTTGAAACCACATTGTAATACCAATCCATATCCTCGCAGGAAAGATTCTCGTCAAATCTTATTCCGTTATCCTTGAGGATACTCATTCGGGTACACTTTGACCAGCAAGAGCAGAAAAATGCGTCTCTTTTTACAAGCTCGCGCAAAAAATCGACCTTGTTGGTGCTGAAAACGCCCGAAAGATTGATTCCGCATCCGTCAATGCGCTTGTCCTCATAATATTTGCAATAACGAAATACAACTACATCTGTATTTTCTTCAATTGCGGTCTTAACGTCAGAAAAGAAATTATTATCGCATATCAGGTCATCGCTATCAAGGAATACTGCGAATTCCCCGATTGCCGCATCGATTCCTGCGTTTCTTGCCGTAGACTGTCCGCCGTTTTCCTTATGTATTACCTTAACTCTTTCATCCTTTGCAGCATATTCGTCGCAAATAGCTCCGCTGCTATCCTTACTTCCGTCGTCTACAAGTATAAGCTCGAAATCTTCAAAACTTTGAGAAAGAACACTATCGACACAGTCACGAAGATATTTTTCTACATTGTAGACGGGTATAACAACGCTAAAAAACATAATTATTTCACTCCGTTGATCACATTTGAGATTTGTTCTCCGCTTAGCGATGCAAGAACATTATTAGTCATATGCTCAGACAGTCTTTCATTTACCTCTTTTGAGATGGCTGCTACTCCGGGGAGCACCATGACGTTTTTTAGTCTGCGGAATTTATTTGTTATCGGGTTGGGCAGTTTTTCAAACATATCGAGCACTGCGCCTCCGATTTTCTTTGACTTGAGAGCGCGGTAGAGCGCATTTTCGTCAAAGACTGCCCTTCTTCCTACATTAACAATAACCGCGGTCGCCTTGCAATACGACAAGAGCGAGGCATCTATAAACTTACGTGTTTGTTCATTATCCGGCATTGTTGAGACTATGTAATCGTAGCTGCCGATTGCCTCCGCGAGTTCTTCTCTGCTACGTAGGATACGTCTATATTGCGGCTTTTCGGAGCAATACGGGTCATATCCGTCTATTATCATATCAAATCCCGAAAGCCTTTTTGCCACCGCAGTGCCAATATTTCCTGCACCCATTATCAAAACGTGCTTGTTCTGCAGCTCTGTAATAAGGTTATATCCGCGTGTAATTTTGAATCGTCTATTGTTTATGTTCGCTCGCAGCTTCTTTGCCGCTGAAAGAATACCGAAAACGACCGTTTCAGCTATTGGTGCTGAATAAACGTTTCCCGCATTTGCAACAGGTACTCCTTTTTCTGCATATGCTTGGTAAGGCACACCGTCAAATCCTGCACTGGTAAGCTGGAAAAGCTTGAGCGAAGGAAAATCCATATCGGCGCATCTTATCGCCATAGCTCTTGAACCCGCTATCGCAACTACGTCGGGATTTTTTGAATAAATTTCGAGTTCTTTAAGTGAAACTCTTATAACCTCAATATCGGATGGCAATCTTTGATTGTCAAGCTTTTTGTCGGAAAGAACAATTCTCATTCCTTATCTCCACCTAAAAGTTTTTCGTAGTCTTTTCTCTGAAATTCAAGCATTACGGGGCGGTTATAGAGCGTTTTAGTCCTTTCGTATGCCTGCGCCCCAAGAGCTTTTATCAGTTCATCAGACAGAATAACTTCTGACATCTGCTCTGCAAGCTGCTCTGTGCTTCTGGGCTCTACGAGAAGACATGACACACCGTCCTCCATGACCTCCGACGCGCCGGGTATGTTTGTGGTTATCGTCGGCACAGCCATGGCGCCCGCCTCCTGAATAACCATTCCGAAGCCCTCGCGATACGTTGGATGAACGAGAACGTCTATAGCAGAATAATATTTTTTCATATCTGCACCGTCAACTCTGCCGGTGAATACTATCTTTTCGTTCTTTTTAGCTTTTTCGAGCACATCTGCAGCTATTCCACAATCATTCTCGAACGGACCAACTATAAGCAATCTGGCATTTTCATGCTTTCTACTAACCTCAAAAAATGCATTCAGCAGCTCTTCACAGCCCTTATCCTTAGATATACGGCCAACAAAGCCGTAAACAAAATCGCTCTGACTAAGACCGTACTGCTCGCGGGTAGCCGTGCGCCACTCACTCTTATTATTAACGTCATACTGCGTCATATCAACGCCTATCGTTCCGCCGTTACCAACCACACTCGCTTTTTTTGCTTTATACAGGCCCTCACCGATCGCAAAAGCCATATTTTTCTGACTTACCGCGTGAATATGGGTTGAATTCTTACAAACGAGCTTTTCGATGATCTTAAATATCTTTCGCGACACTCCCGAAAGCCCTACGTATCTTATTCCCCACTGACAATACAAGCGTATCGGCACCTTTTCCTTTTTTGCGGCGATCGATGCATAACAAGCAGCGTTGGGGGTTGAATATTGAACTAAATCAAACTTCTGCTCACGGAATATTTTTCTGAATACCTTTATCGACTTGAATCCTGACAGCTTCGCGCCTCTGGGCATATCGACGGGTATGAAATGCAGATATTCGGGCAGAGACTTGGCAAACGCCTCGTCGGGACTGCATATAAGTGTAACGTCGTATCCGCACTCGTTATGTAAATATTTGGCGGTTTCTACGACGAAGCTTTTCAGGGTGCTTGCTATCGTCGTACAAATACATATCTTTTTCATAAAATTACCGGTTTGCCTTTTTTCTTTCTACTATTTCGGACACTTTTTTCTTAATTATCGAGAGATTTTCATCGTATTGAGCTTTGGTATATGCCGCCACCTCAATCTCTTTCAATCTGATATTTTTAACGCCTTCAATAAAGATACTTTCTATTTCCATTGGATCCTGAACGACGTTTGCATCACAAAAGCCGCGGGAAAGAATTGCTGCGGTTGAACCCAAGCAGTAGTGCTCGGCAATGATATGCTCTGCCGGCAACATTCCGTAACCGACTCTTGCAATACCTCCAAAACCGTACTTGATTCCCTTTTCTTTAAACCTTTCGCAGAGTTTTTTTACCGTTCCGTCGCACAGAAGCTCGAACATAAAGTTCATTTTGTAGGCAAGATGCAAATCATTAAGACCTATATGTGCCTCATCGATTCCCGAAACGGACAGTATATCATCTATATTTTCAACAGCCTCCGCCGTTTCAAAAAGCAGTAAGGTTTTAACTCTGCCGTTCACTGCCTTGATAAAACGCTCCACATCCTGCTTTGTTTGAAACATGGGCAACATAATAACATCGGCTCCGGCATTTATTACATCTTCAATTTCTTCTTCTGTAGAGCCATATTCATCAGTCTTGTCGTGGATAGGATTGATCCTGACCAACAGCTCTGATGAGGTTACGATCGGTCTGAGCTTCTCGATGTCCGCAACGGTATGATGGGATTTCACCGTGTTCATTCCCGCCTGGCGCTCTTCCTTGCCTATATATTCCATATCGACCCAAATACGGTCCACCCCCGCTTTTTGCGCAATAGAGGCGGTAACCGTATTATTGGTTATGTACATAAGTGTGAGTGACATAATCAGTCTCCAGATTAATCAGATTTGCTTTTAAAAATTTAAGAATTTAATTACCTTACATCTGCCATTCAATAATTACATCACCTGTAACTATCTGTGTGCGTTTTTTCAACTATGCCCTATACTGTGGAAAATAATTTACCGCGACATCACAATTTTTCATTGATACCAAATCATCATAGACATCATTCAAGTATATCTTTTTACCTATGCTGAACTGTTTGGTATCGTTACGGTTAAATCCGCTTTTAAACAAATATAGGCTATCTTCCTTGGAACCGACACCGCCACCAAGGTGAAGACTTTTATAACCGTTTAAGCTTCCCCAAATAGCAGCTTTATAGATAAGAAGATTGGTTGGTGCCAAATTCTGATATTCTCTTAAAGACCCCGACAAATGATAATTCATATACCCATTTGCCGCAATCATAATTGATGCAGCTATTATTTTCCCGTCAAGCTCCGCCCAAAAGATTTGCGCCTCATCCGACAGATCATTGATAATGCTCTCGTAAAATTCATCTCCAAAATAATAATATGCCTTGGCATGGTCGGAATCCATAGTCTGGTTGTATATCTCCTTGAAGATTTTATATATCTCAGGATAATGTCCGCGATAGATGTTAATACCGGATTTTTGGGCCTTTCTAAACTTGTTTCTGTTTTGACTGGTGAGATTTTGAAAAATAATATCGGGCGAAGACAGATCCATTGCAATAGTTTTTCCCAATGCTATCACATCATAAAACGGCTTGGACATCTCCGCGTTGTTTAGTACGGGATGATATCGAACAAATTCGCTGACTACGTTATGTGTTCTACACCACTGTTCGTATTCCTCAAACAAAGGCTCTTTATTCCCTTCGCCCTCAATCAGCCATCCTCCGTAACCATACGGAGTTATAAAATCGAAAAACGTGCCACGACTGATCTTGTCGCCAAAATATGTATCTTCCGCAATATCTCGTTGCATAACAACATTGATTCCTCTGATATCCTTACCTTCATAGTAGAACAACAGAGGTTGACCATCCCCGTGAACTTGAAACGCCTTTACGTACCCAGACAAATAATATACATCATGAGATTTAAAGCTTCTTACAATTTCATCCCATTTGTTAGACTGTTCGGTTGTGTAAACATATAGCGACATACTTCTCACCTCAATATTTTTCAAAAAAATCTTTTATAACGCTAACTACCCGTTCCATATCAGTAATATCGTAGCGTTGATCGCAAACCAAGCTAAGCTCCATGGCTTGCCATTCGTTGCGTTTAGCGTGATAGGGCGATTCAGGCCAATGAATGGGACAATATATTTTTTCACATATTAGCTTACGTCTTAAATCATCTCGAATAATTGGATCAAGCAATATAGGAACAAACATAGGAGAATCATTTTGCATAACATCTTTACGCCACAGGTTAATTTGTGGAATTGTGATTAACTGACTAATCAAATATTTTGCATTTTCCTGACGTTTGGTAATTATCTCATCCATGTCAAAAGAAACCGGATTGCCTGCAAATCCTATATATTCATTATCCAACATTTGCTCTGCCAATGCGAACTTGCGTTGATATGATTCTTTATCGTTTGAATTCCCGGAAATATATTTTTGTTTTTCATATAATGCCTCGTCACGCAACGAGATATAATGCTCATTACAGTACAAATTGCTCTGCTTACAAAATGCTCCGTTATGCTTAACGGCTTTGGCAAAATTACAGTAAAACCATTTTCGATAGCTGCAAAAGGAGTAATCTGCAAACGATTCCACTTCAAAATTTCCATCAATTTTATGTGTAGAATCGTAAATAATGATCTTTCCTGCATGCTTTTCACAACGAGCTATTTCGCTATTTTCGCCTATTGTATATCCAAAAAAATCAATAAGTACAACTATGTCCGAATCATTTTCATAGGGATAATCGATATGATCGAAATACACGTCATAAAAATGTACGTTTATTCCCGCTTGAACAAAAGGAAGTATCATCGATTCGCAACAGTACGATGGCAGCAATGCTGTTCTAACCTCTTGATTTACGCAAATATCATCGATAATGAATCGCAATGCTGTTCTACCGGATAACAAGTATGCAATATTATCCTTATGCTCTGCTTTAAGCGATTCTTGTAGTTCATAAAATTCGCTACCAATTTCTTTCATAAATTCACAATTATGCTTGATCATTTTCGTCCTTCAGTATAGAATACTCATACACATCATAAAATTTTCCCCCACGATATATACGAGATCTCATAGTTCCCTCTTTAACAAAGGCGCATTTTTCAAACATTCTTTGCGAGGCGATATTGTCTTCTTTAACTCGGCAGTATATACAATTAAGTCTCAATTCATTAAATGCATATTTCACCAAGGTTGAAACGGCATCAGATCCGTAACCTTTTCCCCTTTCGGCAGATCGGGCCAACTTGATATGTATCTCAGCAGTTCCATTTCGCATATCTATATCAGAAAGCATAATTGTGCCAACTGCGGAATCATCAACGCATATCATCGCTCTGAAAGTTGATTTTTCGTTAGGTAAATTCTCTATCCACTTAAGCTGCTGATGATGTGATACAGGGAACGAATACCCAAAAACCATTCGTTCTATTTCTTCATCATTGATCATTTGTTGCAAAATGTCCGCATCGCCTATTTCAATAGCACGCAACAGCACGTTTTTTCCTTTAATTAACATACTTTTCCTCCATCTGTTTTTCGCGATATTTATCAAAATCCTCTAAAGTGTTCGATCCTCGTACACCAATGTTTTCTCGTTTAACAACAGTCTGTACCGTTTTGATTATTATCTTGATATCGGATATTAGTGAAACATTACCGACATAAATTAGGTCATACTCAAACTTTTCTTCCCATGTTAAACTATTACGCCCATTTACTTGCGCCAAGCCTGTCAATCCCGGTCGTACAGTATGTCGCTCCCGCTCTCTTTCTGTATAGAACGGCAAATACTGGACAACCAAGGGTCTCGGTCCGACTATTGACATCTGTCCGATGAAAATATTGATAAGCTCGGGCAGCTCGTCAAGAGAGGTGGAGCGCAATATCTTGCCGTATTTTGTAAGCCTCTTTTCGTCGGGCAGAAGCTCTCCGTTCTCGTCAGTCTCGCATGTCATAGTGCGGAATTTTATAAGCTTGAATATTTTTTCGTTTTTTCCGGGGCGAAGCTGTGTGAAAAAGGGATTTCCCTTCATCTTGATCGCGCCTAGAATAATCAGCACCATAAAGATGGGAGAAAGCACGATCAGAGCCATACCGCTGAGCACAACGTCGTAAAAGCGCTTAAAAAACTGCTTATACAAAGCCGCAGATAGCAACACCCATACGACAAGTGAAAAAACAACTATCAACGTGATTCCCCACCATTCGGAGATCATACTATGTAAAAACCTCTCCATGTTCAAAAACACTCCCTGACAGCATCAATGACGTACTGCTGCTCCTCTTCGGTCATTTTTATATCCGAAGGCAGACAAAGCCCCTTTGCAAAAATATCCTCGTTGACCGGCTTGTCGGCAACGGTTATGAAGTCATTATTTTTGAATACGGGCTGCATATGCATTGGCTTCCAGATAGGTCTTGACTCAACGTTTTTCTCGGCAAGATGTTCCATAACTGTCATAGGATCTACCGCACAATCGTCGTCGATAAGCATACATGAAAGCCAAAAATTGGGCTTCGAGCAATCAAGATAAGGATTCATTGTCACAGGAAGTCCTGCAAGTCCCTCCCTGTATCGCTCATATATTTTAGCCTTTAGTTCACGGTGCTCTTCAAGATGTAATAGCTGTCCGCGTCCAATGCCCGCGACTACGTTTGACATACGGTAGTTATATCCGATCTCCTCGTGCTGATACCACGGAGCAGGCTCTCTTGCCTGCGTTGCCAGCTTGAAGGCATAGTTTCTTTCCTCCGCTGTGCGCGTAATGAGCATTCCGCCACCCGAGGTGGTTATAATCTTGTTTCCGTTAAAGCTAAAGACACCGTATTTGCCAAACGTGCCGCATTGCTCATCCTTATACGTTGAGGAAAGTGCCTCGGCGGCGTCTTCAATAAGAATCGCGCCGTGTTTTTCGCAGATCTGCATTATTTCATCCATCTTGGCAGGAGTTCCGTACAAATGCGCAAGCATAACTACCTTCGCATTCGGATATTTCTTAAATGCAGCCTCAAGAGCGTCGGGATCCATATTCCACGTCTCTCTTTCAGAATCAACGTACACCTGCACTCCACCCTCATACGACACAGGGTTGACGGTTGCAGCAAAGGTCATATCCGAGCAAAGCACTACGTCTCCCCTCTTAACGCCCGCAAGCTTGATTGCAAGGTGAAGTGCGGCAGTGCCCGAGCAAAGCGACAAAGCTTTGCAGTCCTCGTTCACATACTCGATCATTTCATTTTCAAAGCTATCGCAATTAAAACCGAGAGGGGCAATCCAGTTCTTATCAAATGCCTCCTTAACAAAGGTCATTTCTTCTCCGTGCATGGTTGGTGTTGATAAAGATATGCGTTTTTCCATTTTTTTGCCTTTCGTTATTACGGCGAAATTAACTCGTTATCTCACAAGACTCGAAACAACAAAGTCATACAAAATATATTATATCATATTACTATATATCTGTCAATATAAATCCGTTTTTTTTGTGCATTTTTTTGTAATTTTAAACCAAAAAGAGACCGCTTTTCGCAGCCTCTTGAAATTGTTACATTTTTGTAAATTCTGTTTTTCGTTTATTATTTATCGGAATTCAGCTTTGTTACAGCGCCGTTTGGATCTACGAAGGTGACGGTTGCGGCGTTTTAGATAAGCTCATCGAGGTCGGACAGCTCGTCGGTCAGACCGAGCACCATTATATGCCACTGACCGTCACGAGTGATCTCGGGCGACATAAGATCCTCGTTTTTGTCCACGGTCGTTTCCTCCGTCACATTATGATTTGTAGTCACTTCCTCGATTCCGCCGCCCTTGCAGCTTGAGAGGACACCCGCACACATAAACAATGGGCTTTACAGAGCTTATTTTTGATAAAAATTTCTATTTTTTCGCAAAAAGCTATTGACAAAACGGCTTGGATGAGGTATAATATTTGCGTTGTCGCTAAAGCGACGGCGGAGCTTCAAGTGCGCAGCACTTGGCAGACCGAGGTTGCGAAGCCTTTGCGGAGCAACCCGAAAAGCAAAACGCGAGAGTGGCGGAACTGGCAGACGCGCACGTTTGAGGGGCGTGTGGTTTACACCGTACGGGTTCAAGTCCCGTTTCTCGCACCAAGGGGATCGAAAAGTTCCCCTTTCATACGCGGGTATGCGCGGACTATTCCGCCAACCCGCAAACGCGGGTATGGCGGAATTGGCAGACGCGCTAGATTCAGGTTCTAGTGGGGGCGACTTCGTGAAGGTTCAAGTCCTTTTACCCGCACCAGAAAAAAGCACACATTTGTCTACCGACAAATGTGTGCTTTTTTCAACTAAATCCGCCTTCGTCGGAATAAATCCACTATCGTGGATGAAATCGCTACGCGACGAAATCTTGCTTCGCAAGGTTAAGGGAGGCGGATTTAATTTCATCTGAGGCGGTACGCCGAAGATTTCATCCGAGCATCGCGAGGATTTCATCGTGCAACGCACGATTTCATTAAAGATGCAAGGCTACGCCTTGATTTATTTGAGAAAGTGTGTTATAATACTCTCGAAGGGAGTGATTATAATTGACAAAAAGTGAGTTTAAAAAGCATATTATAGTCTCTTCATTGCTAACTGTAGTAGCAATAGCAGTGATTATTTCATTTTGTGTAATCATGTTTGATAAATATTCCAAGCCAAGTGAGGAGAACACCTCTATTTCCAGCGGCACTGTCGCGGATGTTTATTATGCATCGGGCACAAAAGAAGTTGTTCTTGAAATGTCTGACGGAGAACAATTTCTACTTGTATGTCCGTGGCTACCCAAAGATCTATACAATGCAATCGGTTATGACCTTGATCAACTTGCGGAGATCTTGGAGGGGGAAAATGTAGAATATCGCAAAATGGACAAATTGCCTTGGGTGGTGGAAATTTATATCGATGACATTGTGATTGACAATAACAAAATGACCTCCGAGGAGATTGATACAACACATGTTGTTATTGTGATTATAGGTCTTATAATGCTGGCATTTCCTATCTGTGGAGACGTAGCATACATAAAAGCGAAGCAGAAGATTTACAGAAAAGCTGAAAAAAAACGAGTCAGAAGTGCAAAAAGAAAAGCGAACAAATTGCAAAACAGTTGACCTTTTGTTCGCTTTTACCTCGATTTTTGACCTTTTCACTCGTTTAAGACAACAAAAAGGAGGCTTTATGCCTCTTTTTTTGTTGGTCTGTGTGAGCAGTCTCACTTGAATCTGCCACCGAGCGAAGCGAGTGTATGGGTTCTAAGTCCTTTTACTCGCAAAATCGGCATGCCTGTGCATGCCGATTTTTTGTCATTTTCCCCCACTTGGGCACAAAAAAGTGCCTTTTAAAAAAACTTTTCCCCACCTTATTGACAAGCTTTTTGGGGTATGTTATGATAGCATTACAACGACAATTGAATGGGAGAAAATGATGTTTAAAAGAATACTTATTGCCTTGCTTTGCACCCTTACCGTCACTTCTTCAATGACAGGGTGCATCGATCAAAATTCAACCGAAGACAACAGCGGATCAGAGAGCGTTTCCACAACAGAAAAAGAAAATAGCGAGCTTACGTCAGATGAGGCTCTTGAAATAGCAAAAGAATATTGGAGGGACCACGATATTGAGAAAAACGGCTACATAATAGCCGAAGCGGTTTCCAAGGATGCGCCCGATAGCGTCTATGTCTTTGTTTTGAAGCGATTAGTCGAGATAGAGGGTAGCACACATTATTCCACCATAGACGAGGTCTGGGTGGATCGCTTCACGGGTGAAGCCGTGCCGCCCTATGATGCAAAGCCCGGGCTTATGTTCGACTACGACGAGGTCTTATGGTGCTACAAATACGCGGTTGACTATTATAACTACGAAGATAGAGGAACCGTCGACGACTTGATCGACGACTTCAACACAAAATACGGCAAAGAATTTCTGAACGAAACCGAAAAGCAGTGGTTTGCTGAAATCGCGGTCTCCGGATATATTTTGTATCCCGGTAAGTACGGAGATCACAGAATTGAGTATAACCGTGCCTGCGGATATGCAACAAATGATCTCAACGGTGACGGCATTGAGGAGCTTGTGCTGCTGAACGCCGATTATACCCTCGTCGCGATCTTTTCAATGAAGGATGGAAGACCCATATTGCTAACGCGCTTTTGGAACAGATGCAAAGGCTGGATAGACCAAAACGGATATATCCACGTAGGCGGAAGTAACGGCGCGGACAGCGGAAGCCGCACAATATACAGGATATGCGAAGGCGGCGGAGGTCTTGAATTGCTTTACGAGTACGGACGCGACGGTTACGAATGGGTGGATGACGTTGCCGTGACCAAGTATTATAAGATGGAAAACGGCGAAAAAGCGTATATCACCGAAGAAGAATACGATTATATAGATGAACAGTATAATCATTATCTCGGAGACAGAGACTTTAAGGAGGTAACGAGAAAGGATTCGGGCTTGCAGTTTAAATCCTTGTTCGGTGAAGCCTTTACCTTCTCTACCTACGGAAATGTTTTGGATACTATGCGCTTTATGACAGGAATGTATAATCTTTATAAGATTGGAGAAGCCAAGCGCGAGGATTTTGAGTACAGATACGACCTTTCCACTGAGTATAACCGAGAGATGTACAAAAAGCTTGACTCACTCGTACGCGACTGGTATCCTCCTGCGCTTGGCGCATCGTCTCCTGCCGAAGACGCCTTTGCTTACGCTATAAAGGACCTTAACGGCGACGGTGTAGACGAGCTTGTGATCATCGACGGAGAAAGAATTGATGCCGTTGCAATAATGACCGAAAAGGACGGAAAGATCGAGGTCTACGATACCGCCTATTCCTTCGACTGCCCTGCCAAAGGAAAAGGAAAAAGTCATCGTTTATACTATTGGAAAAACACGGTGGGTCTTGACATCCTTCCGCTTTACCCTGAAAGCGATTATTTCAGTCTCGATGCCTTGAGACTTGAGGCAAGATATATGATAGAGAGCGTGCTTGCGGGTGGAGTCTTCGCGGACGTGTGGTTGCCTATTGCAGAGGAGCATATTCAGCTTGCAGATTACGTTGCCATGACACCATCGGGAGAAAAACGGATTGGCGATATTGAAGACCTGAAATATGCCTTTGTCGATATGGACAGTGACGGCATAGAAGAGCTTCTGATAGACTGCGGAGCCGAGCTTGTGGTATTGTACAAAAGCTTCGGAGGTGTGTATTTATATAGCCTTGATCACCGTCAGATCAGTTCGCTTAATTCCGATGGAAGCTTCTCTTGGAACAGTACGGGCGAAGACCACGAATACGGAGAGAGCAGGATAACTTGGTTGAATCTCGCAGGCATAGCAGAGATCGAGACAATATGGAGAATCGTTAACGACGGCGAGCCTGATGCAGAATATTATATCGGAGAAACACAGGTCACAGCAGCCGAGATGCAAAAGTATCTTGCAGAGAACAAAAAAACAAAAGTTGAGTTTGCGCCCCTTGAAGAAATCTACGGCGACGCAATATCCCCTCTTGAAGCCGTGGAAATCGGCAGTGAATACTGGCAAGATCCCTTATTATCGGATAAAAATCTCAGCGTAATAATCAATTATTATGCTCAGTTTGATAAGGTGCCCTTTGATATGCTTGACGAAATATATATAGTTCAGTTAGTAAGGCTCAACAGTGACGGGCTTGTCCGCTACGTCCATGAGATCTTAGTTGACAGGTCTACGGGTGCATATACTGTTACAGTCAAATAAAGCTTTTAGACATAATTAAGGAGATTTTCATGAAAAAAATACTTGCATTTTTATTGTGCCTATTTACGATTATTTCCCTGTTTTCTTGTGATAACCGTGGCATATCATCGGATATCGAGGAAACAACGGTAAACGATACGTCTTCCGAGGGCTCTCGCGATTACGGTGACATTCTTCGTCTTTACAGGCTGGCAGTAAATTCTTGCGCAAACGTTGAGCTTACTGTCGATGCTCTCAGCATCACTGCCGAAGCACTCGGCATCACCGACCCGCAGGAAAAGGAAACGTTTGCCGATATTATGATGTGTATCAGGTATAATTATGACGGCGAGAAAAAGGCAGATAGCACATCCCCGATATACTGGCTTACCTTCGGCTATGCGATCAAGGACATAAACGGCGACGGTGTGGACGAGCTGGTTTTGCTCAAAGAGGATTACACCGTTCTTGCAATATTTACTTATGCAGACGGCAAGCCGATTATGGTTGGCGGTTACGATTATTACAAGTTTACTACTACGCGCCCATATCTTACAAATTGTTGGATATACGGAAACGGGACGATATACACATCTGATTTGTCAGGATTTGACAGATTCAGAGTGTATAGGATTGCCGAAGACGGTAAGTCACTTGAAACGGTTGCAGACTATGGATGGTCCTTATATATGGACTATACAATAAACTCTTCAATAACAAAATATTATAAACGCATAGACGGACAAGAGATAGAAATAAGCGAAGACGAGTACCAAGCGATTCACGAGCAGTACGAAAAGCGTCTCGGAAGCTACTCGGTGACCGAAGCGAACAAGGAATACGCGGCATTTGATTACGTTTCCCTGTTTAGCGAAGCCGAGCTTATTGAGGAAATATACGCTTCTGCTCTGAATAACGAAACTATGGTATGTTATAACAACGAACACAGGTTTCTTAAGACTTGCCATACTCCGTATGATAACGTACGCTTATCAGATGTGGCAAATATCAAATACGGCTTCGTCGACCTTGACGGCGACGGCATCGGCGAGCCTGTGATCGCTTGCGGAGATACGATAATCCTTCGCTACTATGACAGAACGGTATACGCTTATGCCTTTACCTTCCGAGAGATGCATCACGTGACGACAAACGGAACATACTCATGGAATCACAACGGCTCAAGATTTGAATACGGATCAGAAAAGATATATTTCGAGGGTGCAGATTTAAGAACGAAAGAGCTCTATCGCATCGTTGACGACGGAGAGCCGAATGCCGAATACTACATAGAAGGCAAGCAGGTATCACAAGAAGAGCTGCAGAAATATTTTGAGGATAACCCTGAAACCCATATTGAATATTCACCTGTCGACGAATCGTGGTACTATAGGCTTTCTTTGGAGGAGGCGTATGAAAGAGCCGTTAAATATTGGAGGCTCAGACCGGGAGAGCCCGATGGAGCTTGTGGAACTCTATACTATTCAGATGCATTTGTAATGGCTACACCCGGCGAGGATGACGCATATGAGGATGACAAATATGAGGATGATGTATATTATCACTTCCTTTGCATCACTAAAGGTTATTCTCACGATGGCAACGGCGGTGTATCAACATATGCACACGATATATCTATATCAGAAGAGCTATTGATCGATGCCACCACGGGTGAGTGTATAGAGTATAAACGTGCGGATGGCTATGAATATGCAATTTATCCTCAAAAAGCTATTGATATTGCGGAAGAATATTGGGGCGTCAAGCAATTTCAAGAGGAGACAGGCAAAGGAACCAGCAGCTACTTAGAGATTGATATTTCGAAATTTCCTCATTGCACGAATAAATATTACCGTGTCGTTTTGATGCGTGAATACAATGCCGAGGGAGATATCTTAAATGGCGATGAGGTCGAGATATTAAAGGAAATTCTCGTTGACGCGGTAACCGGCGAATGCATAGAGATCGGTGTTGAGGATAATGGGTGAGCTGCTCCTCGTAGTGACACAAGCCTTTTGGGTACGTTATACTTACTATATCTACACAAATTTGGAGATCACAAATGAAAAAAATTATTGCTTTTTTGCTTTGTATGATAATGGCGCTGCCGCTATTCTCGTGTGAATCTGACGGAGCTGATGAAAATACTTCCGCGGAGCGTTCCGATGCCGAGATGGCTATGGAAATGTACGAGGCGGCGATCAAGAATGAAATCTGCGTTTTTGACGAGCATTTAGGCAAGATCAAATTAGAAGACTGTCGTTTTCCAAGTGACAATTTACGCTTGGGTGAATATGAAATTCTGAACAAAGCTATATTGGATATGGACGGAGATGGAATCAACGAATACGTTATACAGTCACCCCAAAGAGATCATATTATTTTGCGCTACTATGACGGCAAGATATACAGTTATAGCTTTGATTTCAAAAGCCTTTTCAGGCTAAACACCGACGGAACGTTTTATTGGTATTCCGCCGATAGCGATTCAACATCCAACTTGATAACAACCGGTCTGAATCAGATTGCATTTAATGATTCCTCTATCGTGATTAAGGAGCTTTACAGGTTAAAGAACGTTTTTGATTATGCAGAAGAATATTATCTTGACGGTTGCCAGGTGACGCGGGAAGAATATTTGGATTATTATTCTGACAATTACAAAATTTGGGCACAATTTTCGCCTTTTGAGCTTTCATGTCCATATCCGATAACTGCAGAGAAAGCATGGAATATTGCTGATAATTATTTAGGAGGCGTAGACGGAAGCTCCGAGTCCGCAATGGGAACACGAATCTTTTTCAATGTCGTTATAACTGAAAAACCCACCGATGGATCAGAATATTACACAGTGGTTTTACAAGAATTTCATTTCTGCCCCCACATCGACGGTTGGCAGGTCTCGGATCCGGAGCCTATGTATGAGCTTAAAAGATTAGTTGTAAATGCAATAACCGGTGAGTGTCGGGAGTATGTAGATTCCGTTTTCGATGGCAAGTGATAACCATGGGTAACGTTACCATCAGGTTCTGGTGAGGACTTCACGAATGTTCAAGCCTTTTACTCGCAAAATCGGCATGCCTGTGCGTGCCGATTTTTGTCATTTTCCCCCACTTGGGCACAAAAAAGTGCCTTTTAAAAAAACTTTTCCCCACCTTATTGACAAGCCCCATTCGGCATACCGCGTGGGCTCGATTTTAATTAGTCTTGACTTTTTTAGCTTTTCGTTTTATAATTGAATTACAGACTTGATCTGTAAGATTTCGGTCTATTGTTATTTGCCGCGATTGGCGGTAGAACGGAGATATATATGGCAAAAAATTATGACGTAGCGGCATATATCTGGCCTGCATACACGGGTGACGAGCCTCGCACGAGAATGTTCTGGAAGGAGGGCATGGGCGAGTGGCAATCAGTCAAAAATTCCGCTCCCAAGGAGGGTGGCTATCATTGGAACAGAAAGCCGCTCTGGGGATATCAGAACGAGGCCGACCCCGATGTGATGAGGTTTCAGATCGATCAGGCGACGGCGCACGGTGTCAACGTATTCATTTACGATTGGTACTGGTTTGACAACCGTCCCTTCCTTGAAAACTGTCTCAACGACGGCTTTCTCAAGGCGGAAAACCGCGACAAAATGAAATTTTATCTGATGTGGGCAAACCACGATGCGAACAACTACTGGAATATCGATCTTTCCGACGATTTCGGCGATACGGTCATCTGGGAGGGCGCGGTCGGGCGCAAGGCGTTCGAGACGGTAGCAACCAGAGTTATCACAAGATATTTCTGCCAGCCTAACTACTATAAGATCGACGGCTGTCCCGTTTTTATGATCTACGACGTGAATAATCTCGTTAAGGGTCTCGGCGGCATCGAGAAAACTCAGGAAGCGCTCGCTTGGTTCCGCGAGGAAGTGAAAAAGGCGGGATTCCCCGATCTGCATCTTCAGATCACGATATGGGGAGAGTATGCTGTTAATTTAAGCGGATTCGACTCCAATATGCAGGGCTCGACCTGCGATCTCGTTTCCCTGCTCGGTGCGGACAGTGTTACTCACTATCAGTTCGTGCACTTTACCGACGTCTGCCGCGATTATCTCGACATTCTCACGGACGTTAAGAAAGAGTGGGAGCGCATTGACAGAGATTACTCGGTGCCATACTTCCCTCATATCTCTTGCGGATGGGATAACAACCCCCGTTTCCGCAAATTCTACAAAAGCATTGTGACTGATAACACGCCCGAAAATATTGAAAAGGGCCTGCAGATGGCGAAGGAATATATCGACAGTCATCCCGACAGAGTGCCGCTCGTCACGGTCAACTCCTGGAACGAATGGACCGAAACCAGCTACCTTGAACCCGACGATCTTTACGGATACGGATATCTTGAGGCGGTTAAAAAGGTATTTAAGTGAGTATACAGAGAAAAAACCCCCACGCGTGTCGCGTGGGGTTTCTCTGTTACAGTTTTATATGTAATTCAGTTCCGGTTGCCTCGTAATATGCTATTTTTAAAACGCTTACATTTTCGGAGCTATATGGAATAATTACGTAGGGATGTTTTTTTCGATTAGTAGCATCCTCAATATCGCATACTTTTAAAGACTTTTTTTTCGAAACAATCACACACGGTATTTTTATCGCTAACGTCTTGAGATAAAATACCGTAGCATCAAAGTAAAAAACGCGCCGGATATCTGTCATTTTTTGCTCTTTCATAAGACCAAATATGTTATATACTTTGATTACACCATTATCTATCGTTACCCATTGAATTTTATATATTCCCGAAGCAATCGATAAAATTCCGATGCAAAGGACGAGTCCCCAAAAAATCCCAATTAGAGTCTTTGCGGATATACATCCATAAATTCCAATCAATGATACAACAGATATCAATATGCCGGACACAATATCATACAAATAAGATTTAGCCGATACCCTCATTTTTGTTTTCACATTAATCCCCCTTCTGTGTAAGGGTATTTGTAAAATTACATCCAAAGCGCCGCCGCACCCATAATGCCTGCATCGTTTTCAAGCATTGCGGTCACTACCTTGACCTGCGGTCCCTTTGTGCCCGCGTAGATTTCGCGGTCAAGCACTGCCTGAACGGGCTTGATCAGAGCGTCGCCCTGCTTGCAGACACCGCCGCCGAGGATCACTGCCTCGGGTCTGAACACATTGGCTATATTAGCAATACCTGTGCCGAGCATTTCGATATAGTTGTCGACTACTTTTCTTGCACTCTCGTCTATGTCGTAATAGTCAAACGAGGTCTTACCGTCGACCTTTTCGATGTCGCCGATCTCCCACATTTTGCTATTCTTGTCGGCAAGCATCGCGCGCTTGGTATCGCGGATAAGCGCGGTTGCAGAGGCGTAGGTCTCAAGACATCCGCATCGGCCGCAGGTACACTGCTCTCCGCCCGCAACGATGACCGCGTGACCGAGCTCCGCGCCTGCGGAACGGTTGCCCTCAAAGAGCTTTCCGTTTATGATTATTCCTCCGCCGACACCCGTGCCGAGCGTGAGCATAACGGTGTTATTGTAATCCTTACCGCAGCCGAATTTGGTCTCTCCGAGCGCGGCGACGTTAGCGTCGTTGGCGATCCTTACGGGGAGTCCGACGAGCGCCTCGAGTTCCTTGGAGATAGAGAAATCTGCCCAACCGAGATTGTTGGAGTAGATGACCTCTCCTCGCTCACTGTCGATCATTCCCGGCACGCCCATACCGATGCCCTCGACGTCGCTGACGGTCATATTTGCCTTTTTGAGCAACGAATTGCAAAGGCTTGCGATATTTCTGACAACTACCTCCGAGCCGCCGTCGCTTTCGGTGGGGACTTTATCGTTGACGACTATTCTTCCATCGTCGTCGATGATTCCGCCCTTGATGAACGTGCCTCCGAGGTCGATTCCGATGTAATACTTGCGAATTTCTGTCATAATTATCTCCATTTCTCCCTTAAGGGTATATTTTCCGTAATTTGCGGGGATAAAATAGCTGTCTCCGACGGAAATTTTTTGTCCGTCGATCTCGCCCTCACCCTTTACGCAGCAGATGCAGGCAAAGGTCTTTTCGTTTGTCGAAAAGGTCTCGTTCTTAACCGAGAGCTTTCTGACGTTGAAGTATTTGCTGACTCCGAGCAGGTCGCCGCCAAGCGCTGTCCTCTCAAATCTTTCGAGATTTGTAACGCGGAGCGCCTTTTCGACGTGCAGCTCTCTTTCGTTGCCGTTGGCGTCTTTTCTGCCGTAGTCGTAGACACGGTAGGTGAGATTACTGTTCTGCTGGATCTCGCAGATCAAGCATCCCTTACCGATGGCGTGTATCGTGCCCGAGGGGATGAAATAGCACTCGCCAGCCTTGACCTCGTAAAAGTTGAGCAGATCGGTAAGTCTCTTTTCGGCTATGGCTTTTTCATACTCCTCACTCGTCACGCTCTCGCGAAAACCGAGATAGATGCCCGCTCCCTGCTCCGCCTCTACGATGTACCACATTTCAGTTTTTCCGAATGAATTTTCATTCTTCAGCGCGTATTCGTCCGAGGGGTGAACCTGCACCGAAAGATCCTGCTTTGCATCGATGAATTTTATGAGCACGGGAAAGAAGGAAAAGTCCTTTACATGCTCGCCAAGGTCTGCCTCGGTTGCAGCTTCTGCAAGGGTTTTGCCGCTCGAGAGCCTTGTCAGACCGTCCTTATGGAAGGAAAGCTCCCAGCTCTCCGCGCAGGGCGTTTTGTCGGTCTCCTTGCCGTAGATTTCTTTCAGTTTGTTTCCGCCCCAAAGGTAGTCCTTACATTCGGGGTAAAGCTTTTCTATTTGCATAACAGTCTCCGTTTTGGATGTTTATAGATATATTGTATCATAAATCTTGCGCTATTTCAAGGATTTCGCCAAAAATTCCAAGCTTTAATTTTCGGCAGGGCTTTTTACATAAAAAATCACGCGATCCGATAGTGAATCGCGTGTTTTTATGTGTTTAAATTATTTTTTTACGACTCCGATGAGTGCGAAGATGGCGAAAACGGCAAGGTCGGTCACAACGACGGTCGAGCCGACGGGCGTGCCCGCGACGATCGAGATAAGAATACCGATCAGAGCACAAAATACCGAAATTATTGCCGAGCAGATCACGACGCCACGGAAGCTCTTGAAAAGTCGCATTGCCGAGAGCGCGGGAAAGATGATAAGCGCCGAAACGAGAAGCGAGCCGACGAGATTCATCGCAAGCACGATTATCACGGCAATAACGACCGCGATAAGCAGGTTATAGGCTTTGGCGCGGATGCCGGTCGCCTGAGAGAAGCTCTCGTCGAACGTAACCGCAAATATCTTGTTATAAAACACGATAAATACCGCCAGAACGAGCGCGGAGAGGATAATACAGGTCCAGACGTCGCCCTTACTGAGCGTAAGTATCGAGGTCGAGCCGAAAAGCGTGCTGCAAACGTCACCCGAAACGTTGGTAGAGGTCGAAAAGACGTTCTGAAGCAGATAACCCACCGCGAGCGCGCCGACCGAGATCATTGCTATCGCGGCGTCTCCCTTGAGCTTCGAGCCCTGCCCCATTGAGAGCAATATGATCGCCGAGATGACCGTGACGGGCAGGACCAGTGCCATCTGATCGGTCAGACCGACCACAGCCGCCACTGACATCGCACCGAAGGCAACGTGAGAAAGTCCGTCTCCAATAAATGAAAAGCGCTTTAAGACAAGCGTTACTCCGAGCAAGGATGAGCAGAGCGCGATGAGCACGCCGACGATCAGCGCATTGCGGACAAAGTCAAATCGCAGGTAGTCTGCAAGCTTACTGAAATTTTCGGTCATACTCCCTGCCCTCCCTGTGTAAACGCTTGTCCGATATGGCTTTTTACATAGTCCTCGGTTTTGCCGAAGAAAAGCGGCTTGTGGCTTATATGGAGGATATGGCTCGCGTATTTTACGGCGGCTGAGATATCGTGCGAGATCATTATCACCGTGATTCCGTACTCCTTGTTGAGCTTATCTATCACCTCGTAGAGCTCCGCGGTCGCTTTTGGGTCAAGTCCCGCAACGGGCTCGTCGAGGAGCAGCATTTTCGAGGTCGCACAGAGCGCTCTTGCAAGCAATACTCTCTGCTGCTGACCGCCCGAAAGCTCTCGGTAGCACCGCTTCTCGAGGTGTGCTATTCCCATTCTCTCCATATTTTCACGAGCAAGCATTTTTTCCTTTTTGCTATAAAAAGGACGTATGCCGCATTTATTAAGGCATCCCGAGAGGACTATCTCCCAGACCGATGCAGGAAAGTCCCTTTGCACCTCGGTCTGCTGAGGCAGGTAGCCGATCTCGTTCTGCCTGAGCCCCTCCCCCGTGAAGATCTTGCCAGATAAAGAGTTCTTCAGTCGGAGGATAGTTTTCATAAGTGTGGTCTTGCCCGAGCCGTTTTCGCCGACTATGCAGAGATAGTCGCCCGAGTTGACCTCGAAATTAAGGTCCTCGACCACCGTTGTATTATCGTATCCTAACGTCACGTTCTGTGCGGTAAGTAACGCCATCAGTTATTCTCCGTTCTGCCGCCTGAGCAGCTTTTTTGTCAGTTGAGCGCTTTTTTTAGCGTCTCAAGGTTTTCCTTCATAACCGAAAGGTAGGTCGTTCCGTTTTTTATATCCGAGGCAGTCACGGACTGCATCGAATCGAGGGTTCGGATCACTACGCTTTCGCTTGCCGCGTTCGCCTTGACGGTGTTGGCAAGCTTTCCATCCGAGCCGTCGATCACTATAAGACTTCCGACTCCCGACTCGTCGAGCTTGTCCACGAGGAACGCGACGGTCTCAAAGCTCGCATCAGTCTCGGTGCTACAGCCCGAAAATGCGGCGAAATATTCAATAGAATAATCGTCGACGAGATAGCGGAAAGGAAAGCGGTCGGCAAATATCAGTGTATTGAATTCTGCATCCTCAACTGCGGTTCTATATTCGCCGTCAAGCGCAGACAAAAGATCGCAATAATCTGCGGCATTTTTCTTGTATTCATCGGCGTTTTCGGGGTCGATAGCTGCGATCTGATCGGCTATATATTCACAACATCTCTGCGCGTTTCTCAGTGAGAGCCAGATATGCTCGTCGATGACGCTTTCGTGGTCGTGCTCGTGGTCTGCTTCACCCTCGTGCCCGTCCTCAACCACTCGGTCAGAGAGCACCTCGGTAAGACAGATAACCTTCATTTCACTGTTCGAGACGTTCTTCAAGGCGTCCTCTACCCAGCTTTCCGTATTACCGCCGACATATATGAAAATATCGCACTCGGAGATCTTCACAAGGTCGGAGACCGACGGCTGATAGCTATGGATGTCGGTGCCGTTGTTCAAAAGCAGGGTGACCTCTGCCCCGTCCGCGCGATCGCCGAGTATCTGCATTACCCAATCGTATTCCGGGAAAACGGTTACGACTATTTTGAGCCCGTCGCCCTCCTCCCGCGCGCCATTACACGCTGCCACGCACAAAAGAAGTAAAAGCACGAGCGCTAGCGACAGTGTTTTTTTGAATTTTCTTACGCCTGACATTTTTTGCACGTGCCGTACAGAACGGTCTTCTCCTTGTTTATACTGAAGCCCTCCGCAGCCGACAGTGCCGCCTGCATTCTGCGCTCGCTTTCGGCGTTCATGTGGAAGATCTTGCCGCATTCCATGCAGGTCAGATGGATCGAATTGGCGCAATGCTCCCTGTCGATGAAGCGGTAAAGCAGGTCGCGGCTGTCCTTGCTTATCTGACAGCGCACAACTCCGTCCTCCTTCATGCTTGCAAGGTTTCTGTATATTGCGCTAAGACTGATATCCTGATCGGCAAGAGAAGCGTGGATCTCTTTTACCGTAAAGTATTCGTGGGGGTGGCTACAGAAAAATTCGTGCAGCTTTTTTCTCTGTTCGGTATGATATTGAGCCATTGTAATCTCCATTCCGCCGCCAACGGCGGCACAATACTGATCGATGAATTTTGCCGGGCATGCAAAATTCACTCGTGAAAAAGCTTACCTCACTCTAAATTGGGAAGCAACTTTCACGCCAGCCTCCAAATATGCGAATGATTTGCAAATATTTTATCACAAATGAGCAATTTTGTCAATAGATTTTGCGAATGATTCGCAATTTATTTTTCTGAATTATCATGCCCGAGGGTAGTCAAAAAAATGCAAGCCGCAAAGGCGTAGATGCCGATCCCTGATGAGATTTTAAGCATAAGATAGAGCGCGACCGTCCAGATGATAAAGATCGAAAGTGCGGTCGCGGCGGTCACTGCTCTGTCGGCAATGCGCTCATTTGAGATCGCGGCGGCAGCGCAATAGAGCGCTCTGCCTCCGTCGAGTCTTTTGATCGGCATAAGATTCGTGACGGCGTGAGCAAGTGACGATATTACAAAAAAGCCGACGCACCCTACTGCTCCGCTCTGCCCCGAGCGCAAAAGCTCGGATGCTCCGTCAAAAAGTAAATTCACCGAGTATCCGCTCATCCTTGCGAGAGCAACAACTATCGCACCTGTGAGCAGATTCGCTGCAGGTCCTGCTATCGCCAGGAAAAGCTCGCTTTTGTATGACAGCAAGCGCTCGTCGGTCTCGATCTTTGCGCCGAATATGCCAAGCTTGATCTCTTTAAGCTTGATTTTTTGCATTTTTGCCGCCAGGATATGCCCAAGCTCGTGCAAAAGCGCCGCAAGTGCGTATATTGCGAAAGGTATTATTCCGTTACAGGTCACCACCGCCAAAAGCAGTAAAATACCGCCGATTCCGTATCTGATCTTCTTCAATTTGCCGCTCCGTTCCCTATTTTTTATAAATTTATGTCGGAATGAAAAAGATTATTTATGTTTTTTGTGAAACGGCTTGACAATCACGCGACCGTATGATATGATATAATATAGTTAAACAACACTTATTAAAATTTTGACCTTTTGAAAGGAATTTGATTTATGAATCTTCAGATCAAGGACGAGCTTATACCCGGTACAAAGCTGCTTCGCTCGGAAATGGGCGACGTTACGGGGCTTGAGTTTCTCTCTAAAATCTTCTTTATCTCCAACGGAGTTATGCTCACACAGATACGCGAGATCTCGGGTATCGACGGCTCTACGCTCCAAAACTGGACCAAGCGCGGCTGGGTCATGAACTCCAAGCTCAAAAAATACAGCATCGATCAGGTCGCTCATATCCTGATCATCAATATGCTCCGCTCCTGCATGCAGCTCGATAAGATCGCTTTTATTATCGAGTACATCAATGGAAAGATCGACGACACGAGCGACGATATTATCGAGGACTCGGTGCTTTACGACTACATATGCAAAGTTCTTGACCGACTTATGACCTACGACGTCTGCTCGCTCGGATCTATCCGCGTTGCGATTGAGGAGGAGACCGCAGGCTATCAGGAAAAGATGCCCGGTGCGAGAGAGCGTCTCTCCAAGGCGCTTGAAATCATAGTAGTCGCTTACTACGCTTCCCTTATCAAGCGACATTCCGACGCGATGCTCAGCGAGCTCTGCCACGGTCGCGCATTTTAAGGTATGAGAAAGGCAAGAATATTCGACGCTCTGATCGATTCGCTGATCTACGCGTTCTTTATGCTTATCGCGTGTCTCGTTTGCATGTGCGCCGAGATACTAATCGTTAAAATAATCGATCTTTGCGTAGCGATAGACTACCTTACGCTTTGCCTCGTCCGTGCGGTCATATACACGGTTGGAGTGAACACCGTGCTTTCGATGATCGCCTACCGCGACGGATACAAAGCGGCAAGATGCTCAGTGATCGGCACTGCGATCTCTTGCATTATTGCAACCGCGATCCACTTTTTGTTCAGTCTTCTTTTCGGATTCGAGGCGTTCTGTGCGGGTGGCGTGCGCTTCATCGCAGGAATCGTAAAATACGGCTCGGCACT
Source organism: Clostridia bacterium (assembly GCA_017483305.1). Classification (GTDB taxonomy): domain Bacteria; phylum Bacillota; class Clostridia; order Oscillospirales; family CAG-272; genus SVTX01. The sequence goes on along the minus strand of JAFULC010000005.1, from coordinate 10,271 downwards.
TTCGGAAAGCTCGATGATACGAAATCTTCATCCGGCGGATTTCGTGGCGGTGTTCTTCATCAACGGTCTTATTTACTGTGTACTGATGACTCTGTTCAAAAAGATCGGCGAGAAGCGCAGGCTTATCGACCGCGAGGAGCTTACAGGCTCTGCTTCCCTGCCAAGCGACAGTGACACGGCGGAAAACTAAAATCCATTGAGGTAAAAATGATAATCGAAAACAACAAGGAAAGAATTATAATCAAGGTGAAAAGCAAGCCTGTGATCTCTGTTTCCGATGGCGAGATCGATTCAAAGCAGCTCCTTTTCGACATTTGCGAGGCGATCCGCGAGGGCGGATACGATCCCGTATCGCAGATCGTGGGATATATCATATCCGAGGATCCCACTCACATCACAAACTACAAAAACGCAAGAACTCTTATAGGAAAGCTCGACCGCGACGAGCTGCTCAAGCAGATCGTAGAGAGCTACATCGACAAGGTTTCGGACGAGATCGAAGCACGGAAATTACAGAAATGACTTTATCAAATTTTAAGATAATCACAAGGGACGGTCAGGTCGACTCCCTGCCCTTAGGTGACAGCGTTGTTGCGCTTGGAACATTTGACGGCGTTCATATCGCGCACCGCAAGCTCTTGCTTTCCGCAAGAGAGCTTGCAGGTCGCGTCGGAGCAGGTCTTGTCGGCGCGTGGTGCTTTTCTGTGCCCCCTGCCTCGTTTATTTTTAATACGAGGGTGCCTATGCTGACCTCGCTTGACGACAAGGTAAATATGATGCTCTCCCTCGGGCTCGATTTCGTTGCCGTGGGGGATTTTCAGGACTTTTGCTCGGTAAGCGCGGAGTCCTTTATCGACGGCGTTCTCAAGGACAAGCTCGGATGTGTAGGCGCGGTGTGCGGATATAATCACCGCTTCGGGCACAAGGGCCTTGGCACTTCCGCGCTTCTTGCCCATGCCTTCGGCGAGCAGAACGTGATCGCACTTCCCGAGATCAAGCACAACGGAGTGACGGTGAGCTCGTCAGTCATTCGCTCTTACGTTGAGAGCGGCAGGATATCCGAAGCGAACGCCATGCTCGGCAGACCCTTCTCGCTTACCGCGGAAATAATCGGCGGCAAAAGGCTGGGGCGCGAATGGGGCTTCCCGACCGCAAATCAGCTTTTCCCTGCCGACTCGGTGAAGCTAAAGAACGGAATTTACGCCACCGCCTGCATCATTGACGGCAAAAGGCTTATTTCGGTATCCAACGTCGGTATTCGCCCGACTATTTCGGACGATGCGGACTCTCACGCGGTCAACTGCGAGACCTATATTCACGGCTTCTCGGGCGACCTTTACGGCAAGAGCGTGACAGTCGAATTTTACGAGCTTTTGCGCGAGGAAAAGAAGTTTGATTCGCTCGACGCGCTCAAGGAGCAGATCGGCAAGGATATAGATGCTTCTGTTAGATATTTTTCCCAAAACCCTTTTTGAAAAAAGGGTTCTGGACTCCCAAAAACTTTCCAAAAAAAATTTGAAATAAAATTTATCCGGTAGTGGAGTTTTCAAAGTTGAATTTGATTTTTTCGCTTGACTACTAAACGGAAAAAAGAAAGGAGTTGCTATGATAAATAAAAAAAGGCGTTTTGCCGCGATCGTGGCAACGCTTTTCATAATTTTGGCATCAATTTTATCGGTCATACCTGCTGTAGCGGTCGATACGCCCGAGGTTGACGGAGGCGAGGCGATCGTCTTGTACGACAAGACTCACAAGCGGTATATCGTTGAGGAAAACGGGTTTGCAATGCTCAACACCTCGACGAGCGCGAAGATAATGATGGGGCTTATCGCGTGCGAAACGCTTGCCGACAGGCTCGACCAGACAGTGACTATATCGGAGGACATGATCTCGGGCGCTTCGGGATACAGTATGTCGCTCAAGGTCGGAGAGAAGATCAAAATCGAGGACCTTTTATACGGAGCGATATGCGGCTCGTACAACGATGCTGCCTATGCGCTTGCCTACCTTTGCGGAGGCTCGGGGTTTGTGGATATGATGAATTCCCGCGCGCTTGAGCTTGGAGCGAAGGCGACCAATTACGTCAATCCGATCGGTTATCCCGACAGCAGCACGATGATAACCACGGCGTACGATACGCTGAAGATCGCGCTTGCCGCCTCGGATAACGAGCTTTACATGACTGTCTGCTCGGCGGTCAGACACACGGTCAATGCGACCAACAAAAGCGATGAAAGAACGATATATAACCGTAATTATCTCGTCTGCTCCGCGACAAACGGAAGCTACTACAACGCTAAATGCAAGGGCCTCAACGCAGGCTACTCGGGCGAGGCGGGCGGATGGAGCATCGTCACTCTGATCGAGGACGACGGAGCCGAATACATCTGCGTTCTGCTTGGAGGCAAGGAAAATGCCGACGGCAGTGAAATTTACGCATACGACAGCGTGAACGTGCTTGCAAATTGGGTCTGTAAGACGTATAACGACTATCAGATATTCCCTGCCGGCGCGCAGGTTGGTACGACAAATATCGGTCTTGTAGGGATTGCAGCGAACGATGCGCCGTATATTGCGGCAGACGATCTGACGGTCTACGTTCCTGCGGGATGCGAGGTTTCTTATCACGTTGAAATTGACAAGGATCTGAAGGCACCTATCGCCGAGGGCACTGTCATTGGCAAGGTGATCGCGACTGCGGACGGCGACAAGGTCGGAGAGGTCGATCTCTTGCTGAAAAACAGCTATGAGGCAAATTCGATAATGGTTGTTATCGACAAGATCGGCTCGTACACGATGAGCCGCGCCTTTGTTGCGACAATAATATGCTTTGTCGTACTGCTTGCGGCGGTGCTTATTTACAGGTACGTAAATAGGTACAATTCTCACGGAAGATATACGAGAAGAAGATAATTAAAAACACGGAAGCTTATGCTTCCGTGTTTTTTTATGGGTTATTTCCATCTTCCAAGTTCTTCAGAGCGTTCTTGATCTTGGCGCAATCTCTCGGCTTCCTCGTTCTCTTTTTTTCGCTTTTTCACCCTATTCACCACGGCTATAATCGCTAACGTCGGGGCCAGAACAAGCGAAACCGCAAATAATACCATTATTGAGATCGTACATGCTGAAAATTTGACGTCATCGGAAAAGAAAAAGATAAGAGGCAGGTATAGCGATGTCAAAAACAGCGCCACGCAGCCCAATTCAGGATATTTCCTTCTTTCCGGAGGAGGACGATAGAAGTATCCCTTACCACCAAGCTTCGAATACTTGACATTATGGCGATCCATATCTCTTATTTCTCCGTGAAAGCCGGTATGAACATTCACCCCCAAAAACGCGACCATCACCAGAGGAAATATAGAGGTAAAGCTTACGTTGACTGCCGAGGGACAGGCGAGGGCGCATACCGCTAGCGAAATAGCGGTCAACAGCATTATTGCTATGCCGAGGGCAAAGAATATTCTAAATATTTTCTTCGTTTTTTTGACTATTTCCATCTGCCAAGCTCCTCGCGCTTTTTCTGCTCTTCGAGCTCTCTTCTGCGTGCTTCGCTTCTGATTCTTTCGTCTTCGAGCTCAGCCTTAAATTTTTTTATTTCGTGGGGAATATTCAGCAATGCTCCCAAGATGCTCGAAACAAAGAAGATAGCCGGGCTACTCCATTTTGCGATAATCGGGAAGAAGAATATAAAGGGAATGTAAAACACCGCGCAGAGCATCAGAGAATATCCCATTACGTTCTGTGTTTTTTTACTCGGCGCGGGTCTGACGGGCGCGGATTCAACAAATTGACCCTCACCGCGCTCGTTTTTTCTGTACTTGAAATCCGTGTCATCCAAGCGAAAAAGTCTGCCGCCGTGAGAATAGTAAATGTCGCATTTTATCAGCAATCCGCAAATGAATTGAATTGTCATTACACCGACGGGTATAAGCGAATCGATGACGATATTAAGACGCTCCTTAAAGATCAGCGCGCATATTCCCGTGGTTGCGATGACAAAGGTGTAGATCAGAAAGGTTATTTTTTTCATTGTAAAGCCTATATTATTTGTGATTGAAATCGATTTGTTTTATGGGCTATTTCCATTTGCCGAGCTCTTCGCGCTTTTTCTGCTCCTCAAGCTCCTTTTCCCACTTCTCGTATTTCGCTTTTTCTGCTTCCTTGGCTTGCTTGGTTTCCTTTATTTCAATTGGGAGAGATGCTACGATGCCCACGCCTAAGGCTACGAGCATGATCGCTACGCTGAATGCTTTAATTATAAATGAACCAAAGATGATCAACGGTATATTGAGCGCTGCTCCGATAAACATCGTATATCCCAAGATCAAGTTAACAACATTGGGACCTTCGCGCGAATCGATGATTTGAAATTTACCTTCTCCCTTTGAATTTTTTGAATATTTGAAATCAAAGGAGTCGGAATAGCTGTGCCATCTGCCGTGACGGAAGTAGACTCTGTCTTTATACGACTGATAGCCAATGAATAACATATACGCCATAACAGCAATGGGAATTAACGATTCGAGGCCTATAACAAGGTGTTGCTTGAATATCAGCGCGAATATCCCCGTGGTTGCGATGACAAAGGTGTAGATCAGAAAGGTTATTTTTTTCATTGGAGATCCTATATGATAGTTGAAAATGTATGGAAGAGGGGGAACCCCCCACTTGTGCGGTTCCCCCACGCTTCGCTAAAGCGAAGCTCCCCCTCTGTGGCGCTTTCGAACGATAAGGGATTTCGCTCGCTGCGACGAGCGACTCAGGGCTCCGCCCTAAGTACCCGCAAGCCTTTGAAAAGGCTTGAACGAAACTTTCAAGAGCGCTTCGCGTTTGAGGGTGACGTTATTATTTCTCCTCAGCCACGCCCTTGATGGACGCTACGAGTCCTGCTACGTTCTGGATCTCGGAGGGGATGATGATCTTGGTCGCCTGACCGTCAGCCACCTTTTCAAGTGCCTCGAGGCTCTTGATCGCGATAACTCCCTCGCCCGGCTTCGCTTCGTTGATCATCTTGATACCGTCTGCGGTTGCCTGCTGGATCTTAAGGATCGCCTCCGCTTCACCCTCTGCCTTGAGCACCTGCGACTGCTTCTCTGCTTCTGCACGGAGAATGCGCGACTGCTTCTCTGCCTCTGCGTCAAGGATCAAGGACTGCTTACGACCCTCTGCGAGAAGGATCGCAGAGTTCTTTTCACCCTCTGCACGAAGGATAGCTTCACGTCTTTCACGCTCTGCCTTCATCTGCTTTTCCATCGCATCCTGAATTTCCTTGGGAGGAATGATATTCTTGAGCTCTACGCGGCTTACCTTGATTCCCCAAGGGTCAGTTGCTTCGTCGAGTATCACTCTCATCTTCGAGTTGATGATATCACGAGAAGTGAGCGTTGCGTCAAGCTCCATCTCACCGATAATATTACGGAGAGTGGTGGAGGTGAGGTTTTCGATCGCGGTCATAGGGGTCGCGTGACCGTAGGAATAAAGCTTGGGGTCGGTGATCTGATAGAACACGACGGTGTCTATCTGCATTCTTACGTTATCCTTGGTAATAACGGGCTGGGGCGGGAAGTCTGCTACCTGCTCCATTTTGTTTATTTTCTTTGCGATCCTATCGATGAAGGGGATCTTGAAATGGAGACCCGTGCCCCAGGTGGTATGGTACGCGCCGAGACGCTCGATAACGTACGCCTTTGCCTGCGGAACAATGTGGACGTTGGACATAATGATGATCAGAAGAAGAACTCCGATTATCGCGATCGCAGCGATGGCACCCGGATTCATAGCCATTACGTTCATAAACAATGATGCTGTCATAATAATTTTCCTTTCTTAGTTAAGTATGTAAATTATATTTTTCTGCAATGGAGCTTTACTCCCGAAATGCTTTCTACGATAACGTATTCTCCAACCTCGGCGGTCTCTGAATCGTCAACCATACGGGCACTCCAGACCTTTCCGTCGAGCTTTACCGCACCCTTCATTTCGAGGTTGCTGATGCTCTCCTCTACTCTCGCTCGCTGACCTATCAGAAGGTCGGTATCGGTCTTTGAATCGTTCTTTTTAAGTAAGCGCTTTCTTATAACCGTGAAAGCAAGCACGAAAAGCACTACCGAAATCACCGCAAAGACTACTCCCTGCACCCATTCCTCAACGCCTACAAGCGACAAAATCAGTGAGACGACCGTTCCCGGAAGGAACCAGATCGCCACGAGCTCTGCCGTTGCTGCTTCGATACCTATGGCAGCGACGAATATTATCGCCCATAGGATCGTCATTAAATACTCTTCCATAATTTAGCCTCCTTACTGTGCTGATGACAAGCAATCGGTCGCGATTGTTTGATCTTGATTTAATTATATCACGCGGTCACTTGATTGTCAATACTTTTCGAACAAAATTATTATACAAACTTGAGCCTTCAAATTAGTGCACTTTATACAAACGCCGTCAGTTCACGTGAGTTTTACTGAAAATATCCATTATCAAAAGCTCGCCCGTGCTATCGTTTATAACGAAATATTGGGGGCGGTTGGCATCTGATTCAATGTCTTTTCTGTACGTGCCGTTGTTTTCGTGGATCTTATATTCGACAACGTAGACATACTCGGAATAGCTTCCCGTCTCGCTCTGCTTTGTGCTCTCGCTATACTTGGTGATAACCACGTCGTAGACCTGCTGCTGGGTGAAGCTGTCGAAGTGTCCGACGTCCTCGTGCACCAGCTCATTATACGCGTCGCTATCCCCTGCTATGAGCGTGCCGATAAGCTCATATATAAGTCTGAAGCTCGCATCGTAGTTTGACAGAGTCTTGTCGTTGACGCTGACCTGCACCCCTGCTGTGTAGCAATACTGTATAGTGCGGTCATACTTCAGATATTCCTCGTACTCGAGTATGTCGAAGTCCTCCTCCTTGGTGTCGGCAAGCTTGGAGGGATCGACTGTGTATTCTTCTCTGTCGGGCTTACCGCCGTTGTCATTTTTGAGCAATCCCGGTATGAGCGAGCAGATAAGCAGGAGCACGAGCGACGCCGCGAAAACAGAGATTATTATTATCTTATTTTTCTTTCTTGTGCTTGCATTCATACGGATCATACCCGATTTATTTTCTTCGTTCATTTTAATCTCCATTTCATAATTAGCATTTACGATATAAGTATATCATAAAACGGCGGTATTTGCAACAGAAATCATCGTCAATATGTTAAATTTCGGTGAAATGGAAGCTATTTTATTTATCATTATAATAGAAATATTAAAAAAAGCGAAAAAAATATTGTTTTCTTGTCTTTGTCGTGGTATAATGTATAATGTAGTATTATTTTTTCATTGCTCCTACGGAAAGGAAGTTAAAATTATTATGAAATACTTAGTGCTGATCCCCGACGGGATGGCTGACGAAAAAATAGAAGCTCTCGGCAACAAAACTCCTATGGAGGCGGCAAATAAGCCGCACATGGATGCGCTCTGCGCGCGCTCGACGGTCGGCTTGGTCTCCAACGTACCCGAGGGCATGGTGCCTGAAAGCGACACGGCAAATATGGCGATACTTTCCTTTGATCCCAAGGTCTATTCCAAGGGTCGTTCTCCTCTTGAGGCGGTCAGCATGGGTCTTGAGATGAGAGAGGACGAGGTTGCTTACCGATGCAATATAGTCACGCTTTCAGACGAGGGCGATTATGACGAAAAGATCATGATAGACCACAGCGCCGACGAGATCACCACCGCCGAGGCGGACGAGCTGATAAAGGCGCTTGACAAGGAGCTTGGCAACGAGCTTCGCCGCTTCTACACGGGAGTCAGCTACCGCCATTGCATACTCTGGAGAGGCGGCTGCGACACGTACAATTTCATGCGCCCTCATGATATTCTCGGTCAGCCGATAAAGAACTATCTGCCCTCGGGAGAGGACGGCAAGGTCTTTTACGATCTGATGAAAGCAAGCTGGGATATTCTCAATCATCACCCCGTAAATGAGGCGCGCCGCGCGCGCGGTCTTCGTCCTGCAAACTCGATCTGGCTCTGGAGCCCCGGCAAAAAGCCCGCTCTTCCCTCCTTCAAGGAAAAGTGGGGACTTGATGCGGCGGTCATCTCGGCGGTCGATCTTATCAAGGGCATAGGTCTTTGCGCGGGAATGAGATCGATCGACGTTGAGGGTGCTACCGGCAACGTACATACGAATTACGACGGCAAGGCTCAGGCGGCGATCTCTGCCTTCAAGGACGGCGCGGATTACGTTTATATTCACGTTGAAGGACCCGACGAGTGCGGTCACCGTGCCGAAGTCGAGAACAAGGTGCGCGCTATTGAGCTGATAGACGGCAAGATTCTTGCTCCCGTTTACGAATATCTGAAGGGCTGCGGCGAGGATTTCAAGATAATGATACTTCCCGATCATCCCACGCCCACGCGCCTGCGCACTCACACGATCGAGCCCGTGCCCTTTATGATCTACTCCTCGGCAGAACAAAGGGTCGGCAGGGCGACGTTCTCCGAGAGCGAGGCGGCAGAAGCCGGACTTTATCTGCCTCACGGTCACAAACTTATGGATATTTTCATTGAAAAATAAGCTTGCCACGAGGCAAATTATGCCGCGCAGCGCGGCGGAATGGAGTTTTTATGAACAACGAACCGAATATGGATCAGGAGCTGCAAAAGGAAACGCCAAAGTCTAAAGGCCTCCGCGTGCTCGAGTGGGTCTTCGACTACGTCGAGGTGCTTGCGATCTCCGTGCTTGCGGTCCTGCTCGTGTTTACCTTCTGCTTCAGAATATGCAGAGTTGACGGCAACTCGATGAACAACACTCTGCTCAACGACGAGAGGCTTATCACAAGCAATCTTTTCTACACCCCGAAGCAGGGCGATATAATCGTTTTTCATCTTTCAAACGAATATTACACTCAGCCCTTGGTCAAGCGTGTTATTGCGCTTGGCGGTCAGGAGATAAGGATCAATCTGACCGAGGGCAAGGTCTACGTTGACGGAAAGCTTATCGAGGAGGATTACGTCTACCTAAAGGGTGGCAAATACTCAATACGAAGCGATTTCCAAAAGGATTGCGTGCACACCGACAAGGACGGCACGGTCTGGTTTATCGCGAACGTGCCCGAGGGCAAGGTCTTTGCTATGGGCGACAACCGAAACGGCTCGACCGACTCGCGCGCTTATCTCGTTGGCTTCGTTGACGAGGATGCTATTCTCGGTCGTGCGGTCTTCCGTCTTTCCCCCTTTACCGTTTTTAACTGATCATTTTTAGAAATTGAGGTGACTATCTATGCCATCTGAACAGATACAGTGGTTTCCCGGGCACATGGCGAAAACACGGAGAATGATATCGGAAAATCTCAAAAACGTTGACGTTGTTATTGAGATACTCGATGCGCGCATTCCCCATTCCTCCAGAAACCCCGAGATCACAAGGCTTATAGAAAACAAGCCTTCGCTTATAATTCTCAATAAGGCGTCGCTTGCCGACCCTGTCCAGAACAAGCTCTGGCAGGAGCATTACAGCACCGAGCAAACGTCCTGCATTCTCGTTGACTGTCTTTCGGGCGAGGGGCTTTCGAGGATACTCCCTGCCATCAAGGAGCTGCTTCGCGACAAGCTTGAGCGCTACGAAAGCAAGGGTATGAACCGCCGCATTTATGCCATGGTGCTGGGCATTCCCAATGTGGGCAAATCCACTCTTATCAATAAGCTCTCGGGCAGCAAAAAGGCAAAGGTTGAAAACCGCCCGGGTGTAACAAGAGACAAGCAGTGGTTCTCCACGGGCATCGGACTTGATATTATGGATATGCCGGGTATTCTTTGGCCCAAATTCGAGGATAGAACGGTGGGTGAAAATCTCGCCTTGACAGGCGCGATAAAGGACGACGTCGTTCAGATCGAGGAGCTCGCTATGGCGTATTGCAACCGTATGAGAACACTTTATCCCGAGCTGCTTGCTACGCGCTACAAGCTTGGCGAGGTCTCGAGCTTTGCGGATATGACCGACTACGAGCTGCTCTGCTACATCGGCAAAAAGCGCGGATTTCTGATCTCGGGCGGCGAGATCAACACCGAGCGCACCGCAGATATGCTGCTTGACGAGTTCCGCGCGGCAAAGCTCGGACGTATCACGCTCGACAGAATCACAGAGTAACGAGAGGTAGACAAAATGCCTGATTATTCAATAGAAAATTCGCTTCACGAAAAGGGCTACAGGGTAGTCTGCGGAATAGACGAGGCGGGGCGCGGTCCTCTTTGCGGACCTGTGTACGCGGCGGCGTGCATAC
>JAFULC010000043.1 GCA_017483305.1 Clostridia bacterium | reverse complement strand
TGATGTTGGTCGCTTGTAACTTGGGCGGTCCCGAGTTGTCCAGAGGAGAGATCGACGGAAATGTCTATAAGAACGAATTCTTGGGAATTGAGTTTACCAAACCTGCTTCCTGGAGATATTATTCTGATGAAGAAATCGCGTCGGCGATGAATATTGCCGCAGATAGCTTGAAGGGGGAAAACCTCAAGCAATCCCTTGAAAAGAATCCCGCAATATATGATATGATGGTGGTTGATTCATCTACGGGAACGAATATGAACATAGTGTATGAAAACCTTAGAAAATCGTTTTCCACCAACATCAGTATGGAAAAATACATCGAGGAATTAAAGAAGGCTATGAGCTCCGAAGGAATGAATATAACCTTCCCCGATAAGCTCGAAGAGGTTAAGCTCGGCGATACCGAATTTACCAAATGCGAATGTACCGTCGAGGCATACGGTATAACCATGACACAGGTATATTATCTGAAGAAGGTTGGCGGATATATGGCGTCCGTAATAGTAACCATACCGAGCGAATACAGCGTTGCCGACATCGAGGCAATGTTTAAATAAGTCTAATTAAAAAAACCGCACCCTATGTGGTGCGGTTTTTTGCGCAAAGGGGAGTTCAGATCTACCAATTTTGATGAGATTTAAAATAATTTTAAAAATAATCTTGCTTAATGCGCTATTTTGTGGTATAATTAAAAAAACTTTAACTTGCTAAAGCATAAAGCGACTTGGAGGCATATATGAAGCTCGTCGTAAAGGTTGGAACGTCTACTCTTGCACATGCAAGCGGCAGATTGAATATAAGAAGAATGGAACTTTTGTGCAAGGTGCTCAGCGACCTCAAAAACGCGGGTCACGAGGTCATTCTAGTGTCGTCGGGCGCTATCGGTATGGGTGTTGGCAAACTAAAGCTGTCCTCAAGACCGTCAGATACGGCAGGGAAGCAAGCGGCGGCGGCAGTTGGACAGTGCGAGCTGATGTATACATACGATAAGATCTTTTCGGAATACGATCATACTGTAGCACAGATATTGCTCACCGCCGAGGATCTTCGCAACGAAACGCGCCATAAAAATTTCGAAAACACGATGGATCGATTGCTGAAAATGCAAGTCTTGCCGATAATAAATGAAAACGACACCGTTGCAACCGAGGAGATAGAGATAGGGGATAACGACACCCTCGCGGGAATAGTCGCCGTCAGCGTTGGTGCGGATCTGCTCGTCTTGCTCTCCGATATTGACGGGCTATATACCGCAGACCCCAGAAAAGACGAGAATGCCAAGCTTATCCAAAGTGTATATGAGATAGATGAGCATATAATCTCACTCGGAGGAGGCAAGGGATCATCGCTCGGTACGGGCGGAATGGCGACCAAGCTCCGCGCGGCAGAGATAGTCACCGAACGCGGCTGCGATATGATAATTACAAACGGCGAACACCCTGAAGCGCTCTACGATATAGTGGAAGGCAAGCAGACAGGAACAAGGTTCTACGCAAAGAAGGAAATCAAATGAGAAGCACGAAAGAAATACTTGAAGCGGCAAAAGCGGCAGCACCCAAGCTGACGTTAGCCGACGAAGAAAAAATAAATAAAGCGCTTTTAAAGATAGCCGATCTGCTCTGCACGCGCGAGGCGGTCACCGCAATATTAGCGGCAAATCTTAAGGATCTTGAGCGAGCCGAGGGCATTTCAGAGGTTATGAAGGACCGCCTGAGGCTTAACGAGCAGAGAATAGCGTCAATGGCAAGCGGAATAAGAGCCGTGGCAAATCTGCCGTCGCCTCTCGGTAAAACTATAAGCGAGATCAGCCGCCCCAACGGACTTGTGATAAAAAAGGTCAGCGTTGGCATCGGCGTTGTAGCAATAATTTATGAGAGCCGCCCCAACGTGACCTCGGATGCCGCGGCGTTAGCGCTGAAAAGCGGAAACGTCTGCATACTGCGCGGCGGTAAGGAGGCGTTTTTGACCTCAAGTGAGATAGTACGTGTGATAAGACGCGGACTTGTGGAATCGGGATTGCCCGAGGATGCGGTCACGCTCGTAGAGGACACGACAAGACAGAGCGCGCTTGAGCTTATGCGAGCAAACGGATACGTAGATATGCTGATCCCTCGCGGTAGCGCGGGACTTATAAAAGCCTGCGTGGAGAATGCGACCGTGCCTTGTATCCAAACGGGCGCAGGGATCTGCCATGTATATGTTGACAGATCGGCAGATCTTGAAAAAGCCCTCAATATAATTGAGAATGCAAAAACGAGTCGCCCATCGGTCTGTAATGCAGCCGAGGTCTGCCTCGTTGACAGCGCGATAGCGGAGCAATTTTTGCCACTTTTACGTGAAAGACTTACAGACGTCGAGCTTCGCCTTGACGAAAGAGCGCAGAAGATCATCGATGGCACTCCCGCGAAAGAAACCGACTTCGATACCGAATTTCTTGACTATATCCTTGCCGTTGGCATAGTAGACGGCGTGGAAAAGGCGATCGAGCACATATCAAAGCACTCGACCCATCATAGCGAGGCGATAATTGCCGAGGATAAGGCGGCCTTTGAGGTGTTTACAAGGCAGATCGACAGTGCGGCGGTCTACGTCAACGCATCGACGAGATTTACCGACGGCGGCGAGTTCGGCTTTGGTTGCGAGATGGGAATTTCAACTCAAAAGCTCCACGCGCGAGGCCCGATGGGACTTCCCGAGCTCACTACGTATAAATATATCATTACGGGCGACGGACAAATAAGATGATCGAAACGGAGATAGGACAATGAAAAAAATAGGATTTATAGGTGCAGGAAACATGGGCGGAGCGCTTGCCACCGCTGTCGCAAGGACGGATAATACCGTTTTAGTATCCTGCGCGCACAAGGAAAAAGCCGAAGCTCTGGTGGCAAAGATCGGCGCTACTGCCGCAACCGTCGATGAGATAGTAAGCGACTGCGACGTTATCTTTTTAGGTGTAAAACCGCAGATCTTGCCGGAGGTTGCGAAAAGAACGATTGTTTTGCAGGAAAATTCATAGCTCTCCAAGAATGTATTGATGATCGTTGGCGCGACATACCACCAGATCGGAAAACCCAAAAAGATCACGTCATACGGCGCTATATTTGCGTCTTTGCCCGAG
>JAFULC010000042.1 GCA_017483305.1 Clostridia bacterium | reverse complement strand
GAGCGATCAAACGATACTTTGAGTGAAGTCGGATTACTACCGACAGAGGGCGATGACAAACGTGAGGGATAATGATACTTCAGTAGCCGAAAGGCGCTGCCTGCGGAGTACCCGGGGGAGGTGAGATTCCTATGGAGCCGACTCGTAATCGGACGCTTGATGACTTCCCATGCCGAACAATGTTCGGTCACACCGGGGTGTCGAGGACAAATAGGTGTGTTAAGAGCCAAAGGTAAAACGGTAGACCACCTTTCACATAGGTCTGCCTACGGCGGCTCGGATACATACCTATTTATCTTTGATGGGAAGAACCTTATGGTATGGGTATTCGATTCAAAGAAATTCATAGGGGAAAGGCAGTATAATGAACACTTTTGAACGGTATATGCAGAAAGAGCATAGTGGTAAAGCCAACGCTGTTAAGAGCAAAGTCATTGAAGCAAGGTTCCATTGTAAGGGGGCAGAAGTCCGACGAATGGTGAACGAGCTTAGATGTAAAGGCGTTCCTATTTGCTCAAGCAATCAAGGCTATTACTACGCAACAAGCAACGAAGAAATCCAAGAGACCATCGCCCATTTAGAGGGGCGTATCAAAAAGATCAGAGCCGCACAGGACGGCATCAAAAAACTACTTAAAAAGGAAGGTTAAATCAAATGAACAAGAGACACGAATTTTCACGCTACATGACAGCTATTCTGAACGGATATGAAGCTATGCGGGACGATACCGACCCGAGAGTAAAAGAGGTGCGTATCAATCACGCACGGTGGGCATTTAAGAAATGCACGGCAATGTTCAACGATAAACGTGAGAACCTGCGCCGTTGGCTTGACGGTGAGCCTTGTGTTTTCGTTAGCCCGGTAACGGGAGCACTCATCGAGATTGAGATCGGTGAAGATTTCGATGCGATGTTCCACTTCCTTGAGTTCTGCCGCAAGCAGAATAATCACGAACCCATTGACGACGACTTTTGCGACTACCTCGCACTTCTGATCACCAAGAGTCAGCGTCGGTGCTGTGAAGAATGTTAAACAGTGAAAATCTCCTTTCTTTTCACTTCTTTTCTTACGAGAACCGCCCAAGCAAACAGTTTGGGCGGCTCTTGTCATACATAGCCATTTTCGGCAAAACAAAGGAGGTTCATAGATATGGATAGAAAAATAAGACGCGGTGAGATTTACATTGCCGACCTTGACCCCGTTATCGGATCGGAGCAGGGAGGAGAGAGACCCGTGTTGGTCATTCAAAATAACGTAGGAAATACGCATAGTCCTACTGTGATCGTGCTTGCAATCACAAGCCGTTGTCAAAAGAAAAAATATATGCCTACCCACATTCCTATCGAAAGCAGCGATCTTTCTATGAGTTCTATTGCACTTGCAGAGCAGGTAAGGACGGTAGACAAAACAAGGCTTACTCGCTATGTCGGACGAGCAAGCAAAGAGTCGATGGAGGCTGTTGACCAAGCGTTGAAGGTCAGTATGGGGGTGAGCTAATGACAGAAGAACTGAGAAATCAAATGATATATCTTGCTTCGGTTGATATGCTCCGCCGAATGTTGAGAGATAAAAAGTTCGACAAGAAGGTTCTTGATCGACTCAATCATAAGAACGCAGAAACAATGAATGTCAAGGTTGTGGAGCTGTAAAATCGCATCCTTGTTGGATTTTCAAAAATAAATAAAATTATAGTAGAAGGAGGCGAGAAAGCAATGATTACTAAAAAGAACGTCCAAATCATTCAACCTACAATCGGGCTTGAAGCAGAAAAGCTTATCAGAGTTGCGGCTTATTGCCGTGTAAGTACAGACTCAGACGACCAAGCAGATTCCTTTCTCGCACAAGTGAAATACTATAATGACTTTTTCAAAGCGCAGAGCAATATGGTTCTCGTTGATATTTATGCCGATGAAGGCATAACGGGAACGTGTATGAACAAGCGCGATGAATTCAAGCGGCTCATCAAGGATTGCACACTTGGGCGAATAGATAGGGTTTACGTTAAGAGCGTTTCGCGTTTTGCGAGAAACTCGCTTGAGTGTCTTGAGACTATACGAAAACTGAAAGAGTGCGGTGTCAGCGTTATTTTTGAAAACGATAACGTTGATACCAAAACGATGAACTCCGAACTCATCCTTTACGTTAAGAGTGCATTTGCTCAAAGCGAAGCACTTGCAGGCTCTCGCAGAGTGTCCACCGCGTACAGAATGAAAATGGAAAACGGAACATTCTTTACTTACAATGCTCCGTTTGGGTATCGTTTGGAAAATCAAAGGCTTGTTATCGAGCCGAGCGAAGCGGAGACCGTAAAACGAATCTTCAGCTTGTATTTAGCGGGTAATGGAATTAACACCATAGCCGCAATTATGAATAGGGAAGTAGTTGCAGGTAAAACGCATTGGTCATCCACGATGATAAAGTACCTTCTCACAAATGAGAAGTATATCGGGGATAGTATGATGCAGAAAACCTACACTCCGCAGGTCTTTCCACTTCGCAATATTCCCAATAAAGGAGAGCTTGATAAATACTACGCGGAGAACACACACGCTCCTATTATAAATAAGGAAGATTTTGAAACGGTTCAGCGGATTTTACAGAGCAGGGGCGAGCTGATCAAGACGCAAGCGACAAAACGGTTGCTGACAAAGATGCTTGTCTGTGATGAGTGTGGTTGGTCATACAAACACAAAGTTCAGAGCAACGTTGATTATTGGATCTGCTCAAGAAAAGGAAACGCCGGGTTTGAGTGTTCGGGACCAAACATTCCCGAGCAGGCTGTGTTCGATGCTTTCATTCGAGTATATAACAAGCTTCGTTATTTTGAAAAAGAAGTCCTTGACTCCGCACTTTCGATGATGAGCGATCTGAGAACGAGATTGATTACGGAGAACGATGAAATCCGTGAGATCGACATTGAGGTTGCAAAGCTCTGTGAGCAGAACAACCGATACGAAAGATACCGTGAGAAAAAGATAATGGACGATGTTTCCTATATGGAGCAGACCGACAGATTGAAAGCGAGACTAACCCAACTGAGAAGTCGCAGGTTAAAGCTGTTGAGTGAGAATGAAAATGAGCAGATGATCGAGCAGCTTAAAATGCTCAAGGAGATCATTCAAGATTATCCAAAGGCAATAGTCGAGTTCGATGAAACACTCTTTACTTCAATCGTTGGCAAAATCAAGGTTTGTCACGATGGAACGCTAATCTTTGAATTGAAAGGTCAGCTCTCATTAAAAGAAAGAATCGAGGTGAGCAGGAAATGTGCATAAGAACAATTCCGTATGGATATGTGGTCGAAAGCGGAGCAAAGGTCATAGTTGCGGATGAAGCAACAGTTATTACCGAAGTCTTTGAACGTTACTGCTCGGGAGAAACCTTCAAGCAAATTGCCGATTCTCTTACGGAACGCGCAATAAAGTTCTTTGAAGGTAATTCTTCTTGGAACAAGAACAACATCGCCCGAATGATAGACGATGCCCGGTATCTTGGGAACGAGGAATATCCCCCGATCATTTCAGCCGAGTTGTATTCAAAGGTTAAGACTTGCAGGGAAGGAAGAAGCGCAAAGAAAGCGGAACTTCCTTCCGCAGCAAAGCTCATCAAGGACAAGCTTGTATGCGGTCAATGCGGCAAGCACTTCGCGCGGAAAAGCAAATGGAAAACACGAGAGAAGTGGATATGTTCAAGTGGGTGTAAATGCTCGGTGTATCTTGACGATAAAACGATCATCGACAACATCAATTCGGTACTCTCAAATCCCGTAATGGCAAATTTGCAGAGAAGAAACAGATCCGGCTATCATCCCGATTCTGATATTTCAAGACTAACCAATGAAGTCAATCGAATGATGGAGCAGAGCAAAGTTGAGTTCAAAACAATAGCCAACTCCATATTGGAATGTGCTTCAGCAAAATTCGATTGTTGTAGCATTGGAGAGAATGACGAGCTAACACAAGTTATCTTGGAAATGTACGCAGAGTCTCAAACAGAAAAAGGACTCGACGAATATCTGATTGCTCAAACAGTAGATGAGATCGTCGTAGATGAAAACGGAAAAATAACGCTCCGACTCAAAAGTGGAGCTGAAATCAAAGGAGATATATAAAATGAAGAAAGTTTGTTTTTATTGCAGAGTAAACTCCCCCGAGCAGGCAGAAGGAACTGCCGAAAGAATGGCAAAGCAGATCGAAAGATGCCGGAATGTTGCTGACTTACATAACTTCACCGTTGTTGATGAAATGAGAGATTTTTGTGGACACAGCATGGAAGAAGTGAACCGCAGACGAGCACTCAATGAGATGATTGCAAAGGCTCGTCGCGGTGAATTTAACTCTGTTGTTATTCCTTCTCTCAAGGTTCTTTCTCTTGATGCTGATGTTGCCCACGTTGTATACGAGAAGATCAAAGAGACCGGGGTTGAAGTTATTTCTGCCAATGAAGGAGAAGTAAAAAATGAAGTAATGGAAATGTTAAAGGAGGCGGCGCACTATGGACGGATGTTTAGCGAGAACGATAACTAAGATTGAAGCCAACCCTCTGCTTGTCAGAGGAAAAAGTGATTTTCGCATTATGCGAGTCGCCGCTTACTGTCGTGTATCTACCGATGATGAAGATCAGCTCAACAGTTACCAAGCGCAGATCGCCTACTATACAGATGCGATTGCAAAACGCCCTAACAGCACATTTGCAGGAATATATGCTGATGAGGGCATAACGGGAACATCGACTAAAAAGAGAAAGGACTTCCTTCGCCTTATGAGAGATTGTGAGCGCGGAAAGGTTGACTACATTTTAACCAAGTCAATATCCCGTTTTGCAAGAAACACGGTCGATAGTTTGAGTTGGGTTCGTAAACTTCGTGCAATGGGCATTGGAGTTTATTTTGAAGAACAAGCGATTGACTCTCTAAAAGCAGAAAACGAAACGCTGATCGGTCTGTTCAGCGTTATTGCACAATCCGAAAGTGAAAACATTGGTGCCAACGTAAGATGGGGTATCAGACAGAGTATGAAAAGCGGAACCTACTGCACGAATTTTTCGTGCTTTGGTTATCGCAGAGGTGATGACGGGGTTCCCGTGATCGTTCCCGAAGAAGCAGAAACGGTAAGAACAATTTTCAAGCTGTTTCTTGACGGTAAAAGTATTCAAATGATATGCCGCTATCTTGCAGAGAATAACATCAAGACTTACACGGGGAAAACAGAGTGGAATCAGCGAACTGTTCGTGATCTCATAACCAACGAAAAGTACGTTGGAGATCTGCTTCTTCAAAAGTCCTACATTGAGGACACGATCTCAAAGAAAACAAGAAAGAACAACGGTGAGCTTGCCAAGTATCTTATTAGTAACAACCACCCTGCCATTGTAGATAGGGATACTTTCAATATGGCACAAGCTGAGCTTGCAGGCAGAACCAATAAGAGAAAGAAATCCGAGCTTGGTATTACCGAGCAGGGAAAGTACAGTGCAAAATATGCGTTGACCGATGTTCTTGTCTGCGGTTGTTGTGGTTCTCATTACCGCAGAACCGGAAAGAACGTAAAAGGCGAGGTTCAGCACGTTTGGCGTTGTCTCGGACGAATTGAACATCGTTGTAAAGAAGCGGTAGGCTTAGAAGAAAAGAAACTTCATTCTGCTATTTGTAGATGCCTTTCGGATATGATGGATAGCAGGGAAGAAGTCATCAATTTGTGTCGTACCAACTTGCAGTATGCACTTACGGGAGATACAAAAGTTCTTGATGCCTATGCAATCGAAAATCAGATCCGCACGCACCAAGATGAAATCGACCTATTGATGGAGAAAGAAGAAACTACGCAGGGAGATCCCGAAAGATACGAAAAGGCTATTGTCGGCTTATATGAAAAAATCGGAGTCCTTCGTGAGCAACTGCGTTTGGCGAAAGAGCAAGCTGCAACAAACGAAAGCATCCAATCTGAAATCGAAAGGTTTATGAAAACGATCCAAGAGTATAGTGGAGATAGTTTTACTGAGTATGATGATACGGTTGTGAGACGTTTGGTGGAGTGCATCAAAGTTTCTCCGGACAGAACGATTGAGATCATTCTGAAAGGTGGAATACACGGCAAAGAAAAAGTGTGAATTCTTTTTAAACATTTCAAAATCCTATTGACTTAGTTGCTTGATTGTGCTATAATCTATTTGTTAAGAAAAAGCCCTCCAAAATCGTCCGAATCGTCAAAGGTTCGAAATTGTTGGGGGGAGCCATATGAAAAGACCTTGTAATCCGAACCGTTACGGTTTAGATGCAAGGTCTTTTTTGCGCCTAAAATCCTTATATATCAAGGATTTTGCAGGATTTCAATATTGGATTTGTCTAATAATTAATTTTGAAAATTCCTCAAATTTGTGTTGTAAATATAAACACCTTCAATTATATGAATCAAGCTGTTCAAGATTTTTGGACAGCTTTTCTTTTATAGTAGTCTGCCTCATATTTGTTTGGTGTACGGTAACCATTCATGGAGTGCGGGCGATCACTATTATAGAATTCCATAAATCTTGTGATTGAACGAAGCATATCTTTTTCAGAACGATAGTCTTTTCTATATATTTCTTCTTGCTTGAGTGTCTTAAAGAAAGATTCGCAAACAGAATTGTCGTATGGATTATGTGCACGGGAAAATGACTGTTTGATATCTAACTCTTTCAGATAACTTGTGAAAGTATATGAAGTGAAATTTGCCCCGTTGTCTGAATGGAAAATGAGTCCCGGCGCAGGAGCTCTATCGATAATTGCCAATTTTAATGTTCCTTTTGTCAGATGCGTGCTATTCCGTTCGGATATTTTCCAAGCTACTACTTTTCGCGCATATAGATCTAAAATAGCGCAGAGATAATACGTTTTGTTGTTAAAATGAAAATATGTAACGTCGCTCACCCAAACTTCATTAGGTTCTTTTACGGAGAAGTCTTGCTTTATAAGATTGTCTTTGCGCTCCTTATTTCTATAATACAAGGTTTTGGCACCGCCACGGATACTGAATAGACCGTTCTCGTGCATGATTCGTGCAACAGTTCCTTCTGCTACCGGAATACCACGCTCACGCATAACGACGGTGATTCGACCGGCGCCGTATGTCTGATTGCTCTCGTGATATATCTGTTCGATAATAGGGAATAACTCGCGTCGGCGTTGAGCGCTTTTTGTTTCGCCACGCTTGTTTCGTAATGTGTGGTTGTAGTATGTGCCTTTGGCAACCTCAAGAGCTTCGCATAGTGTGTTGACATTGTATTCCTCGCTCACCATCTGTTCGATTGCTGCAAGTCGTTCTTGTAATGGTGCGGTGGCAGCGCATGGGGCGGATTTTAATATAGCTATGATCTTCTCTTGACGCTCACACTTTTGTTTTAGAAAGGATAGTCTCTTAAATTTAATGACGACTGTTCTTTTGGCATTCCGTTTTTGATCAAATAATAGACCGTGCTTCGAGGTACACCTGTCTGTGTGACGATGTCTTTAACCTTTGTTCCTGCATTATAAAGTTTCAATACTGTCGTTTTTAATATTTCTTGTTTTTTCATATTGCTTCTCCTTTAACAAAGTGATAAAGCAATATTATAGCAAATAAATCATCTAAAATACATTTTGTGTGATAGTATAGAGTTATATGTAGAACATTGTAATTCTATATAATCTCGAATTTCGCGACAAAATATATTACAAATTGACAAATTTTAATAAATATGGTATAATTAAAATAATAATTTTGATCTTTCAAAAATATTTAGGAGATTTGTAAATGAATATTGATTTGTTGAAGAAAGTTGACTTTGGCGAAATAGATGGATATGGGGATCCTAATCTGGAACACTATTTTTTAGATAATAATTATTGGGAAAAAGTTGTTGACAATAAAGTGTTTTTTGTGGTTGGGAAAAAGGGAACAGGAAAGTCGGCTATTTATCGTATGTTGGAACGTGAATCGTTTTCGCAAGGAAGCATTGTTGTAAATAAAGATTTTGGTGAGTTTCCTTTTGAAAAATTATTGCAATTGCAAGATGATGATTTCGCAAAACCTAATCAGTATCAAACAATATGGAAAAATCTTATTCTTAATCTTTTTGTACAAAACATCTCTAAACTGCCAGAAGAGGATAATGATTATTACAGGCAAATCACGGAGTACAATAGAATGTACATTGGCAACGCAATTGATTTGCATAAAGATATAGTATCTAAATCAGAAAAGAAACAGGGTAATTTGATTTTTAAGGGATTAGGGTATGGGATTGAACAAGAAACAACGAATAGCTATGAATATAATGAAGGCAATATCACGAATATTAATGCTGTATTAAATGACTTAATAATTAACTATTTGATGACCACATCGTTTAATAATAAAATAATTATACAGTTTGATCGTTTGGATGATAATTATAACCAATATCAAGATGTTGAAGCATACTATCAAGCAATAATTAGTTTGTTTAAAGCTGTGTATGGATTTAATCAAACACTTCGCTCTAAAGCAATTAATAATGCTAAAGTGGTGTTGTACATAAGATCTGATATTATGAAGGCTATGGCAAATCGTGATGCTGAAAGTGCTCGTTGGGATGATTTCAGAATTGATTTACAATGGAACATAAATAACATGCGAGATGCTGGAACATCAGATTTGATGCGAATGATAGAAAAAAGAATAAATGCATCTTCAAACGATTTGAATGATAAGACATTTAATGATATATTTCATATTGATAGATCTATTCTGAAAAAATGCGGAATAAGGTATAGCTTATTTGGCAGCTTGGTTTTACAGACATTGTTTAGACCTCGTGATTTGATAAAATTATTAAAGACACTTCAAAGCGAGATTATCAAAAAAGGCAGCTTTGATGAAGATGTTTATACCCTTTCATTGAAGAAATATTCAAACTGGTTGGTTAATACTGAAATTGCCAATGAAATAAATCCTGTATTGGGAGAGGATTATAAATATACTATAGAGTTATTACGTCTTTGTGGTAGCAAAGCCTTAAGTGTAAAAAAATTTACTGAAAGATATAATTCTGTTAAACATAAGTTTAATTTATCTGCATTGGATTTGTTGGAGTATTTGTATAGTGTAGGTATAATTGAGAACACATGGCGAGATTATAAAAACAATAGAAATATGCATCGTTCTATATTTAGAAATGAAGGGGATTTTGATAGAAATTTACTATTGAGAATTCTTCCGGCGGTATGGAGTGGTATAACAGTTTAGGAATTGCATTTTTGAAAAGACCTTGTATTTAGAACCATTACGGTTTAGATGCAAGGCCTTTTTTGTACTAAAACATTTTATGTTTCAATACTTTTTCGCTGTTTTTGCTCTTGGATTTGTCTAATACCGAATTTTATAGTATCATATTTGTACAGTAAAAGAATAGTAACCTACAAAAAACGAAGAATGACATCAAAGTAACACAAAAGTAACAACGTATTTCCGTGATTTGTGGTATAATAAAGGTGCGCGGAGGTGATGTGATATGGAATTTAAGGAAAATTTGAAACAACTGAGACTGCAAAACGGACTCACACAAGCACAATTGGCAGAAAAACTATTTGTGAGTCGTAGTACTGTTGCAAAATGGGAAAACGGTCTGGGCTTGCCCAATCCCGAAGCCATGGCTGCATTAGAGAAGCTTTTTGATATTGTTGCCGAGGAACTTGCCACCAAAGAACCTGAAGGAGTAATCGTAAAAAAGAATCGAAAACTGCGGTGGATAGGGCAGATGGTCGGATGGTCAACAATTCTCGCTTTGCTTATTGCTATGAGTTATCTTCCGTTTGCAATACATAAAGGAGAGTATGGTTTCACTATGGATATGGCTGCTGGCAGTTACGATGATGAGGCGTATATTGACACCGGTGATTATCGAATCTATTATTTCACTTTTGGAGGTGACTGGGAGAATGGCAGACATTGGTCTGATCTGCAAGGGTTTAAACCTGTAAAAAAGCATTTTTGGGGGTGTACTGTTTCAGAAGATGACTACGCCTACAAGGTGTTTACCAAAGATAATTACGTTGTTGGAAGGCTCTATACCATTAAAGGAGAAGGTGGGTATTACAACCTAATCGATAAGGCTGGAATATATAAGACCGAGGAACTCGGCTCACCGGCGATCTGGGATATTCCCAGCGAATTGATTACAGCAACAACGATTACAATCTCAGGTGTAGAATATGAGCTTCAAGAAGGATTCTTTTTCATTACGAACGAACCTGTAAGATATTTCGAAATCGGTGAAGAATGGTATGACGTAGAATAATGCAAGTTGCATTTTTGTACTATGAGCCCAAAAAGGAAACAGAGTCCGTATGGATTCTGTTTCCTTTTTTTCTCTGTTGTTGAACCTGAGGCAAAGCGCAATCTGCGCGCTTGCGCGATAGGGTAGAATTTTGCTTGCAAAATTCGTGCACGAGAGCAGACGGCTCGAAGTTAAGCTGAGCTCAAGTCCAGCAGGGCTAATTCTCATTGTTAAACTCTTTGCCCGTAATTAAAAAATCTATTGATACGTTAAAATATTTGGACAGCGCGCAAAGCATTTGAATATCAGGATTTCTCTTTCCCGTTTCATAATAGGAAAGAGCCTCTCTGCTGATGTTTAAATCTGTCGCAAGCTTTAACTGACTTATTTTCTTTTTTTTTCTAATTGCTTTCAGTCCAACAAGTCCCAAATTGTTTCTCATACAAACACCTTGTAAAAAAAATAAAATTCTCTTGACATTATTGTAACAAAATGTTACAATAAATATGTAACAATTTGTTACACATCGAAGTAATTGGAGGAAAACTAAAAAATGACAGATCAGAGCGTTAAGTTTTACGAGGTTAAACAAACGAGAAATGAAAATGATTTTCTAAGGGCCGTGGTCATAGGGCTTGGAACGAGCACGGAAACTCCCGCTGACGTTTTTGACGGTGAATTTGGAGAAGTCGCTTGCAAAAAGCGGCAGATCGTTTCCGTTGGAGGCAGTGCTAAGGTTCGTTGCAGCGCCTCGATAGGACAAGACTATCAGGTGGAAAAGGAAGAGTATGACCACATAAATCGTAAATATAATACGGTGACTGAGACGAAAACAGAGTGGTCGCCTTTTCAAACCGTTTATTTTGCCGAAAGGGCGGTAGGATTTGCAGAAAACGCCGAAGGCTCCGATCAGGGCAACGCGAAGGCATTTCGCAAGCTACTTGAAAGGATCGGGTCCGATGAACTGATACCCATAACTGAAATTACTGATGAAACTCTTGAAAAGAAGGGATTTAGTAATATTAAAAATGAAACATTACAGGCTTCTCTTGAGGATATGAAGGCGGATGCGATAGGTCAATGCCGGAAATCTCTCCCAGGGGACAGATACAAGGATTTTTCTGCTACTGCCGAGGCGGATGTGCGATATAGCAAGCTTTATACTGTTCCTTACCATGATATGACGTATCATTATTCGGGAAATCAGTATTATATGCAGGCGTATGCCAGCGGCGAGTGCATTGTGAGGGGAAGTATTCCTAAAAAAGATGTGAAGGCGAAGCCAAACCGAACCGGAATTATTTTTAACGCAGTTTCCTTGCTCTTGTCGTTAATTTTAATGGTGTGTGCCGCATGTTCTTTTGAGTCTGCTGTGGTTCCGTGGATAGTGGCGGCTTTGGCTACGATAGCGTTCATTTTGTATAAATGTGTTGACGTTTATTACAGAAAGAGGCTCAATCACGCAGATGTACTTGAGAAGCAAAGCAAGGTTATTAAAATTTTGGCTGAAAAAGGGCTTGATCCGTTGACCGAAAGAGAACTGAATACTTTTAAGAACCATTACAAGAAGGGTCACAAGCATGAAATGACCTATGGCGAAGCGTTTACGCTGATACTGTATATTGCTTCTGTCATTTGGTTTTTGGTTAATTACTCCCAAATGTCGCTTATAAATATATTACTGGCGCTTATGTTCGTTGGTTTGCCCGTTTTAATTATTTACGGACTTTTTATCGCTCCGAGAAAAAACAAATAAAAAGATATTTATTGTGATTTTCCTCAACGCTCCACCTTTCATTGAACAAAGATTACAGGTCAGGCATGCCTTCTATTGACATCTCGTGGCGGATATGTTATACTTATTGTTGTCAATTAGGTGAAAAGGTGGAGATCAAAATGAAAATAATGTCCTTTAACACGCAGCATTGCCTGAATTTTGTTGAGAGAAGGATAGATTTCGATGTTATGGCGAAAGCAATTCTTGACTGCGGTGCGGACATCGTGGGTCTCAACGAGATTCGCGATCAAGGTATTCACCCCGAATACACGGCGCAGGTCGAAAGACTTGCCGAGCTTACGGGGATGAAATTTTGCTATTTCGCAAAGGCGATCGAATTTGAAAACGGAGGTCCTTACGGCAACGCGATCTTATCAAAAATTCCGATCTTGAGTGCCGAGAGCATTATTATTCCCGATCCCGAGCCCAAGGCATACGACGGATACTATGAGACAAGATGCGTTCTGCGCGCAGAGCTTGAGGGCGGCTTGAGGGTTTTGATCTCGCACTTTGGGCTGAATCCCGACGAGCAGGAGAGTGCGGCGAGGACTGTCGCGGGGCTTTTGGTCGGTGAAAAATGCATACTTATGGGCGATTTCAACGTAACACCCGATGATCCCGTGCTCGATCCGATCAGGGCGAGGATGAAGGACACGGCGGAGCTTTTCGACGCGCCGAAGCTCAGCTTCCCCTCGGACAGACCCGTGCAGAAGATTGATTATATTTTCGTTTCGCGCGATATTGAGGTCATTGATGCTGACATTCCGTCGATCGTGGCGTCCGATCACCGTCCGCACACGGCAACGGTGAAAATTTGAAAGCGAGGTAGGGAAAGGCTATGATAATTAAACAAAACAAGCGGCAGACGGTCTTTTATTTAATATTTATGGTTGTTCTGGTTGCATTTTGTCTTTGCTTCGTGATCATTGATTGGAAAGGCGGGTCTGACGGTAATGCGACTATTGCGGACAGTGTCTTTTTGTATTGGTTATTTAAGGTGCTTTGCTTTTTGTGTTGCATCGTTCTTGCGGCGGCGAGCGTTTATTTCGTTAGGCAGTTGTTTTCAAAAAAGCCGCTTATCGAGATCTGCGACGAGTATTTTTATGACAATTCGTCGGCTATCGCGCTTGGAAGGATCGAATGGTGCGACATTGAAAGAGTCTACTCAAAGGGTGGATATCTGAATATCAAGCTGAAAAATCCGCAAAAGTATTTTGAACGAAAGAATTGGATACAGTTGATGCTGATAAAGTCAAATCTTAAGCTCGGATACGGAGATGCTTGCATTACTACGCAACGGTTTTCAAAGGATGCGGTGAAATTTATCGAGGAATTCCGCAAAAGATGGGAAAATTATAATCAGTAATAGCTCCACTACAAAGCACCGCAAAAGCGGTGCTTTGTTAATTTTCGATTTTTATCTTGACTTTCACGCTATTATGAGTTAAAATAAGACATCATCAGAAATCTGCTTGTTCAGTCAAGGGGGGATTGCTTTGACCAATAAAATTTTTCGCGCCGTGTGCCTGATTCTTATATTGGCGGCTTGTTTTTGTGCGGCTTCCTGCAACAGATCGGGCGACGTGGACACGGCTGTTGACGAGACCGTGGTGATGAATATGAATACCGAGTACGAGCTTGCGGACAACCTGCCGCGCGGAGACGGGCAGAGGGTCAAGGTCATTTTGCTTTTGGGGCAGAGCAACGCCAGCGGCAGCTCGATCGTCAGCTATCTTGAAAAAAATTCCTCCGCAGAGGATTTTGCGAGATACAGCGCAGGTTTTCCGTCAGTTCTGATAAATTATTGCATAGACGACCACAACGCCTGCTCAGATGGTGAATTTTTGCCTGTCGATCTGACCTGCGGCGCGGCAAACGGCTTTTTCGGTCCTGAGGTCGGTATGGCAGACCTACTTTCAGAGGCTTATCCCGACGAGACTGTCTTTATCCTTAAATATACGATGTCGGGCTATTCGCTTCATTATCATTGGTTACAGGCAGGGCAGAGAGGCTCGATATACGATGCTTTTTTGATCTTTGTCCGAGAAAATATGGAGCATCTCGCGTCTCTCGGATACGATGCGCGCATCGGGGCGATCTGCTGGATGCAGGGCGAATCGGACACCACGCAAGCCAAGGCGGACAGGTATTTTGACAATCAGTCTGCCTTCGTTTCCTATTTGCGCGAGGATCTTGCGCCATACGCCGAGGACGGCGGGATATATTTCATCGACGCTGGGATATCTAACGGTCCTTATTGCGAGCCCGGATATCCTACCGTAAACGAGGCAAAGCGTCGCTTCAGTTCGCTCTCGGAGCTGAATCTTTATTTTTCGACCATAGATGCGGGGCTTGTCACTGTCAACGAGCCCGAGGGCGATCCCGATTGGGGACACTACGACGCGTTGTGCGAGCTTGAGCTCGGTCGTCTTTTCGCCGAGCATATTATTGAGAGCTACCGAGGCAGAGAATAGTCATATATGAGTTAATAAGGCACTGCTTTGCGGTGCTTTATTAAATTTTCCTAATTCACCGTTTTTTACCTTGATTTTTGTCGTTTTTTGTGATACAATGGATATGCTAAAATGTCGGTGGAGCTATTCGTATCGGCACAGGCGGGGGATTTTGGGAAAATCCTGCGCTGAAAATCTCTCAAAAGATTTGAAAGGAACTTGAATTTATGAAGAAAAAGTACAAGGCGTTAATTATCATCGGAGCCATTCTGTTGACTATCGTGATGTTCTTCGTGGTCATCAACGCTATTCCTCCGAAAAAGAACGTGGAAAACAATCCCTTTGTCGTTGGTAAGGGTGAGCTGCCTATGATCGCGGCGCACCGCGGCGGCAGCATCAACAATCCCGAGAACACTCTGCTCGCGTTCCGCGAGGCAGTGACTACTATCGGCGTTGACATTATCGAGAGCGATCTTTATCTCACCGCCGACGGATATCTCGTTTACAACCACGACAGCTACATAGACGAGACCTGCAACGTCAACGGCGACATCTCGCTTGACGAGGTCAAGGCACTTTGCGAGGACGAGAGCAAGCGCCACTACATCGAGGATATGACCCTTGCCGAGCTCAAGCAGTACAATTTCGGCTACTACTTTGAGGACAAGGACGGAAACCGCATTTACAAGGACGTTGAGGACATCGAGGCGGCAGGCTTGCAGATCGCGACCGTTGACCAGCTTTTCGATATGTTCTACGAGAGCAATCCCGACCTTCTTTTCATCGTTGAGATCAAGAACGGCGGAGATAAGGGCAGGGAGGCTTGCCGTATTCTCGCCGACGCGCTCGAGGCTTATCCCGAGTACAAGGATCAGATCGTTATCGGTACGTTCAACGACGAGATCGAGCAGGAGCTCAAGACCAACTACCCCGATCTGCTTCGCGGCGCGCCCACAGGCTCTGCGGCTAAGTTCGTTCTGACTCAGTATCTGGGCGTTAACATTTTTGACAACGGAGATTTTGCTTGCTTGCAGATCCCGCTTTCCTACGATATTAAGGGCATCAATATTCCGCTTGACAGCAAGAGTCTTGTCAAGCGCGCTCACCGCCGCAATATCGCGGTGCAGTACTGGACCATCAACGATCCCGACGAGATGCGCATGCTTATCGAGATGGGTGTTGACTGCATTATGACCGACGATCCCGTGCTGCTTGCTGAGATCCTTGAGGAGTATAAGTAAATTCCCCGAAATATTCACAAATAAGAATCACCGCTTGGGCGAGCCTGCTCAAGCGGTGATTTTTGTGCAGGTTGCACAAGATTTGTTGTGTAATTTTACGCGTGTTCACGCGGAAAGGGGGGCTCTTTTGGGACAATTGCGCTTAATATTATGCTTCGTAACGGAAAAATATGCTAAAATTACGACAATTTGGAACGAATTTTTTTGATTGATTTTACCAATTTCGCCAATGCACATACACGTTTTTTGTCAAATGTGCTAAACAAGCAAAAAAATGTCTAAAAACTATTAGTTCACTAAAGCACAAACGAAAAATTGTGATAATTTGGCGTAAAATCGTGCGGTGAATGTATCCATTTTGTTAAAATTTCACAAATATATTGATTTTCATTAAAATATATTGTATAATTGGGTATATATATACCTTGTATATATAACGATTTTACACTAATGAGGTGGAGTATGAAACGATTTTTCGTGAAAACCTTAGCCATGCTGCTTGTGTGCATTTTTGTGCTATCGGGAATTAATTTCTCGATATTTGCAAGCTCCGGATCCGGAGACCTTGGAGATACGCTCGTGGCAATGAACGTGGCCATTTCCGGCCAGATTAAAATGCTGTTCTATTTCACCGACGTTGACGGAGTAGATTACTACGAGGTTAAGGTTGGCGAAAACGACGAAAGCCCTCTAATAGTTCGCAAGGCAAATATGCCTACGGACGTAAAGAACGACAAAACGAGATATCTTCTTGAGGTGCCGCTCGCAGCAGCTCAGCAGACAGAGGATATTATCATCACGCCTTACAACGATGAGGGTGTTTCCGGTAGAACCCGCACCCGTCGCGTAACCGATTACGCTGATAAGATCGTTGAACTCGACAAGGCGGCAGACGACGATACCTACCGTTCGCTCGTCAAGGCACTCAAGAGCATGCTCAACTACGGTGCTATGGCACAGCTGGCGTTCAGCTACAACACCGCCGAGCTCGCTAACAAGGGCTTGTATTACGGCGCCACTAACCCAGCATACAATCTCCCTGTAGATGCTCTTTACGGAGTTGACAGCTACGATTATAAGACCACCGATACCAACAAGTTGAAAATTGAGATGGCGAGCGCTTATCTTGAGGATGTTGTTTCTATCAAGTGCTACATTACCTATGACGGAAACTATGAGGATCTTAGGGTAACCGTTGAGGGACACGAGGATAAGATTCTTCAGGATAACACGGGATATTACGTAAGAATCAATAATATTCCTGCGACTAAGTTCAACTATAGGTACTCCATCGTCGTTACCGACGGAACCGATATGGTTACTATGAAGTACAGCGTGCTGAACTTCGTTCAGACAATGATCGAAAAGAACGCGGATGCAGAGGACGTTAATGCTGCTCGCTCTATGTATCAGTTCTACGTATGGATGTCCGAATACGCAGGCAACAGCGTGGCTATTAAGCCTACGATCTGTAAGCATGACCGTACCTACGTTGAGCCCGATACATACGCCGAGATCTGCTCCGACTGTCATAAGGACGTAACTCCCGTTGGTCTGCTTGACAACGCGGCAAATCTTTCGAACGGCGTTAACGCGTATTACACTAGCGGCGATCGCGATGGCTACGTGGTAGAGAACTCCAATATGAAGTTCCACTATCCTCTGAATTCGAATCAGTCTGCTACTATAACCGACAAGAACGGAAACGTATACGTTGAGAACACGATGGACGTTTACGTTAAAACGACAAGCGGCACGTATTACGCTTCGAATTCTATCAAAGAGGCTACTGCTAACCTGTTCCGTTACGGTTATTATTACTATGACGCTCATATGTACGGACAGAATTTCATGGACGAGGCTGCATCCGACACAGTCACTGCGACGAGTAACGTTCAATTGAACCGTTTCAGATATGGCGGAGCGGTTGATATGTCAACTCCTACAATTTCGAACAACATACTGTCGACCACCATAACAAGCACTGCAGACCCGCAGATATATACATACGCAAACGCGCTTACTGTTAATACCGCTACGTATAATGCGTTGGACATAACTATGGCAACGGCATCTACGTCGCAGGTTCAGTTGCGCTATACTACCACTGAAGATACAAGCTATGGCGAAGAGCATAGAATTGACTTTAGTGTCAAAGCTGACGGAGAGTTCCATACTTATAGAATTTTCTTTGATGAAAGCGTGACTGTTAAGGGTCTTCGTCTTGACTTCAACGGTCAGAAGGGCGAAACGATACAGATTTCTGCAGTCAACTTTGTTCAGATTAAACTGGGTAGCGCTCCTGCGCTTCTTCTCGACAGAGGTCTTCACACCTATACCGATAAGATGCATCAGGCTCTCAGCCTCGTAGCAACCGCAGACGTTGCTAATATCACTGAGGTTGGTATGGAAACCAAGATCCTCGCAACCAACGTTAACGGTGTAAGAGTTAAGGTTCTCGGCAATGAAGAGCTCCTTACCGCTATCTCCAGTACTATTGAAAATGTTGAATATGCGGGATTTGATATCGATGGAGCAGGTATCTTCGGATACATCCTTCCTGCTGATGATCAGCACTGCGGTACGATCACTATTACCGTTGAAGGTGACTATTACGTCATCAGACAGACCATCGTTCCTGAAGATAACAAGATTTCTGCGCAGGATACTCTGCACAGCTCGAGCGAGCTGGCGACTAAGTACCCCGATTTCAAGGGAACAAGCACCAACATCTACAATTCTCCCACACAGTTCTACTTTGGTCAGAGAATTTATACCGACGGTAATCACTCCTTTGACGCGTTCCTTGAGGAAGCGTACATTGAGCGCCATCCTCTCGGCTCGACAAATATTACGATCAATACCGACAAGACTCCTAACGCGACCTTCGACGGTTACGACGGAATCCGCGGTATGTACGCGTTCACTATTCCCGAGAACATTGGCTTCAATGCAGGCTATTACTACGCTCAGAATTTCCACGGTGCGCTCTCCTTCAAGATTACGGGCGATGAATATAGCCGCAACGTGTACGTTATGGCATATTCCTACGGATGCTCGATTGAGGGCGGTGCCGTGCTCGACAAGAACGACAATTTGCTTCCTCTTCCCACCGAGGTCTCGAAGAACTTCAACCACGAGTTTGAGGTTCCGATGTATCTCTGGGGAGACGTAGGATACAGTGAGACCAGAATCCCCGTATACGTAAACGCGGGTGAGACCGAAGAGCTTACCGTGCTCCAGACCTATATGAACTGGGGTAAGTATCCTCTCAAGCAGATCTCCTCGATCCAGTTCTTTGCTCCTTATTATCACCTTTCCACAGGTGTTACGGAGAGTAACTGTATTGCGAACTATTACGTAATGGGTAAGGATCTCCAGACCCTTCCTGACCACAGAGCAGCCTCTGCTCCCTGGTGGTCCGATCACGAAACCGAGACCGGTGATCCCCAGCATGATAACGGTGGATATCACATGTTCCTGCAGTATACCGATAGCAACGGTCAGATGGTTGCATCGGAAAGCATTAGCAGCGTTATCAATTCTTCGGGTCCTACCTACGCGGACATTGATATGACCTACATTTCCGACGATGGCAAGATCCAGGTTACGTATACTCACATAGAAATGCCTCAGACCGATGAGAACAGAGCATACTATGAGATGAGATACAAGGTTCTCGAAGACGTTACGATCAATGATTTTGCTAGCAACTTCTCCTTCTATTCTGTTGCCGGATACGGAAACGGATATCAGAAGTTCGGTTATTACGGCACAAGCGCGGTTAACGGTATAAGCGCAGATACTTCTGCTAGGTACACGCTCGGTACCAACTGCCCTTATTTCGATCTGTATCAGATTGATAACGTTGACAATGAGGGCAATCAGAACAAGCAGAACGCTAACGTATCGTTCCTTATCAGCGATTACACGTTGCCCAGCTCGCTTTCGGGCAGTTCCTTCATCGTAAACGTTGAAAATCGCAAAGCAAGCCTCTCGCTCAATGCGGGCAACGTTACTCTTAATGCGGGCGAAGAGATCGTTATTTACGCGATCATTATGCCTTGGGGATATTATGATACCGCAGATGATACGCTCGTACAGAACGTACGTGAAAACACCTTGGTTGCTCCTATCGTAGCAACTCCCGGTGAGCACGCTGAAGCGGTTACAAACAAGTTTATTCCTACGGTCAAGACCACCAACGGTCTTGATGCTACCGTTACTATCAGCCACGCAAACGCAGACAAGGTGGCGCTTGATTCTAACGATAATATCAACGTAACCTTCCGCGTTGACGGCTTCAATATATTGACGGCTCCCAAGCTCTACAAATTTGTTAACAGCGATTGGCAGCTTGTTGAGCTCAGCTCTGAGAATTCGGTTGACGAGTCGGGTAACGCGCATTGCTACGACGGATATGCGGTACATTACGATAAAGATACGAAGACCTATTCTTACTCCTTCGTGACTACTGTCACCGGGGAAGAGGAAAGCAGCTTCAAGGTCGTTGTTGACGATACCTACGTTGAGTGGGAAGAGCAGCACGGTGACCTCTTCTACGATGCTACCCTTATTCACGGATTCGCTTCTGACGGTAAAGCGCTTACGTCTACTCTCGTCAACGACGGCGAATACGTAACGCTTACCAACGGAGGCACGAACGATCCCGCTACCAGCAGCTTTAAGATAGTTGGCGGTTCGGCGGCTAAATATATCGTTCTCAAGTACAAGCTTGCAACGAACACCACCGAAAGCGGTATCCAATTCTTTGCGACTACCTCGGGTACCTTCGACGGAACCAACGATACCTTTACCGTGGAAAATTCCGCTATCAAGCGCACAGGCACATGGCAGGTAATGATAATCGATCTTGCCGCACTTGTGAAGGAGAAGGGACTTACCGATATGGTAGCGACGAGTGCTGGCACATACAGCCTCTCCAGCTTCAGACTTGACCCGTTCACCTCAGTATCCAACGATTCTATTGATATCGAGTATATAGCATTCTGCAGAGATCTTAATGCTGCTGTAGAGATGAACTCCGATATGTCTCTCTCCGATATCAGCTACGTTGGCAGCACGACCTCGTCCATGCCTATATCCGACAAGCTTGTTACGGCTGATACTTACGCGAACATGAACGTGGTATTCGTTGGTAACGATCTTGCCGCAGCTATGACGGATACCCGTGGCGACATAGGTATTACGGGTGCTACCGTTAATGCCGACGGAACCGTTACAGTTGATTTCGCTTCCGAAAATAATGACGAATACTTCACCGTTTACACGAACGGAATTGCTACGGGTAAGTACCTCGTTATGAAGTATAAGACCGGAGAGGGACTTACTTCTGCTGATGGCAGTTTCTGGGCTATGGCATATTATAACGACACCACCACTAATACCGGACACGTGAAGACTTACGGTTTGAAGGCAGATGGCGAATGGCATACTCTCGTTATTGACCTCACAAAGCTCGGTACGGGTGTTATCGCTGCAGACGACGGAAAATATTACGTAACCTCGTTCAGATCAGATATGTTTGACGCGCTTTCTGCTAACGGATCTGTAGACTTTGAATATATCGGTCTTTGTGATGAGCTTAGCGACGTTCCCAGCAGCATCAGTGCCAAGCTGGAATACAGCGCTGAATACAAAAACAACATTGACTGGGCATACGTTGATGGAGATACATCCAACGATAACAAGAATGCAACCTCTGTAACCGGAACCGCGGTCAATTACGTAGGTTGGCTTGGTATTGCAGGTATGTCGGTTGACGGCATCTCCTACGTCGTTACCGATGCCGTGGGCAACGAAACCGAATTTGCTCTCACGGCTTCCTCCGAATACAATGAGGGTAGCGAAGACATTCAGAACGCAGTTGCTTCTCTGGGAACCGGTACGGTCGGATATACCGTTAACTTTACCGCAAACCTCGCTGCATGGGCAGGACAGACGGTGAAGCTTTCCGTCAGAGCAATCGTTGACGGCATCATGGTCATCGACACCTACTCGATCAACGTTGAAGTTCCCGAATCGGCTGATCCCGGACTTATCACCGGCAAGGAGCTTGAAGGCGTTCTTAGCACAGGCAAGTTCAGCGGAACCTTGAACAATGACGGATCTCTTACCATAACCAGCACGGCTGCTGACGGTGACGGAGCTCTCAACATCTCCTCTCTTGTAGCTGTAACTCCCAGATATGCTCTTATCAAGTATAAGACCATTAATCATGGAGCACAAATAACCGTGCTTGCAACCACCGCCGGCAATAATATAGGCGGATACGTTCATTCCACCGCAATTACTGACGGTGAATGGCACACGATCCTCGTTGACCTTACAAAGTGCTCGGGATATAACTACGGCGACGCAGTTACGTTCTTGAGACTCGATATTTGTGAGGGCGCGGAAGGATACTCCATAACCATAGATCACGTATACCTCTTCTCCGATCTCAGCGATATCGCGGGTGAGTTGATCGAGACTAAGTTTGCAAACAACGTCGACTATCTCTACATTGACGGAGATACGGCAAACAACCAAAAGGGTCAGACCTCTCTCACCGCTACAACCGTTGATTACACCGGTTGGCTGGGAGTTGACGGTCAGACAACTTACGGTATGTCTTACGTAGTAACCGATTACGAGGGCAATGAGACCGTTGTTGCTCTTGCCAACAAGGAAAGCGGCACCAATATTTACTACAAGGGCGACCAGAACATTCAGAACGCGGTAACCGGTGACGGTTGGTCCACTGCAACCGTTGGATACGTTGTTAAGATCTCCGCTGATCTCTCTGCTTGGGCAGGTGAGACCGTAACGCTCTCGATCAGAGAAACAATTTACGGCGGAGCGGTTGTTGAGACCTTCTCCATCACGGTTAGCGTTCCTTCTGATAGCTTTGTAGAGCAGGATACTCTCGACGTAATATTCGAGGGACAGGATCTCGTTGATATGATGACCGATAATGCCGGCAATCATGGAGATCTGGGTGTTACGGGTGCAGTTCTTAATGCTGACGGTACAGTTACCGTTAAGTATAACGACAGCGGTGACAGATATTTCTCGTTCGAGCTTGATGGCACGATGCCTACAGGTCAGTACCTCGTTGTTAAGTACAGAACCGGTCTGGGTGTTAATGTTGCAAATAATGGTTCGGTCAACTGTTTGGCAAGCACCGCAGATGACAGAGCATGGACCGGACATAGTAAACTCGTTACCATAGTTTCGGACCATAAGTGGCATACTCTTGTTATTGATCTTTCCGATCTTGCGAGTGTAACCGACAGTACGGGAAGCTATTACATCACTCTCTTAAGAGCAGACTTCTTTGATGCTCTTACTGCAAATGGATCCGTAGACTTTGCTTACGTTGGCTTGTGTGACGATCTTGGCGACGTAGCACTTGGCGACAACGAATATCTTGAATACGGTTGGCAGAACTGGACGGCGTCTCTTGATTCGATAACGATTGACGGAGCATCTGCTGCTCATGATAGCGCAGCCAATACTCATTTGCAAGGAAGCGCAGGCGCAAGTGATAGAAACAATTCCTATACAGGAGGCAATTGGGCTTGGTCCGGTTGGTTCGCAGTTGACGGACAGAATGTTACCGATATCAGCGTATGTGTTACCGACGAAGCAGGAGTAGAGCATTGGATTTCGTTTGGTACACCCGCAGGACGTAGCGATCTGAATACAGAGGGCAGCATGCATGCTGAAACCAATCTTGGATACGCTACCGGTACACTTTGTTACAAAGCTGCTGTTTCGGCAGACCTCGGCGCATACGCAGGACAGACCGTCAGCGTTTCCGTAAGAGTTATTACGGAGAGTGGATCTGCGGTTACTCTTTACTCGGTATTCGTAACTGTTCCTAAGAGTGCGGCTCCTCATTGGGTCTCCGGTGCAGAGCTTGAGGGTTATTTGAGAGACGGCATTCACACCGGTGAACTTAACGGTGACGGATCCTTGACTATTACGGCAGCTCAGGATGATAACGCAGGCAGCCAGTTTACCAATTCGTTCCATGGCGAGTTTGCAGGTATGACAGCACCTAAGTATGCAGTACTCAGATACAAGACTACCACCGAAACAAGCATTGGAATATATGCAAGAACTACGTCCAGCACGGGTTACAAGTACATCGGCACTACTATAAAGAACGATGGTATGTGGCATACGATTATTATCGATCTTGCAACCGAACAGTACGTTGTTGGTGAAGAAATAACTTACTTCAGAATTGACACCTGCTGGGTAAAGGACAACGCGATCACCATTGATTACATCTATCTGTGCAATGAGGAAGGACTTCCCGAATTCCACCGTGCTGATTTCATCAATGGAGATGAATTGTCCGGCTTCGTCAGAACCGACTGTTACGACCACGTGCTTAACGATGACGGAACCTTGACGATTACAGGTAAGACCGCCGGAGATAACTACTTCAACGGCTTCCAGAGCCTTATGTCAGGATTGCCTGCTACTAAATATGCTGTAGTCAGATATAAGACAACCACTGAAACGTCCCTCACGATACTTGCATCTACAGGAGCAAACGCAGCTGGACCTTATACGGCAACTTCTCTTATCAACGACGGATTCTGGCATATAGCAGTTCTTGATCTTACGGCATGTAGCGGTTACGTTGTAGGAGATACGTTCTCGTTTATGAGAATTAACACTTGTAAGACAGTAGGATCCTCCATCACCTTCGATTATATAGTGCTGTGTGATGATCTTACCGGACTTACGGTTACTCCTCCTTCGAGTCAGTATAGAAACAATGTCGACTACCTGTACGTTAACAATGATACAAGCGCTAACCTCAAAGGTAGCGCTACTATCAGCGGAACCTCGGTACAGTACACCGGTTGGCTCGCAGTTAACGACTGTGCAATAACAAACGTTTCCTACGCAATAATCGATGCGAACGGAAATGAGACTATTGTTTCTTGCGATTGGAACCTGAACCGTTCGGATATATCCACACATGTTCAAACCAGTGCAGGATTTACAACAAACACAGTAGGATGCGGTGGTAATATGAGCGTAGACCTCTCCAAGTGGGCAGGTCAGACGGTAGTATTCTCTATAAGAGCAACTACCAGTGCAGGATATATTGCAGAAACATTCTCGGTAGCAGTTACCGTTCCTGCAGCATAATAATCCAAACGATCAAAAATCGTTAAACAAAATCAGCGGCTACCCTCTTTTGAGGGTAGCCGCTTCGATCGTCTTTGAGAGAAAAAACTCCCCCACACCTGTGGGGGAGTTTTTTGTTGATCGGCTGCTTGTCGCATTTTTGCCTTATGCGGAGAGCAAAACTATCAGTGTGACGATGAATGTCACGATTTCAGCGGCGCAAAGAAGTGTTACTATTCTGAGACCTCTGCGGTAGGGCTGCTTCGACTTGAAGGAAAGCACGAGGCAGACGATGAGGCCCGCGAGGGGAATTGCTCCGAAGAAAAGCGAGATAATGACCGTTGAAAAGCCGAGCATAAAGTCGCTTTCAAAGGGCATATCAAGCACGTCGTCTTGCTCCTCCTCGAATATCGAGGTGTCGAGCTTCCAGAGGGTGACCGTGTCGCCGTTATCAGAGTTGAAATCGTAATAATAGTAATTTCCGCCGTTATCGTAGAGGATGTTGCCCGAATGGACTCTGAGGCAACCGTCCGCGCTTGTTGAGGTGACCTCGGCGTACTGCTCGTAGTAGAGAAGCTCGTAGCTATTGATCACAACGGCACTCTTGAACACGTCTTTGCGGTCTATATAGACGTTTTCGTATGATCTGTAATCATAGAATGAGTATTCCGAGCCGCCCTTGGTGATAAATTGCTGATACTCGTCGAGGTAGTCGACACAGATGTAGATATCATACAGACTGCCGCCCTTTCTAAAGGAAACGCTCAGTCTCAGGTAGACGCCCTCGTTGATATACGCGGTGACCGAGTGGATCTCGCGCTCCTGCTCGGGTGTGAGGTCGAAGTGCTCCGAGTCAAAGTACTTGGTGTCGTAGACATTGATGAGCTCGGGGAAGTAGACGTATTCCTTGCCGTTGTAGGTGACGGTGCTATAATCCTCGCTGATCGTTATTTTTCCGCTATCCGCTGAGGGAATTATGGTCAAAAGGGAAGAAATAAGCGCGAGTGCCAATACGAATAATAATATTTTTCTTGTTTTCATTATTTTCTACCTCCCTTATGCCAGATTAAGCTTCTTGTCGAGCAGATAATACTCGAGCAGATACAGTGCGGAGGCGATTGCGGCGATAAACACGGTCAGAACCAGGAGTATCAGCGCGATCGCGCCCATCGTTGCCGATGCGCTAAGATTTGTGATCGTATTGCCTAAGAACATGATGCCGAAAAGGTAAACGAGCTCGGCAGAGAAGGTGACTACGGTAGTTGCGCCGTAATAGATGCCGATCGCGGTGATGACGCGCGCTTTTTTGACGATCACCGAGGCGAGCGTGATGCAGATATAGACCAAAAGCATCGACGAAAGGCTTGTGAGGAGGGCAAGCAGGAGTATTTCGATCGCGTAGATGAAGAAATAGATTCCCATTTCCTTTACGGTCACGCCAAAGAAGTGACCGAGCATTTTCCAGACGTCCGAATCGAAGAAATCGGGAATTCCGATCGCGAGGAGCAGAATGACGTCAAATATCAGCACGACATAGGTGGCGATGGTTGCCACGAAGGTGCTTATCAGCTTGGAATTGAGAAGCTGGGAGCGCTTGACGGGCAGGGTAAAGGTCAGATAGCCCTCGTCGGTAAAGAAGTTTTTGTAAAATCGGACGTATATCAGGATCATCGTGACTACTAAGAACGCCGACAGACCGATAACCGTCGCGACGATTCCAAGCGCCGCCATGATCACAATGATCGGGCTTATTTCATTTGCCTCCATACTCGTCAGGGTCTTTAAGCACAAGCCTCCGATCACCGAAAGACCGAGCGACGAGACCGCCATTATCCACCAGAGCTTGAAGATGGCGCTAAGGTCGTATTTAAGTAATTTT
Organism: Clostridia bacterium; assembly: GCA_017483305.1. Classification (GTDB taxonomy): domain Bacteria; phylum Bacillota; class Clostridia; order Oscillospirales; family CAG-272; genus SVTX01. Next base: position 18,819 of record JAFULC010000042.1, on the reverse strand, counting down.
TTAAGCATTTCTGAATACCTCCCTGAATAGCTGATCGAGGGACTTGCCCGTGTTGATCCTGGTCTCCTCGGCAGATCCCGATGCTATGATCCTGCCGCCGTAGGAGAGGAAAACGAAGTCGTCGAGCACCTGCTCAACGTCGGTTATCAGGTGGGTCGTGATGATAATCGTCGCCTCGCTGTCGTAGTTGTTGACTATCGTGCTGAGGATGTACTCACGCGCCGCGGGGTCAACGCCTGCGATCGGCTCGTCGAGCAGGTAAAGCTTTGCCTTGCGCGACATTACCAGCACGAGCTGTACCTTCTCCTTGGTGCCCTTGGAGAGCGTTTTGAGCTTCGCCTTGGGGTCGATTCCAAGGTCGGAAAGGAGGGTATATGCACGGTCTTCGTCGAAATCGGCGTAAAACTCCTTAAAGTAGCCTATCAGCTCGTTGACCGTCATTGAACCGTTGAAGTAGGGTCTTTCGGGGAGGTAGGATATCATTGCCTTGGTCTCCTCGCCCACGGGGACACCGCAGACCGTGATCTCGCCCTCGTTTGGCTGTAAAAGTCCCGCGATGAGCTTGATCAGAGTGCTTTTTCCGCATCCGTTCGGGCCGAGAAGTCCGATAATTTTGCCCTCGGGGATGCGGATGTTGAAGTTATCAAGGACAAAATTGCCTCTTTTATAGGCTTTTTTCAGATTTTTACATTCAAGGACGTTCATTGATCTCCTCCTGTATCATTGAGATAAGTTCTTCTGTCGGGATCGACATTTCCGCGGCACTTGCGACGAAGCTGCGGACGAGTGATTTTGCCTGCTCACGTCGGCTGCGCTCGATGATCTCGCGATCCTCGGTGACGAATTTGCCGAGAGTGCCGCGCACCTCGAGCAAGCCCTCGCCCTCAAGCTCGGCGAGCGCGCGCTGGACGGTGTTGGGGTTTACTGCCGTTTCCGCGGCAAGCTGACGGACGCTTGGAATCTGCTCTCCCGCGCTATATTCGGAAGAAATGATCTTTTTTCGCAGTCTTTCGGCAAGCTGGACGTACACGGGGCGGTCGGATGCAAAGCTCCACGCCATATTTTTTCTCCCTCCTTTTCTGTTTGTTGTGTTACTGTGTTAATACAATGATACACTTGTTTTTGCGATTTGTCAAGAGATTTTGCGAAAAAAACAGAAAATTTTGGATTTTGGAAAGAAAAAAACACCTCTGCGCAGATCAGAGATGCTTTTTCCTATTATTTTTTCGCGAAAACCATATAGACCTCGTTTTTGGGGACTCCGCGGTCGCGCGCGGCGGTCTTGATCGCGTCCTTCTGGCTCATTCCGAGGCTTACGTAGTGCCCCACGTGCTCCTCAATCGAAAGTGAGCAGAGATCGTTTTTTTCGTCGCTTGTTTCGCCGTCCGCGCCCTCGATAACGAGTACGTATTCGCCGCGCGGGGAATTTTCCTCGTAATGTGCGACCGCGCCGCCGAGAGTTGTGCGGTGAATGTCCTCGTTGAGCTTGGTCAGCTCGCGGCAGAGCGAGATTTTGCGCTCCGCGCCGAAGATCTCGCACATATCGGCAAGCGTTGCCTTCAATTTGTGCGGCGCTTCGTGGAAGATCAGCGTTCTGTCGTCGCCCTTGAGTCTTTCAAGACGGGCTCTGCGCTCCTTTTTATCTGCCGAGAGGAAGCCCTCGAAGCAGAATCTGCCCGTCGGCAGAGCCGAGAGCGTGAGCGCAAGAATCGCGGCGCATGCGCCCGGAATACTTGTCACGGGGATATTTTGCTCGGCGCAGAGCGCGACGATATCCTCACCCGGATCGGAGATGGCGGGAGTGCCCGCATCGGTTATCAGCGCACAGGATTCGCCCGCAAGCAATTTTGAGCAGATCAGCTCACCGTGGGTGCGCTTGTTGTGCTCGAAATAGGAGACCATCGGCTTCTGGATTCCAAGGTAGGAGAGCAGGCGCATCGAGTTTCGCGTGTCCTCGGCGGCGATGAAGTCGACCTCGGAGAGCACCTTGACGGCTCTTGCCGAGAGGTCAGCGAGGTTGCCGACGGGGGTTGCCACGAGGTAGAGCGTGCCGCCCACGACCTTATTCTTTTCGGGGGAGATCTCGACGCCGAAGTCGAGGTCGGTCAATTTTTCGTTCATTTTAACGCCTTTCGGAGTGTTCGGAATGTCAATTTTTCACTCGGAACATATAATTGTATTAGAAATTTTAGCACGGGAGGGTTGCGTGAAATTTACTGCCAACTTACAATGAAGAAATATTTTTCACGCGCGAATTTTGCTAAAACAAAATTCAACGATTATTATTTATGCCGCCGTAAGCGGCGAAATGGAGGTTTTTATGCCGAAGATTTATATTGATCAGGGGCACAATCCCACGAGCCCGAACACGGGCGCGGAGGGAAACGGACTCAGAGAGCAGGATGTTACATACGTTGTCGGTCAGGAGCTGGCGGCTCTTTTGCGCCGAAGCGGAAATTACGAGGTCAGACTGTCGCGACCGACCCCCGATACCAAGCTCGGCACGTCGAATGCGGGTAGCTTACGGGCGCGCGTTGACGACGCGAACTCTTGGGGCGCGGACTATTTCGTCAGCATTCACACCAACGCCTCGGAGGCGAGGAGCGCCTCGGGTGTGGAGGCATTTGCCTACGCGAGAGGCACGCGCGCGTTTGCGCTGGGTGAGGATATAGTCGACAATCTTTCCGAAGCGACGGGACTTGCCAATCGCGGAATGAAGGTGCGCCCGGGGCTTTACGTCCTCAAGCGGACGAATATGCCTGCCGTGCTCGTTGAGATCGGTTTTATCACGAATCCGCGCGACGCGGCGCTTATGCGCGACAATCCCGAGCTTTTCGCTCGCGGGATCTATAACGGAATAGTTGAATATACGGGGTTGCGCTGAGCTTATTCGCCGATCATTCTGCGAAGCTCGTCCTCGTCGATGATCCTGACTCCAAGCTGTTGCGCCTTGGTCAGCTTACTGCCTGCCGCTTCGCCTGCGACGACAAAGCTCGTCTTTTTGGAAACCGAGCCTGCGACCTTGCCGCCCTGCGCCTTGATCATCTCGCTTGCCTCGTCGCGCGAGAGCGAGGGAAGTGTGCCCGTGAGGACGAAGGTAAGACCTGCGAATTTGTCGGACGCCGCCTCCTTGACCGCCTCGGTCAGCACGCCTGCCGCCTTCAGCCTGTTGCAGAGCTCGATATTGCTCTCTCGCGAGAAGAAGGTGACGATGCTGCGAGCGGTTATCTCGCCGAAGTCGTTTATTGCGGTCAGGTCGTCGACCGTGGCGCTCATGCAGGCGTCGAGCGTGCGGAATTTCGCCGCAAGAGCTTCTGCCGCGACCTCACCGACGTTCGGGATGCCGAGCGCGCAGAGCAGGCGCTCAAGTCCTGCCGATTTTGAGCTTTCTATTGCAGATATAAGGTTTTGAGCCGATTTTTCGCCCATACGCTCGAGATTCTGAACGTCCTCGGCACGAAGCGAATAGAGGTCGGCGGAGCTTTTTATAAGGTCGTTTTCGATAAGCAGGTCTATGATCTGCGGACCGAGACCGTCGATATTCATCGCGCCCTTGGAAACGAAGTGCTCGATGCCGCGCGAGAGCTGTGCGGGGCAGGAGAGATTGGTGCAGCGCACCGCCGCCGCCTCGTCGGGATCGTAATACACGGGCTCGTTGCAGGAGGGGCATCTGTCGGGCATTCTGAATTCGGTCTCACTGCCGTCGCGCTTTTCGGGGTGCGCGCAGACTACCTCGGGGATGATGTCGCCCGCCTTTCTGACGGTGACAAGGTCGCCGAGCATTATGTCGCGCTGACGGATAAAGTCGAGATTGTGCAGAGTCGCGCGGCTGACCGTCGTGCCCGCAAGACGTACGGGGGCGAGGTTTGCCGTGGGAGTCAGGACTCCCGTGCGGCCGACATTGATCGTGATGCTTTCAAGTCGGGTCTGCTTTTCCTCGGGAGGAAACTTATAAGCCGCCGCCCATTTGGGTGTGCTGGTGCCCTCGCCGATGGTTCGGCGGTCGGGAATAAGGTCGGCTTTGACGACGACTCCGTCTATGTCGTAGGTGAGATTTTCCCTTGCCGCGCCTATCTTTTTTATGTGTTCGATGACTTTATCGGTGTCGTTTGTTTTCAGTCTCATTGAGACCACCGAGAAGCCGAGGTCTGCGAGTCGGTCGAGCGTTTCGGTGTGGCTCTCGGGCGCTCTGCCGTCGCCGTAGGGCGAGCCCTCCTGGAAGTTGAAGACGAAGATATCGAGTCCGCGGCTTGCCGTGATAGCGGGATCAAGCTGACGGAGTGAGCCTGCGGCGGCGTTTCTCGGGTTTGCCATAAGCGCCTTGCCCTCGGCTTCTCGCTTGGCGTTGATGCGCTCGAAGACCGCGCGCGGCATATAGACCTCGCCGCGTACCGTGAGGTCAAGAGGCTCGGGCAGGGTCATCGGGATAGAGAAGACTGTGCGCAGATTTTGGGTCACGTCCTCACCCGTTACGCCGTCGCCGCGTGTCGCACCCTGAACAAATACGCCGTTTTCGTATCTGAGCGATACCGAAAGTCCGTCTATCTTCGGCTCGACCGACCAGGTGATATCGGGAACGGTTTTCTGTGCGCCCTCAATAAAGGCTATCAGCTCGTCGTAGGAAAAGACGTCGGAGAGTGAGTCCATCCTGGCGGTGTGTGTCACCTTGCCGAACTTGTCAAGCGGCTTGCCGCCGACGCGCTGCGTGGGGCTGTCGGGACTGAAAAATTCGGGGTTTTCCTCCTCGAGACGCTTGAGCTCGGCAAACATCATATCGTATTCGTAGTCGGATATTACGGGGGAATCGTAAACGTAATACAGCTTTGCGTGGTGAGTCAGCTCACGGCGCAATTTTTCTATTTTTTCTTTGATCATTTTGTCCTTTCCCCCGCGTTTCTTGTCTAAAAACAAGAAAGCGAGCTTGCTCGTCGTATACATTTATAGTATACCATACTTTTGCCCAAATTTCAACAAAAAATAGGCGTAAAACGAAATTTTTATCTTGACTTGGCGGCAAATATCTTATATAATTGATATGTGGAAAAACAGTTGACCGAGCGCGACGGATCGGTCGCTTTTTGAAAGGATTTTTATGAAAATTGCCGTAATATACGCGAGCGTGGGCGGTACTACCCGTGAGTGCGCCGAGCTTTTGAAGAAGGACCTGAAAACGCATACGGTCGAGCTCTTTGATCTCTCGAAGTCTGAGCCCGATCTGAGCGAATACGACACGCTGGTTATCGGATTCCCGATCCGAATGGGAAAGGCGATCAAGAGGGCGAGAGGCTTTATCAAAAAGCACGCCGACGAGCTGATCAGTTACCGCGTGGCGTACTATATCTGCTGTGGGTTTGTCGATTGCTTTGAGGAATATGCCGTGAAGGTGATCCCGAGGGCGCTTTACGAGAGCGCGATTGCGATCTCTTGCCTTGGCGGATCGCTTGAGCCGTCACGCTTTAAGGGGCTTGACAGACTTGTGGTCAAGGCGGTGAGAGCCGAGATACTCGGCGGCGGCGAGAACGGCGAGCAGAGAGGCGATATGTCCTTGCCAACGGTTATGGATGAGAACATTTCGCAATTTGCCGACAAAATAAAGGGAGTTGAGTGATTTTGGGTGGCTTGGTTTGTGCATTTGTTACAAATCAAGCCGCTTTGATTTTGACGATTTTTTATCAATTCGGGGAAAAAAGATGTTGACAAAAGCTACCACCCGTGGTATAATATTATGGTAGGCGAAAATTTGACCCGCTAGCTCAGATGGTAGAGCACATGACTTTTAATCATGGGGTCCGGAGTTCGAGTCTCCGGCGGGTCACCAAAAATGAACCCACCCGAAGCATCGGGTGGGTTCATTTTTCGTTAACTCAACCGACTCGAACTCCCTCAAATCCGCAGGATTTGATCCGCGGGCGGATAAGAGGACGGGGGATTGGGTGAGATTTTGCCGCACGCGAAAGTTCAGAGTCTCCGGCGGGTCACCAAAAACAGAACACACCCAAGAAATTGGGTGTGTTTTGTTTTTGAATAGCCCCACTGACTCGAACTCCCTCAAATCCGTAGGATTTGATCCGCGGGCGGACGGGAGGACGGGGGATTTGGTGAGATTTTGCCGCATGCGAAAGTTCAGAGTCTCCGGCGGGTCACCAAAAATGAACCCACCCGATACATCGGGTGGGTTCATTTTTCGTTAACTCAACCGACTCGAACTCCCTCAAATCCGCAGGATTTGATCCGCGGGCAATCCTCTCCAACTCTCCCGAGGGGGAGAGGATTTCTGTTAGCTACATTGTAACAGAAATCGGCAGAGAAAGCAACATCTCTGCCGATTTTTCGGTTATTAAGGGGCATAATGCCTATTATTTCTGCTCCGAGTCGCTCTCGGCGGTCGTTGCCTCGCCGTTATCCTCGGCGGGTGCTTCGTCCGTGGGAGCTTTGGTGGTTTCGGGAGCGGCTTTTTTCGCTACCGCCTTTTTCTTTTTGCCCGTATTCTTTTCCGCCCTGTGCTCCATTTTGTAATTGATCACGAGGTCATATCTGCCGCGCTTTTTGAGAATATGGCAGCAGATCTTCTTTGCGATGTCGTAAATTACCGCGAACAGAGGCACTCCGATAAGCATTCCCGTAAAGCCCCAGAGTCCGCCGCAGAGCAAGACCGCAAAGACGATCGCAAAGGAGGAGAGCTGGAGATATCCGCCAACGATGTGGGGATCGAGAATGTATCCGTCGAGGAACTGTATGACAAATATGAATATGATAAAGGGAATCAGCTTGATCGGGTCGGCAGAAAGGAGGATGACGCCGCCGATAAAGCCACCGATGAAGGGACCGAAGAAGGGAATGATGTTAGTTACGCCGCAGATCACCGCAAGGAGTGCGGGGTAGGGCATATTCATCAGCTCGAGCACCACGTAATAGATCAAGCCGACGATCGCGGAGTCGAGCACACGACCCTCAAGGAAGCCGCTGAACATCTTATCGGCAAACTTGAACTCGTTTATGATGACGTTGACGGTCTTTTCCTTCTTGAAGATGCAGTTGAGGATCATCTGCGATTTCTGCGCGAGCTTCTTTCTGCCAAGCAGGATGAATACCGAGATGACAAGTCCTACCACGATGTCGAAAAGCGAGTTGAACACCGAGACCACGATGGGAAGCAGGGAGGTGCTGACGAAGGAGCGCAGGAAGGGCGCAAGATCGGTCATCAACCAGTCCTGTACCCAAATGATCGCCTCCTCAAAGTAGGGGCGGAGCAGCTCGTTGTCGGCAAGGAAGGTCTTTTGCCATTCGGAGAGAATGTCTATGTACTCGGGGAGTCTTGCGATCGTTTCGTTGACGAACTTGGTTATGCTTTGAATGACCTGGGGGATCGCGATCCAAAGAAGCGCGGAAATGATAGCCGCCCAGACGATATAGGTGAAAACCACAGATAATGCGTTTGCGGTCCTTTTCGCCTTCTTCTCGCTACGCTTTTGCGATTTTGTAAGCGCCCTGAGCAGATGCTTCTCGAAGAAGTTGCAGGTCGACTTCATAATATAAGCGAACACGCAGCCGAGAATTATGGGGTTGAGGATGCTTACGACCTTTGCAACGACACCCGCGATGCTTTGGTTTCTATATAGCAGGAAGAAATAGGTTATTCCGATCAGGATCACTCCGAGCGAGAGCAGAGCGACCGACAGACGCTTTTTGAAGCCTTCGTTATTCATTTTTTTACGTCCTTTCGGTATGGATACCATAATTTTATCACACTGTCGCGCTTTTGTCAACAACGTCGAGATGTAAACATTCGATTAATTTCTCTTTTCAGGTCATATCTGTGGGGATCCCGAGCGAGATGCCCTCGATGAGATCGAAAAAGCAGTTATCGTTGCCGATCTCCATCCGCACGCCCTCGATGTGTATGTAGCGCAGGTCGGCATAATTGTATGTCGAGAGCGGCTTGTCGAGAGCATCGTTTGTGTGCGCGCTTACCAGAGTCTGACCCTCGGAAAAGCCCGTGATCAGCAAGGTGTGGTAAAAGTCACCGCTCTCGTCGGCGAGCTGGACCACGTCGCCCTCGATCGCGCCCGTGCTGTCGACCTCGATGCCGTAGGGTCCCACGCCGCCGTTTTGTGAGGCGAAGGCGGGGGTGTTAGTAATAAAATCGTAGAAATATTCGACACTGCTCCAGGCAGGCGCACGGTCGTTTGAGTTGACGTAATACCATCCGAAATCGCGCGTGAAATTCATTACGCACGAGCCCGCGTAGATGCTCTGCGAGACGAAGCTTGTGCAGTCGCCCCCCTGACCTGCAAAATTGATGAATAACGGATTGCGCGAGAGCGCCCAGCGCCTCGCGTATTCGACGGCGCGGGCGCGGTTGTATTCCTTGTAAACCAACATAATTGTACCTCCGAATATGTGATTTATATCATTATATGCGCCGCCTCGCTTAAAATCCAGACGAAAAGAATAAATCGCGCGTGATTTACATAGTATTTATTGAAATGAAACACGTGGAGGTTTATTATGGAGAGATACAACACGAGTCTGACGGGCGGCTACGCGCAGATTCCCGTCGCGGATAAAACGGTGAGCACCGATCTTTCGGGAGATTTCACTCTGCCCGACTATCAGCCCGAGATCAAGCGGCTTTTGAGGGTCACGGCGTCGGTTTTGCCGCCCTCCCGATATATCGGTGACGGTGAGGCAGAGTTTACGGGCATTGTCGACTACTACGTGCTCTATATGGGAAGTGACAATGGCGTTTATTGCGCGCCCCTGAGCGCCGATTACAAGATCAATCTGCCCTTTGACACCTCGGAGCTTGGTGAGAGCGGATATTTCGGCGGCTTTTCGGGTAACGCGACCGTATCTGCCGATATGATAAGCGGAAGGGTGACTGCACCGAGAAAGCTGAGCATCAAATGTCGGCTCAAGACCCGCGCGGAGATCTTTGCCGAAATGCCGCTTGAGGACGGCTTCCACGCGGACGAGGAGGGAATTCAGAGGCTGAATTGCTCCGCGACCGTCACAAGACGGCTGTGGGGAGCGGGAGAAATGCTCCGTGTGTCCGACGAGATGATCTGTGAGAGCGGCGAGAGTGAGCTTCGCGTGATCTCGGCGGAGGGCAAGACTCTTATTAGCGAGATAAACGCGCTTGGCGGCGCGGTGAGCTGCCGCGGAGAGCTTTATCTGAAGCTTCTGCTCTGCCGCGACGGAGGGGGAACTCCTTACACCGCAACGCGAAAGATACAGTTTTCGCAGACTATTCCCGTCGAGGGTATGACACCCGGGGCGAGCGCATCGGCGCGCGGAACGGTCAGTGAGATGGGGATTGTTGTCGAGGACGGCAGGATCGGTATAGATGCGGGTATTATCGTTGAGGTCGAGGGCTGCAGGGAGGAGAATATCTCCTACGTCAAGGACATTTATTCGACGGAGAGAGACACCGAAAACAAGTACAAGAGGGTCACGCTGCTCTCGGGCGGAGAGGAATTTTCGGGCAACTTTACGCTCAGCGACTCGCTCTCGCTCGACGACGTGAATATAGCGCGCGGCTCGCGTGCGGTCGATATTTGCGGAGCGGTCTATCCCGAGGAGTACGCGTTTGATGCCGACAAGTGTCTGATCTTGGGCAAGGCGAGATTTTCTCTGCTGCTCGAGAAGGACGGGGAATATTCGGTCACTGATATCGAGCTGCCCTGTGCCTACCGTGCCGCGACCTCGGGCGAGTTTGACAGGGCGATCGCGGACGGTGAGATCATCTCGGCGCGCGCGAGGATGGACGACGACAGGATCGGCATTGATGCCGAGGTCGGCATTCGCGGAAGCGCGGCGAAGGGCGAGAATACGACTATGCTTGCCGAGGTCGGATTTGGCGAGAAGATCGGGCGCGAGCGCGGAAAGATCGTGATCTGCTACCCCTCGGACGACGACAGCCTTTGGAGCGTGGCGAAGAGGTACGGCGCGCCGCTTGAGTCGCTGGCTTCTCTGAACTCTCTGCAAGTGACCGACGGGGCTGACTCGGCGAAGTCGCTTGAGGGCGTTAAGTATCTTGTGGTTGGTTGATGGAAAGCGAGCCGAGAGGCTGCAAAATCAGCGATAAATTGAAAAGCCTTCTCCCACGGGAGAAGGCTTTTTTGACGTGCGGGGGGTAGAGAAAAGCCACGGGATTAACCGTGGCTTGAGGGAGAAACTTTGGAATTTGTAAAATTATATCGATTCAAATATTTCTTTTATTTTCTCTCGGTCATAATCCAAGAAAAACGGTTCTAATTTCAAATAAAATTCCTTGAATTTCTCGCCGCTATAAAATACGATATCGCAACCTCTGTCATCATAAACAGAAAAAATAAACTGATCGTCAAATGAAGCAAAGCTTACTAATGGATTGATCTGACACTCTATTTGATGTTTCAGTATATTTACCAAGGTAGCGAAATCAACGTCATACGAAATGTATCTTTTTACCGCAGATATATCATCATCGATTTCTTCTTGTTGTATGAGAGCACATCTATCGAGCTCAACTGTTGCATCAATATTTAGTGTGAGGTCATTCGTGTCGTATGCGCGACCGTCTTTGTCAAAATACTGATGATAAAAAGCTGCATCAATTTTTTTGTTATCAAACAAGATATTTGCAATGGCTATGGCTCTATGAAAGGCATTTTCTATGTATTCCTTGCCCTCGCCAATGCCCAATTCACATCGCAGAGCCAGTTTGTTATTGTAAAACCACGGTTGAGTGTAAAGAAAAGATCCGTCCAATATTTGTTTTCGTAAGTCGCTCATAAGGTTAATCCTTTCGTATTATTTTGTATTTTGTCAAATTCTTCTACCCTAATTGTATCACAAAATCATTCGCAAGTCAATGCTTTTGTAGGGTGGGGGGTTATCTCCCGCCGATTTTTTTCTCGACACGCTGAAAAAGACAGAGAATGGTTCTCTGTCTTTTTACAGATATTTACATATTCACCCCGCGAAGAGCAAAAGTCCAAGCAAAAGCAACAGCTCACTGTCGGCGCTCTCGCCCTCGGCGAGATAGACCGTTAGCATCAGGGCGATTATGAGCAATTCCTCGCTTCCTATCCCGTGCCCGAAGGGAAAATGCGCCGATGCCGACGCGCTTGGCGGAATAAGCGATGAAAATATCGATCGGCCGGTCGCGGCTTGCTCGCGCTCGGTCGGGACGCTTGTGGGGAGAGGGAGCCTTTCGGAGCCCTGCGGCTGTTGGGTTTCCTCGGGCTCGAAACGGGTGTCTTGCGGGCTTGGGTATGGCTCGGGAGGTGTGTTTTGGTAGTCGTCGGTCAGATAAGGCTCGACTCGGGCGGGTGGCGGCATATCACTATACGCGCCCGAGCGACTGAAGGCGTGACCGCCGTAGTTCTCGGGGATCTTCACGCCTTGGCGGTTTGGATCGGGTGTTCTTGCATACATATAGACTCCTGACGGTTATTTTTTTGGTTAAAGCGTTTTGAGCAGGTCGCCGAGGCGACTGAGCTTTAGGATGTAGTCGATCGCCTGTTGTCTGTCGTGGCTCAGATAGGGCTTCATAGCGCAGAGCAGTGCCGCGCGGCGATCGTCGGTCTGTGACCTTTTGACACTCACGCCTGCCGATACTGCCTTGTCGCCATCTCTCGTCGCGCCCGTCTCGGCGGTCGGCTGTGAGCCAAGACCGAGCATATCGAGCATCGGCTTTACCGACGAGATAAGGGAGGGGAGCTTTGAGATCAGCTCGGGGTTTGAAAGCAGGGTCGACAGAATGTCGGGAGAGGAGCTTGTCGGCGGTGCGCTCGGCTGATCTCGATCGGTCAGCTCCTCGGGCACGGGGGCGTTCATTATGCTCTTAAGTATTCCCGAAAGGTAGTCGTTGCCCGCGTTTCTTTCGGTTGCGAGATTTTCCTGATCGTTCATAGCATTTCGCTCAAAAGCCTCTCTTGCCGCTCTTGAAGCTTTTGATCAGCTCGTCGGCGCGTGAGAGGTCGCTGTCGGTGGCGGTAGAGTGGGCGGCGCGGATGCCTGCGATCTCGGAGGGCCCGATCTTAAGATTCGTCGCGTCGATCCCCGCGTCGCTTGCGATCTTTTTTATCACCAGGGCAAGCCTTGCGTCGTCGAGCGTAAGTAGCATATTAACTGCCTTTTTGTCGAGCATCATGGCAAATTTCCTTTCTTCAGTCAGAATTGTTGCTTCCTTACCATTCTATGCGAAAATAAAAAATACGTGCGGGGAAAATTTGACAAATACGGTTGCAATAGGCTTGAAAATGTGGTACAATTAGGGTAGAATTAATGCAAAAGCAACGGAGGACGTATGAAATACCTTATTGTAGTTGATATGCAGGTCGATTTTACGGTCGGAAGTCTCGGCAGCGCTCACGCCGAGGCGATCATTCCGCGCGTGCTTGAGAGGGTGAAGGGCTTTGACGGCAGAGTCATTTTCACTCGCGACACGCATTTTGATGACTATATGACCACGCAGGAGGGCAAAAAGCTCCCCGTGCCGCACTGTATAAAGGACAGCGAGGGCTGGCAGATCTGCCCCGAGCTTGCTCCCTTTGCAAAAACAGTCATTGACAAGCTCACCTTCGGCAGCACCCAACTTCCGAGCCTTATCGAGAGCTTTGGCGAGGAGATCGAGAGCATAGAGCTTTGCGGTCTTTGTACCGATATTTGTGTCATCTCCAACGCGATGATACTCAAGGCGGCATTTCCCGAGGTGCCGATCTCGGTCATTGCCGATTGCTCGGCAGGAGTGACCGAGGAAAGCCACAATACCGCGCTCGACGCGATGAGAGCGGTACAGATAGAAATTATTTGAATTTAACGGAGATAGGATATGAAAATAAAAAGATTGATACCGATAATTCTCTTCGCGATGCTCTTTACGGGCTGCGCGGGAGGGAACTACCGTCAGGTCAGCTCCGAGGAGGCGCAGAGAATGATGGAGGAGGAGACGGGATATCTCATCGTTGACGTAAGGACCCTTGAGGAGTATGAGGAAAGACACATTCTCGGCGCTATCAATATTCCCAACGAGAGCATCGGCACGGATGAGATCGCACTGCTGCCCGACAAGGATCAGCTCATTTTCGTCTACTGCCGCAGCGGTCGCCGAAGCAAAGAGGCGGCAGAGAAGCTGGTCGCGCTCGGATACAAAAACGTCATCGAGTTCGGCGGCATTAACGATTGGAAGGGCGAGACCGTAAGGGAGAAATAATTTTTGCCCGTAATACAGAAAAACACCGCCGAGTGCTCCTCGGCGGTGTTTTGTGTGTGCTTATTTCAGCTTTTCGAGCTTTGAGGTGTTGGCGATGACGATGAGTGTGGTCTCACCGTCGAGCGCCTGCTCGGGATTGATGCTTACGCTGACCTTCTCGCCCTTTTTCAGAGCGACGATGTTAAATCCGTATTTTTTGCGGAGGTTGAGCTCGATGAGGTTTTTGCCGATCCACTCGTCCTTGACGTCGATCTCGACCATCGACACGTCCTTCGACAGAGAGATCATATCGATAAAGCCCGAGCTCAAAAGGTTTTTCGCAAGTCTCGTGCCCGACTCGTTCTCGGGGAAGACCACCTGATCCGCGCCCACACGGAGCAGGATCTTCCGGTGCATCTCGCTGCCGCACTTCGCGATAACGGTCTTAACGCCCGCCTCCTTGCAAAGCGCAATTGCCATCACGCTTGCCTCAAGGTTGCCTGCCATACACACGATAACGGTGTCGATGTTGCCGATGCCGAGGCGTGAGATAACGTCCGCGTCGGTCACGTCGGCGCACTTGCAGACAGGGAGGCAGGCTGCCGCCTCGTTTACGGTTCGCTGGTCGGTATCGATCGCGATTACCTCCATTCCGTTCTCAACAAGCTCACGTGCTACTGCCGTGCCGTATCTTCCAAGTCCAAAGACTGCATAGGTTTTCTTTGATTTCATATATTCTCCGTTCTGCCGCACGCGGCGGCACAATAATTATCGTTTTTGACCTTGATTATCCGATGCTGATCTCCTCGGTCGGCTCGGAAATAAGATTTCTGCTGTCGGTGCTGCTGCCGAGCGCGACCGCGAGTGAGATCGGTCCGACTCTGCCGAAATACATCGTGAAAATGATGACAAGCTTGCCGAAGCTGTCAAGCGATGCCGTCAGATTCCTTGAAAGACCGACTGTTGCCGTTGCGCTGACCGTTTCATATACCGTGTCGAGCGCGGGTGCGTCGTTCGTTGCCATCAGAAGCAGAGTCGAGGCGGCGCAGATGACCAGGAAGGTGACCGCGACGGCGACCGCCTTTTTGACCGAGTCCTCGGAGATGCGCCGACCGAACAGGGTCGCGTTGCTCTTATTTCTCACCGTGGCAAACGCGGAGCAGAGCAGTACGGCGAGCGTGAGGGTCTTCATTCCGCCCGCAGTTCCGACGGGCGAGCCGCCTACCATCATAAGAAGGATCGATATTGCCGCCGAGGCGTTGGTCAGATTTTCCTGCGGAACCGAGGCAAAGCCTGCCGTTCTTGTGGTGACCGACTGGAAGAACGAGACCTGAATTTTGTCGAAAAGCGACATATTTCCAATGGTTTTGGGATTGTTGTATTCAAAAATGAAGATCAGTGCCGCGCCGACGAGGATGAGCGCTGCCGTGACGGTGATCGCGATCTTTGAGTGGAGGGTCAGGTGTCTGAAGATCCTGCGGTTCTTCTTGGTGCGGCTTCTGATCACGCGGAGCACGTCCCACCAGACGATATAGCCAAGACCGCCGAGAATGATGAGCGCGGAGGTTACGAGGTTGACTGTGGGGCTGGTGACGTAATTGCAAAGGCTGTTTTCCGCGATTATATCGATTCCCGCGTTACAAAATGCGGAGATCGCGGTGTAGACCGAGATCCAGATGCCGCGCGCGCCGAATTCGGGCACGAAAACGGTCATATAGAGCAGAGCGCCGATGCCCTCGATGATCAGCGTGCCGAAAAGGACGTTCTTGACGAATTTTGCAAGTCCCGACATAGTGTTGAGGTTGAAGGCGTCCTGAATGAGCAGTCGGTCGCCGATGCCCATTTTTCTGTGCAGCAGGAGCATAAGCCCCGACATTATCGTTATGATGCCGAGTCCTCCGATCTGTATCAGTATCAGAATGACTACCTGACCGAAGATGCTCCAGGTCGATACCGTGGGGAGTGTGACAAGTCCCGTCACGCAGGTCGAGGTCGTTGCCGTGAAGAGCGCGTCGAGATAGGGAACTGCCTTACCGCTCGCCGAGCTGATCGGCAGAGCCAAAAGCAGACTTCCGAGCAAGACCGTCACAAGAAAGCTCAGCAGAATGATCTGCGTTGTTGTTAGGGTGAATTTTTTTGTTTTCATAGTGGTTTTAGGTTAGATCCTGTGGAAATTTTACACCTCCACGCTCTGTCCGCAAGAGAGGTAGCAGAGCGAGGGCATATATTGCTTCATAAAGTCGTACTGCGCGCGGCCTGTACAGTGGCAGGTATAAAAGGCGGTGGGATATGCCGCAAGCTCCCTTGCCGCGTCTGCAAGTCGGTCGTCGAGCGCGAGCCTTGAGTAATGGAAGCCTCCGACCAGCACGTCGGGAGCAAACCATTCGGCAATATCGAGCACGCCCTTGTGCGAGCAGCCGCTTATCAGCACCTTTTTACCGCTCTCCTCGATCAGAAGATACTGCTCGTGGAGAAACTTGTCGGGGATGAGGCTTTCCCCCACCTTCTCGGTCAGTGCCGAGGGCATCGGGGGGCGCTTTCTCTCTCTGCCGTTGCAGGAAAAGAGGGAGAGGGTGCTGTCGATCTTATATTCGTTGTCGGTAAACACAATCCTCGGCTCGTCCTTGAGCGAGAGGTCGAGACCGATGTATTTATCCTCGTCGTAGTAGGGAAGAAAGGCATCCTTGTGGATATACACGGGCGCGTGGGAGTTGATCTCGAGAAATTTTTTCAGTCCGCCGCCGTGGTCGTAGTGACCGTGTGAGAGGATTGCGAGGTCGACCGTGGATAGATCGATCCCGAGCACCTTTGCGTTCTCAAAGAACATATCGGTCTGACCCATATCGAAAAGAATTTTGTGGCGGTCGGTCTCGATATAAAGCGAAAGTCCGTGCTCGATCTGCATATCGTCGCGCTCGGTGGTGTTTTCAAGAAGTGACGTGATCCTCATTTTTGCCTCCCCATAAGAGTGTCGATACGTTAATTATAGCACGACTTGGGGGGTATGTCAATAATTGAATAATATTTTGCCTTCCCACCGCTTAATTTATTGAAAAGTTCATAAAAGTATGCTACAATATAAAAAAACACAAAAAACGGAGAAAAACAGGTATATGACAGACAGAAAAGAAATGCTGGGAACGGCTCCTGTCGGTAAGCTTTTGTTCAGGCTCGCCGTGCCGACAGTGATCGCCCAGCTTATCAACATGCTATATAATATCGTTGACCGCATATACATAGGTCACATTCCCGAGGTGGGCGATCTCGCTCTCACGGGTGTGGGCGTTTGCATGCCTATTATTATGATCGTATCGGCGTTTGCCGCACTCGTCAGCTCGGGCGGAGCGCCGAGGGCTTCTATATTTATGGGAAAAAGGGATATGGAAAGCGCCGAGAAGACCCTTGGCGGCTGCTTTGGCTTGCAGATCGCCGTTTCGGTAATTCTGACCGCGGTTTTGCTTATCTGGAATAGGGAATTTCTTTTGGCGTTCGGCGCAAGTAAAAATACGATCGAATATGCGACAGAATATATGAGCGTATACGCCATCGGCACGGTGTTCGTTCAGCTGACTCTTGGAATGAACGCCTTTGTGACCGCGCAGGGCTTTACGAGGATCTCGATGATCTCGGTCATCGTGGGCGCGGTGTCGAATATTATTCTTGACCCTATATTTATCTACGGACTCGGTATGGGTGTTCGCGGAGCGGCTTTGGCGACCGTTATTTCACAAGCGGTCTCTTGCGCGTGGGTCGTGGCGTTTTTGTGCAGCAAAAGGAGCATTTTAAGGCTTAAGCCGAGAAATCTTATACCCTCGCCCAAGATCGTTATGCCTTGTATTGCGCTCGGCTCTGCGGCATTCATTATGCAGGCAAGCGAGAGCGTGATCTCGGTCTGCTTTAATTCCTCGCTTCTCGGCTACGGCGGAGATATTGCCGTGGGCGCGATGACCATTCTGACCAGCGTGATGCAATTTGCGATGCTGCCGCTTCAGGGAATCGCGCAGGGAGCGCAACCGATCTTGAGCTACAATTACGGAGCGAGGAACGGCGCGCGCGTGAAAAGGACATTCAAGCTGCTGCTGGTATCCTGCCTTGTCTACTCTGTCACGCTCTGGGCGGCGGTTATGATCTTCCCGAGGGCGTTCGTTTCGATCTTTACGCCTGATGCACAGCTCATTGATTTTACCGCTAAGGCGCTCCGTATCTATTTTTGCGGAATGCTTCTGTTCGGTATCCAGATCGCGTGTCAGATGACCTTTGTGTCGCTTGGAAACGCGCCGTCCTCGGTTATCGTCGCGGTGGTGAGAAAATTCGTGCTTCTGTTGCCTTTGATCTACATAGTGCCGACCTTGGTCAGCGATCGCACCCTCGGAGTATATATGGCAGAGCCGATCGCCGACGTGATCGCGGTGACGTTTACCGCAATTTTGTTTACGTTCCAATTCAAAAGGGCGCTTAAAAGGATAGAGAGCATTTGAGCCTTCGGCGTCAGGCTTCTTTGAGCATATCGCAATAAAAGGCGGCGTTTTTCTTCTCGTATCTCCTTGTATCTGTTCGTCAAAAAACGACATATGCGGGAAATTAAAATAAATTCAGGCTGTAATCCAAAAGGAGATCCTACAAGTGACAAAACAGGAATTTTTTGATACGTGTCTTGCTTTATACGGCACCGTGCCCGACTACCCGTTTGACGAGGACTTTGAGACGGCGGTGCTTCGTCACGCGGACAGTCGCAAGTGGTATGCGATCGTGATGAGGGTATCGCGGCGCAAATTCGGCTTTCAGAGTGACGAGATCATCGACGTTGTAAATCTCAAGCAGCCGACCGAGATGTTTGGCTCGTTCGGGGCGTCTGACGGTGTCTATCCCGCGTATCACATGAACAAGCTTCATTGGGTCTCGGTGATTCTGCCCGACGCGCCCGAGGACGTGGTGGCGTTTCTGACCAACGCGAGCTTCGAGGCGACGAGGACGAGAAAGAGAAGATCAAAATAATACTGAAAATGCCACCTCTCACAGCATCGCGCCGTAGGGGTGGCAATTATTTATCAAGGGTGCCGGTGGCACGGGCGACGTTTTGCGGAGCAAAACTCTCCCAATGGCAATTATCCTACAGATGAGGACGGGATTCTGAACCTTTTCACAAATTCGCAGGCGAATTTGGAGTGAGATTTCTCTGTACCCTCTCTCTTCGCCAACGCAAAAAGGGTGCCGCTGGCACCCTTTGCATTGGCGGAGAGAGAGGGATTCTGAACCTTTTCCAAAGCTATCGCTTTGGAGATCGACTTCGAGCGACCCTTTCTCGACGGTATAAAAACAAAGAGGAGCAAAAGCTCTCCCAATGGCAATTATCCTACAGATGAGGACGGGATTCTGAACCCATACACAAAGCCTGCGGCTTTGGTGATCGGTCTCGAGCGACCCTCGCTCTACGGTATAAAAACAAAGAGGAGCAGAAGCTCCTCTTTGTTTTTATGGCGGAGAGAGAGGGATTCGAACCCTCGTGTGCTTTTGGCACAAACTGATTTCGAGTCAGCCCCGTTATGACCACTTCGATATCTCTCCGTAATTATGATGCACTCGTTTGCATCATAATTACGGAGCTTGATGAGAAGCGGCTCGGCGAGCTTTGCTCGTCG
>JAFULC010000041.1 GCA_017483305.1 Clostridia bacterium | reverse complement strand
TCCGCTGTAAGTGGTGCTGCAACCCCGAATCGCAGGAATACGGCATACAGGAAATGATCCGCGGAGGCAAAAAGGAGATAATGGGACGTGACGTCACAGTTGCCGAGGTCATGGACGAGATCGCAGCCGACCGCATCTATTACGCCCGCAGCGGAGGCGGACTTACGCTTTCGGGCGGCGAGTGTATGGCTCAGCCCGAGTTTTCAGAGGCTCTTTTGCGCGCGGCACACGATTACGGCTTCAACACCGCGATCGAGACCACCGCTTTCGCAAGCCTCGATGTTGTAAAAAGGCTTCTTCCCCACGTCGACCATTTCTTGATGGACATCAAGCACATGAATTCCGACAAGCACGAGGAGTTCACATCTCAGAGAAATGAATTGATCCTCGAGAATGCAAAATATATCGCCGAGAATGCAAATCACCTTGTGATCCGCGTTCCCGTAGTCCCCACCTTCAATGCTACCCCATCCGAGATAGCCGACATCGCGCGTTTTGCGGATTCCCTGCCGAACGTGACCGAGCTTCACTTGCTCCCCTATCACCGTCTCGGTCAGGATAAGTACACGGGACTCGGCAGAAGCTATCTGCTCGACGGTATCGTGCCCCCCACCGCAGATACGATGAATATGCTGCTCGAGGCGGCAAAGAGCGCCTCGACCAAGCTGCACGTACAGATCGGCGGTTAAATCTCGCTAAGAATCGATCCTATGGAGGATAAATTTATGTCTAACCAATTCGAATATCAGGATAAAATGCGAATAGTGCAGGAGCTGGTGCCCGGTCGCCAGATCACTCTTGCCCATATTATAGCTAACCCCGACCCCACGCTCTATCAGAAGCTCGGTCTTGACCCTAAGCTCGATTATGAAAAGGCGGCTATCGGAGTTCTTACCGTCAGCCCCGCCGAAACTGCGGTCATTACCGCCGATATCGCGCTCAAATCCTCGGGCGCTGACCTCGGATTCGTCGATCGCTTCTCGGGTACACTCATTATCACGGGTAAGGTCGCAGAGGTCGAAGCATCCTTTACCGCAATTACTGAGTATTTCAGAAACGTTCTCAAATTCTCTGTTTGTGAAATGACCAGAACGTAAGTAGGGAGACGCGCGTTGCTTTTTTTGAAATGAAAACAGCAAACTCGCAAGCGAGATTTGCACGAGTTTGCCTATCGCAAGCTCTGTAACCAAAAGAACTTCCCCACAAAAAACATTTAACACAATCCCATCTCCAATCGTAAAATGGGTAACACAAAGACTATCCTTCGGGAAGCTTTTTGGCTACCTTTTTTACAAAAAAGGTAGGAAAATGAAAAAACTGATACTAATGGGGCGTGTTGCCGCAGGCAAAACGACTCTGACGCAAGCCTTGAAGGGCGAGCAGCTCCACTATTGCAAAACTCAATATATAAATTATATGGACACGATCATCGACACGCCGGGCGAGTACACCGAGGTACATACGTTGGCGGCGGCGTTGGCGGTCTATTCATACGAAGCGGACGTGATCGGACTTGTAGTAAGCGCGAACGAGCCGTTCTGCGTATTTCCGCCGAACTGTGTCCACCACGTCAACCGTGACGTTATCGGCATAATTTCGGGCATCGACAAGCCCGACGCCAACGTACCGCTTGCGGAGCGCTGGCTGAAGAACTGCGGACTCAAGAGCGAAAAGCTCTTTTACGTAAGCTCATATACCCGCGAGGGCTTAGACACGATCATCGACTATCTCAACCAAGAATAAATACATTTGGAGGAAGCTATGGCTCAGACCAAAACGATCTGCTTCGCCAACAACAAGGGCGGAAGCGGAAAATCCACCACCTGCGCAAACGTAGGCTACTCAATGAGTACGCTCGGCAAAAGGGTGCTTCTTATCGACGCGGATATGCAGATGAATCTCACTCTGCAATTTTTCGACGACGAGCAGTCGCTCGAAATGGCAAAGGGAGATAAAAACCTCTACGTCGGCGTAGTCGAGCAGAAGGACCTGTCCGATTTCATCGTGCCCACCGAATACGAAAATCTCGACCTTATCCCCTCGTCGACACTGATGAGCGGAATCGAGTTTGAGCTTTTCACAAAGTGGCAGCGCGAGTTCATTCTGCGCAAGGGACTTCAAAGGATCAAGGACTCGGGCAAATACGACTACATCCTCATCGATGCGCCCCCCACGCTTGGTTGCTGGGTTATGAACATTATGTGCGCATCGGACAAGCTTGTAATTCCCGTCGAGGCATCGCCCTGGGGACTTTTCGGACTTGCAAATATGTTCGAATTTTACGAGCAGGTCAAGCTCATCTCCCCTGCGCTTGAAATTCTCGGAATTGCGATCACAAAGGCAAGCGAGCGCAAAAACTATTTCAAGCAGACCGTCGAGACCCTCTCGTCACTTGACAACGTGCGTTTGCTTTCGTCAATAATCCGAATCGACAGCACGATAGAGTGGTCGCAGGACAACAGTAAACCCGTTATGGCTTATAAGCGCACCAGCCGCGCGGCGCTGGAATATATGGAAATGGCAAAGGAGATCATCAAATATGCCGATAGGTAAGGATAGCATCACAAAAAGAGTAGCAAAGCAGACAGAAACCGCAGAAAAGAGCATAGCTCCCGAGCTCGTGGCAACCGTTGGAGTAGCTCCCGCAAAGACCACTAAGAAAGCGCCTGCAAAGAAGACGACCTCTGCTACCAAGACAACCACCGCAGAGAAAAAGCCCACAGAGGCGAAAAAGACCGCAAAGAAGCCCGCAGAGGCGAAGACAGTCGAGACCACGGTGCTTGCAAACGTAGCTCCCGAGACCGTAGAAAAGGTCATCGGACACAAGGAAAATACCAATTTCGAGAAGGTAAGCATCGGACAGAAGCTGCCCGAATTCCTGCTCTGACAGCAAAAAACGGAGAGTCCCCTGCGATTCTCCGTTTTTTAACGCCGCCCCGCGCCAAAAAGCGACATAAATATTAAATATTCTTAAAAATCTTCATTTTCTGTTTACTTTTGTCAATATATTTGATATAATTAACCAACTTATTATGACTTCATTGGAGGCAAACTATGCTTTGGGGTTCTTACGGACTTGTCCACATCATAACCTTGATCATATCCGCTTGTATTATAGTCGGTCTGTATTTTATTCTCCGCAACCGCAGTGAGAAAACAAAGGTTGCCGTACTGTTTATCCTTTCGCTCAGCGGCATCGCCGCAATAATCTTCAACCTTGTGACCTGGGGCACACCGCTTGAATATCTACCCTTCCATATGTGCTCTATCACTGCACTGATCTTACCGATCGCGATCCTCACCCGAAGCAAGATCTTCTCAAATCTGCTTCTCTTCTGGTGTCTCGGCGCGGCAATGGCAATAATCTGCAATCAAGGACAGGCAAATTACGTCATCCCCTCCTCAACCTTTTTCTTCTACTACATACCGCACACACTCGAATTCGGTATCCCGATACTGATGTTTGCGCTCAAGATCGTGAAAAAGGACGTGCGTTGCATTATCTCGACCGTTGTAATAACAATGGCTATATACACAGTCGTTCACTTTATCAACCTCGCTATCAATAGCTATTGCACGGCTAACGCGCTCACCAACCCCTCGGGCGAGATCATACAGGTCAATTATATGTATTCCCTGTTCGCCCCCGTGCCGCTCATGCAAGCTATGTACAACCTGATCCCTCATTCGTACTGGTATATGTACGTAGTCGTGCCCTTTGTCGTGATCTACCTCGGTGTCGTCTACCTGCCCGAGATCATTTCTCTGATAAAATCGCGCAAGGCAAAATCAAACTAATTGAATCAAGCAAAACGAAGAAAACATACCATGGCTTCTTAATTACAGCTTTTGAGAATTAAAGGCTACGAGTATTGCGAAGATAAAGAAAGATGCGAGAGCATTTCGGTGCTTCTCGTGTTTTTCTTTTTGCGGATTTGCGGATTTTCCGTTTATATAGTAACAGATCAATATAGATCTGCAGTCCTCGCCCACTAAAGTGCGAGGACTATGTATTTAGACGATCTTTATGCCAATATCAAAAAAATTAACACGGCATTTACAGAAAATGTGGTATAATAATTATAGAACAAAGAACCCTGCACAAAAGAATTCTATTTGTTGGAAAGAAGGTACTACGCAATGAATATTGCCAAAATAATGATTCCTAAATGCTTTACAACGTTTCTAAATGATAATCAGACCGTTCGACAGGGATGGGAGATCATGACGAGAAACGGATATACGGCGATACCCGTTATTGATGCGGAGCACCACTACATAGGCTGCGTAAGCGAAGGAGATTTTCTGCGCCATATACTCAGTGTTGGCTCATTGGACAAACGGGATATGGAAAAACACAGAATCAAAGAACTGGTGCGATTGGATTTTTGTCCTCCGCTAAATATTGATGCAAGTGAAGCTGATGTGATCGATTCATCGCTAAAGCAAAACTTCGTTCCCATCGTTGACAGCAGAAATACGTTGTGCGGCATTCTGACCCGTCGGGTAGTAATTGAATATCTTGCTAAGAAGAACGGAATTGCTCCTTCGTGAGTCTTCGTCCAAGCGGTATGGTTTTGATAACTGTACCGCTTTTTTCTTCCTTATTGAAAAAATAAATTTGTGTCATCTTTATACAATCTTAATATCACCCCGCAGAGTGCTAACGTCGTCTTTATCTGTTTTATTGTAAAATACATATAGTAAAAACAGTATAAGGAGAGGTGTATGCAACCCTTACATAGATTTAAGCTATCGTCCTTTCAGGTCATATTGCTTGGCTTTGCGGCAGTAATACTGATCGGAGCGTTTCTGTTAATGCTCCCTATATCAAGCAAGGAAGGGGTAGTAACGCCGTTTTCGGACGCCTTGTTCACGTCAACCTCCGCTGTATGCGTAACAGGACTTATAGTTCACGATACGGCAACCTATTGGTCGCACTTTGGACAAGCGATCATTCTTATCCTCATTCAGATCGGAGGCTTGGGTATCGTAACGGTTGCGGCTTCTGTATCTATTCTCGCAGGCAGAAAGATCGGGCTTGGACAGCGAAGCACGATGCAGGAGGCAATGTCAGCTCCAAGCGTTGGCGGCATCGTTCGTCTGACTTGGTTTATTCTCAAAGGCGTGCTTATCGTCGAAGCCATTGGAATGCTCGCTATGCTTCCCGTGTTCTGCATTGACCACGGAGCAAAAGGAATATGGATGTCGGTGTTCCACTCCATATCGGCGTTCTGCAACGCAGGCTTCGATGTGATGGGAGATGTCAGCGGACAGTATTCGTCACTAACGGCTTATGCCGCAAATCCCATTATCAGTATTGTTATAATGCTGCTCATTATAATCGGCGGTATCGGGTTCTTGACTTGGGAAGATATATACAGACATAAATGGCATATCAAAAAATACCGCACACAAAGCAAGATCATACTGGCGATGACGGGTGCACTGATATTCATTCCCGCGCTGTATTTCTTCTTCTGCGAGTTTGAAGGATATGCCCTCGGCGAAAGAATACTGCTGTCTTTATTCCAAGCAATAACGCCGAGAACGGCGGGCTTTAATACGGCAAACCTCGGACTTGTCAGCGAGGTCGGTCTCTTGCTTATGATCTTTCTGATGCTTGTGGGCGGATCACCCGGATCAACCGCAGGCGGTATGAAGACCACAACGCTTGCCGTTCTGTTTGCTTCCGCAGCGTCGGTATTCCGCAAGAAAGGGAATGCACAGATGTATAAGCGTCGAATCGCAGATGATACGGTCAAGCACGCCTCGGCGATCTGCCTTCTGTATATCATACTTTTTTTGCTCGGCGGCGCAGTCATAAGCGCAGTTGAGGGATTACCCCTTATGACCTGCCTTTATGAAACGGCATCGGCAATCGGTACGGTCGGTCTTTCCCTCGGCATAACGCCATTGCTCGGAACTGTATCACGAATAATTATAATTGCTCTGATGTTCTTCGGACGCGTCGGAGGGCTCACCTTGATTTACGCCACCTTTGGCGGTACAAAGAAAAATATATCAAAGCTACCGATAGACAAGGTAACGGTAGGATAAGGAGAAAATACTATGAAGCATAAATCAATTCTACTTGTTGGAGCTGGCAATTTCGGAAAGCACATCGCAAGAAAATTTAATGAGCTTGGACACGACGTGATGGCGATCGATCAGGACGAGGAACGCATCAACGACGTGATGCCGCTCGTAACGAGCGCACAGATCGGTGACAGCACCAACGAGGATTTTTTGCGCACTCTCGGTGTGGATAATTACGACGTTTGCATCGTGACCATCGGTGGCGATTTCCAAAGCTCACTTGAAACGACCTCTTTACTCAAGGAGCTTGGAGCAAAAAAGGTTGTATCCCGTGCAGAGCGCGACGGTCAAGCAAAATTTCTTCTTCGCAACGGCGCTGACGAGATCGTATATCCCGAAAAGCAGCTTGCGTCTTGGATGGGCATACGGTACAGCGCAGACCATATCCTCGACTATATTGAGCTTGACGGCGAACACGCTATATTTGAAGTCACCGTTCCAAAGGAATGGATCGGTATGACGGTAGGACAGCTT
>JAFULC010000040.1 GCA_017483305.1 Clostridia bacterium | reverse complement strand
GGAAGACTATCGTTCTTATTCCGGGACCGTCGTGAAGCGAATATCTTTGAATGTCAAAGATACGGCCCGTTTGCTCGGATATACTTTTCACTTCGGTCTCCTTTCGTGATTTTTTGCCTTCGGCGACTTAAAACCTTTTTGGGAAAAACCTACGTAAACCGCAGGCGGTTTACTCTGCGAGTTTGCTATGCAAACTTCGGGTTTTAAGAATTCCAAAAACTTCAAATAAGGCGAGTAATAATTTCTGTGATTTTATTCCACTACGCCGTGTAGAGAGGTGTAATTTTGTAACCATTACTATCCTTATTCAAGGTTTTTGGGAGGTGCGGAACCCTTTTTGTCTAAAAAGGGTTCCGCATTCGCCTCTCTCTTTACAGTCCGCTTTGCTCGGTACGGTTGATGATGTCATCCTGGAGCGAGCGTGAGAGGGTGGTAAAGAGTGCGCTATAGCCTGCGACTCTTACGACGAGGTTCTTATACTTTTCGGGGTTCTTCTGCGCGTCGAGGAGCGTCTCCTTGGAGACTACGTTATACTGGACGTGCATACCCTTCTGATCGAAGTATCCGCGCAGGTAAGCGACGAATTTTTCGAGGCTTGCCATACCCGTGAGCGCGGAGGGATGGAACTTCTGGTTGAAGAGGGTTCCGTTGGAGGCAATTCCGTGGTCGAGCTTTGCGACCGAGTTTGCGGTTGCGGTGGGACCCTTGACGTCTCTGCCCGAAGCGGGGCCTACGCCGTCCGCGATGGGAGTGTATGCAAGTCTGCCGTCGGGAGTTGCGCCGGTCTGATAGCCGAGCGGAACGTTAGCCGATACGGGATAGAGACCTGCCTGGAACATACCGCCGCGGTTGTTGGTGAAGTTCTCGAAGGGCTTTGTATAGGTGTTTCCGACCTCGCGCGCGAACGCGTCGACCTCGGGAATGTCGTTACCGTACTTGGGAAGGGCGTTGATCATATCAAGGATCTCCTGATATCTCGCCTTCTTTGCGTCGGAAATGTGAGTTGCGCCCGTGATGCTGTCGTAGATAGTTCTGATAGCCGCCTCGTTGACGTCAACTCCCTGAGCATCAAGCTGCTTTGCGACCTCGGTGGTAAGCTCGATCGCCTTCTTCTGCATAATGCCCTTACCGAAGTTATCGGCAAGCGCCTGCTTCATTTCTGCCATGGACACCTTCTTCTGCTCGAAGACGAGTGTCTTCATAGCGAGAAGCGCGTCGGTCATATTTGCGATACCGAAGCCCTGAGGACCCGTGAAGTTGTAGTGCGCGCCGCCTTCCTGAAGCGATACGCCGCGCTCGATACAGTCGTTGCACAGGCAGGACTGGAAGGGCAGAGGACAACGAACGCTGTGCGCGTAGTCGACTGCGTTGTCGGCGTGGACCATCATTTCGATCATGTGGAGCTGCTGAGCCTTGTAAGCCTCGAAGAACTCCTCGAAGGTGGTCATTTTCTCGACGTCGCCTGTCTGCAGACCGATCAGCTCGCCCTTGTCGTAACCGTTCGAGAAGACAAGCTCGAGGGGACGGCACATATTGAAGAATGCCGCGTCGTGCCAGCCGTCTGTTCTCGCGCCCTTCTGGGGCTCTACGCAACCGATGATACAGTAGTCGCGAGCATCCTGAAGCGACAGACCTCTGGACATGATAGACGGGATGATGACTTCGTCGTTATAGAATGCGGGAACACCGAGACCCTCACGGGTGACGGCTGCCGCCTTGATAAGCAGATCGTGGGGGGAGCAGTTCCATACACGGATCGAAAGAGAAGGCTGGGGGAGACGGACGTGCATAGTTGCCTCGAGGCACATATAGGAGAGGTCGTTGGTGACGTCTACTCCGTCCTCGTTCTGTCCGCCGACGATGAGGTTCTGGAAAAGTCCGTAGCCTGCAAAGCCCTCGGCGCTTGCCGCATCTCTGACCTTGTTAAGATCGTTGAGCTTTACCCAGATACAGTCGAGATATTCCTGCGCCTGCTCGTGTGTAAGTCTGCCTGCGTCGATATCCTGCTTGAAGAGGGGGTACATATACTGGTCGAAGCGTCCGGGAGAGATCGAGTGTCCGCTCGACTCGCACTGAAGCAGCTGCTGGATGAACCAGAACGCCTGACAAGCCTCGTAGAAGCTACGCGCGGGCTTTGCGGGAACGCGAGCACAGTTCTCGGCGATCTTGAGAAGCTCGGCTCTGCGGATGCTGTCGTTGCAGCTCTGCGCCTCCTGCATAGCAAGCTCGGAATAGCGCTTTGCGTAGGTGATGACCGCTTCACAGCTCTCGATTACAGACTCGAGGAAGTTCTTGCGGCGCAGATAGTCGCCGTTTCCGATATAAAGCTTAGCAAGTGCCGCCTTTGTCTCCTCGATAACACCTTCGAGTCCCTTGTTAATAACCTTTGCGTAGTCTACGTTGATGTGACCGATACCGTTGTAGAAGTAGTTACCGACGGTGAACACGCCGTGGTTGAGGAAGACGTTGAGAACCTCGGGGTCCATCGACTGAGCCGCGAGATCGCTTACGGTCTTGCCCTTCCAATAGGGATAGACCTTCTTAAGTCTTTCAACGGTGGTGGGGGATATGTAGAACGGGTCGGCTTCTCTCGTTGCGACCGTGTCGTATTCCTTTTCAAGCCACTCAAACGAGTATTCGGGGAAGGTCTGGCATCCGCGGGGAGCGATCGAGTTGCTTCCTACGATAAGCTCGTCGGGGCGGATAACGATCGGAATGTTCTCCATAATGTGACGGAATGCCGCCGAGCGTCTCTTGACGATAGGAAGACCCTCGGTTTCCTTGTAGCTCTCGGTTATGAGCTCGGCTCTGTCTGCCTCGATCTCGGGCATGTTGGCGTAAAGATGGTCAACAAGCCTCTGTATACGGGGACTCTTTTCTATTACAAATTTAATCTGACTCATAAGTTAGCCTTTCATTTGGATTTTTACAAAACCCTTTTTGAAAAAAGAGTTCTGGACTCCCAAAAACTTTCAAAAAATTTATCGAGTCTAAAAAATACTTTTTA
Organism: Clostridia bacterium; assembly: GCA_017483305.1. Taxonomy (GTDB): domain Bacteria; phylum Bacillota; class Clostridia; order Oscillospirales; family CAG-272; genus SVTX01. The sequence goes on along the minus strand of JAFULC010000040.1, from coordinate 6,290 downwards.
ACTAACGATTTACAAATGCTATCAACACGATAGCATAAGGACAAAACAAATACCGCAACCGTTTTATAACCAAAACCGTCCGTACTTAATATATCCTTTGGGAAGTTTTTTGCCAAGCTTTTTTTCAAAAAAGCTTGCCGCCGGAGGCTACGCGCCTCTTACATCTGATCCCAGAGCTCAGCGTGGGGAGCAGCGATAACAGAGCTATTAAAGAATACGCCCTGATCCTTCGCGTGCTGAGCGCCTGCCTCGACAGCGGCGGTAACGTCACCGACGTCACCCGTTACGAGAACAACGCCCTTACCGCCCATACCGCGAGAGGTGCGGAGCTCGAAGATCGAGACCTTAGCGGTCTTGACTGCGATATCTGCCGCCTTGATTGCGGAGGCTGCGGAGAAGGTCTCGATTATACCGAGACTGCCTTTCTTTTCCGTGGGGGCAGTGCCGAAAAGGGCAGTGATGACCTGGGGATCGATACGACCCATGATCGAAACGTCGACCAGCTTCTCCTCGAAGCGACTCTTTACGTGATCGACCGCGCTTGTTACGTTGGAGATAGTACCTGTGAGAATGATCTCGTACTTTCCGGGACAAGCCGCATGGGCGGTAACGACCTGAACGCCTGCGCTCTTGAGAGCGGCGTCGGTAGCCTCGATACCCTTTGCTATACTTTTAAGTTCAATTACACCTATTGCCTGATACATTTATGTAATCCTTTCTTGCGATTAAACCGTTAAACTGCCTCGATGACGACCTTGTTTTCGTCAACGTAGGTGACCTTACCCGAGATCGATGCGAACTGAGGGATAGAAAGTCCGGGTGCTGCATCAGCTATGCGCTGAGCCTCCTCGACCATATCGCCAATCTTGACGCAGGGAATAGCCTTTGCGCCGATGTGAGTGCCCATGGGGACCTCAACTCTCTTGACCTTGAGCTTTTCGAATACGAATTCGGGAACGACGTCATATTCATGGACGTTGAGCATATCCTCCCAGCGATGAGATGCGATCATGCGGTTAGGACGGTCTGAGGAGACCTTGTATTCCTCGTTTCCGGGGGTAAATCTGAGCTTGTTCTTGGCGAGAATGCCCTTGAGGTTGAGGATGACGTCCTTGGGGGAGATCTCCTGACAGCAGACCTCGGCACAGATGCCGCAGGAGCAGCAGAGCGATGCCGTGGTTACGAGCTCTGGATAGTCAACTGCCGCGTTTCCTGTTGCGACTCTGATCATCTTGTGAGGCTCGATGGGGTATCCGAGCGTATGTCTCGGGCACATCTCGGTGCATCTGGTACAGCCGCAGCAAGCAGAAGCCGCACGGCGAAGCATATCGTCTATATGTACCTGCTTATTCTTGACCGCGCGAGCGGTTTTGGGAAGAATAAGGAAGCTCTTTGAGGTTCTGTTTACTACGATCGTGTTGAGATCGTCGATCTTACCCATAGAGGGACCGCCGTTGATAATAACGTGGGTATCGGGGTTAAAGGTTACGCCAAGCTGATCGAAAACGTCCTTGAGGCGAGTGCCGATAGGAGTTTTAACGACGTAGCGCTTGGGGATATCGCCGCCGATCGTGAACCAGTCGGAAACGACGGGGCGGTGCATATTGTACGCACGCCATACGTTGTAGACGGTCTCGCCGTTGAAGACGATGATGCCCGAGGTGATGGGAAGGCAACCGGGCTTAACTACGCGGCCTGTGGTCTCGTAGATAAGGTTGATCTCGTCACCCATGGGGTATACGTTAGGGAGGAGCTTGACCGAAACACCCTCACCGAGAACCTGACCGTCGGTATATCCGAGCATGTGACCTCTGTGCTCCTTGATGGAGATGTAGGTGTGTTTTATGTCCGTGTTTTCCATTATGATCTGCGCGCCGCCGACGATCTTGTCCATCTTTTCACGCATAAGCATGAAGTCTGTGTAGATCAAGGGCTCACATTCCGCGCAGTTGATGACCAGAATCTCAGCGCCCTCGGCGAGCTTTGCGTAGGAAGGGAATCCCGCGCCGCCTGCACCGACGATGCTGTGGTCTTGCATTATTTTCTTGAGTTCATCTAAAGACATAGTTTTCCTCTGTGTTTCTGTGAATCTTGGCTATCAGCTCTGTTTTTTGTCGACTACTCCGACAACGACCGCGTCTACGGGAGAGCTTTCATCTCCTACTGCTACGCGCGCGCTGCTTCCCGTGGTTACGAGTACCTCCTCGCCGATACCTGCGCTGACAGCGCGGTCAACGGCAACGATGAATTTGTCGGTAAGCTCGTTCTTCTCGATTACCTGGATCTCAAGGAACTTGTATCCTACGAGCTTGTCGAGCTTATTGGTCGATACGATATTGCCTACTACTTTTCCTTTTAACATCTTTCTTTACCTCTTACTTTACGGGAGTAACGGTAGATCCGTTCTTGAAGCCGACCGCATTTGCATCGTCGGTGTCGACGTGCATTTCAAGGCGGAAGTCGGGGTGGACTCTGACCTGAACGTCGAACCAGCGGGTACGCTTGGTTCCGCTCATAGCGTCAACGTCGATATAGTCGCCGTCCTTGACTCCGAAGCGAGCCGCGTCGTCGGGACTCATGTGGATATGGCGTTTTGCTATGATACAGCCCTGATTGAGTCTTACGATGCCCTTAGGACCGATGATCGTGATGGGTGCGCTTCCGTCAAGCTTGCCCGACTCGCGAACAGGGGGCTTTACCTTGAGAACGTAAGAGTCGGTCACGGAAATCTCAACCTGGCTTGCCTTACGGAGAGGACCGAGCACTCTGACGCCCTCGATAGCTCTCATGGAGGGACCTACGATGGTCAAGGTCTCCTTGCAGGCATACTGACCGGGCTGGGAAAGATCCTTGAGATGTGTGAGCTCGTAGCCCGCGCCGAAAAGGGTCTCAAGATCCTCTTTGGTCAGGTGAATGTGACGGTTCGAGATGCCTACGGGGATCTCGTTGCCGCCCTTGGCGGTCTCGCCCGCCATTTCCATTACTATTTTCTTGAAGATGCTTTCAATATCCTTGTTCGAAATGCTCATTTGTTGCGTTCCTTTCGATTTTTGCGATAATTTTCATATAAAAACGGTCAAATTCACGATTTAAACGCTTTTATACGAAAATTACGGCTTGTTTTTTTGCAAACCCTACGTTGCTTGCCTGCAAGCAACGTTTCATGCTCCGAAGGGGCATTTCACGTTGCTTGCAAGCAACATTTCACGCTTTGCTATCAAGCAAAGCATTTCACGTTAATTTTTGCCCGGCAAAAATTAACCAAGTGTGGGGAGAAGCTTGTTAACGTCGGTGTGGGGTCTGGGGATAACGTGAGTAGCGATAACTTCGCCGAGGTTAGCTGCTGCTGCGCCGCCTGCCTCAACTGCTGCCTTTACTGCTCCAACGTCGCCGCGAACCATAACGGATACGAGTCCGCTACCGATCTTCTCGGAACCGATAAGCTGTACGTTAGCTGCCTTAACCATAGCATCTGCTGCCTCGATAGCTGCTACGAGACCTCTGGTCTCAACCATTCCTAATGCTTCATTCATGATAAAAATCTCCTTTTTGGATAAATTTTTTTAAAATTTTGTGTTGCTCTTGCGAGCGCTTATAATGAAAGAGGTTTAAGATTAAACACCCTTGTCACTCTTGATGAATTTTATGATGTCGGGGTGGGGACGTGCAATTACTTCCTTGCACATTACGTTTCCGACTGCCTGTGCGGCTTCAACTCCCGCCTCAAGTGCGGCAGTTACCGCCGAAACGGTACCTTCAACAACAACTGTCACAAGTCTTCCGCCCAAGCGCTTTTCGACGTGGATGAGCTTAACATCCGCCGTCTTAACCATTGCGTCAAGTCCGACTATAGCCGTAACCATAGCTTGAACTTCAAGCAGTGCAATTGCTTTTTCCATAATTCGTCTCCTAAATAGTTTGATCTGTCCTCGGACAAGCTTTTTTGTATTCGCAACTCTTCTCGTCGCTTGCGCGCAAGCGACATTTCACACGCCGGAGGCGTATTTCATGTTGCAAAGCAACATTTCACTTGTCCGAAGGACAAATTTCACGTTAATTTTTGGCGAAGCCTAAAATTAACCGAGGGTGGGGAGGAGCTTGTTTACGTCGGTGTGAGGTCTGGGGATAACGTGAGTTGCGATAACCTCGCCGAGTCTGCTTGCTGCTGCGCCGCCTGCTTCAACTGCTGCCTTTACTGCGCCAACGTCGCCGCGAACCATAACGGATACGAGTCCGCTACCGATCTTCTCGGAGCCGATGAGCTGTACGTTTGCTGCCTTAACCATAGCATCTGCTGCCTCGATAGCTGCTACGAGACCTCTGGTCTCAACCATTCCTAATGCTTCATTCATGATAAAAAATCTCCTTTTTTATGTTCTTATTTTTTTAAAACTTGTTTATTCGGAAAGCTCCATATTGCGAAGCTTATCCTTGCCCGTTGCGTTGAGGTCCGCGAACCACTGTACCTGATCGTCAAGACCTGCGATGACCTTGGAGGTTATATAAAGTCCGCGGCTCTTCGCTTCCTCGACACCCGCATCAAGAGCCGACTGAACTGCTCCTGCGTTGCCCATGAATTTAACGACCATAACGAGCGGCACCGCGCACGCCTCTGCGTTTGCGGGCTTATTCTTATCAATGGCTACAACCTTGACGTCGGCGGTCTTTGCCACCAAGTCTGCTACTACTATCGAGGTCGTGTAGCCGTAGACCTCAATCATTCCGAGTGCCTGTGCCATACCCTGACTCCTGATCAGTCATTGATATAGCAGATCTTAATACCCTTCTGAGCTACGTTTGTTTCCATAGCCTCGTTCATCTTGTCGAGAGGGAAGGAGTGAGTGATAAGATCCTCGATCGGAATGTTCATTTCCTGGCACTGCTTGAGGAATGCCACGGTCTTGGGATAGTCCTCTGCGGAGTAGTCCCACGAGCCGACGATGTTGATCTCCTTGTTGCACATAGCGAAGTGAGGATTTACCTTGTATTCGCCGTTGTTTACGAAGAAGCCCATCTCGCACATTCCGCCGCCGCGACGGATATAGCTGTAAATATCAGCTGCCGCGATGGGAGCGCCTGTGCACTGGAATGCGAAGTCTGCACCGACGTTATTTGCAACGGCCTTGACCTTTGCAACTCTCTTTTCGAGAGTGTCCTCGTCGGGTCTCTTGAAGCAGATGGTTGTTTTAGCGCCCATCTTCTGTGCTACCTTAAGTCTGTCCTCGTTTCCGTCAACCGCGATGATGTGGTTGATACCTGCCGCACGGAGAACCGTGATCATAACCAGACCAACGGGACCGCAGCCCTGCACGAGAACCTTGGAGCCGAAATTGAGAAGTCCTGTGCTCTGGCTGCGCTCGAGTGCGTGTACGCATACGCAAGCAAGCTCAAGGATCATTCTCTGCTTGAGGTTAAGCTCGTTGACCTGGAAATAGGTAACGCCCTTACCTCCCTTAATAACCATATAATCAGCGAACCAACCGTTTGCGCGGTTGCCTTCTGCCTGACCTCTCTTGTCACCGATAAGACCGAAAACGCCCTGATTGTCGCAGAGGTTTGTTCTTCCGGGCACCATGCGGCAGGCGTAGCATTCGCCGCAGCTGATGACCGAGGTTACGATCTTGTCGCCGACCTTAAGCGACTTTCCCGCGGTGTCGCAGTTGACGTTCTTGCCGAGGTAGACGACCTCGCCGGTTCCTTCGTGTCCGAGGATTACGGGCACGAGACCGAAGGGATCCATCTTCCACTCGTGAACGTCGGTTCCGCAGATTCCTGCGCCCTCGACCTTTACGAGAATATCGTTATCGCCGAGCTCGGGAAGGGGAATTTCCTGAAGCTCTATTTTCTTTTCACCGGTAAGCATTGCAACGTGAGCAGTCTTGGGGAGGGGACCGTTTGCCGTGGGGGCATTGCCCGCGCCCATGGAGTTGATCACGGAACGAACGATGCTTTCGATCTGAGAAGCTGTGATATCCATCTCTATGTATCCTTTCGTAGATTTTAGATGATTCTGAAGCTATCGACCATTACGCAGCGGCGCTTTCTTGTGAAGCTGCGCGCCGAGGTAATACCTTCACCGGTAGGACCTGCGATCGTAAAGGTGGTGTGTCCCTCGCCGCCAAAGCCGATGCCGGCATAGGAGGGAGCGTTCTTTACGAAGATAGTGGTCTCGACCGCACGAGCGAATGCGGTGAGGTTGTCGATGTTCTTGGAGTGCATGTGAGCGGTGTGGCGGTTGCCGTGCTCTGCCTTAACTGCAAGGTCTATCGCCTCGTTGATGTTCTTTACGC
>JAFULC010000039.1 GCA_017483305.1 Clostridia bacterium | reverse complement strand
GTAGGGGGAAGAGACCTTTTTGGGAAAAAGGTCTCTTCCCCCTCCTGCACCTCCCCCATCTTCCAAAAACTTTTGGGAAAAGGGTCAAGGCTTTTATTTTCGTCCAACAAGATAGTCTAAAGATACTTTGTAGTAAAATCGGCAAGCTTTATTGCCGCCCATAAAGGAAGCTCGCGTTCTCCTTGCTCGTAGCACTGATAAACTGTCAGTTGCATATTTAAATTATCAAACTCAGATATTGTCTTCCTTGTAAGTAATTATGTCCTCTACGTTGCACGAGAGTATTTTGCACAAATCATCAAGTGTTACCGTGGTAATAGGCTTGTTATGCTTTAATCGGTCAAGAAGACTTCGGCTTATTCCGTAGGTGTTTATCAGCTTATAGGTGCTGATACCTTTTTCTTTAAGTGTTTTATAAAATGGCTCGTATGAAATCATATATCATTCCTCCAGGTCATTTTAATTATAAATTCTGCCCTACTTCTTGACAATTGTCGATAAATAGAGTATAATTGCCTTGTGCTCCGCAAAAAGAGCATAGAGCTACTGTTATTATGGAGGAATAAATGAGAAAAATACGCTTTCTCAATGCATTTTTGTGTGTAATTCTTATAATACTTCTCCTTTTTACTCTAATGTCGTGTTGCGATGCGAAAGAGCCTCCGCACCCAAACGATTTTACAGAAAAGAGCGAGAGTACAGAAGAACAGAGTAAATTGGAGGATAATGACAAATCCAAAATCGAAACCTTCGTTTTGAATATAAAATCTCAAAAAATACACAAGACAACATGCGGCACAGGGGATTTGATATTGCCCGAAAACAGAAAAACCTACAAGGGAGACATTGCTGACCTATTAGAAGACGGATACACGAAATGTGGAAATTGCTTCAGAGGCGAACAATGAGGTTTTTACCCTAACAATCCATACCCCAAAAGCGTCTCTTTGAGCTTCACGCGGTTTTTCTCCCCGATCTCGCACATCGGAAGTCGCATTTCGGCAGAGCAAAGCCCCATGAGCGACAAAGCGGTCTTGACAGGTATCGGGTTGACCTCGCAAAACATCATTTTCATCAGCTTAAGATATTTTTCGTGCAGACGGCGGCATTTCTTTGTGTCGCCGTCAAACCATTTGTTGCAAAGATCGGTCATTTCGCGAGGAATGATATTTGAAACGACAGATATCACACCCTTGCCGCCAAGCGCAAGCAGAGGCAGTGTCTGGTCGTCGTTCCCCGAATACACGTCAAGATCGTCTCCATACTCCGAAATAAGCTCTGCAACTGCCGAGATGTTTCCCGACGCCTCCTTGACCGCAACGATATTTTCGTGCTTTGCAAGCTCGTGGTACACGGGCATCGTTATATTACAGCAGGTTCGCGTCGGCACATTGTAGGGAATGATAGGACAGCGCGCCGCGTCGGCGATCTTCAGATAGCTTTGGATAAGACCTCGTTCGGTCGCTTTGTTGTAATATGGTGTAACGACGAGCAAGGCGTCGTAGCCGAGCTCCGAGGCAAAACGCGACATTTGAACTGCGTGCAGAGTGTCGTTAGACCCCGTGCCCGCTATCATTGGCACTCTGCCGTCGGCCTTTTCGAGCGCAAATTGCAAAATCGCCTTATGCTCATCGTCTGAAAGAGTACAGCTTTCTCCCGTCGTGCCGCATATAACCAAAGCGTCAATGCCGCTATTTATTTGAAATTCGATAAGCTTGCCCAGACTTATGTAGTCAACCTCTCCGTTCAATATTGGAGTCACAAGCGCGGTCGCAACACCTGCAAATATGCTTTTTTTATTTTTGCTCATAAAATATCCCCCTTTAAAGCTAAAAATGTGTGTTTTTGTATTGCAAACAAGGCGTGTCTGTGGTATAATCATAATGAATAATTATGTATTAAAAATATATGCCTTTCGCGGCGGTTTCGTCACGGAATGGCGGTCTTGGAGCAAAAATGAACGAAGAAAAAAAGGTAATTATAAACGAAAAAAAGCCCACCGATCTGCTCACGGCGGATTTTGACTACTATCTGCCCGAGGAGCTGATCGCGCAGCACCCTGCGGAGAAGCGCGACCACAGTCGCCTTATGGTGCTTGACAGAGCAGAAAACACCATAGAGCATAAGCACTTTTACGACATCCTCGATTACATAAATCCGGGCGACGTGCTCGTCGTCAACGATTCCAAGGTCATCCCCGCACGAATCTACGGTCACGTCGAGGGCAGAGAGGAAGCGCTCACCGAGCTGCTTTTGCTCCGTCAGGGCGAGCTTGACACCTGGGAATGCCTTGTCAAGCCGGGCAAGCGCGCAAGGGTAGGAATGAGGCAGGTCTTTGGCAACGGCGCTCTTGTCGGCGAGGTCAAGGAGATAACCGAGGAGGGCAACCGCCTCATCAAATTTGACTACGACAAGGGAAAATACGAAAACATATACAACGTGCTCCACGAGATAGGACTTATGCCCCTGCCACCCTACATAACCGAGCAGCTTCAGGATAAGAGCCGCTATCAGACCGTCTACGCCAGAGAAAACGGCTCGGCGGCAGCACCTACGGCGGGCTTGCATTTTACCGAGGAATTGCTTGCGAAGCTTAAAGAAAAGGGCGTTGCAATAGCTCCCGTAATGCTCCACGTCGGACTTGGCACGTTCCGTCCCGTAAAGGCGGACAGACTTGACGAGCACGTGATGCACACCGAGTTTTTCTCGGTCTCAAAGGAGAGTGCGGACATTATAAACTCCCGTCGTGCCGCGGGCGGAAGGGTCATTTGTGTCGGCACGACGTCCTGCCGCACGCTTGAAAGCGCCTCGGACGAGCAGGGCATTGTTCACCCGATGAATGCCGACACGGGCATTTTCATCTACCCGGGATATAAGTTCAAGGCGGTTGATGCGCTCATTACAAATTTTCATCTGCCGCAGAGCACTCTTATAATGCTCGTTTCAGCCCTCTACGACAGAGAGCACATTATGGAGGCATACAAGATCGCAGTTGATGAGAAATACAGATTTTTCTCGTTCGGCGACGCCATGTTTATTCAATGAAAGATAAACGATTTTTCTTATTCACATTGTAGATGTCGTGTCTATCTTACCAATTTTACGAATGGAGATTTTATGAAAAACGCCATACATCTTCTGCACTCCCAAACTCCAATACAGATGGAGAGCTTCATCATAACGACCGAGAGCGGCAAGATCATCGCGATAGACGGCGGTCACCGCGAGGACGCGAGATATTTCGTCGACTATCTCAAAAAGCTGACGGGAGAGATAAAGCCGCGCATTGACGCTTGGTTTCTCACCCATTCGCACAAGGACCACGTCGGCGCATTCTTCGAGGTCGTGCAAAATATGAGCGATGAGATCGAGATAGGCAAGGTTTATTATAATTTCCCCTCGGTGCAGTTTCTGTTGAGAGGGCGCGATCGCAACGCGGCAGAGACCGCAAAGGAGTTTTACAGCCTCCTGCCACTGTTTGCCGATAAAACCTGTATTGTCTCAGGCGGTGACACGTACGAGATCGGAGAAGCAAAATTTGAGATACTTTACACCACCGACTCTGAGATCATTTCCAATGTGACAAATAACTCGTCAACCGTCTTCAAAATGACGCTTGGCGGCAAGACTGCGCTTTTCCTTGCCGATTGCGGCGCGGAGGCAGGCAATAAAATACTCGCGAAATATGTAGGCACCGATATGCTTGACTGTGATATCTGTCAGATGGCGCACCACGGTCAGCAGGGAGTCACAAGAGAATTTTACGAGGCGGTGCGACCCGAAATCTGCCTTTGGTGCGCCCCGAGGTGGCTCTGGGAAAATGACGCGGGTAAAGGCTTCAATACCCACGTTTTCAAGACCGTCGAGGTCCGCGGATGGATGGAGGAGCTCGGCGTAAAAAAGAATTATATTGATATGGACGGAACACAGATATGTCCGCTTTGAGCGAAAAGAAAATAAAGATAATTGCGGTCACAGGACCCACCGCATCGGGCAAGACCGCACTTGCAATAGAGCTTGCCAAGCGCCTTGGAGGAGAGATAATCTCCTGCGACTCTATGCAGATATATCGCACAATGGATATAGGCACGGCAAAGCCCACAAAAGAGGAGCTTGCCGAGGTCAAACACCATCTAATCGATATTTTGCCACCCGACGCACCCTATTCCTGCTCGGATTATGTCAAGGATGCGGAGGCTGCCGTCGCAGATATAGTGTCGCGCGGTAAGCTGCCGATATTTTGCGGCGGCACGGGACTTTACCTCGACCGCTTTTTGCGCGGGGGAAACGACGACGGAGCGGCTTGCGACGAAGGTCTTCGCGCGCAATTAAAGCAGTTCGTCGAGGAGAGGGGGATCGATGCGCTCTACGAGCGACTTGTAGAGCTTGACCCCGAGGCAGCGGCAACGATACATAAAAACAATGTCAAAAGAGTTATGCGCGCCATTGAGATCTGTCTCGTCACGGGTCAGAAAAAGAGCGAGATAGATAAGAAAAATGCCGAAATAGTCGAAAAATACGACCATAAGGTAATAACGCTTGCGTTCCAAAACCGAGAGCTGCTTTACGAAAGGATCGAAAAAAGAGTCGATCTTATGATAGAGCAGGGCTTGCTCGACGAAACAAAAAGGCTTATGGATGAGGGTGTTTTCGAGCGGTCACAGACTGCCGCGCAGGCGATCGGATATAAGGAATTGCTCCCATACCTTCGCGGCGAGGATAGCCTTGAAAACTGTGTCGAGGAGCTCAAAAAAGCGACCCGTCGCTACGCGAAAAGACAGACCACTTGGTTTTCTGGAAAGGATTATGCCCATAAGGTCTACGTTGACGACGGAAATAATTTAAAAACATTTGAAGATATTGTAAATATTTCGGTAAATCTCTTTTAATAAAGATATTTATATGTTATAATTAAATATGTATTGGCAAAATACGATATCGTAAAGAGGGAAAAGAAAAGTGAGAGAGCAAAAGAGCGAGAAAAGGTATAAGCAATCCGTTGTAAACGGAGTGATTCTTTTTGCCGTTTTCGCGCTGTTTATCTACTTTTCCGTGCAGCTTTCAAACGGATTTTCAACCTCTCTTTCCACCCAGCGCACGCAGGTCGTTACCGACACCGACTACGTATACCTCGGTGGCTATGTTTTCAGGGACGAAACCGTCGCAACACAAGCCTCCGTGGGCGTTTGCGATTATCTTGTCGCAGACGGAGAGAGAGTTGGAGTGCATCAGCCTTATGCCACCTTCTACGCGATGAGCGGAGAGAGTGCAGGCAAGATCGCCGAGGCTCAGGCGAAGCTCAACGACCTCTCAGACCGAATAGAAAGATTAAGCTCTGGCGCTTCGATCGGCAGCTCGGCGGCAGGACTTGCGCACGTCAATGAGATCTTATCCACGTCGTATTATTCTTACGTCAATTCGGTTCTCGGCGGAGATTTCACGTCTGCCAATGCGCACGGAGATCTCGTGCTTCGCGCGCTTGTCAATTATTCCGTGATAACGGGACGGGACGGAGTTGCCGAGGATATATCCTCCTCGCTGAAACAAGAGAAGCAGGAGCTGCTTGACAGTATTGGCGGCGGCAACACACTCGTCAGCGACGAAGGCTTTTATTTCTTCCGCAAAACCGACGGATATGAGAGCGTTTTCAATTCAAAAGCGCTCGACGGACTTACCCCAAGCGACCTTTCAAGCCTTGCAGATCAGAGTGCCGAGAAATACGGCTCCGAAACGGTTGGAAGATACGTTCACAGCACAAAGTGGTATCTTGCGCTGCCAACCGACGAGGCGACCTGCCTGCTTTTCTCGGTCGGACTTGACTACGAGCTGACCTTCTCGGGCGAGGGCAATAAAACCGCACCAATGACACTTGAAAATATATGCCTTGAAGAAGGCGGTAACGGATATTTGCTTTTCTCAAGCAGAGATCTTTCCGTGGCAGGCAATTTTGATCGCAACCAAAGCGTAAAGATCAAAATGGGAGCCCTTTCGGGATACCGAGTACCCTCCGAGTCCTTGACAACGGTTAACGGCGAGCGAGGCGTTTATATCCTCGTGGGTAACGTGGTCGAATTCAGACGGGTCACGGTGATCGGAGAGGGGCGCGGATATTATATCGTTGCGACCTATGAAAGCGATTCAAACGAGGGAAGCGTAAGCAAAACCCCGTATTTGTATATAAATGACCTGATAATCACATCGGGTAACGACCTGTATGACGGAAAGCAGATAAATTAAAATGGACATTAACTATTCGTATCTCGACGAAAACGTCGGGAGGATAAAAAGCAAAATAGCAGCGGCGGCAAAGCGAGCTAACAGACAGGAGAGCGAGATCACTCTTATGTCGGCAGTCAAAAGCGCCACCGCCGAGGAGATAAATTATATACACAAGGCGCTCGGTATCAACGATATCGGTGAAAATCGCGTTCAGCAGCTGCTCGAGCGATGGGATAAGCTTGATAAGGAGGGCTTGAGAGTTCATTTCATCGGCTCTCTCCAGACCAATAAGGTCAAGCATATCATCGATAAGGTGTATATGATACATTCGCTCGACTCGGAGCGACTTGCCGCAGAGATCGATAAGCAGGCGAAAAAGCACGGCATTATTGCCAACGTGCTCGTCGAGATCAATTCGGGCGGCGAGGAGAACAAGGGCGGCATAGCGTATGAGGATGCAGAAGGCTTTTGCCTTGACCTTGCGAGGTTTGAAAATATCAGACTGTGCGGATTTATGACCATGGCTCCGAGGTGCGAAAATAAAGAGGACTATTTCGCATATTTCGGAAAAACACGCGAGACCGCGGAGTATATTTGGAAAAACGTCCTCGGGCGAGCAGACAAGCCGATAATTTCAATGGGAATGTCGGAGAGCTACGAGGAAGCTATCGAATGCGGCGCCGGTATGGTGCGCGTCGGAAGAAGCATGTTTGCAAAAGAGTAAAAAATTTATCTTAACATATCGGCAGATGCCTTAAAACGAAGAAAGGAAATCAAAACTATGGAAAAACCCTGGTGGAAAAAGAAAAACGAACCCGCAACCGATTACGACGAGGATTACGACAGCATGTATTACGGAAAGCCCGATCCCGACGAGGTCCCCGAGGAGACCGACGAGCAAGTAGAGGATGCCGTTGAGGATACCGAGGACGGCGACGTTTCCGAGGTAAGAGTTGCCTGGTCCGAGGACGACGCAGAGGAGGTCGCCAACGTAGAGCCTCTCCGCAAAAAGACCTTTACACCCAAGACCTGCCAGGACAGCCGCGCAATAGTTGAGGCGTACAGAGACGGCAAGGTAGTCGTAATCTGTGTAGAGGAGCTCGACAGAGAGAATTTCCTCCGCCTTTTCGACTACGTAATGGGCGCAGTTCACGCGCTTGACGGCGAGCTGAGCAGAATCGACAGAGACACCGTGGTTCTTTTGCCCTACGGCGCAGAAGAGGATATTGACATAGAAGCCCTCGAGGAAGAAGAGATCATTGAGGAAGAGCCCGCAGAAGAAAACGAGTGATCATAGCGGCAGCTCGCGAGAGCAAAAAAACATACAAAGAGCCGCGAGAGAATGGAGATAGATACGGTGTTACCTGAACCCCTATACGTTTTGGTCAGCTTCGTTATCCTCTTTCTTGAGGTCATCTCGTTTGCGATGATGATAAGAGCGATACTGAGCTGGATATTCGAGCCCGAAGGAAAGCTTTTTCACTTTCTGTTCGTGCTTACCGAGCCGGCAATAATGCCGCTGAGAAAATTATTTTACAAAATGAACTGGTTTCAGGGGATCCCGATCGACGTGTCGTACGCGTTCACGTATATTGTTATCTTCCTTCTGGAGATACTCTTGAAATCATTTCTGTAAGCTATGAAATTAAATATTACCGATGCACAAAAGCTTCTCGCGTCAAGAATCGAGGATCTTCTCAGGAAAGCAGACCGCGGGGAGCTTGTGTGCGGAAATTTTTTGACTCCCTCAGAGGCGGCGTTTGCCTCCGTTTATATGAAGGAGCTTGGTGCATCGAACCGCTTTTTCCTTTTCGGCGGCTATAACGAAGCCGAAAGAAAGCGCATTTTCGTCTTGCCGTCATTCTTGTCGGACATTGACGGTGATGCCGAGGAAAAGACGAGAGCTTATTTTCCCGACGAGATGTCAGGCTTGATCAGAGCGGTGAGGATACAGGGCAGCGGATACCGCACGCTCTCTCACAGAGACTATCTCGGCTCGCTCCTCGCGCTCGGAATAGAACGAAGCTCACTTGGTGACATCGCAATTCTGAGCGACTATAGTGCAGTTTTGTTCTGCACCGATAAGATCTTCGATTTTCTGCTTGCAAGCATCGACCGTGTCGCTTCCGATAAGGTCACGGCAAGCGAGTATGAAAGCATATCGGAGCTTGAGGTCAGAAGGGAATATTTGCCCATCAGCGACACGGTGGCATCAAACCGACTTGATTGCATAGTCGGAGCCTTGACCAACCTGTCGAGAGAAAAAGCGCAGATTGCGATAAAAAGCGGTCTTTGCGAGGTAAATTATCTCCCCGAGGACAGATGCGACCTTGCTTTGAGTATCCCCAGCACAGTAAGCGTGCGCGGATACGGAAAGTATGACGTTCTCTCCTTCGACGGAGAGACGAAGCGTGGCAGACTGCGTATGGTTGCCCGCAAATACGTTTGATTACAAATAAAATCTATATACATTTAAATTTTGGAGAACTATTATGGCAAAGGACTACACAAGTTCACTCAATCTACCTAAAACAGAATTTTCAATGAAGGCGAATCTCCCCCAGAGAGAGCCCGAGACCCTGAAATATTGGGATGACATCGATCTTTATAACAAAATGATCGAGGTCAGAGCTGACGGAAAGGTATTTTCCTTCCACGACGGCCCTCCCTTCTCAAACGGAAACATCCACATGGGTCACGCCCTCAATAAGACCATCAAGGACTTTATCAACAAGTATAAAGCGATGACGGGATACAAGATCTCCTACGTACCCGGCTGGGATAACCACGGTATGCCCATCGAGTCTGCAATTCTCAAGAAGAATAAGATCGACCGCAAGAAGATGTCGATCCCCGAGTTCCGCTCCGCCTGCGAAAAATTCGCGCAGGGCTTTATCGACACTCAGATGGAGCAGTTCAAGAGACTCGGACTTGTAGGCGACTGGGAGCATCCTTATACCACTATGTCCCCCGAGTTCGAGGCGACAGAGGTCAGGGTGTTCGGCGAGATGTTCAAGAAGGGATACATCTACAAGGGACTTAAGCCTGTTTATTGGTGCCCCAAGGACGAGACCGCGCTCGCAGAGGCAGAGATCGAGTACCAGACCGATAAGTGCACCTCTATTTACGTAAAGTTCAAGGTCAGCGACGACAAGGGCAAGCTCGCCTCTGTCTGCGACCTTAATAATACCTATTTCGTCATCTGGACGACTACCACATGGACTCTGCCCGGCAACCTTGCTATCGCGCTCAATCCCGTCGAGGAGTATGCGCTTGTAAAGGCAGAGAGCGGCGAGACCTACGTTCTTGCAAAGGCCCTCATCGAAAAGACTATGAAGGCGGCAGGCATAGAGAGCTACGAGATCCTTACAACCATGGCGGGCTCGGAGTTCGAGTATATGACCGCGCAGCACCCCTTCCTTGACAGAAAGAGTGTTGTAGTCAATGCAGATTACGTAACTATGGATAGCGGTACGGGATGCGTACACACAGCACCCGGCTTCGGCGCAGACGACTATCAGACCTGCCGCCGTTATAATATTGATATCATCGTTCCCGTAGACGACCGAGGCTATCAGACCGAGGACGCAGGCAAGTTTGCGGGCATGTACTACGCGGTATCCAACGATGCAATACTCGAGGATATGAAGGAGACAGGTGCGCTTCTCGCAAGCGAGGAGATCGAGCACGAGTATCCTCACTGCTGGAGATGTAAGTCTCCCCTCATCTTCCGCGCAACTCCTCAGTGGTTCTGCTCGGTCGAATCCTTCAAGGACGCGGCGGTTGAGGCTTGTAAGCCTGTCAAGTGGCTTCCCGCTTGGGGTGAGGAAAGAATGATCCAGATGATCAGAGAGAGAGCCGACTGGTGTATCTCCCGTCAGCGTCATTGGGGTCTGCCTATTCCCGTATTCTATTGCGACGATTGCAAGAAGCCCATCTGCAACGACGAGACCATCGATATCGTCTCGAAGCTCTTCGGCGAAAAGGGATCTAACGCTTGGTTTATGATGGAAGCAAACGAGATCCTTCCCGAGGGATTCGTATGTCCTCATTGCGGCAAGGCGCATAGCTTTAGCAAGGAGACCAACACGCTTGACGGTTGGTTTGATTCCGGCTCGTCCCATTACGCAGTGCTTGATCAGAGAGAAGATCTCAGCTGGCCCTCCGACATCTATCTCGAGGGCGGTGACCAGTACAGAGGATGGTTCCAGGCCTCGCTTCTCACCGCGGTTGGCGCAACGGGTGAGGCAAAGGCGCCCTTCAGAGCCGTTCTGACTCACGGTTGGGTAGTTGACGGTGAGGGTAAGGCGATGCACAAGTCGCTTGGAAACTCTATCAGCCCCGACGACATCGTTAAGAAGTACGGCGCAGAGCTTGTTCGTCTTTGGGCGGCATCGAGCGACTATCACGCAGACGTCCGTTGCTCCGACAACATCTTCAAGCAGCTTTCCGAGTCTTACAGAAAGATCAGAAACACCGCCCGTATTATGATGGCAAACCTCGGCGATTTCAATCCCGATACCGACCTTGTCGCATACGACGATATGCTTGAGATCGACCGTTGGATCGTAGCCGAGACCAACAAGCTTGTCAAGCAGTGCCTCGAGGCGTATGACGAGTATGAGTTCCATATCGTTTACCACGCTATCAATAAGTTCTGCACCATCGAGCTCTCCAAGCTCTATATAGACATCACCAAGGACCGTCTCTACGTCGAAAAGGCAAACAGTGCGGCAAGAAGAAGCGGACAGAGTGCGCTCTATCTCGTTCTGAACGCGATCACAAGACTGCTGGCTCCCGTTATCTCCTTTACAGCAGAGGAGATCTGGAAGCACATGCCTCATGCAGAGAGCGACAAGACCGAGAGCGTGTTCCTCAACGATATGCCTATGTACGACGCAAGCCTTGCAGAGAAGACCGCAGAGCTTTGCGCAAAGTGGGATAAGCTCTTCGAGTACAGAGACGACGTTATGAAGGCACTCGAGCTTGCTCGCGCCAACAAGATGATAGGTAAGTCTCTCGATGCGAAGGTTACCGTTTATACAAATGACGACGAGGCTTACGGCGTGCTCTGCGCGTTTGCCGATAAGCTCGCCGAGATCTATATCACCTCGGCTGCATACGTGGTCAAGGGCGATGCTCCCGAGGGCGCATTTGCCGAAACCCAGACAGGTATCGCAGTTCTCGTTCAGAACGCGGACGGTTGTAAGTGCGGCAGATGCTGGTCGTACTCCACCGAGGGCGTGACCGACGACGAGGGCGGCTTCCTCTGCGAGCGTTGCAGAAAGCTGTTGATTTAATATGAGTTTGCGGGGGAAGGAACTTTTCGAGAAAAGCTTCCTTCCCCCGCACCCCCATCTTCAAAAGCTTTCCCAAAAATGTGAAAGTGTTAGACGTTTTCCCGTCTTTCTACAGGAAAAACGCTCAACACGGTTGAAAGGAATTACACAAATGACAGCGATAATCGTATCGATTGTTTTAATGATAGTATCCGTAGTGGCAGATCAGGTCACAAAATATCTGGTCGTGGCAAATATGGAGCTGCACGAATCGATAGACGTCATACCGGGCGTTTTTAGATTCACATATATCCATAACGACGGAGCGGCGTTCGGCTCGCTTGATAACGCGCGCTGGATATTTATGATCTTGTCCACGGTCGCGATAGTTGCTATCCTTGGCTACCTTTTCTGGAAGAAGCCGCAGGATAAGCTTTTGCTCTCCGCTCTCATTCTCGTAACGGGCGGCGGCATCGGAAATATGATCGACCGCATAAGACTCGGCTATGTTATAGATTTCATCGATTTCTGTGCATTCCCAAAATTGTGGATGTGGATATTCAACGTAGCGGACATTTGTGTCTGCGTAGGCGCAGGACTTCTGGCGCTTTGGATGATTCTCGACACGGTCAAGCAAATTAAGGCAGAGAAGGCGCAAAAGCTTGCAGCCGCGGCAGAGGTAGCCGACCAAAACGGAGACGAAAATGAGCCTTGATGAGATAAAGAGCCTTGAGCAGACCGAGGATATAAGCACGGAGGAAATACTCAGCCTTTCAGTGCCCGACGAGCTTGTGGACGAGCGCCTCGACCGATTTCTGACTCAAAGCACCGACCAGACGAGATCGTTTATAACCAAGCTGATCGAAAACGGAGCGGTGTCGGTCAACGGCAAGATGGCGAGCAAAAACTATAAGCTCCGCAAGCTTGACGAGGTGGAGATCAGATTCCCCGAGCCCGAGGCAGACGAGGCGATCCCCGAGAACATACCCCTCGACATAATATACGAGGACGATGACATTATTGTTATCAATAAGCCCTCGGGAATGATAGTCCACCCCGCTACGGGAATATATACGGGCACGCTCGTCAACGCCCTGCTTTATCACTGTAAGGACTCGCTTTCGGGAATCGGCGGCGTTGTCCGCCCTGGAATAGTCCATAGAATAGACAAGGACACGTCGGGACTTTTGGTGGTGGCGAAGAATGACGAAGCGCACCTCTCGCTCTCCGAGCAGTTAAAGACCCACGAGGTCAGTCGTGTCTATCACGCCATTGCGATCGGCAATATTAAGGATGACAGCGGCACTGTAAACAAGCCCATCGGCCGTCACCCCACCGACCGCAAGAAAATGGCGGTGATAACCGACCCTGAGAGAAGATCGAGAGAGGCAATAACGCATTTTGAGACCGTCGAGCGCTATCAGATCCCCACGGGAAGATTTACTTACGTCAAATGTAAGCTCGAAACGGGCAGAACACACCAGATAAGAGTTCATTTGTCGTCGATAGGGCATCCTCTTGTCGGAGACCTTGTCTACGGCGGCGGAAGCACCAAATTCGAATCAGAGACCAAGGCGCTCATCAGCGGTCAGTGCCTGCACGCCAAGGAGCTTGAGCTGACTCACCCACGCACGAAAGAAAAAATGCACTTCGAGTCACCTCTCCCCGAGAATTTTGAAAAAATACTCGAAAAGCTCCGCAAACAAAATATATAAAGGAAGTATTTATTATGCACGACGAGTTAACAGCCGTTGATATAAAGAAAATGCAGGAGGAGGTCGACTACCGCATGTGTGTCCTCCGTCCTCAGCTGCTCGCAGAGGTGCAGAGAACGAGAGAGTTCGGAGACCTCAGCGAAAACGCCGAATATAAAGAGGCAAAAAGAGAGAAGAATGCAAACGAAAGCCGCATCCGCTACCTCAAGAAAATGATCGAGACCGCAAGAGTCATCAAGGTCGAGCAAAAGAGCGACGCGATCTGCCTTTTCGATACAGTGACTTATTACGTCGAGGAGGACGACGAGGAGGAGCAGAGACAGATAGTTACAACTCTGCGCCAGGACGTTTTGCATGGATATCTCAGCAAGGAATCGCCGCTTGGTAAGGCTTTGCTTGGTAAAAAGGTCGGAGACAGAGTTTGTGTCAAGGTCAACGATAATTATAGCTATTACGTCGTTGTCCGTCAGATCTCCAAGGGAGTTGACGACGAAAGCATCCCGATCAGCTCGTATTAATAAAAGAAGGCAGAGATCAGCGTGATACTCTTAACGGAGTATCACGCTGATC
>JAFULC010000038.1 GCA_017483305.1 Clostridia bacterium | reverse complement strand
CATCCTTTCTCACATCGTAATTTCAAATCATTCGTCCTCACCATCGTCAACATCATCCGTCGATGTTGACTTTGGCTGAGACAGTTCTATTACAGCACCTATACCGAAGCCTACGACAGCGCCGACACCCTCACCTGCGTGTCTTGCTTCTCGCTCACGCTTTTCTTCCTCGGATTCCTCGCCGTCAGCCTCGATGATATTACCTACATTCGCAATCCCACGTGCACCCATAAGAGTAAGACCAACAGCATGGGAACTGCCGTGAGAGCGAGTCGGAGCCACCACAGTGCCTCGTCCCGACGAATTCTTCTGTCGATAACTTCTGAAGCTCTCTCGCTCGCTTTCCCAACCTGTTCGGCCGCTTCCTTCGTCACCTTGCGCAGAGCCTTCTCCGTTGCCTCTTTCTGCTCCTCTGCCGCCCTCATCATCTTCTCGGTGTACTTGCTCGCCTCGCTCGCTACAACCGCTTTCTGCGCCGACAGCTGGGCTGACAGAGCCTCCATTCTGCGTATCGTTTCGCTCAGACGAATCCATTCCTCCGCGCTGATCTGCACCATCGGAATCTCCTGTTCCGTCTGTTCCTCCTGCTGTTCTTCCTGCATCGCTTGCTGTATTGCCAGCGGCATATTCATTGCCTTGAGCTTGTCCATATAACTCTGTCCTGATCCTGAATTCATGTTCCATATTCTCCTTTAGATATTTTTCATCGTTTAGTTTTATATCACGGACTCTGCATTCTTTTCCGTTTTGTGTTGGGCAGATGTACGTGATATATTTTCTCTCCGGTGTCCACACCATATCGTAGCCGAGCTTCTTCATCTCGCGCTGAAACTCATCCTTATTTTTTGCCCTCGTCATACAAAAATCAATTGCCACTCGCAGAGCCATCTTCCAGCTGTTGCCGTTCAAAGCGGCTCGATATTCCTTGGGGCCGAGGCGTTGAGATTTCACGTTTGGGTTATATTTTTGCAGAACCTTGAGCCCATGTGCCTGACATATCTCATCGCTTTTGTGACGAAGGTCGCCGAGAAAATATTTATTATAATGCAATTTCAAACCACTTTCGAAGTCATAAGCGCATACGACAATATGATTGTGGAGGTGGTCTTTGTCTATATGAGTGGCGACGATTGCCTCATGGTTTTTGAATTTTTCAAAGCCTCGGACGAGCTCCATTCCAATTTCATTTGCCTCTTGCGGTGAGATGTCCTCTCCTATTTTGAAGGACTGAACGAAATGATAAAACCTCACGCCATCCGGCTCGTGACCGTATATTTTTTGCGTGGCAAGGAAGGATTCGTTCGCCAGCTCCGGGACACAGTTATATCCTGAAATATAGGCGAGCTGTTCGTCCTCATCCAGCGTTTTTGACGGCTGCATACAGTAATCAAGCACGCCTTTCTGTGCGCTCGGCGTCTGATTCTTTTCGGGAATACTTTCTATTACCGCCATCGTTTTCACCTCCAAGAGCCATAAGGATTTGCCGATAGAGAGACACTAATTCCGAGAGATCGACCGCAGAGATCCTGCCTTGATGGCAGAGCTTTGCAAGCTGGTTGAGATTGTTTCCCTGATAGCGAAGCTCCTGATTCAGCTCTCGAAGGTCGGTGTTGACAACGATCTTTCCATCCATGCACATCCTCAAAACATACTCTCGAAGTGATGGCGCAACTGCCTCTTTCATGCGGTCAAGCACGGCTGATTTTTCTTCCGTCGTGAGACGAATGTTGATGGTTTCTTCTTGTGATCTGCCCACTAAAAATCTCCTTTCTCATCTGAAACTATGCTACAAAAATGAAAAGTGGGTTCGGGCTTCTGCCCGATCATGTTCCAGCGCGAGCGCAGGGACGGTGCGAGGAGGGCGCCGCCATTTGGCGGTGGACTGCCACGCGCTATGCTTGCCCCAGACGCGAGCGTCGGGAAAACAGAAAAAATAGTGACCTTGCCATGTGCGGCAAAATATCCATAACTCCAATGTTGGTTTTAAAACGCTATTTTGCCGATAGCGTTTTCTTTGGTTCCTGCATCACAGATTTTGGAGGGTGAGAACAGCAACCAAGTGCAGTACCTTCTTCCAAAATTTACACAAACAAAATGTAAGTTTTGTATTGCAATTCGCCATACAATGTGGTATACTAATAGCAGAAAGGTGGTGCATACTATGGCAACGAAAACCGCAAACGTAACCGCGCGAGTCAGCCCCGAAATCAAACAACAAGCAGAGGAAGTATTGGAGCAACTCGGCATCCCTGTTTCTGTATTGATTGATTCTCTTTATCGCCAAATTATTATGACCAACAGCATCCCTTATTCGTTCTCCGTCCCTGCATTGCAGACCCGTGATTCGATGACCGATGCACAGTTCAACACAATGATGGCGAAAGGACTTTCGGAAGCAAAGGCAGGTCAGGGTGTTGACATCGAAGATGCTTTTGCCGAAATCAACAAGAGTATCTGACTATGACATATAAAGTTAAACTGACAAATAACGCGCTGGCGCAGTTGAAGGAAGCCGTGGGGTATATCTCCAAGGTTCTGCTTGAACCCGAGGTAGCACGGCGCTGGTCTGACCGCATCAAGAAAGAGATTCTGACTCTCGACCATATGCCGCTTCGCTATCCCCTTGTGGATGAAGAGCCGTGGAGAACAGAAGGCATTCATAAATTGACGGTTGAGAATTTTATCGTTTACTATTGGGTGAACGAGGACACCTCTACCGTTTGGGTTACTGCTGTTGTTTATGGCAGAAGAGACCAGCTCTCCGTCCTTCGCAATATGCCAAAAGAATAATGTTCAAAGAGATCGCTTCGGCGGTCTCTTTTCACTTTCTCGCATTGAGCTCGTTCATTTTAGCCCTTGCCGTTGCCTTGCGTTCCTCAGAGTACGGAGCTACCAGACGATAGGTGAAACATCTCTTTTGAATGCGGAAGGAGAGCCCTCCGAATCCGTCATCATCTGTCTGCGCGCACAACTCCGGGTGCTCCATTGAGAAAGCAAGGAGCCTGTTCTTGAGGCTGGTGTTGTATGTCCTGACCGTAGTCCACTCGTCAGCCTCATCAAAATATATTTCGGTCGTTTTATGCGTTTTCTTGATGCCTGTGATCATGTTTCCCCCATTGCATTATTCTGCCGATACCATTTTGCGAAGAGATCAAGAGCAGTGGTTCTATTTTCTTGATCCTTATGGAAATCATAGCTGGTTGCAGAAAATAACTCTTTGTATTCTGCAGATACACCGATACGAGGAAGTTCCTCAATGTCTCTGACTCCCCCATACTGTATGATCTCAAACTCCCGCCTCGAATTTGTAAAAGCTATAACGTCATCGGCAGAAATAGTCGCCTTATACAAGTGCTGTTTTTCTTGCCCGTAATGCTCATGCCGCTCAGCAAACCACTCGGCAACGTCTCGCCATAATGTCCATGATAGAGAGTCAACTGCCTTGTCTATACTTTCTTTCCCTGCACGATAAACGGTGAATGTGTTTGCTTTACGCACGCATTCGGGCATTTCCTTGTCCCAATCGTTTGGACGATGCTCTCTGCCGTTTTTTACTATATTTACTATTTCATCATACATATCGCCTTTATCGGTATATAGGCTTATCGCAATTCGATATTGGATCGGCTTCGGAATGATTCGTTGCCCAATTTTCAAAACGATAGCGCCGTTCTCAGCCTCTCCGAAAATGAAACTGCTGATCGAATCCCATTGTCCGCTGAGCATTGCTTCTTCTGCTTTTAGGATTCGATAATAGAATCGGTATTCTTCCTTATCCTCGATTGCCGGTGACATGATTAACTCTTCCAAAAAAGCTATTTGCTTTGCCGTAGGCTTGCGTATGATATCGCAAAAGGTATAATTGGTTTGAATATTGCTTCGAATTCTGTTAATCATAATAGATTTTTCAAAAACCTCCTGTTTTTCCGTTCCGTGAGAAGCACCCCTATTTTTATTCAAAAAAGCCTCGGTCTTCATCGGCGTTATTTGCGAAATTCCCAACGTGAGAACTCGCATTGGGCAACGCATCGTTTACTGATCTCAAAATCAGCAAAAGCCCAAATTCCGTCGGTGTACACCGCAAGTGGGGTATATTACGAAAACCTTATTTTCAACGCCTTATTTTGAGGCGTTGAAACCGGTTCTTAATCGCCTTTTCTTTGATTATGCGTGTCAATTATTGACGTTTGGTGACAGCATGACAGCTATGTGGGGAGTGGAGCGTTGCCGTCATTGTCATTATGATCGTGAAGGTCATGTCCTTTCTCCAGTCGCCGCTTGCGAGAATGGTTTGGGGTTGAAAAACTGTTTCCATTGAATGGACTTACGCTGACAGAAAGAGGTCCTTTCTTCGGGTAGTGACATCTTTCGCCTACTATCGGCTCAGCCGTCATGCCGTCACCGTCATCCTCGTCCCCCTCCACAGTAGGAGCGTCATTGATATATTTCGGCAGTTCATCCCTTGTCTGTATGGTTTTGCGCAACGATTCGGGAACAAGGTTGAAGATAAAATATCGTCTTTTTCCTGTGCGCTTGTTTTCAAAGCTCAAACCCATTTGCTCCAATTGATGATGATACATCGTCAAATTTTTCTTGACCATATTAGCAGGGAGCGTCATATCCATCAACTGCGATACTTGCTCGGCAAGCTCGGTGGCGGTGCAGACATACTCCGATCGGTGCTTGTCGGTTTTCTCATTGATTTCGAGAATATCCGTGTGCCACATTACCCACAGATACGTTCCCACCACCACGGGAGATAGTATCTCTCCCTTGTAGTTATCGGGATCCTTGGGAAGCCATACTCCCGACTCGTTCAAGGATAGCCGTATCTCCTTATCGGATATCTCTCTGCCTGAGCAGTAAAGGCTACCGCTTCGGAGCGCGCGCATTGGACGTTGCAACAGCCAATAGTTATCCACTGCGCCAACGATGGCAGTCGAACCGGAGGAAGCACGAAGTTGATCTGATACGTTACTTTTATTCGTATGATGGATCAGCACGAGGGAGAGGTTATGATGCCGTTGGGTAAATTCGTGCAGGGGGATCATATCATTATAATCTTCCTTATAGACATTTCCACCTTTGCTCTGCGGACGAATATATTGGAGAACGTCAATGACAATGAGATTGGTTTCGGGATATTCTTTCATGAAGTCCTCCATGGCTTCAATCAGACCGTCATCCAAACGATACCGTTCATTAGAGAAATGAAAATTGCTGTCCAGCGTATCCGTCAGAGAAAAGACTCTCCGCTGTATTCGGCTTTCGGTGTCCTCCAGCGCCAAATATAATACTGTTCCTTTGTTGGTCGGAAAATCAAGAAAAGGTTCACCCTTGGATACGGCTACGCACATATTAACTGCCAAGAGCGATTTACCTATCTTGGAGTCTCCCGAAAATAAGGTAAGCCCTGCTGGGAGTATCTCGGCTATTGTATATCGCAGAGGCGGCATTTGCTTATTCATAATGACCGTTCCGTCTATGGTATGAAACTTTTTAGGATCGTTTTGCTCTGTCATGGTTACCTCCATTCTTCTGCTTTTCTCTAATATCGTAAGTCTGATGACCCCTGTATTCCAATTTTCTTTGGTATTTGCTATTATACTACAATATCGTTGTATTGTCAAGAGGTTTATATAATATTTTTGTATTTTCTCTTGACAATTCCAAAGAAATGTGATAAAATGTATCCATCATACCGTGAGGAGGTATATAGTATGGATACCATCGGTTCTCGTATCAAGGAGTACCGCTTATTAAAAGGCATGACCCAGCAGGACATCGCTGATGCTCTTGGGGAGAGTTCGGGCAGAGTTATCTATAACTGGGAGAAAGGTATCGGCCGCCCTGATTGCGATAAATTGGCGAAGCTTTGCGACCTGCTCGGCGTATCTGCAGATGAGCTTATCGGTTGCAAGTCCATGGCGCAACGCCCTACCGCTACCGAATGGAATACATTACAAAAATACCGCGCCCTTGATGAGCACGGTAAAGAGGTTGTTGATTATATGATCGACAGCGAATATAAACGTGTGACGGCGCTGACAAGAAAGCCCAAGCCTCGTATGCTGAAGATCGATTGGTACACGCTCCCTGCATCTGCCGGCACGGGTAATATCCTTGACAGTGATCTGGCGGAGGATTTGTTCGTTCCCGAAAGTGCAGAAGCGGAACAGGCTGACTTTGTTATCTCCGTTGGCGGTGACAGTATGGAGCCTACATACCACGACGGCGACAAGGTGTTCGTTGAGAAGTGCGATGCTGTTGACATGGGTGAGGTTGGAATCTTCGTTGTCAATGGCGACGTATACATCAAGGAGCTTGGCAACAAGGGTCTGATCTCTCATAATGAAAAGTACAAGCCTATTCGCATTGGTGAGAACGATAGCGTTTACTGTTGCGGTAGGGTTATTGGAATAGTAGAATGACAACAGCCCTCGCTCCTTTTGGAACGAGGGCTAAGCTTATTACATTTCTTTCTTTTTATAGAACACAACGGATAGATACCAAGAAAGCACATATATTCCGATACCCACAAGGCAAGCGATAGGCAAAACGGCGTTCAGTTGAATTTCATTTTGCAGACCTTCCTTAAAGACCGTAGTTGCGATAATGCTTCCTGCACACACCACACCTATCATCACATAGTAGGCACCGCGCCCTTTTTCTACTCCGTATTTGAAAACAAACGGGAGAGTAAGCGACGAGGCAACGCTCGCCATTATCAGCAATAGCGTCATTAGTAATAAAAACTCTTTAAAAACGAAAGTGCCTTCAATCCCCATTTTCACTCCCT
>JAFULC010000037.1 GCA_017483305.1 Clostridia bacterium | reverse complement strand
GGTGGAGTAATGTTCGTTTATGATTTGTTTTTCTACCTAAAACCGGAGTTCGAAGATTATTTGATAACAGATTATCTTTGTTCTTTGTCAGGAAACAACCAAATAATATTTGAGACGATAAACATTTCGGGCACAGATAATATGCGAATCGTAAGAGTGACTGTCCCGTACGAGGATTCTCTCGACGAAAAATATTATGACATATACACAAAAGAAGCATTACAACGGCTTTCACCTCATTTGACAAAACCAATTGAAAAGAAATACGTTGGAGATGATTTTACATACAGCGATGACGTTGCAACAGGAAAAGATGCAGAACACTATGTTTTGTGTATTCATCCGCATTTGCGAGATATGTCTCCTGTTTGTTGCGGACATTGCAGAGGCAATATTCCTTATTATTTACTGCCAACCCTATCAGTAGAAACTGTTACAGAGTTAACATCTTGGGAGACCAATTATGCCGCATATGACAAACTATTCTATGTAACCGGCATTGGAGAAATCAGTGCGCATAAAATGCTCTCAAACATGAGTAGCCGTCTAAATCAAAAAGGACTATCTGTTTGCAGAAAACTCGAAAGCGAATTGAAAAAGCCGGTATATTATTATCTATACCGATTCTATGGAAAACAACCGTCTAAATGCCCGATTTGCGGAAACGATTGGAAGCAAAACGAAGATGATTTATTTGACTACAAGTGCGACAGATGTAAGATCGTCGCAGATAAAACCGTTAATGAATAATACATAGGCTTCGTTGCAAGCATAGCGTTAAAAGTCCGGTAGATCGCGGAACCTTTTAACTCCCATCATCACCAAGGGATTAGTCTACCCTCTGCAAAACCATCTTGCATCTAAATCAGCTACACACGGTTTTGCATCTAAATCGGCCACACGTCACACAAAAGAGGCACCCGAGCGGGTGCCTCTTTTGTAAATCAGTAGACAGTTAATGAATAAATCCCATATCCGTTGTCATTCTTGACAACGGCAACCACAATTTCCACCGAGGTGTTTCCAACCTTGGCCTGCATTGTCATCTCGTAGCTTGATCCGCCGATCGACGTGCTGTAATAAGTATAATTAAAGCCTGTATATCTTTCTATGATTACGCCTTGTTGAAAATCGATATTTTTTGCATTTTCAATCTTCCCAAAAGAATCCTTCAGATCGATATCGAGCTCGGGATGCAGGAGCGTTTCGGCTTTCTCATAGTCCTCCGTAGCAATTGCGGCAAGGAAATCCTTGACTAACACCTTTGCTTCATCCGTATCGATCCCTCCGCTGCACGACGCGAGCAAGGATATGCAGAAGCAACAGATTACAAGGGTTATAAGAAATTTTTTGATGGTCTTATTCATAGAGTGCCGTCCTTTCAAAAACTGTTTATGCCGTGGTGTAAATGTTATTGTCAATATATTGGCTTATATACCCAATGAGTATCTAAATCGATTACATAGTCAGCTTTTGCATTCGGATCGTAAGGAACAACGGAATATTGATATCGCATGCAAAACGCACTAACAAATTCCTCCTCACTGACTACATTAAGCAGTTGCTTCACTGCCTGACGCAATTCTTTGCCTTCAAATCGATTTCCATGAAGCATTGTGTCGCCGTATACGGATTCAACAAATAGGATCATATCAAATTACAACTCGGCGTTTCGATAAAATTTGCTGAGTCGTTAGGCAATATTGCTTTAAACTCAACCGTGTGCCTTGTCACCTTCAGTATACCACAAAAATACAAAAGTGTCAATATAAGTTGCCTGATAGCTATATTTATTTTGCCTCCTGAGCAATATTATAATCCTCGCAAAGAAAGTTCATAGCCTTGCAAAGCTTATGGAAAAAGACGAACTGCCCGACAAGAATAAAGGACCCGAAGAAATACCACGCCCAGAAATCCCTGATTCCAAAGTCATAATTGATATTGCGCTCATTGAGCGCCTCCTCTATACGCTGTGTGATCTGATACATCCATATGTCGAGGACGATTGTAAAGGTAAAATAGGCTAGAATGTATGCGAAAATATAATTCATCGTTCTCGAACCGTCTCTTTTGGGCGCGATTTTGTCGAGATCAAACGAAAGTGGAATAAAGAACGCGAAGCTGTAAAAGCCAAGAGTCAAAATACTAAACACCATAAACTTCCACATTTTTCTGTCTGTTGGCAGCTTGGGAGCCTTGTACTCTTTTTCTTCGTAATCATAAGGATATTGGTATGCCATGATGTCCTCTTCTCTTTTACGATATCTTCAATGTTTTAACGACGTTCTTGTCAGTAAAATAGATCGTCAACGAGTCAAGCCTTTCGGCTTCGTAGTCGTAATTTTCAAAAATCAAAAGATTTCCCGCAGACTGAAAATCTATAAGCTCGTAGTCCTCCC
Organism: Clostridia bacterium; assembly: GCA_017483305.1. Classification (GTDB taxonomy): domain Bacteria; phylum Bacillota; class Clostridia; order Oscillospirales; family CAG-272; genus SVTX01. The sequence continues at coordinate 39,997 of JAFULC010000037.1, read as the reverse complement.
TCGCTATTCTGTCAGTCTTCGTCGAAACGTTGTATTCAACAAGCCCTGCGCTTTCCAAAAACTCGTTTTCACGGTACAATCCGCCCAGATAATAAACCTTGTTGCCAACAACGCACATTGAATCCGAATATTGCATCACCTTGCCGAATACAGTATATCCTCCGCCGTTCGTCGCAACAGAGGCTAACGAATAAATATCATCATACTTGTTATGCTCGAAGAAATACAGCTTAGAGCCCTCAATCGCAAGATTGTAAATTTCTTTGTTTTCAACCAAAACGTCGCTGCTCGTGTTACCGTGCTTGATTCTTCTGATACTCGGATCTCCGTCCTCATTATCGTGAATAAAATATATGAACTTATCGTCAGCAACCAATTCACCAACCGCACCATCGTGGATCTGCTTGGGCGTTCCGCCGTTGACCGACACGCAATACAGCGGCATAACGTCCTTGGCAAAATCCTTGTATTCTCCGTCAGTGGGGAAGGTTGTATAATATACCGTATCCTTCGCCACGATCATTTCCCAAACGGCGACCGAGCTGACTATCTTTTCAAAGCCAGAGCCATCTGTCCTGACTCTCGCAATGTAGGATTTTCCGACCGTAGAGCCCTCGCAATAAAAATATACCCAATCTCCCAAAACGTTTATGTTCATTATCCGACCCGCCGACACCTGATACACAGTCTGAACGCCGGATTTATTGATCTTCATCTTGTCTATAGTATTACCGCTCGCAGAAAAATAGAGATAGCTACCCTGCGACACGTAACGGGAAAGTCCGCTATCACCTCCGACAACGTTAGCCTCGCCCTCGGAATAATCGGGAACAAATGCGTCAGGATTGCTCTGCTTGCACATGCTGCAAACGTTGTTCACGTATTTGTGCGCAACGGTGGGTATGTCCTCGGTCTCCTTGCTTCCGCAAGAGCAGGTGCGCTCCTTCGTGCCGCTCTCCTTACAGGTAGGCTCACTCACCGTGACCCACTCTCCGTACTTATGCACGTGAGTGTCGGTGGTGACGTCGCCCTCAAGAGTCGTTTCAGAGCTGTTATTTTCATTATTTCCATCCTGATTGTCGGCATTTCCGCAGGATGTAAAAAGCATAAAAAGTGACAAAATTGAGATCGTAACGATCAACGTAAGCTTTTTCATAGATAAATTGCCTTTCTTTGTTTTTGAAGATACTTTTTAAGACCTATCGCTCGTATGTAATTTCACATTCGATACCGCTGATATCGGGACTGTCGGGATCTACAGTCAGTGTTGTGCCTTTTATAATAAAGCTTTCCACAGAGTGAAAGGGATTTCCAAAGAAATCATCCCCTTCCATGCTGCCCGAGAACGCTCCCGATGCGATCGATGTAACCCCCTCGCATATAACCACCGTTTTTATCTCCTCAACGTAGATACTGGTGCGCCAGGGATGAAACGACGGATACGAGGGCTCGGGCATTTCCCCGCTGCCATATATCACAAGCGTTCTTTCTTGCTCATTGACACTGTCGGCCCTTCCCGTGATATAATATCTTATCGGTCCCCAATTTAATCTGCTGGCATATCCGTGCTCGCAGACCTCAAGAGAGCAATATGAGCAAATATATCCATAATTCCCGTTCTTCTTGAAATCGTGCCTCTCGGTCGCAGGTATGACGGTGTCCTTGCAGCTATATCCACAAGCGCAGGTCAAAAGAACGTATCCCTCCTTGTCGCAGGTCGGCTCAACGTAGCTTTTAACGTAAGCGTGATCCTTCTTCGGTATCACCTCTTGCTTGACAAGCACCGTTTGACAGACCGAGCAATGCTCGCCCACGCTCAAGCCCTCAGAGCTGCAGCTCGCCTCAACCTCACGGTCGATGACGACGGTATGAGGCAATTTCCCCTGCATCTCAACCACTACGTCACGGCAAACGTCACACTGCTTGACTATCCGCCCCTCCTGCGCGCAGCTCACCTCGGCCTCCACGGCGATCGTGACCCAGCTATGCTCGCACTCGTATACCGCCGACAGCGATGAAAAAACGCTTATCGGTATGCAGGCAAGACAAACGAAGAACAGAGCCCTTGACGCCGCCTTGTTCCTGAAAAGCCTTATCCTGGACGAGAATATACTCAAGATCGACGGCAGAGTCGAAATCAAGGAAACAACGAGAAAAATCGGAGCAGCTATCGGATGATCATATATGATAAATTCAATCAAAATAATACAGGCGCTTATAACGATCGGAAGCCAGACGGCAAGAAAGAGTCCTCCCTCCTTTATCATCAAAGCAGCCCTGCGCCAGATATTAGCCTCGGGCTCATCCTTCGTCGGAGTGATCTCATCGGGTCTTAAAAGCTCCCTTGCAAGCTCTGAGACGGTGTATACCGTCTGGTCGTCCAACGATGAGAGCGCGGAGAGCTTTTTTTGATTCATAAGAAGCTCGCCTCCAACTCTCTCCTTGACCGCCTTGATTATGTCAAGACTGCTTTCGGGGGAGCGAAGAAGCTGCCTTATCTCCTCAATCGAAAAATCAAAATTTCTGAGCACGGAAATATCGCAAAGCTCGGATATATCGTCATCGGAAAAATCAAAGGATTTTCTCCCGAGATAATTTTCGGTAAACGAAGGGGATATCAGCCCCTCCTCAATGTAATAGCGTATCGTTCTGTCGGTGAGTCCCGTTTTATCACAAACAGCTTTGATCTTCATCAAAGTACCTCCTTTTTCAAAGATTATATCTTTTTACGTAAGGTAAAAGTCAAGAGATTTACCAAAAAAATTTTTATCATACCGCAATTATACCATTTTTTCACCGTCAAAACAATAGAAAAAAGCCTATCACCAAAAATTTACAAGACCATAAGCATTTTTCATTGCCGTATAACAAATCCAAAACCCGAGCACAATAACTAAAAAAGCAAAGGAAGAAATATGTGTACCGCAATAAACGACACCTCAAAAATCCACCTTTTCGGCAGAACGCTCGACGTTGAAGGCTCGCGCGGCGAAAATGTCGTCATAACCCCACGTCAATTTCCCTTCCGCTTCCTGCACGAAGGCGAGATAGCCAAGCACCCCGCCATCATCGGCACGGCGCTTGTTGTCGACAACAATCCCCTCTACTATGACGCCATAAATGAGCACGGACTTTGTGTAGCCGCCCTTCGCTTTCCCGAGCTTGCCGCCTATCACGACAAAAAAGCCGACGCGATAAACCTCGCATCCTTCGAGCTCATACCGTGGCTGCTCTGTAGCTTCGATAGCGCAAGTGAAGCAAAAAAAGCCCTCAAGAACGCCAATATAACCCCCGAAAGCTTCTCACGTGACCTGCCGGCAAGCCCTCTCCATTGGCTCGTGGGAGACAAAACAAGCTCCTTCACCGTCGAATCGACTAAAGATGGGCTCAAAATCTTCGACAACCCCTACGGAGTTCTCACCAACGCCCCCGAATTCCCAACCCAATGCTATATTTTCGAGGAGCGCGGCAGACCTATGCTCGGCGATCTCTCCTCAAGCTCTCGCTTCGTCAGAGCAATAAACGCCAAAGACCACACCGCCTCCTCAGCCGACAAAGCAGAGTCGATATCTCGCTTTTTCCACATCATGAGCACCGTCAATCAGCCCGCAGGGCTCTTTCAGGCAGATGAAAGAAAGCTTCGCACCGAATATACCGCCTGCATGGATACTGAAGACCTGACCTATTATTTCACCACCTACTCCTGCCGAAGGCTGCGCGGTGTCAAAATGAAAAACGCTGACCTCAACGGCTCAACACCCAAATCCTTCCCTATGACGCAAGGCGAGTGTATAGATTTTCTGAATTAAAGCCGCAAACACAAAAAACGACACCGAAGATTCGGTGTCGTTTTTCGTGCTTATATCAGATCAAGGTCTGAGTCCCATTCCGCCCTCAAGCGTGAGCGTTTCTCCGTTAAGATACTTAAAATCGGGAGAAGCGAGCTGAACGCAAACACGGCCGATCTCGGTCTCGGGATCTCCGAAATGCCCTGCGGGAGGCATCTTCACGTTAGCCTTGAACGCCTCGGGATAAGCCTTCTCAAAATTTTCAAGCTGAGCGGTCCAGGCAAGAGGACAAACCACGTTGGTGTTGATGCCGTCCCGTGCCCATTCAGTGGCCGCAACGCGTGAAAGACCGCGAATTCCCTCCTTCGCCGCGGCATAAGAGCACTGACCGTAGTTTCCAAACAAGCCCGCGCCCGAAGCAAAGTTAACTATGCTTCCCTTGGTCTCCTTAAGATAGGGATAGCAAGCCTTCATATAGTAAAACGTCGCGTAAAGACCCGAATACATCGCAAGATCAAACTGCTCGGTTGTGTGATCCTGAATAGTAACGCCCGACGCCGAGGCCTGCGCGTTATTTATCAGTACGTCAATTCTGCCGAACTCGCGAATTGCCGCTTCGGCAACGCCCTTAGCAACAGCCTCGTTGTCCTTTCCGGCAGAAATGTCTGCGGCGATAGCAAGAACGCGAACGCCGTAATTTTTCTCAAGCTCCTCCTTCGCTTTTTCAAGCTTTGCAAGGTTTCTTCCTGTGATGACCAGATTTGCACCCTCCTTGGCGTAAGCGGTCGCAATACCGTAACCGATAGAGCCACATCTGCCGTCAGAAAGCGTCGCGAATCCCGCGCCCGTAATAATTGCTGTTTTGTTTTTCAGAAAACTCATATCAAAACCTCCGTAAATTTATTTTTGGTTGTCTTATGGAAAACTAACATACTAAAAGTATTTGCCTGAAATAATTGCTTTATTTAGCCTTGCTCTCGCAGTAAATGCAGCGGTAAACGCCCTGCTCCTTATCGGTCAACTTGAAAACGTGAGGCAGCTCCTGCTCAACCGACGTGATACAGCGAGGATTTTGACACCGAATAGAATCAATAACGCACTCACCCTTGTCACAAACCCCGCTCTCACTGTCCTTCTCCGCCAAAAGCTTCAGGATCAAAGCCATTCGCATATACTTGCCGTTGAGCACCTGCTTAAAATAGCAGGCTCTGGGATCGCCGTCGATGGCGACCGAGATCTCGTTAACTCGGGGCAGCGGGTGCAAAATTGACAGATCCGCCTTCGCCGTCTCAAGCTTGTCGGGAGTCAGAATATAACTGTCCTTGAGCCTCTGATACTCCTCCTCGCTCGAAAAACGCTCTCTCTGCACTCTCGTCATGTAAAGAATGTCAAGCTCGGGCATAACCTCGACAAGATCGGTCGTCTGCTTGTACTCGATACCCTTCGACTCAATGAACTCCTCCCTGACGTAGCTCGGGAGCTTCAGCTCCTCGGGGGAGATAAGCACGAATCTGACACCCGAATATCTCGACATCGCGCTGATCAGCGAGTGCACGGTTCGACCGAATTTAAGGTCGCCGCAAAGACCGATAGTCAGATCGTCAAATCTTCTCTTCTCTCTCCAGATAGTCAATAGATCGGCAAGCGTCTGCGTGGGATGATTATGACCGCCGTCTCCCGCATTGATAACGGGAATAGAAGCATTCATCGAAGCCACGAGCGGCGCACCCTCTTTGGGATGGCGCATAGCAATAATATCCGCGTAGCAGGAGACTGTCTTCGCCGTGTCGGCAACGCTTTCGCCCTTTGCCGCAGACGAGGAATTTGCACTCGAGACCGAAAGCACGTTTCCGCCAAGCTCATACATCGCCGCCTCAAAGGAAAGACGGGTTCTGGTAGACGGCTCAAAAAAGAGCGTCGCAAGCTTTTTGCCTCGGCAAGCCTCCGCATATTTTTTGGGGTTAGCTATAATATCCTCTGCCGTCGCGATCATCTCTGCAAGCTCGACCACCGACAACTCCTGAATATCAATAAGATGTTTCATACTTCACCTTTCTTTGACAAATTATGCCTTTGCGCCGTTAACGGCAAGATAGTTCCTTATTCTCTGCACGTTCTCCGCGTTCTTCTCGTCCTCTTCAAGATACTCAATAATATCGTAAACGTCGACAACGGAATATACAGGGAAACCAAACTGCTCCTCGATCTCCTGCATAGCGCCCTTTTCACTCTGACCCTTTTCCTTGCGGTCAACCATAATAAATGTCGCCGCAACCTTAACGCCGTCAAGGTGAGAGAGGATCTCCATGCTCTCGCGTATAGCAGTGCCCGCAGTAATAACGTCCTCAATAATAACGATCTCCTCGCCTGCTTTTGGCACGTAGCCTACGAAAACACCGCCCTCGCCGTGATCCTTGACTTCCTTACGGTTAAAGAAGAAGGGCACGTTGAGTCCGTTCTTCGAAAGTGCGACCGCCGCAGAGACCGCCAACGAAATCCCCTTGTACGCAGGACCGTAAAGCACCGCGCTTCTCTTGCCAAGCTTCTCAAAGTATGCTCTCGCATAAAATTCGCCAAGCTTCGCAATATCCTCTCCCGTCTTGATCATTCCCGCATTAACAAAGTAAGGAATTTTTCTTCCACTCTTGGCAGTAAAGTCACCAAACTTCAGCACTCCCGCGCCCTCTAAAAACTGTATAAATTCTCTCTTGTAGCCTTCCATTATAACACTCCTTAGTTAGTTTATGCAACGATTTTCTCTTCTTTTCTTGTAAGAAAAGAAGCAAAAGAACTTCACACATGAATTATTGATTGACAGAGTCATGCTCTCTACCCATAATTCCATTAGTACCCATCGCTTCTACAGAAAAGAAGCAAAAGAACTTCACACATGGGTTATTGATTGACAGAGTTTTACTCCCCACCCATAATTCCATTAGTATCCTTTGCTGCTACAGAAAAGAAGCAAAAGAACTTCACACACAGATTATTTATTGACAGAGACCTGTTCCCTATCCACCAAAACCCATTATCAAAGGTTTTTGAAGATCCAAGGAACTTTTTCCCAAAAAGTTCCTTGGTGGGTCAAGGGCAAAGCCCTTGCGCATCCCCCTTAATCAACAAATTCCGCAACACAGCGCTCGTACGCCGCAACAGGATCAGCCGCAGCAGTGATCGGTCTGCCAACCACAATATAATCCGAGCCGATCTTCTTTGCCTCGGCGGGAGTCATAACTCTCTTCTGATCGCCAATATCACCGTCGGCAAAGCGCACGCCAGGGGTAACGGTAACAAATCCCTCGCCGCAAACGTCGTGAACCTTGCCTGCCTCAAGCGGCGAGCAAACAACGCCGTCAAGACCCGCAAGCTTCGCGTTGTGCGCATAGTGCATAACGACCTTATCGATAGGCTCGTGGATAAGCAGATCGTTCTCCATGCTCTCCTGATCGGTGCTGGTAAGCTGAGTGACCGCGATAAGCATCGGGCGAGTGCCGTCGGGACGAGTCAAGCCCTCAATAGCCGCCTCCATCATTCTCTTTGTTCCTGCGGCGTGAAGGTTAGTCATATCAACGTCAAGACGCGACAAAACCGCCATAGCCTTCTTGACCGTATTGGGAATATCGTGAAGCTTGAGATCAAGAAATATCTTGTGCCCTCTCTTTTTGATCTCACGAACTATCGAAGGACCCTCCGCATAGTAAAGCTCCATACCTATCTTGACAAAGGGCTTTTTGCCGGTAAACCTGTCAAGGAATGCAAATGTTTTCTCTGCGCTATCAAAATCGCAGGCAATAATTACGTCCTTTCCCATTTTTCTCTCCTCATATGTAAATTATTATTTTTTCTTTCTTATAGCGGTCTTGTCGTTGAGATTGAGCGCGAAATTCGTGTTGCCAACCCCCACAGAAACCTTCCCGTGAATAAGAGCGCGCATTTCGTCCTCGCCGATAGCCTGCTTCGGTGCAAAATCACCGCTTAGCGCGTATTTTATGATCTCGTTCTTAAGCCAGACCGCCGCAGGATCGTTTTCACTGAAATTAAATCCGCAAACGATCAGCCTGCCCGCAATTGCACGGAATTCAAACAGTGCGGACTGACGGATCACGTTTTTATGAGTCGAAACGACCTCCACGATCGGATCAAAGGGCACCGCATCAGACTCAAAGCAGATCGCCCGTCCCTTCTCGAGAAGCGAGTTGAACTGCCACGAGCAGAAGCTCTCGTGCGGCATTTTGCGCAATATCGGATGGTCGTAAATGACCGTAGCAAGATTGCCCGAAGTTCTTCCCGCAAGCGCTATCTTAAACGAGGTCGGCAAACTTACAAATGGCGCCGCTCCGAATATAACAACATCCTCTCCATCCTTAAGGCGTGAGATCAGTTCTTCCTCGCTCATACCACCCGAAACCGTAAGTCCCTCGGGCTCGACCGCAGTGATTCTCGGGAATAAATAAAGCTCCCATTCGTTCTCAACCGAAAGCTCGCCGCCTATAAGCGTAGCATAAAGCTTCAGCTCGCAGGGCTTGTCGACCTCTGGCAGCTCTATGTCAAGATCATAAAGATTCGGCAGCGTTCCCCCGACAAGATCGACTGTCGCCGTGTCGTGTCGGATCAGCTTCTCTCCCGAAACAAGCTTTATATCAAGCACCGCTCCGCTGATCTGCTCAAAGCCGTAGCATGAGGCATAAATGCCGCAGCACAAGCGCTCACCCGAGAAGAAATTCGTTCTTCTCTCAAGATCGTTGAGCAATACCGTGGGCGAGTTGTATCTGAGCACGTTCTGCACGCTTTCACCGGGCTTGAGCTCGTAAAACTCGTTCATCATACCCACGTCGTAGCCAAACGTGTGCCAATGAGTGTCGATAGGACCCAAAAAGTCGTATCCCGCCATATTTTCGCATCTTCTCGTCGCCTCAAAGCAATATTTGCGAACGCGTCTTTGCCATTCGCACGAATTTCTGAAGTACAACGGCGCTTTATCAAGAACGCCCTTGTCCGCCAGATGCCTTTCGATCGAGTCGAACATATCTGTCTTGCCAATTCTCGTGTTTTTGTATCTCTCTCTGACCGACAGATCGGTATAAGTGCCGTCTATACAGATCTCGTGAGTAACACGAGGCTTGTTATTGTATATATAGCTCCATTCACTAACGTCCTTGACCTTGGCATCGGTCGAGGCATAGCTGAAGTGAGCAAGCGAATAGCTGCTGTACATATCGCTGAATTCATCCGTGATCTTAAAGCGCCGAGGATTGTGTCTCATCGGCTCGAGCACGACCTCGCTCATAAGCTCGGGCTCTGCCTCGAAATTATACTCAAGACCGCGCAGAGCGCTCATCGGTGAAAAGAGCGAATCTGTCCTTCCGTGCACCTCGTCGGCACACAGATGAATATGCTCAAGAAAATCGTCGTAAAGCTGAAGCTCGTTGCCACAGCAATATATCACCACCGAGGTGTGCCTGCGGCAGAAGGTAACGATATCCTTCCACTCGTCAAGACTTGTGTTGTTCGGGCTCTCAACGTGAAGCACCATTCCAAGCTCGTCCGCAGCCTGCATATATTCCTTTGGCGGAATATGAGTATGAAAACGAATGAAATTGAAACCAAGCTCCTTGAGCTTACCTATCACCTCACGGTAGAAGTCAACGTCCTGCACGGGATACACCGTCAGCGGATAATAGCAATGCTCACATATGCCGCGCAGATAGTAGGGTTGACCGTTAAGACGGAAATGCGGACCGTCAGCAATCAGACGGCGGACACCGAAGCTTCTTTCAAGCACCGAATCTCCGCATACTATCTTAAGCACGTACAGTTTCGGGCTTTCGGGACTCCAAAGCTCAAGATCCTCACTGTCAAAGCAAAAATCACCGGCCGCTTCTCCGCTTTTGAGCACTTTGTCCCCGTCAAGCACAGACCAAGCAAATTCAGCCTCTCCGACCGACTCGACCCTGCACTCCACCGTTCTGCAATCCTCTGAAACAAGAATCGCCACGTCACGCAAAGGGCAACTGTACACTCTCAGCTCAATATCACCGATAATTCCGCCGCTGTATTCGCTCGCCGCGCGCGACGTAATTCCCGAAACGGGCTGACCGTCAAAGCCCTCGAGTCTGTGATTGCTGACCGACAAAACCACCGTGTTCTCGCCGTCGACCAGCATCCCGTCGGGTATATCGATATCAAACGGCGTGCTGTACCCCTCGTGTCTGCCCAAAAAGATTCCGTTGAGCCAAACCGAAGCCGAGCTCTGAACTCCACCGAAGTGTAAGCAGGACGGAGAATCAATTTTCTCGCAGACAAACGAGCGTTTGTAAAAGAAATTGCCGGCAATATTCGGAAGCAGCATATCGGGTGCAGTGCCCACGATAGGATACTGCTGGTGACTGTATTCCGGATTTATCTTCAAGCTGTGAAAAAACGGAGCTTTTTCAAAGCTCTCGGTCATATCCTCCCAATATCCGGGCACCGCGTTTTCAATAAAGGCGCCCTCAAAGCTCGGGAGAGTGTCCGACTCGTATTTTTCCTCGCAATAATCCATTCTCCACGCTCCGCAGAGCGAAAAGCTTCTGTAAATCATATACGACCTCCTGCGATGCGACGAAAAACAACGTCACTGTATTTTCAGATCTCTGAGCGACTCTATGCGATATTTCTCCATCACCCTCGGGAGATCCTCAATGATATTTTTACAAGCGTAAGGATCGACGAGATTCGCCGCGCCGACCTCAACGGCAACAGCTCCCGCCATCAGCATCTCGATAACGTCCTCCGCGCTCGAAACACCGCCCATTCCAACAACAGGGATGCTGACCGCGTGCGAGACCTGATAAACCATTCTTACTGCCACGGGGAAGATTGCGCTTCCCGAAAAACCGCCCATTTTGTTAGCGATAACAGGCTTTCTGGTGCGAATATCTATCCTCATGCCAAGCAGGGTGTTTATAAGGCTGATGCCGTCAGCACCTGCCGCCTCGCAAGCCTTTGCGATAGCAACGATATCGGTAACGTTGGGCGAGAGCTTGATGATGATAGGCTTCGTTGTGACCGCCTTGACCGCACGTGTCACCTCTGCCGCTCCCTCGGGAGTAGTACCGAACGCCATACCGCCGCCGTGTACGTTAGGACAGCTGATATTGACCTCGATCCATCCGACCTGTGGGCACTTATCAAGCTTTTCGCAGGTGTAAACGTACTCCTCAACCGAAAATCCCGAAACGTTAGCCATTACCTTTTTGTCAAAGCACTTGGCAAGCTTCGGCAGCTCCTCGGAAATGACCCTTTCAACGCCGGGGTTCTGAAGTCCCACCGCGTTTATCATTCCGTTAGGAGTCTCGGCAATTCGAGGCGTGGGATTGCCGAACCTCGCCTCCTTGGTCGTCCCCTTAAAAGAGAACGTGCCCAGCATATTTATATCGTAAAGCTCTGCGAACTCATATCCAAATCCAAAGGTACCCGAGGCAGGAATAACGGGATTGTCAAGCTCAAGCCCACAAAGATCAACACTTAGCTTTCCCATAATATCTCCTCCTTCTTCATAACGGGACCTTCCTTGCAAATACGCTTGTATCCCGTAATAGTCTTGCACGAGCAACCCATGCAAGCGCCGAATCCACAGCCCATTCTCTCCTCGAAGCTGAACTGTCCCTCGGTAACGCTGGTTCTGTAAACCGCCTTAAGCATAGGCTCGGGGCCGCAGGTGTAGAAGTAAGAATAATCAGACTCCTTCATCACGTCGGTAACAAACCCCTTGACTCCGTACGAGCCGTCAACGGTCGTGACCGTCACCTTTGCGCCAAGCGCCCTGAACTCGTCCTCGTAAAAGATCTCATCCTTGGTGTTAAATCCGAGAATGACCGATACCTGCTTGCCCTCTGCAATAAGCTTCTTGCAAAGCATATACATCGGGGGCACTCCAACGCCGCCACCAAGCAGGAGCGGACTGTTGCCCGAAAGACTTGTGTCATAGCCGTTTCCAAGTCCCGTGAGCACGTCAAGCTTCTCGCCTGCGCCCATAGAGCTCATAAGCTCGGTTCCCTTTCCGACGACCTTGTAAATAAGGGTCAGAATACCGTCCTCGCAGTCGCAAACCGAGATAGGCCTGCGCAAGAACAAGCCGTCAAGCTTGATATTGACAAACTGACCGCAATTCGTCACCGCGCTCGTGTCGCCCTCAAGCAGCATCCTGTACACGTTGCTTGTCAAAGCCACGTTTTCCTTTATAGTAAAAATCGATTGTTTCATATTTGTTTCTTCTTTCCTTACGGGATAAAAGCTCTCGAAGCCTTGACCCGTACATATTGAAAGCATTTGCGGGGCTCGGGGAACCTTTTTTCAAAAAGCTCCCCGAACGCATCCTTAAGCGTCTATCGTCGAGATCGTCAGCGTAGTCTCCTCAAGCACGTCGAGCAGAACCTTGACCGTATCAAGAGAGGTAAACATAGTTACGTTGTTCTCGGTCGCGTATTTTCTGATCTCAAATCCATCACGTGTAACACCAGACGAGGAAGGATCGCTCGTGTTGATAACGTACGCGATGTGTCCCTGGCGGATCGACTCGGCGATCTCCTCTGAGCCGTCCGAGATCTTCTTGAGAACGTGGGTGCGAATTCCGTTTTCTTTTAAGAACTTTGCCGTTCCGCTCGTCGCCTCGATGTTGAAGCCGAGATTGTAGAAGCGGCGGATAAGAGGCAGAGCCTCCTCCTTGTCGCAGTCCGCAATGGTAGCAAACACAGTTCCGTAGTTCTGCAAATGCATTCCGGAAGCCTGCAAAGCCTTGTAGAGCGCTCTGTAGAACTTGTCGTCGTATCCGATCGCCTCACCCGTCGACTTCATCTCGGGCGAAAGATACGCGTCAAGACCGCGAAGCTTATTGAAGGAGAATACAGGCACCTTAACGTACCAACGGTTCTTCTCCTCGGGGTAGAGGCAGAAGATTCCCTGCTCCTTGAGCGACTTGCCGAGAATACACTCTGTCGCAATGTCCGCAAGCGAATAACCCGTGGACTTGGAGAGGAAGGGCACGGTTCTCGACGAACGGGGATTTACCTCGATGATAAACACCTCGTCATTCTTGTCAACGATAAACTGAATGTTGTAAAGACCGACGATACCGATTCCCTTGCCGAGCTTTTTCGCATACTGAAGAATAGTTCCCTTAACCTTGTCAGAGATTGAGAACGCGGGATAAACGCTTATAGAGTCACCCGAGTGAACGCCGGTCCTCTCAACCAGCTCCATAATACCGGGCACGAATACGTCCTGACCGTCGCAGATAGCGTCGACCTCAACCTCCTTACCGCTGATATACTTGTCAACGAGAACGGGCTTGTCCTCATCGATCTCAACCGCGGTCTTGAGGTAGTGGCGAAGCTGCTCCTCGTTGGCAACGATCTGCATAGCACGGCCGCCAAGCACGAAGGAGGGGCGAACAAGCACGGGATATCCGACCTTTGCCGCAGCGGCAACGCCGTCCTCGATCTTGGTCACAGCGCGACCCTCGGGCTGAGGAATACCAAGCTCCTTAAGCAGCTTTTCAAAGGCGTCTCTGTTCTCCGCTCTGTCGATAGCGGCGCAATCCGTACCGATTATCTTAACGCCGAGATCGTGAAGCGGCTGCGCGAGATTGATAGCGGTCTGACCGCCAAGAGAAGCGATAACGCCCTCAGGCTTCTCAAACTCGATAATATTCATAACGTCCTCGGGAGTCAGAGGCTCAAAGTAGAGCTTATCTGCCGTGGTGTAGTCGGTAGAAACCGTCTCGGGATTATTGTTGATGATGATCGCCTCATATCCCGAATTTTTAATAGTAGTAACCGCGTGAACGGTGGAATAGTCAAACTCAACGCCCTGACCGATTCGGATAGGACCTGCACCGAGAACCACGATCTTCTTCTTGTTCGTAAGAACCGAAGCATTTTCTCCCGTGTAGGAGGAGTAGAAATAAGGAATGTACGCGCCGGTGTGGCAGGTGTCAACCATACGGAATACGGGGAAAAGCTTGTTGTCACGTCTGATATTGAAAACGTCAAGCTCAGAGCAACCCCAAAGCTTTGCGATATACTTATCACCAAAGCCCATTTTCTTCGCCGCCTTAAGCGTCTCAAGATCGAACGCCTTGCCCTCAAGCACCTTCTCCATATCGACGATGTTCTTCATCGCCTCAAGGAAGTAAGCCGTGATCTTCGTAATTCCGTGGATCTCGTCAACGCTCACGCCGCGGCGGAAGAGCTCCGCAATAGCAAAAATGTTGTCGTCTCGGAATTCCGCAATATACGCCTTGAGAGCCTCGCTCTCCATACCGTCAAACTTGTGATGATAAAGGTGATGAACACCGGTCTCAAGCGAGCGAATACCCTTGAGCAAGCACTCCTCAAGATTAGAGCCGATACCCATGATCTCACCCGTTGCCTTCATCTGTGTGCCGAGCGTGTTGGACGCTGCGGTGAACTTATCAAAGGGGAATCTGGGCAGCTTTGCGATAACGTAATCAAGCTCGGGCTCAAACGCCGCGTTAGTGTTCGCGATCTTGATATCCTCAAGCGCCATACCGACCGCGATCTTTGCAGTCACACGCGCGATAGGATAACCGCTCGCCTTTGAAGCAAGCGCAGAGGAACGCGAAACGCGAGGATTGACCTCGATCAGATAATATTCGCTCGAATTGGGATTAAGCGCAAACTGTACGTTGCAGCCTCCCTCGATCTTCAGCTCGCGAATGATCTTGATCGCCGAATCGTTGAGCATCTTCTTGTCGTGCTCGGAAAGAGTCATAATAGGCGCAACGACAAGCGAGTCACCGGTATGAACGCCAACGGGGTCGATATTTTCCATGCCACAGATGGTTATAGCGTGATCATTCGAGTCGCGCATGACCTCAAATTCGATCTCCTTATATCCCTTCACGCTCTTCTCGATAAGCACCTGATGAACGGGCGAAAGCTTGAACGCGTTGAGACCGATCTCCACAAGCTCCTCCTCGTTGTAAGCAAATCCGCCACCCGTGCCGCCGAGAGTAAACGCGGGACGGAGAACGACGGGATATCCGATCCTTGCCGCCGCTGCCTTCGCTTCTTCAAGATCGTAAGTGATTTCAGAAGGAATAGTAGGCTCACCGATCGACTGGCAAAGCTCCTTGAACAGCTCTCTGTCCTCGGCTCTCTCAATGCTCTCGCTCGAAGTACCGAGAAGCTCGGTGTGACACTCCTTAAGAATACCCTTCTTCTCAAGCTGCATAGCAAGATTAAGTCCGGTCTGTCCACCGATTCCGGGAACGATAGCGTCAGGTCTTTCATAACGAAGGATCTTCGCAATATATTCAAGCGTCAAGGGCTCCATATATACCTTGTCCGCAATAGTCGTATCGGTCATAATAGTCGCAGGGTTGGAGTTGACGAGGACTACCTCATATCCCTCCTCCTTGAGCGCAAGACAAGCCTGTGTGCCCGCATAGTCAAACTCTGCCGCCTGACCGATAACGATAGGTCCCGAACCAATGATCAAAATCTTCTTCAAATCTGTTCTCTTTGCCATATTTATCTCCATTCCGTCACTTGATCATCTGCAACAAGTGACTATATTATTCGATTTCCCCCTACTTTTCTTGAAAGAAAAGTAGGCAAAAGAACTTTCACAAGGATAGTTCTCAAATTCCCCCATTTCATAACTGCAAATGGCTTAAAACTTATACGCCCTTCCATTATAAAAAGTGCCGTAGCATTTACCAAACAGTCTTGCGCCCTCAAACGGCGTCGCCTTGCCCTTCGATATAAACTCCGCAGGATCGACCGTAAATTCCTCATCAAGTCTCCACACAGAAAGACCGTCTCCGATCGGCAGACCGAATCTTTCTCTCGGGTTGTATACCAAAAGCTCAATAAGCTTCTCAAGCGAGATCACACCGTTTTTCACCATGTAAGTGTACATCAGAGGGAACGCCGTCTCAATGCCAACGATTCCGAAAGCGCTCTTTTCAAGCCCCCTGCCCTTTTCCTCGGCAGAATGGGGTGCGTGATCGGTCGCGATCATATCAACCGTGCCGTCCACAATTCCCTCGATAAGCGCAAGCCTGTCCGCCTCGCTCCGCAAGGGCGGATTCATCTTAAACCGACCCTCCTCGCGAAGATCCATATCGTTGAGGATCAGATAATGCGGACCGGTCTCACAGGTCACGTCAACACCCGACCTCTTCGCCTCTCGGATGACCTCGACACTCTCCTTGGTCGAGATGTGACAAACGTGATAAGCGCACCCAACCTCGTCGGCAAGCTTAAGATCTCTCTCGATCTGCCTCCACTCGCTCTCCGAGCAAATGCCTCGGTGTCCGTGCAAGCGCGCATATTCTCCGTCGTGTATATAGCCGCCGCGCAAAAGCTCGTTGACCTCGCAGTGCGCTACGATCATCTTTCCAAGCGCACGGGCTCTTTGCATAGCCTCCTTCATCATACCGCCGTCCTGCACCCCGCGTCCGTCATCCGAAAACGCGATAACATCCTGCGCCATACCCTCAAGATCAGCCAACCGCTCACCCTTCTGTCCAACCGTTATCGAGCCGTAAGGATGAACTCCTATAACCGCATCTCTCTCGATTATATCGAGCTGTCGCTTCAAATGCTCGGGAGAATCGGGCACGGGATCGAGATTCGGCATCGTGCAAACGTCGGTGTAGCCGCCTCTTGCCGCCGCCATAGAGCCCGTAGCGATGGTTTCCTTATAAGAAAATCCCGGCTCGCGAAAATGCACGTGCACATCACAAAAGCCGGGAAAAACAGTATATTCCGAAGAATTGAACGACGAAAAGCCCTCAGCGGAGAAAAAACAGTTAACCAAGGACGCCTTATCTTTCATTTTTGCCTGCATACCAGCCTCAAAAACAGCCATCTTGATCCTCCGTTCCGTTAAACGTTTCGTTTATCAAACATTGATATCCATATTTATAATATTATATCATATATAAATTAGAGTGTCAAGCAAAATAAAGCATTTTTATCAAAAATGTCACATTTAACAGTTTTCTCTGCCCTCGCAAATAATCTTTGGTCAAAATAAGGTAAGAAGCTCAAAAATTCGGTCGGTCACAGAACACCATGACCGACCGAGCATTAAAATTTAACGAGCCCGAAGTTACTCAATACCCCTTACAACCATAACTCCCTCGTATGCGGGAATATTAAGCTCAAGATCGGGAGCAAGCAAGGCGGTCTTGATCTCTGCCGATGCAGGATAATAAACGCTTGCGCATCCGACAGACGCGTCATCGGGAGTGATTTTCACTGACATAGCCTTGTCGCTCGTGTTGACGAAGAAGGAGACCTTTCTCTCATCGCTCTTGAAATCACCTACAAGAAGTCTCTTTGTCTCGCCGCTTGTGACCTCGGTCTTAAACTCAACCGAAACATATGCACCGATAAGCTCCATCAACCGCTCAGAGTCGCTCGCATCGACGTAATCCTGACCGACAAGCTCGCCCATAAGCTCTGCAATTCTCTTGTCGTCCTTAATTGAGTGCGCATGCTTGGGAGTCTTGCCAACAAATATAATATGTCCGCCTGCCTTCGCGAAATCAACGAGCTTTTCAAGCGCGCCAACCGAAATATACTCAGCGTAAGGCACAACTACCGTCGAATATGAGCCAAAACCAACCTTCATTCTGCCCCCCTCTATCTCAGACGCGCAAATGCTCTCCTCGTCGATAGAAGAATACATATACTGCCGCTGAAGCATATCAAGACAGATCCTCTCGCAATCGGAATTAATATCAACAAGCTCGCCCTCGCACTGACCCCAGATCTGCGCGTGCAGAACGTCGGCATAGTGAAGTGCCTGAGCCGTCGCCGCGGGATAGAAAACGGCAAGCTCTCCGCACTCTGTTACCTCATCAAGCACTGTGTTAAGCCTTCCGGCGTACTCGTTGAGCTTGTTTATCTCCTCAAGCGTGTAGCTGCGCTGGGGATTGATAATAGTAAAGTTGTTTATGCCGAGAAGCCTCGTTATCGACAATCCGCCGATCGAAACCGCAAAGCCGTCGTACTGTGAAAGAATATTCACCGCATCGGGATTAAGCTCGATCATAACCTCGCTCTTGCAGGCGTGCTTCGCTGCAGACGAAACGTATCTCAGTCCCATATAGTTTCCAATATCGCACTGACTGAGCAGATGATCGGGATCTATCCAGAGTATATCAACTCCCGGTATAGTCATTCCTCCGATGGCCTGCATGAAATTGCCACCGTATGTCTCAACGTGATAATTCATATTCTCCTCAAAAAGCAAATGCCCCGAGGAAGCCACTCCGTTAGCCTCGCACCACTCGGAGATCTGATCAATATACGACTCCTTAAAAAGCTTGGCAACGAGCTGATAATAATTCAAACGGACCGCTCTGTCAAGGTCGCTCTCTCCCGAGAAAATGCTCGGAATATTTATCTCGTATCCGTACTCCTCGTAAAATTTCTTGTCAAAATCCTTGGACCAGACCGCATAGCGCGCCTTTTCTCTGTTTCCAAGATTTGGCTCGTCGGTAAAGAAAGCCTTGATGTTTTTAAACGAGTCGCCGAGATAGTGCTTATATCTCTCGTGAGTAACCTCAATAAACTTCTTCACCGCATCGGGATTGAGCAGATCGACCGTGCGAAGCAGATCAAAATTCGTGCGATCCTCAACCTTATCAAAGGTGTATCGAAGCACGTAAATATCAAGCGTCCAATCGCCCATAGCCTCCGCGGATACGAAATTCTCCCCCACTTCAAGTCGGCGCTCCCCGTTCTCGTCGTGCAAGACCGCAAGCTTGATATCTATCTCAATATCCACGCCGTCCTCGTCGCCAAGAGTATAGGAGGCAACTCCGCCGTTACCTGTTTTCGTAATATGCTTGATGCCCGTACCCTCCCAATCGCGAGCAGGCTGCTCGTCGAGCACGAGACCGAAGGCGCGTCCGCTCGGCCACTGATATTCATCGTAGATCCAAAGCACCATACCCTTGTCCGCCGCGTAATCGTAGATCTTCTTGAGAATCTCAAATTCATGCGGATCCTTCAGGTAATTCTGATTAAAATTTACGTTTGAAACGATACCGCCGTATCCCTCGGATAAAAACCAATCCACAGGCGCGGTATTGCCGTTAAAGCCATAGCTTACCCACAAAATTCTCTTATCAAGTGTGGGTTTCTTGAAATTTTCCTCAAGCCAGAACCTCTTGTCAGCCATAAAAGTCATTCGCGGAACAAAAAACCGCTCTCCTTCTTGTGTTTTTATAAAATCAATGCCATACCCGACGGCGTTCGTCGGGTATGGCATATCGTTTCAACCATACGCCATAATAGGCGAATTTTTAAATTGCTTTAGTCTTTTTTGCGACGCTTGGTAAATACAGCCGCGCCAACAAGTGTAGATGCCATAGCTGCAATCATCGCACCGCCGAAGGAGGACTTGCATCCCTTCTTTGCGGGAGCTCCCTGATTGTCACCGCTCTCAACGGTGGTCTCGTCGGTATTTTCTGTAGTGATGTCTTCGGTAATTTCTTCCGTCGTCTCCTCGGTAGGAATATCAACTATGACGTTTTCATCCTCGCGCATTATCAGAACACCCTCGTACTTAGGAATAATAACGGTGCCCGCGCCCTCCGACATATCAACGGTAACAATGTTACCCGATCCGGGATAGTAAACGACAGCAGTTCCGTCGTATCCGTCGGTGTAAGCCCACTTGACCGTCATTTTCACGTCGCTCGAGTTAACAAGGAACGTAACGTCGCGGTCCTTGGACTCAAAATCACCCATAAGAAGCTTGTTCGTATCAGTACCGGACACTCTTACGGTAAGATTTGTAACAACGCAGTTTCTGACCTTCTTCATCAGAGCGTTGAGGGAGTACATAACCTCGTTCTCAAAGCCTTCCATAAGGCTCGCGACCTCATCCTCCTGATCCATAAGCATACCGTGAGAGGGCGCCGCATTGTAGAAGAATACGTTGCCGCCGGCATCCTCAAACTGAGAAAGCTTTTCAAGAGCCTCAACCGAAATATACTCGGTGTAAGGAAGAATTACGGTAGAATAGGAGCCAAGACCGACAACAAGCTCACCGTCGGCGTTGATCTGCGCCGCACGAATACTCTCGTCGTCAAGCACTGTAAAGAGATACTGACTCTGGAGAAGATTGAGACAGAAGGTCTGGTAATTCGTATTCAGCTCAACCGCGATCGTATCCTTGCCGTGCTCGGAGGAGTGAACGTCGTCAGCATTGTGATATGCCTGAACGGTAGCGATAGGATAGAAGACCGCAAGCTTGCTTGCATCAACAGTCTCGTCAAGAATAGTATTCAATCTTCCGATATAGGTGTTGAGCGTGTTGAGCTCGGATATAGTGTAATCTCTGGTAGGATTGATAACGTTGTAAATATTGGTGCCTAACAGACGGGTGATAGAAAGACCTCCGATAGAAACACCGAGGGGATCGTCAGATCCGTCGAGAAAGCCAACTGCATTGGGGTTGTACTCGATCATTACGTCCTTTTTGCCCGCGTTCTTTGCCGCAGAAGCAACATAACGCAGACCCATATAATCTCCTATATGGTTCTGTCTGAGCAGGTTGTAAGGATCTACCCAAAGAGCATCCGCGCCGGGAATAGTCATTCCGCCAACGACCTGCATAAAGTTACCGCCGTAGGTCTCGATATGGTCGTTCATGTTCTCCTCAAAGAGAAGGTGACCCGAGGACGCCACGCCGTGAGCCTCACACCATTCGGCGATCTGATCGATATAAGCCTCCTTGAACATAACAGCCACAAGCTGATAATAGTTCATTCTTACCATACGGTCATAATCGGTAGAGCCCGCAAACAAGCTGGGAATATTGATATGATAACCGTAGGTCTCGTAGAATCTCTCTGCAAAGCCGCCGGTCCAGACCACGTAATCGGCAGCGGCTCTGTTACCAAGCTGAGGCTCGTCGGTAAAGAACGCCGTGATGTTCTTAAAGGACTCGCCAAGGCGGTCGTAATACTGCTGATAGGTGATCTCGATAAAATATTTTACAGGCTCTGGATTGAGCAGGTCAACGTGACGGAGAGTATTGAAATCATTTCTGTCCTCCTCACCCTGATACGTATAGCGAAGCAGGTAGATTTCAAGAGTCCATTCACCCGAGGCGGATGCCGATACCGCGCCGTTATTGACGTTGACGTTAGCCTTGCCGTTGCTATCGATAAGAACCGCCTGCATAACTGCAAGCTCGTCGTCGCCGTACGTAGCGCCGAGCGTGTAGGAAGCAGTTCCGCCAACACCGGTAAGAACAATGTGCTCAATACCCGTGGACTCCCATTCTCTGCCCTCCTGATGATCGAGAACAAGTCCGTAAGCCTTTCCGCTGGGCCACTGATATTCGTCGTAGATCCAGAGCGTCATGCCCTTGTCTGCGGCATAGTCGTAAACTCTCTTGAGGATCGTAAACTCGTTGGGATCCTTAAGATAATTTTTGTTAAAGTTTACGTTGGAAACGATTCCGCCGTATCCCTCGCTCAGATATTGGTCAACGGGAGCGGTGCTTCCGCTGAAGCCGTAGCTGAGCCAGTTCATTCTCTTGCTGTTATCGGGATCTTCAAAGTCCTCGCCAAGCCAGAAGTCCGCGTAGTTCACCTCAAAGGTCTCCTCGCCCTCGGGAACGTAGGTGGACTTGAAATTGATAAATGTAGCAGCATCCTCGGCAGTCTTATAGAAAGCATAAGCCTGGATGTAATATTCGGTGTCAGCAGAGGTTGTTCCCCTAGTATTGTCAAACATATCGAGTCTGATCTCGGTATATGTTCCGGTATAGGGAGTATGAGTGGGCGCGTAATAAATAGCGCCAAGATCGGTAAGCTTGCAAACGATCAGCTGCCAGCCGTCGCTATTAATATAATTTATAGCCAGACACGGGAACTCGTTGCCGGTATTGGTCGTTCTGAAACGGAGCTCTCCTCTTATGTTGCTCTTATTGGTCTTGACGAGCATAGCAAAGTAGGGATATTCCTCACAGTCGATCGAATTGGAGGGCAATCTGAGATGTATGTACGGGTCATCGCATTTGCCGTTTCCGGAATCTACGAAATCCAGCTTCACTGACCCGTCAGAAACAACAGCCATCACATTATTACCGCGTTCAAAGGACGATCCCGCCTTATCGGGATCAACCAGATCGACAAGATGATCGGGTACAACGTACGTAGCATCGGTCTCCTCCGCAAGAGCCGAAAGCATAGCGCTTGCACTGCAAACCAGCATACATAGCAACAAAACAGTCGCCGTGATCTTCTTCCAAGCCTTGCTGCCCGAATAAAAATTTAACATAACGTCCTCCTTTTAAAGGCCCCCAAAAGCAGGGCAATTCCTATAACTAATTTTATCATAGTTGACCACTTTTGTCAACCACCCGAAAGGTTCTTTTGTAAAAATCAAACACAAACACAAAAAACGCGTCCTCGCACAACCAAGAACGCGTTTTTATTAATAAATTAACGATCAGAACAAGCCGCTTATCGTTCCGTTGTCGTCAACGTCGATCCTTTCAGCCGCAGGCACCTTGGGAAGACCGGGCATCGTCATAATATCACCGGTCAGAACGACAACAAAGCCTGCACCCGCCGAAACCTTGACGCTTCGCACAGTAACAGTAAAGCCCTCGGGAGCGCCGAGCTTGGTCGGATCGTCCGAGAAGGAATACTGTGTCTTCGCAACGCAAATAGGACATCTGCCATATCCCAGAGCCTCGAGCTGAGCGATCTGCTTCTGTGCTGCAGGAGTGATGTTCACACCCACACCGCCGTAAACTCGCTTCGTCACCGCCTCGATCTTCTCAGCGATAGAAAGCTCATCGGCATAGCTGAAGCTAAAATCATTGGGCTCCTCGCAAAGTCTCACTACCTCCTCTGCAAGCGCAACTCCGCCCGCACCGCCGTCTGCCCAGACGGTCGAAAGCATGACGTTAACGCCAAGTGCCCTGCACTTTTCAATCACAAGCTCTATCTCGGCATCGGTGTCGGTCGGGAAACGGTTGACCGCAACAACACAGGGAAGCTTATATACGTTCTTGATATTGGAAACGTGACGGAGAAGATTGGGAATTCCCTTCTCAAGCGTCTCGAGATTTTCACTTCCAAGCTCGGTCTTGGGCGAGCCGCCGTGCATCTTAAGCGCGCGAACGGTAGCAACGACAACGACCGCCGAGGGAGTCAAGCCTGCCATACGGCACTTGATGTCAAGGAACTTCTCCGCACCGAGATCTGCGCCAAAGCCTGCCTCGGTAACGGCGTAATCACCTAATCTCATCGCCATCTTGGTCGCGATTACCGAGTTGCAGCCGTGAGCAATATTGGCAAAAGGACCGCCGTGTACGAATGCAGGAGTACCCTCAAGCGTCTGCACGAGATTAGGCTTGAGCGCGTCCTTGAGAAGCGCTGCCATAGCTCCGACCGCCTTGAGATCGCCCGCCGTAACGGGCTTTTCATCGTAAGTGTACGCCACAACTATCCTCGAAAGTCTCTCCTTAAGATCGGCGATCGACGAAGCAAGACAGAACACCGCCATAATTTCCGAAGCAACGGTAATGTCGTAGCCGTCCTCTCTCGGCACGCCGTTCACGCGTCCGCCAAGACCGTCGGTCACAAAGCGAAGCTGACGGTCATTCATATCAACACATCTTCTCCACGTAATTCTACGGGGATCGATATTCAGAGCGTTGCCCTGGTAAATGTGGTTGTCAAGCATAGCCGCGAGCAGATTGTTCGCCGCGCCGATCGCGTGGAAATCGCCCGTGAAGTGCAGGTTGATATCCTCCATAGGAACGACCTGAGCGTATCCGCCGCCTGCCGCGCCGCCCTTAACTCCGAAAACGGGACCCAGGGAGGGCTCACGAAGCGCAACTACTACGTTCTTGCCGATCTTCTTAAGACCGTCCGAAAGACCGATGGTCGTGGTCGTCTTTCCCTCGCCCGCAGGAGTGGGAGTGATAGCGGTTACAAGGATCAGCTTACCGTCCTTGCGATCGCTCTCCTTAAGAAGCGAATAGTCGACCTTCGCCTTGTAATTGCCGTACTGCTCAAGATATTTCTCGTCAACACCAGCAACCGCCGCGATCTCGCGAATATGCCTCATTTTCGTAGCCTGCGCTATCTCAATATCAGATAAATATGCCATTTACAAATCCTTTCCTTTTGGAAACCAGCCCCAAAAGCCTTATTATTCAACAAATTTCAAACCCATGTAGAATCAAAATCTATGGGAAGTTTTTGGAGGTGCGGAACCTTTTTTGAAAAAAGCTCCGCATATCTCACTTAAAGTACTTAACCGCGCTTTCAAACATCTTCATATCAAACTCGCCGAGCACGTTCTTGTAAAGACCGTTACCGATACGCTCGGAGTGACCCATCTTACCGAATACGCGTCCGTCGGGCGAGGTAATACCCTCGATCGCCATGACCGAATCGTTGGGATTATAGCGAATATCGCTTGTCGCCTGACCGTCAAGGTCAACGTACTGCGTAGCGACCTGACCGTTAGCGATCAGCTGCTTTACAAGCTCGTCGGAGGCAAGGAAGCGACCCTCACCGTGCGAAATAGCAACCGTATAAACGTCGCCGACCTCGGTAGCCGCAAGCCAGGGCGACTTGTTGGAGGCAATTCTCGTTCTGACAAGCTTCGACTGGTGTCTGCCGATCGTGTTAAAGGTCAAGGTCGGGCAATTTGCATCGGTGTCGATGATCCTGCCGTAAGGCACAAGACCGAGCTTGATCAGCGCCTGGAATCCGTTACAAACGCCGCACATCAAGCCGTCGCGACGGTCAAGCAGAGCATGAATACCCTCCTTGATCTGCGCGTTTCGGAAGAACGCCATAATAAACTTACCCGATCCGTCAGGCTCGTCACCGCCCGAGAATCCTCCGGGCACAAAGACCATCTGGCTCGACTCAAGCTCCTTCGCGAAGTTCTCAACACTTCTCTGAATGCCGTCCTGAGTCAGATTGTTGATAACGAATATCTTCGCCTCAGCACCCGCGTCTCTCATGACCTTCGCAGAGTCAAATTCACAGTTCGTGCCGGGGAATACGGGAATAAGCACCTTCGGCTTCGCAACCTTGATGGCGGGAGCAACTCTCTTTTCAGTGCTGAAGCTTATATTCTCGTAAAGCTTGCTTCCGTCCTTCTCGAGAGTCGGGAAAACGCCCTCAAGCTTGCCCTCGTAAAGCTTGTCAAGCTCTATAAGGGAGACCTTTTCATCACCGCGAGAGATCACGCCGTCATCGGTGAAATATCAGACAACCATGCCCTCCGCATCGGAATCGACCTCAAGCAGAAAAGCTCCGTAGCAGTAGTTGAATATCGCTCTGTTGCACATAGCTCCGTCAAAGCTGAATCCAAGTCCGTTACCGATACACATCTTGTATACCGCCTCGGCAATACCTCCAAAGGTGGGAGTATAAGCCGAATAGACCTTGCCCGCTCTCATAAGAGCCGTGACCTTGTTAAAGATCTCTATCTGCGAGCTCGCAACGGGCAGATTGTCCTCGCCGTACTCGGGCGCAATACATATAAGCTTGTGTCCTGCCGCCTTCGCGTCGTTCGTAATAACCTCGTCAACCTTGCCCGTGGTTACCGCAAAGGAAACCAGAGTGGGAGGAACGTCAAGCTGCTCAAACGAGCCACTCATCGAGTCCTTACCGCCGATAGCCGCAACGCCAAGCTCGATCTGAGCACGGAACGCACCAAGTAAAGCCGCCAAGGGCTTGCCCCAACGCTTGCTATCTCCCTTGGGTTTCTCAAAGTACTCCTGGAAGGTCAGGTAAACGTCCTCGTAGGAAGCGCCTGCCGCGATAAGCTTCGCAAGGCTCTCGACCACCGCAAGATACGCCGAGTGGTAGGGCGATTTCTCCGCAATATAGGGGTTGTATCCCCAGGACATAAACGAGCAGGTGTCGGTGTGCTTCTGCTCGACCGAGACCTTGTGAACCATAGCCTGAATAGGAGTTTTCTGATGCTTGCCGCCAAAGGGCATAAGCACCGTGCCCGCACCGATAGTCGAGTCAAATCTCTCGGAAAGACCGCGCTTTGAGCAAACGTTCAAATCACCAACAAGCGCCTTGTATCCGCTGACGAAATCCTCCACAGGCTCCTTCGTATAATCCTCGTAAGCCTCGGGCTTTGCGGGAGCGACCTCAATATGCTTCTCCGCACCGTTGGAATTAAGGAATTGGCGCGAGAGATCAATAACCGTCTTGCCGTTCCAATGAACGCGAAGTCTGGGCTCCTCCGTAACACGCGCAACGACCGTCGCCTCAAGGTTTTCACTGTCGGCAAGAGCCATAAATCTCTCAATATTTTCTTTTTCAATAACGACAGCCATTCTCTCCTGCGATTCGGAGATCGCAAGCTCTGTGCCGTCAAGTCCCTCGTATTTCTTGGGGACCTTGTTAAGATCGATGTCAAGACCGTCAGCAAGCTCGCCGATCGCAACCGAAACGCCGCCCGCACCGAAGTCGTTACATCTCTTTATCATTCTGCAAGCCTCCGCGTTTCTGAACAGACGCTGAAGCTTTCTTTCCTCGGGCGCGTTGCCCTTCTGCACCTCTGCACCGCAGGTCTCGACCGAGTGAGAATCGTGCGCCTTCGACGAGCCGGTAGCACCGCCAACGCCGTCACGTCCGGTACGTCCGCCAAGCAGAACGACCACGTCGCCGTCGACAGGGCACTCACGTCTGACGTTGCAGGCAGGAGCGGCTGCGATGACCGCGCCGATCTCCATTCTCTTAGCCGCATAACCGGGATGATAAAGCTCGTCGACCATACCCGTAGCAAGACCGATCTGGTTGCCGTAGGACGAATATCCCGCAGCCGCGGTCTGTACGATCTTTCTCTGAGGGAGCTTGCCCTTTATTGTCTCTGAAACGGGAACGGTAGGATCAGCCGCACCGGTCACGCGCATCGCCGCGTAAACGTAGGAGCGTCCCGAAAGCGGGTCGCGGATCGCACCGCCAATGCAGGTCGCCGCGCCGCCGAAGGGCTCGATCTCGGTGGGGTGGTTGTGGGTCTCGTTCTTGAAAAGCAAGAGCCAATCCTCATCTACTCCGTCGACCGTCACCTTGATCTTGACAGTACAAGCGTTGATCTCCTCGCTCTCGTCCAGCTTCTGAAGCTGACCCGTCTTTTTAAGATACTTTGCCGCAATAGTACCAATGTCCATAAGATTTTGCGGCTTCGTTCTGCCAAGCGCTTCACGAGTAGCAAGATACTGCTTGTAGGTCTTTTCAAGCAGCTCGTCCTCAAAGGTCACCTTGTCGATCGTAGTCAAAAAGGTGGTGTGACGGCAGTGATCGGACCAGTAAGTATCTATCATTCTAATCTCCGTGATAGTGGGGTTTCTCTTCTCTCCCCTGAAATAATCACGGCAGAATCTTATATCGTCAAGATCCATAGCAAGACCAAGCGATTTGACCATATTGCCAAGCGCCTCGTCATCCATATCCACAAACCCCTCAACCGTAGCAACTGACGTGGGGATCTCATATTCAAGCGCAAGCGTTTCGGGCTTATCAAGACAAGCCTCTCTCGCCTCAACGGGATTTATAACGTACTTTTTGATCTCGGCTATGTCGCTCGCACTCAGTTCTCCGCTGAGCACGTAGACCTTCGCCGTACGAATGGTAGGTCTTTCGCCGCATGACATTATCTGTATGCACTGCGCCGCCGAATCCGCACGCTGATCAAACTGACCGGGCAGATACTCGACCGCAAATACCGCATCGTTGCCGCATTCAAGCGAAGAAGTCGCAATATCAAGCTGCGGCTCGGAGAAAACGCTTCCGATAGCCTGCTCAAAAAGCTCCTCTGAGATATTCTCGGCATCGTAGCGATTGAGCACGCGAACACCGGTCAGATTTTTAATGCCAAGCAGATTTTTCAGCTCCGAGTAAAGCGAAGCAGCCTCGTGTGCAAGCTCATTTTTCTTTTCAACGAATATTCTGTATACCATAGTCCCTCCAAGGCTTATGCCTTATGCGCATCAAGCGCTCTTTTACCTATATCGTGACGGTAATATGCATTACCGAAGCTTATCTTTTCAACCTTTTCGTAGGATTCGGTGATCGCCTCACGAAGCGTGTCACAAACCGACGTAACGCCAAGCACACGGCCTCCGTTAGTCAACAGCTTGCCGCCGTCAAACTTTGCGCCCGCAACGTAAACGCTGTCTGCGATCTGTTCGGGAATAACCATCTCAAAGCCCTTTTTGTAGCTCACGGGATATCCCTCGGATGCCATAATTACACAACAAGCGTGCTTTTCGCTGAACTTGACCTCGGTCTCTTCCAGATTACCGTTCGTGGTAGCCATCATAACGGTAAGCAGATCGCTTTCAAGCAAAGGCAAAACCACCTGCGTCTCGGGATCTCCGAAGCGGCAGTTGTATTCGATCACCTTCGGGCCGTTCGGCGTAAGCATAAGACCGAAATAAAGACATCCCTTGAACGTTCTGCCCTCGGCATTCATCGCGTTGACCGTCGGCTTGAAGATCGTCTCCATACACTGCTCTGCAATATCCTCAGTGTAGTAGGGATTGGGCGCAACCGTTCCCATGCCTCCGGTATTGAGACCCGTGTCGCCGTCGCCCGCTCTCTTGTGATCCATCGACGAGACCATCGGCTTTACTGTCTTGCCGTCTGTAAACGCGAGCACCGAAACCTCGGGACCCGTCAAAAACTCCTCGATAACAATGTGGTCGCCGCTTGATCCGAACTGCTTGTCCTGCATCATCGAGATCACCGCCTGCTTAGCCTCGTCAAGAGTCTGTGCGATTATAACTCCCTTTCCGAGTGCAAGTCCGTCAGCCTTGATTACCGTGGGGACCGGAGCGGTCTCAAGATAGGAGAGCGCCGCCTCCATATCGTCAAAGACCTCGTAAGCTGCCGTCGGTATGCCATATTTCTTCATCAGATTCTTCGAAAAGACCTTGCTACCCTCGATTATCGCCGCGTTTGCTCTCGGACCAAAGCAAGGAACACCTCTCTCCTCAAGCGCGTCAACGCAACCGAGAACAAGCGGATCGTCAGGCGCAACAACGGCGTAATCGATTCCGTTTTGAACCGCAAACTCCACGATCGCGCCAATATCCTTCGCACCGATCTCCACACACTCGGCATCCGCCGCAATGCCGCCGTTTCCGGGGAGCGCATATATCCTTTCGACGTCCTTATTCTCTTTTATTTTCTTGATGATGGCGTGCTCTCTGCCGCCACCGCCTACTACCATTATTTTCATCAGTTTCTCCTACAGTGAAAAATGAAATGTTTGCTTTGCAAACACGAAATGATGCTTCACATCATGAAATGTGCTACGCACATGAAATGAAATTCGCCTTGATCTTTATGCGCCACAGCGCATTTCATGTTCCGGAGGAACATTTCACGGCGCAGCCATTTCATTTGCCGTTCGGCAAATTTCATTGGGGCGCAAAGCGTCTCTTAGTGATGGAAAAGTCTCATTCCCGTAAACGCCATAGCAATTCCGCGCTTGTTGCACTCCTCGATCACGAGATCGTCGCGGATAGACCCACCGGGCTCGGCAATATAATGAACACCGGACGCGTGAGCGCGCTTTACGTTGTCTGCAAACGGGAAGAAAGCATCGGATGCGAGCGCGATCTCGGAAAATCCTCCAAGCCACTCGCGTCTTTCGGCCTCGGTCAGGGGCTCAGGCTGCTCGGTAAAATAATTCTGCCAGATGCCGTCAGCGCAAACGTCCTCCTCGTTGCCGTTGATGTAGCCGTCGATCACGTTGTCGCGCTCGGGACGACCCATCGTGGGCAGGAAGGGCAGATCCAAAACCTTGGGATGCTGGCGCATCAGCCAGGTGTCCGCCTTAGTACCCGCAAGTCTCGTGCAGTGAATACGCGACTGCTGACCCGCGCCAACACCGATTGCCTGACCGTTCGTGGCATAGCAAACCGAGTTAGACTGAGTATATTTAAGCGTAATAAGAGCAACGATAAGATCCCTCTTTGCGTGAGCGGGCAGCTCCTTTTTATCAGTCACGACGTTTTCAAGCAAATGCTCACCGATCTTGAATTCGTTTCTTCCCTGCTCGAACGTGATGCCGAAAACGTCCTTGGTCTCGATGGGCGCAGGGCGGTAGTCGGGGTCGATCTCGACTATATTGTAATTTCCCTTTCTCTTGCCCTTGAGTACCTCGAGTGCCTCGGGCTCGTATCCGGGAGCAATAATTCCGTCGGACACCTCGCGAGCGATCAGCTTCGCGGTAGTCACGTCGCAAACGTCAGACAACGCGACCCAGTCTCCAAAGGAGCACAAGCGGTCGGTTCCGCGCGCACGAACGTAAGCACAAGCCAAGGGAGATTCGTCAAGGCCCTCAATATCCTCAACAAAGCAGGCTCTCTTCAGCCCGAGATCAAGGGGCAGACCGATAGCCGCAGACGTGGGCGATACGTGCTTGAACGAGGTAGCCGCAGGAAGACCAAGCGCCTCCTTAAGCTCCTTTACAAGCTGCCACGCGTTGAACGCGTCAAGAAAATTAATGTATCCGGGGCGACCGTTAAGCACCTTTATCGGCAGCTCGCTGCCATCCTTCATAAAAATGCGCGACGGCTTCTGATTGGGGTTACAACCGTATTTAAGCTCAAATTCTTTCATTAGTTTGTGTTACCTTTCATAAAAATCATTTTTCACCGTATTTTCGGAGAATATTTTCATATCTGCCCCTGAAATGATAAGATTTTCCGTTTTTATTCTCTCCTATTATTTCAAGACCCAGATGCCTGAGAATTCCAATAGATTTATAATTAGACTTGTTTGCATAAGCCTCTACAAGCTCGGTATTTTCGGGAATTACGCTCGTCAGATAAGCGAAAAGCTCACGGAAAGCACCCGATCCCTTATAAGCATCACAAAATTGTATCTCCTCCATCATGAACAAGCCATTGTTCACGAAGTACTGGAAAAATCCTGCGATATCCTCGCCATCATACAGGAGCAGGATCCGTCTCGGCTCCTTTTCCAGTTCGGGTGATACGCAAGACAACCAAAACGACAAATCCTCTTCGTAGGAATTGCCTGTCGGGGCAATTTTGCTCATATTGGCGTGCATAATAGCAAACAGTAGCGGCAAGACCGAATCCTTATGGGATTTGTCCAGTTCTACGATTTTCATACGTTCTTATTAACTATTCTGGTTTCACTCTCTCCACTCTCAATATCGATATAACGAACGAACAACGAAACCTTATTGTCCTCATTAAGATTAGTCCAGATAAGCTCGGTAAGCTCGTCGATCTCTACGTCGGGAAGCTCAAGCGTCTTGGGCTCACCCTCAAAGCTGGGTAACGGATTCCCGTCGCAATTATAAGTATGAATGAACTTTGCCTTGCCTGCCACGGGATTGGAATAAGCGTATGTAAATCTCTCGCAGGAGCTGTCGTCACCCTCCGCGCTCTTGAGAATAGACATCGCGTAGTTCATCTCACCGCCCTCGCGGTGAATAATACCCGAAATACGGGGCGTAAAATTGGGCTTGTCGTCCTCGAACTCGCGTGTGTGAAGCGCCTGCTCAAAGGTCATCTGCTTGTCCATAAGATCGTAGATCGTATCGGTCTGATCGCCGTTGGTAACGATAGTCTTGTTACCAAGCACGCGCACGGGATAGTAGATGATAAGATGCGGATCGACCATCTTAGATTCGTCAAACGCCTTGGTTCTCATATTTTCACCCTCGGCAACGAACACGCGGTTGCGACTGTTCACGCTTCTACCCATAATAAAGTATGCGGTAATTGCCTTTTTACCATCAGCACTCTTGCCGATAATAATGCCTCTGCCGTGGTACGCCAGAGAATTCAGCTCGTCTTTGATCGTTGAAATCTTCATCATCTTGTCTCCTTAATCAATATAAACTTTATTATTTTCGACCCTTATTCTGTCATCGCAGAACAGCCTCACCGCCTCGGGAAGTATCTTCCATTCTGCCTCTTCCATAATGCGTCTCTGAAGCGTTTCGGGAGTATCATCCTGCTTGACCTCAACCGCCCTTTGAAGCACGATCGGTCCCGCATCACACTCGGGAGTAACTATATGTACCGTAGCGCCCGAGACCTTAACTCCCTTTTCGAGAGCTGCCTCGTGAACGTGAAGTCCGTAAAATCCCTTTCCGCAGAAGGACGGGATAAGCGCGGGATGTACGTTCAGGATCCTATTCGGAAATGCCTCGTAGACCTGCTCGTCGAATATCGTCAGAAATCCCGCAAGCACGACAAGATCGATCTTGGCAGCCAGCATTTCGTCTGCAAGTGCCCTCGAATACGCGGCAATACTATCAAAATTCCGTCTGGCAAGCACTCTGCCTTCAATATTTGCGTTTGCCGCTCTTTCGAGCGCGTAAACGTCGGGCTTGGACGCGATAACGAGAGTTATTTTGCCGTTGCCAAGCTCCCCTCTCCTCTCGGCATCAATAAGCGCCTGAAGATTAGTGCCTCCGCCCGAAACAAGAACCGCTATTTTCGTCGGTTTCAAG
The DNA here is from genome assembly GCA_017483305.1 of Clostridia bacterium. GTDB lineage: Bacteria > Bacillota > Clostridia > Oscillospirales > CAG-272 > SVTX01. The sequence continues at coordinate 7,671 of JAFULC010000037.1, read as the reverse complement.
GACATAACAATTCTCCCTCCAAAATCAAATTATCGCTAAAAATCATCACGCCTGCTTGGGCTTGACCATAGCAAGCAGAGGCAACAGCATACCGCCGATCGTATTTCCAAGCACGACAACAAGAATATATATCACCGTATCAAGCGAAAAGCTTGCCGCCGTTGCAAAGTAAAACATATTCGCGATCGAGTGCTCAAAGCCCGCAAGAATAAACACGGGCACGCAGAACAAAATTCCCACAACGGTTTTTTTGTCGCGATAAATGATCACCGCCAAATACATAAGAATTCCGCAAAAGATTCCGCGAATCAAGGTCTGCCCAAAAGACTGTGTCAGCTTCGACGCGCAAATGGCCTCTGCAACAGAGCAAACATTTGGAATAGCGTATCTCACGGCAAGGCCAAGACCGACTGTTGCGATAAGATTTCCCAAAAGTCCAAGCAAAAGCACCGAAAAGGCATCGCCGTCGTGCTTTTCGGGAATGAATCCGATCTTTCCCGTGTAAAGCGAGTATCCCTTGTAGCAAATACAAAGCAGAGCGACCGCAAAGAAGAACGCCCCGATAGCACGGTCGAGAACCGATCCGTCTCCGTAGCAAGCAAGGAACACGCTTCCGCCTATGGCGATCATAATGCCGGCCATAGCTCCGTTAATGATCTTCTGTAATATCTTCATATCAGATTATCTCTATCTTTTCGTTTTCAGATTTTACGATCTCACCGATCACGTAGGCGTCCTCGCCATTCGCACGAAGGATCTCAAGCGCCGCCTCGATCTCGGAGGCAGGAACGACAACGCTCATACCAACACCCATATTGTAGGTGTTGAACATATCGCGCTCGGGAATATTGCCCGTCTTTGCTATCAGATCGAAGATCGGCAAAATCTTCACGTCCGCTTTATTAATGCGTGCGCAAAGACCGTCGGGAATACTTCTCGGAATATTTTCGTAAAATCCGCCGCCCGTAATGTGCGAAATGCCCTTAACGTCAACCTTTTCAAGAAGTGCAAGTATACTCTTTACGTATATTCTTGTGGGAGTGAGCAAGGTCTCCGCAATGCTTTTTCCACCAAGCGACTCACAAGAAGCGTAAAGCGAATCTGGATTGTTATCAATATCAAACACCTTGCGGCAAAGCGAAAATCCGTTGGAATGAACGCCGCTCGATGCAAGCGCGATCACAACATCACCCTCGGCCATCCTCTTGTTGTCAAGAATCTTCTTCTTGTCAACTATACCGACCGCAAAGCCGGCAAGATCGTAATCATCCACAGGCATCAGACCGGGATGCTCGGCAGTTTCTCCTCCGATAAGCGCCGCGCCCGACTGAACGCAACCCTCGGCAACACCGCCAACGATAGCGGCGATCTTCTCGGGAATATTCTTTCCGCAAGCAATATAATCAAGGAAAAAGAGAGGCTTCGCTCCGCAACAGATAATATCGTTTACGCACATAGCCACCGCATCGATTCCGATAGTATCGTGCTTGTCCATCAGAATTGCCATCTTCACCTTAGTTCCGCAGCCGTCAGTGCCCGAAACAAGCACAGGCTCCTCTAATCCCATAGGAAGACCGAAGCAGCCTCCAAATCCTCCAACGTCGTCAAGGCAACCCTCGTTTTTCGTACGAGCGATGTGCTTTTTCATCAGCTCGACCGCCTTGTAACCGGCGGTAATATCAACGCCCGCCGCAGCGTAGCTCTCAGATCTCGAATTCTTCATAAAAAACCTTACCTTTCATACGTAATGCGATTATTCTTTTCCCGTCCAGCAATATGTGCAAAGCTGATCCTCGGGAATACCGATCGCCTTGACTATGCCCTCAACGGACTGAAACTCAAGCGAAGCAAATCGAAGCTTCTCGCAGATGCTGCGGCGCAGATTTTTACCGCGCTCGGTGTTGGCATCACTGTATTCTTCAATATATTTGAAGCCCTCCTCGCCCTCAAGCTCCATAATAGTTCTTCTTGCGATAAGTTCCATCGGGCTGGTTGCGCGGGAGAAATTCAAATATTTACAGCTATACATAATAGGCGGACAAGCCGAGCGCATATGTACCGACTTTGCACCGTTTTCATACAAAAATTCAACCGTCTCGCGAAGCTGTGTTCCGCGAACGATCGAGTCGTCCACGAAAAGCAGATTTTTGCCCTGAATAAGATCGTGAACGGGCACAAGCTTCATCTTCGCAACCTTTTTTCTGTCCGCCTGACTCGGAGGCATAAAGCTTCGCGGCCAGGTAGGCGTGTATTTTATAAACGGACGGGAGAACGGAATTCCGCTCACGTTGGCAAATCCTACGGCATGAGCGGTTCCCGAGTCGGGCACTCCGCTGACGTAATCAATACCTTCAAGAGTCCCGTTTTTCTTGTCCGACTCTGCCATAATTTCACCGTTGCGGTTTCTCATTACCTCAACGTTAACTCCCGCATACGTTGCCGTCGGATAACCGTAATACGACCACAAAAAAGCGCACAGTCTCATCTTTTCCCCGGGGGGCGAAAGCTGAACGATTCCGTCTGCGCCGATCTCAACGATCTCGCCGGGACCAAGCTCGCATTCATCAACATAATCAAGCTTCTGATATGCGAACGACTCAAACGTGACTGCATATCCGTCGTCGTCCTTGCCGATAAGTATAGGTAATCTTCCAAGTCTGTCGCGCGCCGCGATCACCTTGCCGTCATCCTTCAGAATGAGCAGCGAAACGCTTCCGTCGACTACGTTTTGAACGTATTTGATTCCCTCGGTGAAGCTGTCCTTTTGATTAATAAGCGCCGCAACAAGCTCGGTCGAGTTGACCGCGCCGCCCGTCATAGCGTTAAAATGACCTCCGCACGTCGAGAACAAGGTGTCCGCAAGCTCTTTGGCATTATTAATAATTCCGATTATACATATAGCGTAGGTTCCAAGCTTCGAGCGGATCAGCAGAGGCTGGGGATCGCTGTCGCTTATACAACCGATCGCACTCGTACCGCGCATCTCCTCGAAAACGTGCTCGAATTTGGTTCTGAACGGTGAATTTTCAATATTATGTATCGAACGCTGCAAGCCGATTTCTCTGTCGTAGACCGCAATACCGCCGCGGCGCGTTCCGAGATGCGAATGATAGTCGGTTCCGAAAAATACGTCTCCGACGCACTCGCGTCTTGAGGCAACTCCAAAAAATCCTCCCATATCTGACTCCTTTAAACTGAAATGCGATTATTTATTGTATTCAGCCGCGATGCGCGCGTCGTTCGCAAGGACCGCCTTGGCATCCGCCTCTCTTTTTTCAACCAGTCTTTGTGCAAGCTCCTCGTCGGAGAGCGCAAGTATCTGCGCCGCAAGGATCGCGGCATTTGTCGCTCCGTCAACGGCAACAGTAGCAACGGGAATACCCGAGGGCATCTGAACCGTGGCAAGCAGGGCGTCAAGTCCGTCTAGATTTGCAGACTTACAAGGGATTCCGATAACGGGCAGAGTGGTGTTAGCCGCAACCGCACCCGCAAGATGCGCCGCCATTCCTGCCGCCGCTATCACAACACCGAATCCGCAATCCTTCGCGTTTCTCGCAAAATCTCTCGCTTGATCAGGAGTCCTGTGCGCCGAATAAACGTGCACCTCATACGGAATACCAAACGCCTCAAGCGTGTCGATCGCCTTTTTTACGACAGGCATATCGCTGGCGCTTCCCATAACTATACCAACTTTTTTCATAGATCACACCTCCGGTATTTGTAAGTTTATCAGTAAGAAAAACAGATCTTATAAAAATCAAAAAAGGCACACTTATCCCTGCACAGAAACAAGCGAGCCCAGACGGTCGGCAATATAGATTTCTGTTCCACCGTGGTTATGCCACTCATTCCGTCAGTCGCAGAAATCCTCATATTTTCCCTTAATATATTATAATATTATGATATCATAAGCAAATAAAATTGTCAAGACCTTTTTGCGCTTTTTGCTCAAAAAAATACAAGCATCCGACAAAAAAGCCTTGACAAAAATCAATCATTATTTTCTTTTTTATTTTTCGTTTTCGCAATCACAAAGCATATTAACGCAACGGCGAAGCATCCCGCGGCGTACCCCAAAACGTCTATCCACACGTCACGAACCGAGGATCCTCTGTTGCTGAATATCTGTATAGTTTCATCCATCAGTGCAACAAACACACCGCACAAGGACAGAACAAGCACATATATACCCTTGTTTTTTAAAAAGCGCTTAAAAAGCAAGGAAGCAACAACGCCTAATGCCGCAAACTCTATAAAATGAGCCATTTTTCTGACCGAAAGACCGCCGACAGTTGTCGTACTGTCCCCCGTTCCGAAAATCGAGGCAATAAATTTGCCGACCGCCATACTTATTTCGGAGGACAACTGCGACGAGAGAACAGAGTTGCCCCAAATAAAGCAAACTATGATCAAAAATATCGCAAAAAGCCAATATCTCTTTTTCATCAGACCTCCAAATCATCTATAGTACAACAACTTCAACAAATAATATCCGCACGCTTAAGCTCCGCCGACACACTCTCCATCAACCGCTCAACACAGTCTGCGCCAAGCGACTTTTCGATAATTTCAACTGCATCAGACAAATTAGGCATACGATTTGTCATATTGTGACAATCAGACCCCAAAAAGTCGACCAAGCCCGCAGAAACCAAGCCAAGCGCCTTGCGCTTCGTGCCAAATTTCAAAAAAGCTTCCGCATTAAGCTGTATTCCGATCCCGTCATCAACCAGGCGCTCCAAAATACCTCTTTCCTGATATGACCAATATCTGTCATAATGCGCAACAACAGGACAAAAGCCCTTTGCTTTCAAGGCAATCAGCTCGTTAACACAGCTCTCGCTCCAACGCTCAAACGGCATCTCGATAAGCAAAATCCTTGTGCCAACAAGGCAAAGCTCAGACACCGCCGAGCTTCTTGAAATGCCGTCAAAGTAACCAACCTCCGCGCCAAGATAAACGTCAGGCAGCTCCTCGCCCAAAGCCTTTTTTTTCGCTACAGCTTCAGCAAGAGCCTTGACCGCCCTCTCCCTGCACTCAAGAAAATTCACAGGATTCATCGAGTGCGGATAAAAATGCGGCGTGGCAACTATTTTTCTTACTCCCTGACTGTACGAAAACCGAAGCATCTCAAGCGATCTTTCAACGCTCTCGCTCCCGTCGTCAACCGCAGGCAGCACGTGCGAATGCATATCGACTAAATTAGCGTATCCACAAGCATCCCTTTCGCCATCAGTTCGTTTTTTTGTAAAAAACATCGGTAACTATATCCTTTAATCCTTCTTCATCAACGTGAAATTCCATGAATTTCTGACCAACCTTAGACTCGCCGGGAATCTTCACCGTCGCCTTTTTTTCATAATTCTCAAGCTTGTCGGAGATCTCGCCTAATATTCCGTCATTCGCATTAGTAACTATATAATCCTCAACGTCCTCAAAGCATTTAAGCAAACTCTCCTCGTCAAGCTCCGCATTCTTCGCAGTTTTTATGAACGCATCGAAGAATGCCATCTGACGCTCCATTCTGGAAACGTTGGTCTCATCGGCAACTCCGCCTCTGGCACCGATAAACTTGAGAGCAAGCTCGCCGTCAAGCAACACGGTCTGTCCGCCAACAAGTCTCTCGTCCACCATCGTCATATCATACTCAACGTAAACCTCAACTCCGCCAACATAATCAACGATAATGCCTACCGCATCCATCGTCATAGAAGCATAATTTTTAAACTCGACGCCATAGAGCAGATTGGAAACCGCCTTGGCGGTATTCTTGCACTTTCTTGTGTTGCTTATCTCGGTATACGTACCGTCATTGTGAGACAGCGCGATCTGCGCAACACTCTCCTTAGCCTCTCCGCTGAACACGTCGTAAACAAGGATCTCAGTCATAGTGTCACGGTTAATCGGCATTACAGTGTAGGTGTTATCCGAGCTATCAAAGGAAAGAACCAGAATAAAGTCCGCCTGCGCTTGACCGTTACTGTCGACCTCTCCCTGCTTGTCTATACCAATTATCAGATAATTCTTAACAGTGCTCTTGGGTCTATACGCCTCGCCGTCAATATAAACCGTATCCAAAGTATCGTTCCTATCGCCCGCGCCATCGTCGGGAGTGCCGTTGATCGCCGACATAATGCGGTCAAGGTTAAACAAAACGGCAGCAACCAAAGCAATACACAACAAAAACACCGAAAATAGCAGAATAGTTCTTCTTTTTCTTTTCATACACACTCCACCCGTCGCAAAATACAAGCCATAAAGCTTATTCAATAGGATCAAAGCGCGTAACAAACTGTTTTTGTTCGCTTCGGCAACTGCCGTTTGTTCGCGCCTTTTTACGCGCGGTCAATATTTATTTCAAATTACTTTGTGAATACACCCTTCTTGTAAAGAACGTATACGGTAACGCCTGCCGCTGCAACAACTGCAACAACGATCACGATCCAGATCCAAGAATTAGAGGGCTTGGGATCAACATCGTCTTCAACAGTAGTCTCATCCTCCGAGGTAGTCTCGTCAGTCTCCACGTTGCCGACAGTGGTCTCCTCAGCAGTCTCCTCAACTGCAATGAAAACTACGGGGCAAAGCGAGTCAAACTCAACGTGAATATCGTTATTCTCGTCAAATACGACCTTATCGGCATCAACGATCACCCAAGCGTCGTCAACGTAGTGAGCAACGATGAATCCACCGTCAACAACGTCCATATTGTTACCAAAGATAATGTCAACCTTAGCGCCGTCAGCAGAGAGATCAAGACCGTCTCCAAGCTCGAAAATATTCTTTACGGTGATCTCGGGAGCGGTAAAGCCAAGCTCGGCTACGAAATCCTCGAGACCGGTAACAGCCTCGGTCAAGGAAGCCTGAATGCCCTGGTAAGCAGCGATAAGCTCGTTGCTGAGCGCAATTGCCTTATCGTCATAAGTACCCTTGTCAACGATGTGATAAGCCTCGGAAAGAGAGATAACAACAAGCTCGCTTTCGGGGATGTAGGTCTTGTTGCCTTCTCCATCGGTGATGATCGCCTTGATCTCATCAGCGGGATCATAATCAGAGGGAAGATCCTCGGCAGGAACCGAAGGAGTAAGAATTATGGGAGCATCGTTAAATTCAGCGCTGGGCACAAAATCCGCACCGGCGAGGATCAAGACACTGCCAAGGGAGAGAATCAACGCAACAGTCAAAAATAAGCTAAAAAACTTTTTCATGATAGTTCCTTTCACTGCACAAAATCGTGCTTTATTTATCAAATTTAAATTCGAACAACGTTAGTTATCAGTCCTTATTAGAGGTATAATAAGAATAATGATAGTAATTGGACTTGCGATAACGCTTCTTGCCAGTCTTCGCTCCGTTATAAACAAATCCAAGTATCTTGGCATTAACAAGCTTGAGGCTGCGCACGGCATCGTTAACGTCTCTGCGTCTTGTGTAACCGTGTCTTACTATGACTATCATTCCGTCAAGATGGCGGGACATCATAATAGGATCGGAAACAAGATTAACGGGAGGCAGGTCAACGACCACGTAATCGTAAAGGCCTCTGAGCTTCTCTATCAGTGCCTTCATTTTATCAGAGACAACAAGCTCGGAGGGATTGGGAGGAATATCCCCCGACAGCAGCACCGAAAGATTTTCGTGAACCACCGAGGAGTGGATCGCATCCACATT
>JAFULC010000036.1 GCA_017483305.1 Clostridia bacterium | reverse complement strand
GCTTGATAGAAATAATAGACATTTTTATGTCCTCCTTCGGTTTTTCCACCACAGTAGCTTTGGCGGCGCAATCTCCCTTTGTACAAGGATAAAGGAGACACCGACACCGCAATCGTGGTACTGTGTGTGTAATAATATTTTTCTGCCGTGCTTTTTGCACAGCATCAAAGATTATATCACATAATATATAAAAATGCAATACCGCGAGTGAATGTTTACATAATATTTACAATTTCATTTGAAAAATCTTCCCTTTTTGCCGCTTTTGCAGAAGCATTCGCAGCTTGGCATCTCGGACTGCGGTATTTTTACAAGTATCGCGTCCTCGCCGATACATTCTATCTTGCACCACGGGATCAGATACTCGTCCTTTTTGCCGAACAGTGAAAATCCGCTGTTTTTAGGCACGGTGAACGACAGTATTCGTCCGTCGTCGATATCAATTTCAAATTCGCAGGGGTAGCCGAGTCTTTCTCCACCGCACAGGTTTATTACCTCGAGCTCACGCAGCTCGTCAGTACTCATCTTTCGCATATAAACACCTCCAAAAAATATCAAGACTGCCAAAAATGACAGTCTTGATTAAATATATGCTTTTTTTCAGCGTTTATTTCTCTTTTTCTCGATCATTGGCGCTACGATCATCGCTATTGTGTAAAGCGCGATATACGCGGGGATCACGAGATACTCGAGCGAGCCCAGACCGTGAGGATAAAACTCCGAGCTAAAGATATTTTGCGTTGAAAACGCGCAGATCGCGATAGCAACTGTATAGGCAACTATGACCTTGATCCAACAGTTGCTTCTTCCCTCGCCCTTTTTGGTGAATCTTCGGTTGAGTGAAAAGACCTCTACGAATACCGTGAACAAAAGGCAGATGAAGATAGGCAGCTTATAAGTGGTCTGATCTCCGAAGGCTCCCATAACATCAAGTATTTTGACGGCTATTGCGATCACTGCGGCAACTGCGGCGCGCGAGATAACGGACGGGATATTGCGCTTGATGAGGTCGGTGGGATAGGTTGTGAAATCTCTTGACCTTGCAAGCACACCGTCGGAATGCTCGGCTCGGGTAAATACTGTGACCGAAAGGAATGCGAACATGGCGGCAAGCGTGACAGTCTGCAACGGATCAAGCAGGATATTGCCCGTGAGCACGGTCATAATACAGAAGGACAAAAGACTGCTCATCAGCAAAGCAAAGAGCAAAAGCGCCTGAGCAACCGAGACGTATGCCTTGCGCGCCGTTTTGATCGCCTTGAATGCCGCCGCGACACCACCGCCGTTCTCGTTGGCGCGCTTGACTATGACCTTTGAGAGCAATCTTGTCTGTTGGGAGGCGCGGTCGTTGGTATCTCTGCCGTCCGGGGCAACTCTTTCATACAGGGATTCGCGATACTTTGCGCTTGAATATTCGATCGTATCACAGCTTACCGATATATCTGCACGGGCAAGTATTTCGTTATACTCGTTGGCAACTCCGTATGCGGCGATCTTTGCGCCCTTCTTTTTCATTTGGGCGATAAGCTCGGCGTATTCGGACACGCTGAAGCCTACGTAGGCATCGTACTCGCCCGCAGCTTCAGGCAGGCTCTTGCCGCTCCTCCTGAATTCAGATGCAATCGCCGTTTTTCCCGACAGAACACCGTTTTTGATGCAGGTTGAGACGAGATTTGTGCTAAGGTCGTTCTCTTTGGGAAGAAATACAGTGGTTTTTATGCCAAACCTTTTCATTTCTGCGACCGTGGATGCAAGCGCGGCATCCTGCGGCTGATAGAGCGTGATAACTCCCTCGAGGATCGTATTTCTGTCCTTTTCAGAGACACAGTACAGGCATCTGAGTCCTTCCCTTGCCGCCGCACGACAGAAATCTCTTACTTCATCGATATCGGCGTCTCGGATCGCTCTCGCACCGTCTCCGTCGCGGATGAGGTCACAAAGACTCAATATTTTGGGATCTGTAATAAGAGAGGTTCTGAATATTTCGCTATCGGTCTCGGCGCAGGCATACTCGAAGCCGTTTCGGGCATCCTTTGCAAAATAAAGCGATTTTATTGCCAAGGATGCGCCGCTGATATCAAATTCGGTAGAACGAAGGTGTGTATAGAGTGCCTCGAGGCATCCGTCTGCGCTGAGGTCATTCTCCGCTCCGCTCTCTCTTTGCGCTTTAAGATAAGTATGTATGAAGGAAAGGAGTCGTGCGCCGCCTTCAGTCGAGGCATCGAGCTTTTCTATAACACCGTTTGCCGTATAGGTTGCCGAAAGCGAGAAGCTACCGCCGCAAAGTCCTGCCGTGCCCACGAGGACAAGGTCGGTGACGGTTGCAAGCGTATCCGCCGCCTTGACACTTCTGATCGAAGCGCGTAAGGCGTTCTTGGTCTTCTCACGTTTTCTCTGCGCGAGTCTTTTTATATACGACGAAAGCACGTATCTTGCTCCACCGCTTAACAGCTCCGTTGTAACAAGGAATACCGCGGACAGAAGCATGGTGAAATTACAGACGAAGATCTCCTTGCCGTGCAAGGTCAGAAGTCCGATCAGTGAAAGGAGAAGCAGACCCGAGGCGCAAAGGAAGGATATTTTATAGAGGGTTGGCTTGATCGCCTTTACTGCCGTCGGCTCGGAGTCTTTACCGCCGAGCTCGCCGTTTCGGATGCGCTCGTGGAGATATACTCCGTCACCCGTAGCGACTACGAGTGCGGTTGCAATTCCGTTTACGACCGCGCTACCCACATAAAGCATATTAGCGGCATCGGGCACGGTGCAATTTTTTTCATTATAGGTGGCATCGAAGTGCTTGTCTACTCTTCTCTTTATGATGTTGTCCTTTCTCATAACGAGCTCGTCGACTACAAGTCCTTCGCTTCTTATAATTCGCGCGTCGCAGGTGATAAGATCGCCTGCTTTAACGAATATGACGTCTCCCTCGACAAGATTTCTGCCATCGGTATAAAAGATATTACCGCCGCGCTTGACCTTGACCGTGGGAGAGGCATATTCTCCCATTGAGTCAAAGGTTCTCTGTGCGTAAAGAGCCAATACTCCACCGAACGCGGTCGCGGCAAGTGTTACCGCAAAGACCGACCAACCGATCACGGTTTTCCCGAACAGCGCCGTCAAAAGCGAGGTTATCAGGAGCAATAGCGCATAGGGTGAGCCTGCAAAGGTCAAAAGCGCGGTCCACGCAGGACGTTTTTTTGCAACGAAGACCGAGCTCTGCTCTTTTCCGTTTTTATTTGATTTTTCAAGTCTTATTTTGGCTTCTCTTACGGGAAGGCCCTCGGAAAGATCGGTGCCAAGCTTTTTTTCAAGCGTTGACAGATCGGGAATATGGGGATTGGTCATATTCTCTTTCCTCCTTTGTCAAAATCGGATTTTTACAGGCAATTTACGATTATTTCGCCGTTTTCGACTGTAAGAAGCACCTTTGTATAGCTTCCTGTATAGTCTGAAATAATCTTTTCGGCGAGCTTATCTTCGATATGCTTCTGAATATATCTGCGCATATTTCTCGCTCCGTATTTCTCGGAGAATGAGCCCTGCGCGACGGTCTTTGCGACCTCGTCGTCATATTTAAGCGACATTCCCTTTTCCGCAAGCACGTCGGCGAGCTGAGAGAGCATTATCTTAGCGATCTCTCCAAAGTCTTCTACGCTGAGGCTACGGAAGGTGATGATCTCGTCAACACGGTTGATGAATTCGGGGCGAAGGAAGGTTGAGAGCGCCTTTTCGGTCTTGTCCGCATCGAGCGATCTTGAATCTGCGGCAAAGCCGACGACTCCGCTTCGGTTCTCCGAACCCGCGTTGGTGGTCATTACGATGATCGCGTTTTCAAAGTTGACGGTCTTGCCGTGTGCATCGGTAATTCTACCGTCGTCGAGTATCTGAAGAAGTATATTGAGCACGTCGGGGTGAGCCTTTTCGATCTCGTCGAAGAGGACGACCGAATAGGGTCTGCGGCGTATCTTTTCGGTAAGCTGACCTGCATCGTCATAGCCTACGTATCCGGGAGGCGAGCCGATGATGCGAGAGACCGAGTGCTTCTCCATAAACTCGGACATGTCAAGTCTTATAAGCGTTTCGGGAGAATTGAAAAGGTCTGCGGCAAGTGTTTTGACAAGCTCGGTCTTACCTACTCCCGTAGGACCTGCAAAAATGAAGGAGACCGGCTTTCTCTTATAGGATATGCCCGCTCTGTTTCTCTTTATCGCTCTTGCGACCGCATCGACAGCAACGTCCTGACCGACAAGCTTCTTTTTAAGTCTGTCGGCAAGACTGTCGATTCGAGCGTACTCGTTTTCGGTGATCGAGGTTGCGGGGATTCCCGTCCAAAGCTCGATTACGTTCGCAAGATGCTCCTCGGTAAGCACTACCTTTTCACACTCCACGGTCAGCTCATCGAGGCGGTTGGAAAGTCGCATTTCCTCGGACTGAATCTTGGTGATCTCCTCGTATTTTTTCTGGATCTCCTTATCGTCCGTGGTCATATACGCCTCGATTCCCTCTCTTTCCGATTTGAGACTCAAAAGCTTGTCTCTTATCTCCTGAGATTCGTTAAGCTCTGCGGAGGAAAGCGAAAGCTTCGACGCCGCCTCGTCGAGAAGGTCGATCGCCTTATCGGGCAGGTATCGGTCGGTGATATAGCGCTCTGAAAGGAGGACTGCTCTGTTAAGAATAGTCTCGGGAATGCGGATCTTATGGAATTCCTCGTAATAATGGCTTATTCCGCGGAGCATTTCTACAGCCTCTGCCACGGAGGGCTCGTTTACGGTCACGGGCTGGAAACGGCGCTCGAGCGCGGAGTCCTTCTCTATATATTTTCTGTATTCGTTGAGCGTGGTTGCGCCGATGATTCTGATCTCACCGCGAGAGAGCGCGGGCTTGAGGATATTCGCCGCATTGACGCTTCCCTCCGCATCTCCCGTGCCGACGATGTTATGCACCTCGTCGATAACGAGGATTGCTCTGCCATGCTCCTTGACCTCGGCAAGAAGTCCGAGAATTCTGGACTCGAACTGTCCGCGGAACTGCGTGCCTGCGACAAGCGCGGTGAGGTCAACGAGGAATATCTCCTTATCCTTGAGTTTATAGGGCACGTTGCCGTCGGCAATTCGGATAGCAAGCCCCTCTGCGATCGCGGTCTTACCTACGCCGGGCTCTCCTATAAGGCAGGGATTGTTCTTTTGACGGCGGCAGAGTGTCTGGATGACTCTATCGGTCTCGCGGTCACGTCCTACGATCCTGTCAAGCTTGCCCTCGCGCGCACTTTGCGTGAGGTTTTTGCAATAGGTGGTGAGGAATTTATAGGTCTTGCCCTGCTTATTTCCCTTGGGGGCATCTTTTTTATTTTTGCTCGGATTTACGGGCACGATATTGCCGCCCTCGTCCTTCTTGGGCAGATTTTCAGATGCGGATCTCATCATATCGGCAAGTCCGCTGTCCTTGAAGAGCTTGGGTAGGTCTATCGCGGGCGCGCCGCCGTCCTCGCCCTCGGGCATCAGTTCGGCAAGCTCGTCCTCCATATCCTCGAGCTGATCGGGGGAAATACCCATTTTGTTATAGATATCTCCCATCATATTTTCAATAGGAAGGCCCATGTCCTTTGCACATTTGATGCAAAGCCCTTGGGATGCCTTCTCTCCGTTTTCTACCTTAGTTACGAAAATTACCGCCACTCTCTTGTGGCAATTGGAACACATAATCATTGTTTTTGCTTCACCTTTTTTATCAGATCAATTTTCTTATAAACTCAAAAATCCGCAAGTCGTATATGAATTTGAACACGTGCGAATCAGAATAAATCTTCATAATTTCTCCGTTGCCCTTTACTGCACAGATAAGCTCGAGCATCGAATAGGTCGCGGTGGAGATAAACGCTACGCTCAATACTCCGAGAACGAGACCGAGTACGACTCCGAGGATCTTGTCAACCCTTGTTACCACGGGGATCTTGATTTTGCTGAGTCCCTTGATAAGAATGCTCAAAACTATAAATGCTACGATGAATATTACGACGTAGGCAATTATCGCCGACGCGGTGCGAGCGATCGGTCTTGAGATGTAGTCCGACATTTCGCGAATGACCGCTTCACTGCCCTCTGCCGTGCCGAATTTTGCCTCGAGAGCCTCAACGTCTGCTCCGAAGAGCTTGATAAGCTTCAAAAATCCCTCGGGAATGCTCTCAAAAAATTCAGTCATACTCTTGCCGCCGTCAAAATAGCCGTATATCTTACCGTAAACGCTATTCGATATCGCGTTGCCGACTATGCCGTTTGCAAGCCATATTGCCACGGGGCTGCCGAGTGCCAGGGATATGAGAAATGCAATAATAAATTTGCCCATTCCGAGAATCGAGCAGATCAGTCCCTTTACGCCGAATCTTATTATTGAAAACGCCAGAACGGCTACCAATAAAACGTCAATAAAAATTATCATAATTTCTCCGTTCCGCCACGCAGGGTGGCATTTGAATGTTCAATAATGCTTTCAGTTAATCAAAGCTTACATAATATGCCAAGCTTGAGGTGCAGGCGATAAGCTCGCCGCCCGAGGTGAGCACGAGACGTGCTCCCTCCTCGGAAAACTCCTCCGTGGAGGTATGGCCGAAGGTGGAATCCACCCTCATTATTTTGCCGTCGCAGAGCAGAAAAATATCGTCCTTGTTCATTTTCATATCAGAGACGTTTCCGCTTATCTTTGCCGTTATCTTCATGTCGCCGTTATCGTCAAACGCGACGAGAAGCTCGTCGGCTCCGGCACCGCTTTCGTCGAATAGCAGAGCTATTCCGCCGCTTGTATATGCTACTCGCGAGAGCTTGTCGGGATATGGAAATATGTTTTTACGATTGCCGTTAAGGTCATATACCGAAAGGCTTTCGGAGCAAACAAGGGCAATTCTGTTTCCCGACAAGAACGCCACAGAATACGGCATAGAGGAATCTGTTATTACGGTTGAGGACTTCAGATTCTTCTTTCCGCGCTCGAGGACACTCAAGGTCACCTTGGCTTCTCCGCCCTCTGCATCAAGCGAGGCGATAGCGATATGTTTCCCATTTGAAGAAAGCTCTGCCGAAATAACAAGGTCGTTTTTGAGATATTCGCTCTCAAGCTTGAATTTTTTGTTATATATTCTGACAGCAGAGCGATACGTTGACGATTTGGTGACTATTATAAAGCTTCCGTCCTTCGCCATGCTCGCGGAGCTGATGGGATAGTCGAGCGTTTCGGAATAAACACAAATAAAGGAATTATATACCGAAAAAGAGCTGCTTCCCTGATCGTAGATGAGGATATAGGCATCAGAGGTGCATATTTGGGGATTGGTGTACTTCGAGCCTGCGCTCATAGTCACTCTTCCCGTTGAGGTAAAAAGCTTTATCTCGCTATCACCCGCAACGGCAAGACCGTTTTTAAAGGATGCGAAGGCTTGATTTCCGACTGACTGGGAGTATCCCAGCGTTTCGGGTCTCGTTTCGCTGAAGCTGCTTATGTAGGATATGTCTTTAAACATATAATATACGTTTTCGTATGACATTATGCTACTTCCGAAAAGGAGAACTGCCGCTAAAAAGATGCAAAGCACCGTGATCGCAGAGACTCTTGCCATACCGAAGCCAAATGCGATCTTTGCTTCGGTCGGGCTTTGTTCGCAGTCATATCCCGCAAGCTCCTTTTGCTTGTTTACGATTCTTTGAGGAAGACGGGTGACGTTGTATTTGTCCTTCCGCGAGCGGAAAAACAGAATTATCTTGCCAAGAAACGATATATCGGTATCCTTTTCTCTTTTCATAGCCGTCCTCCTTTCTTTTATTTATTACCGGATCAGTATACTACGCGGTTGAGATAGAGTCCCTCGGCGGGGGCTGTCATTCCCGCGCGCTGTCTGTCGCAGGAGCTGATGATGCACGGTATCTCCTCGGGGGCGATCTTGCCCTGAGCGACGGCAACGAGAGTTCCCGTCATAATTCTCACCATATTGTAGAGAAATCCGTCTGCGGCGACCTTGAAAA
This sequence comes from Clostridia bacterium, assembly GCA_017483305.1. GTDB lineage: Bacteria > Bacillota > Clostridia > Oscillospirales > CAG-272 > SVTX01. The sequence continues at coordinate 1,265 of JAFULC010000036.1, read as the reverse complement.
CGATCTCGTCGCCTTTTTTTGTCACCTCGGCGTATTTGACCTCTCTTATCGTTGATTCAACGGTCGAGCCGCTTGCCATAAACGCCGAAAAATCGTGCTTTCCGACGAAATGCTGAGCAGCGCGATTCATCCTTTCGATCGTGCCCTCGTCAATCGCATAAGTTATATGCCAAGCTCTGCCCTCCGTGAAGGGATTTCTTGCGGGGCGGTTGTAGATCTTATAGATATATTCCTTGAATTTCACGTCGTATCTCGGGTGAAAGCCGTCACTCACCCATTCGGCGCGCTCTACTGACACGTCGGCAGGCAGGTGGGCATTCATCGCCGCGGGGATCTTGTCCTCGGAGATATGAGTTTCGAGGTAGCTCTCGCCCTTTTTAGTGACCGCGGCACAGAACATATTGGCGTGCACTCCTGCATCGGTGCGGCTACATCCCGTGATATCACAGTCGTATCCGAAAAGCGACCTTGCCGCCGCGTTCAACTCGCCTTGAACCGTTCTTGCATTCTTTTGCACCTGATAGCCGCTGAAATCTGTTCCGAGGTATGAAAGCGTAAGAAGTATTTTCATATCAGATCTCCTTACATAGTATATCCCGGGGCGTAGATATTTAACAGAACTATTCCGGCACTGAATGCGATCACAAGAAAGAGTGCGACGAAATCCTTAAAGGAAAAGCGCAACACGTTCAGTCTCGTTCTTCCCTTACCGCCACGGTAGCAACGGCAGGTCATTGCGGTCGCAAGCTCGCCCGCGCGTCTGAACGACGAAATAAAGAGCGGAATTAGCACGGGAATAAGCGCCTTGGCGCGCTTTGCGAGCGATCCGTTGGAAAAATCTGCTCCTCTTGCCTTCTGAGCCGCCATTATTTTTTCGGTCTCCTCTATTATCGTAGGGATAAAGCGGAGCGCGATGGTCATCATCATTGCAAATTCGTGCACGGGGATGCGGAATATTTTTAACGGGGAGAGCAGCTGCTCGAGTCCGTCGGTAAGCTGGATGGGTGTGGTGGTATAGGTCAGGAAAATTCCCGTTCCTATGATCATCGATACTATTCGGATCAAGATGAACGCGGCGTTATAAAGTCCGCTTGAATAGATATTGATGAAGCGCCACGAGAGCAGAAGCTCGTAGTCCTCTCCCTTTGTCCAGAAGACGTTGAGTATCGCTGTAAAGATCATAATGAATATTATGGCTTTTATCGATCTGAGGACTATTTTGATCGGAATTTTACTTATGATTATAAGCAGAAGCGCGGAGAGCG
>JAFULC010000035.1 GCA_017483305.1 Clostridia bacterium | reverse complement strand
CGTTGCCTTGCCGGTTCCCGCAAGTCAGGTTGACGCAGTTTTTTTGACACACGCTCATATCGACCATTCGGGAATGTTGCCAAGACTTTATAAAGACGGCTTCCGTGGCATCATATACGCAACAGAGGCAACGGCGAAGCTGGCAGATATAATGCTCAAGGATAGTGCACACATCCAGATGAGCGAGATTGAATGGAAGAACAGAAAGGCAGAGTGCTCGGGGGAAGAGAACTTCACTCCGACATATACAATAGAAGATGCGCTCGGTGCGATCAAGCTCTTCCGTGAAGTGAAATATAACGAGAGAATTACGGTGTCCGCAGGCGTGGATATTCGCTTTACGGATATTGGACATCTGCTTGGCTCTGCGGCAATTGAAATATGGCTCAGAGAGGGAGATACGGAAAAGAAGATCGTATTCAGCGGCGACGTAGGAAACACGAATCAGCCGATCATCAAGGATCCTGCACCCGTTGCGGAAACAGACTATCTTGTTCTCGAATCCACCTACGGTAGCCGCAATCACGAGCGTCATACCGACACGATAGAAGTATTGGCTGAACTCATCGAAAACACTTTGTCACGTGGCGGAAACGTGGTTATTCCGTCCTTTGCAATCGGTCGTACTCAGGAGCTTCTCTATGCCATTCGTGAGATAAAGCAAAGAAAGCTTGTCAAAAATATGGATTTTCCCGTTTATGTGGATAGCCCTTTGGCAATTGAAGCAACCGAGATTTTCTCCAAATGCGATCCCGCTTGCTTTGATGATGAAACGAGAAAGCTGATAGACGATGGAATTGATCCCATCAGATTTGACGGACTCAGATTGTCTGTTACAGTGGAGGACTCTAAACGTATTAACGAAACGCTCGAACCCAAGGTCATTCTTTCAGCGAGTGGAATGTGTGAGGCAGGCAGAATCCGCCATCACCTCAAGCACAATCTGTGGAGACCGCAGAATCTCATTTTGTTCGTAGGCTATCAGGCTGAGGGAACGCTTGGCAGGAACCTCATTGAAGGTGTCCAGAATGTGCGCCTGTTCGGTGAGGATATTGCCGTAAGAGCGCAGATCAAGTCGCTCAAGGGTACAAGCGGACATGCCGATCAGCAGGGACTTATTTCGTGGCTTGAAAGCTTTGAAAAGAAGCCTCGTACCGTATTTCTTAACCACGGAAACGAGGAGTCTATCGCTGTCCTTTCCGATGAGCTGAAGGAGCGCGGGTATGCGGTAGAAGCACCGTACAGCGGAACCGAGTATGACCTTGTAAAAGGTATTATGACCGCTTATACCGAAAAGAAGCGCGTTACGGCAGCCGACGTTGCCAAAGCACGCTCCAGAAAGAATAATATTCACCGTGATCTCGTCTCGCAGGCAGAAGCGCTTCTCGCTCTTGCAAAGCGTTGTGAGAGCCGTCCGAATAAGGAAAACGCTAAGTTCGCAGCGCAGATCAGAGCGTTGATGGAAAAGTGGGAGAGATAAGAAATGGGCTTTTGGATTTATATGCTCATTATGGATTTGCTGATACCGACCGTAATGGTATTGTTCGGGAGAGCATTTCTTAAAAAAGCACCGAAAGAAATCAATTATGTTTTCGGATACCGTACCTCAAGGTCAATGAAAAACAGAGATACTTGGGAATTTGCTCACCGTTACTGTGGCAAAATATGGTTCATCTGTGGTTTGGTACTTATTCCTATCGCGTCTGGTATTATGCTGTGTTTCATTGGGGCAGACACTAAAACAGTGAGATACATGGGCGCGGCAATGTTGGTATTTCCGCTTTTACTAATAATCCTCTCGGTTATTCTTACAGAGCGAGCATTGAAAAATACTTTTGATAAAAGCGGAAATCCATTTTCGGAAAACACAGCGATTGGCACAATCCTATCTGTAAAAAAACAGTGGTGGTTGAAGGTCAATACCAAGCCCATCAGAAAGCACGCTCTCGACGGTGCGACATTTCCTCATATTGTTACGGTGAAATATACTGTTGACGAAAACGAGATCGTCAAGAAAAAAGGGCTTAAATCCTTTGTCGCTCCGCCGAGAGTGAATGAACAGGTGACAGTGATATATCGGACGGACAAACCAACCAAGTGCAGATTGGAGTTTTCATTATGAAAGCAAGTTGGAAGGATGCACCCTTATTACATAAGGTCGTCACCATAATATCAATTCTTGCAAGCCTATCCGTCGTGGTATTGGCAGTATTGCAGATATTTGATGTTTGGGAGCAGGCTATAAACATCTATATGCCTTTGATGGGTGTAACAATGCTTTGCCAAAGCTATATGCAATGGAATAATAGCCGCAAGGTCGCTTATTTCAGTATCGGAACGGCAGCATTTATATTCATTTGTACCATTATAGTGTTCTTCCTTTGACATCTATAACAATTGAGATATCGACTTGCCGGCTCGCGCATACCATTTATACCTACAAGGAGGTAAACAAATGAACTATTCAGAAATCACACCGTATATCAAGGAGCTTGCGGCTCTTTCGGATACAAGCAATCACATTGTCCCCGATATGTATGCACAGCATGACGTAAAGCGCGGTTTGCGTGATATAAACGGCAACGGCGTTGTCGCAGGACTGACTGAGGTATCTCATATCAAGGCGAAGGAGATCGATGCGGACGGAAATGCCATTCCGTGTGCAGGTCAGCTTTATTACAGAGGCGTTAATGTTCGAACTCTTGTCAAGGGGGTTGTTACGG
>JAFULC010000034.1 GCA_017483305.1 Clostridia bacterium | reverse complement strand
GGACAGGGATGATGATTCGGTAACAAATCGCTTCGGTTTGGAAGATTAAAGCCCGAATCATTGCTCCATTCCCCCTTGAGCAGCGGTGCTTTGGTTCGTTTTCTGCCGCTGTGGGCAGAAAATGAACACCCCCCGTCGCACCCAGTTACTTCCTAAAGCATCTTTATAAAAAGCCTCCCTTTCAAGGGAGGCTTTCATTTGTATTATCAGATCAACAGAGTAACGATGATCAGAATAATAAGGAACGAGGTATTGACAAGCGTGAACTTGATCATATACTTCTTAAGTCCCTTAGGCTGATGCTTGAGGTACTCCTTGAGCGTGATCAGGCTGGCAAGCGAGGAGATAATGATACCAAGCGAGCCGATGTTGACCGCTACGAGCAGCTCGCTCCAGTTATTCGTAAAGTTCGAAAGGAAGATAGCCGTAGGAACGTTACTGATGAACTGGCAGGAGATAATACCCGCCGCGAGAGTGCTCTTATCAACGATTCCCGCAATGAAGCTCTTGATCGCATCGATCTGCGCGATGTTACCCGAAAAGATAAAGAATACGCAGAAGGTAGCGAGCAAGGCGTAGTCAACGTGCAAAAATCTCTTGCGGTCGAAGATCGCAATCAGAATGACGACGACTGCGAGCGTTAAGAGATGCGCCTCGTGACCCGCAAACATACCCTTGATAAACGAGGGCATGGGGATAAGTCTGAGGATGCAGAGAATGACCAACACGAAAAGGATACCGTAAATAATAAGCTCCTTTTTCTTGACGGGAAGATTCTCGTCGTTGCTCAAGGACAGCTTTTCGTTCTTGACAAAGAGTACGCAGATGAACAGAAGCACCGCAACGGTGATCGACTGGATCAGAAGCGTGCCGAAGAACTCAAGCGTGGGAATGTTGTAGTAGGAATAAAGGTAAAGGTTCTGCGGGTTGCCGTGAGGCGTGATCATACCGCCCATATTAGCGGCGATGGTCTGTAGGATGAAGGTGTAGCAAAGATACTTATCGTTGTTCGTCTTGTGAAGAACGATGTATGTCAAGGGCAGGAACGTGATCAGCGACATGTCGTTTGCAACGATCATATCAAAGAGGAAGGTTCCGTAGATCAGACAGTAAATGACCGCTCTTCTCGTCTTGAATAGTGCGATAAGCTTTTTGGCTACGAACTCGAATACGTTGGTGTTCTTAAGACCCGCAACGACCGCTAACATACAGAAGAGCGCGATGAGAGTCTTGTATTCGAAATAATCGGCGTATCCCTTGTTGATGGGCACGAAGAACATGGTAATGATCGCCGCAACGGTTGCGATCGAGAGCACTACCTCGCGACGCGCAAATGCCCAGATGCTACTGAATATTTTTTTGATTTTGCTCATTTCTTTTTCCCGAAGGCTATGTATTATGCCTCAATTTCGTCCATTCTTGCGTTTTTGATGTGATTGCGTACGCAGTAATCGTAAATAGCCGAGTCCTCATCGCAATAAACGATCATATCCTTCTTACAGCCGTCGAAGACGCCCCAACCGAGCTCCTTGACAGAGCTGGGGATAATGATCTTTTCAAGGCTCGCGCATCCGCGGAAGGCGCAATCATCGATAACGGTAACGCTATCGGGAACCTCGAGCTCGTCGAGAAGCACGCAGTTGCAGAACGCTCCCTCACCGATCTCGTTTACACTGTCGGGGATAGAGATACGGTTGAGCTTGCGGCACTCGCTGAATGCCCAGTCGCTGATAACGGTAACGCTGTCGGGAATATCGTACTGAACCTCACGGCTGCTTGCGGGGTAAGCAACGATGATGGACTTGTTCTTGTTAAAGAGAACGTGATCGTTTCCGTCTCTCTTGTTAGGCTCGGACTTGTAGTACTTGTTCTTGGGGTCGACCTTGATGGTACGGAGCGACTCACAGCCACGGAAAAGGTCGGTGGAAAGATAGATAAGCGATGCAGGGATATAAGCCTCGGTCAGCGAGCTGCAGTTCTTGAAGGCAGCCTTACCGATCTTCTTGATGCCATCGTTGATCTTGAGGGACTTGAGCGAGGTACAACCGCTGAATACGAGGTCGTCGATCTTGACAACAGTGTCGGGAAGCTCGACCTTTTCAAGCGAAATACAGTCTGCAAACGCGTTCTCGCCGATAACGGTAAGATTGCTGGGAAGCTTTATCTCGCGGAGCTTCTTACATCCGTTGAATACGCTTCCGTAGATCTCTGCGAGATCGTCGGGAAGAGAGATCTCGGTCAGCTCAGGGCAGTTTTCAAACGCTCTCTCGCCGATCTTGATAAGACCGTTGCGGATAACCAGCTTTTCCATAGAAACGCAGTCACGGAACGCGCTCGAGCCGATCGCGTCGGTGTTTGCGGGAATATCCATGCTCTTGAGCCTCGCGCAGGAGCGGAACGCCTCTGCCTCGATAGTCTTGAGCGACTGAGGAAGCGTGATCGATTCAAGCATATTACGTCTTGCAAACGCGCCCTCGCAGATAACGTGAATACCCTCGTCAACAACGATAGCGTTACCGTTGTCCTCACACTTGACGAGCTTGTCGTCCTTGGTGGTAAGACGGTCCATCGCTGCGGGGGGAAGGTCGCGCACGAGTGCCTTGATAAGCTTGTTGTAATCGTTTACAGAGCCGTGATGAGTGTTGGAGAGCAGGATCTGGAACGCGGGGGGAACGGCAACGTCCTCCTCAACGTAAACCGGGAAAATTCTCTTTCCGTTCTCTCTTGCAACGATGATCTCCATACCGCAGAAGGGGGAGGTCATGGACGCGTTGGAAACGAAGAGAATAACCGCCTCACAGTTTTCGATCTTGGTTCGCAGCTCGTCACGGAAGTCGTTACCCGTCTCGCAGGACTCGTCGTACCAGATACGGTACTTTCTGTCGTGGAGCAGGTCGAGAGTCTGATATACCTTTTCAGTATCTCTGTGCGAGTAGCTTATGAAAAGATAGGGCTCGTTACCGACGTAAGCGTCGAATTTAGTCTTGATAATGGGGTATTCGCTCTGTTCTGCCACGGGAGCAGCCTTTTTGGTTGTAGCCATAGTCATATCCTCACTTTAAAAATGTGTTGTTTTATGATGAATTTTATTGTCAGCGGTATCAGTCGTCGTCCTTGATCTGCTCGGAATAGGGCAGGTCGTCAAAGGGAACGAGCAGGTGGTGGGTCTTTGCGATCTTGTCGCGCTTGGGCGCGTAAACGTAGCCGTCGGAGCGGACGTAAGCGTTCCATCTCTGGTGCTCGAGCTCGCGGTAGAACCAAAGCTCCGCCTCACTTCTCTCGCTCTTGTGCTTGTTGCTTCCGGGGATCTTGCAATAGTCCTTGTACTTGCGGTGAATGACCGAAGCGATCGACGAGCGGTAGTTGTAATCGTAAGCCCAGAAGGACTTCTCCTCCCTCGCCCTCTCCTCAACGATCTGCTCGGGCGACTTGTCGCGGGTATCAATCCAGCTCAAATGACGCTCCAGCGCCTTGTTCTCAAGCTCGGAGGGGAGGATCGACTCCTCGGAATAAGCGACCTCAAGGCTTCCGATAGGAATGATGTCGTAGGTCTGATTTGAGAAATTGTGCATCTTGCCAAGCAAGGAGTTCTTGCTTTGGTTGTAAACGATCGCGTGAATGACGGGATTCGCGCCCACGCGCCTGAGCAGCGAGCGGATCTTGATCGCGGTCTTGATGTTGAGGTTATCGTCACCGAGCGCGACGAGAACGTAGGTCGCGTCCTTGAGCGCCTGCACTCTCGTGTCGAATCTGTCGAGGTTGACGTCGACGTTCGAGTGGATGGTAATACTGTAATGCGCCTCGCCCTTGGTCTCGAAATCGCCGTTGTGCGGTCTTTCCTTGACCACCGACGCGTCGGCGGCGTTGTTGGGATCGTAGTCGTAGAGCTCGGGGCACTCTGCGCGGAATTTCATCGCGGCGTGAGGGCTCTTATCAAAGGCGGTGATCTCCATACGGTATGGGTACATCTGACCGAACCATGGCAGCGCCTTGAGCATCTCGGTTCCGTGAATACCGAGACCGATAATAGCCGCCGAGATCAGCTTTTCCTTCTCTTCCTCGCCGGTCACGGGATTTTTGACCGTTCTGCCGGTCTCGACCGCCGAGTCGAAAAGCTCGTGTCCTCTCTCGTAAAGCAATCTGTAAATGAGCGACTGCATATCGTTGATCCTGCGGATCTTCATGTACTTTGTGTCGATCGCGTTGATCAGGGGCTCGCAGCTCGTGCTCTTTGCGAAGATGTAGATGCGGTTGTCTATGCTCGGATAATCGTAGCCATTCATTTTCTGACCGAGCACGTTGAGGTTCGTGCTGTCCTCGGGAGAGGAGAGCGCGATCGCCTGATTTATGTTCTCCTCATCGTCGTTTCCGACTATGAAGAAGTAAAGCTTGGCGTTGCGGCTGTGCGCGCGGAAGTTTGTGATCGTAATATCGCTCTTGAAGCAGAGCGCGCCGATATTTTTCGCTCTTTCGATAAGCTCGTAGGTGCTCTCCTTGTTTTCCTCGAAAACGTCGGTGAAGATGATCATACGGCGCTTGTCGTTGCGCTTAAGGCTCTGTGCCAGCGTGATCGAGCGCTCGTTGAGCTGGGAGAAGATATACGCATCGCGGTTAAATCCGCAGACCACGTAGAAAAGATATGCCCAAGCCGCCTTGAAGAAGGAGGCAACGACACCGAGCGTGAGCATCGGAGCGGCGAGGAACAGAAGTCCCGCAACGAGATCGTAGAAGAATCGGAAAAGATCGGGGAGCAGAGCGGTCTGCTCGGAAATAACCGTAAACTCACCGTCGACTATAAAGAGACGGATCGCGTTGTGCAATGACAGAATGACCGTCTGCACGACGTTGAAATCTCTGTGGTAGATCGGCAAAAAGACTACGGCAGAAGCCACGAAAACACCGATCGCGATTATGTAAAACGGCTTGATAAGCCACTTTTTTCTTCTTTTTCGGAAAGCAATACTTAAAATGCAGACCGCGACCGTTGCCAATACCAGCGCGACCGCAATAACGAAGCAGACCTTAAACCACATACAACTCTCCTTATAAACAGTATATTCTATACTATTTTATCACAATGAAAAGAAGTTGTCAACAAAAAAGGAGAATTTTGTTTACCCAAAGCCGCTTTTTTTCGCAATTTCGCGCCTTTTTTCGCCAAAACGGGAAATTTCACTTCCCCGCGCCCCCCACAAAGCGAAAAATCACTCAAAAAACCGCGCCGAAAGGCAAAGAAGGGCGGCTTTCGCCACCCTTCTTGATTATTGCAACGCAATGTCAATCGTCACAGTAAAGACAGATCAATTGCGTTTTTTCTTGATAATTATCCAAACGAGAGCCGCTCCGCCGATCAGTACGATCGCGCCCGCAACGATGCCTATTATTGCACCGGTAGGCATGCCGTCCTTTTCTCCGTCGGTCTTATCCTCAGTCTCGGTTTCGGTTTGATTTTCGGTCTCGGTATCGGTATCGGTTTCGGTTTCTGTCTCGGTTTCGGTTTCTGTTTCGGTTTCACCCTCGTTTATGCCAATAACCGCATATTTTGAGAAGTGATCGGTCTCAAAGGTAATGGTTCCATCCTCATTGACCGTTGTTTTACATTCCTCAAAGCTTCCGTCGGGAGCAATGTAAATGACCACAACGCTGTCGTAATCATACTCCTGATCGAGCGCGGGGAGTGTTATCTCAATGCTGCCGTCGGGCTGTATCTCCGCACCGTCAAGGAGAAGCGAAAGATCGTACGTTGCAAGCGGCTTTGCGCTTCCGTTCACTTCGAGTGCAATGTCTCCAAGCACATTTTCCGGGACCTCCTGCTCGGGAAGCTCAACAACGTTGAAAACCGTACCGTCGGGAATATACGCGTTGCTGTTATCGGGAACAACGACCGTCGCCGAGCTTTCGGGATTGGTGACCTCAACTATGCGCTTTGGAAGCTCCTCGGTATAAAAGTGAGAACAAAGCGAGCAGGTATAAGTCGCCTCACCGGGCTGATCCTCGGTGGGCTCCTTCGTCACTTCTCTTTCGTAATTGTGAGGAAGGATCTCTGCGTAGTCGCACTCCATACAATCATGGATATGCTCGTCGTCATCCTGAGCGATCCAATCGTAAAAGCTGTGCTCAACGTCCTCGGTCTTTCCACACTCCGAGCACGTATGGGTATGGAAATGCTCATCCTTTTCGGTAAAATCACCGAAGCCGTGGTCTGCGCTTTCGACCGTGCCGCACTCACAGCTTCTTATATGCTTCATATCGTTTTCGGGATCGGGTGTCCAATCGCCGAAGGTGCAAACGTGCGGAGGCTCGCCGCTCTGGTTCTCGTACGCCGAGCATCCGGTACAGTGTCTGGTCACACCCTCGTAACCGTCATACTCTCCCCACTCACCAAAGGTGTGCTTTTCCTTTTCGGTTGCCACGCAGCCGTTGGTCTTGCACTCGTGAATGTGATATTCGCCGTCAAGTCTTGTCCAGGTCGAGCCGAAATCGTGCGCCTTCTGCTCCTTGGCGTTACACGTATCGCACGTGCGCTGATGCTTATTGTCGTCAAGCTTCGACCACGCGCCAAAGCCGTGAGCCTCGCTTTCAAATTTGTCGCAGGAGGAATCGGTGCAATCTCTTCTGTGATTGCCGTTTCCTGCATCATACCAACTGCCGAAGGAGCAGGTGTGAGCAGGCGCAGAGGGGACATCGTAACGGTAAAGGGAGATCGCATACTGCGTATCATTGGTGGGAGTAGTGTCGGTAACGTAATCCCATCCCGGAGAGCCCTGAAGTGCCCAGTCCTCACCGCAAATGAAATAGTATTCGGTACCACCGGTTTCGGGGTTAGGATATTCACGGAAGCGAAGCGTGAACATAGCACCGCCAACGGCATACATAGATGCCCTATACAACAGAAGATCGCCTTCCGAAATGTTTTCACCAATATTACCTCGGGCAACCTGCTCGGCATGAGTGAGGCCGTCCATATCATCTCTGTAGGTGTTTTCATCCACCACTGTGGTATAGAAATCTATTATCCACTCAGTGCCGTCCCACATACCGTACACGTCATTCGCATAACGGGGAACACCCATGTAGCCGGTATTCTCAAGACTGTTACTCTGGAATGGATAAATACAGTAATTGGGAAGCTTGAGCATAATGGGAGTCAACCCGAAATTGTCATCCAGATCGGAGTTAAACTGCTCGGGATCTATATCGATCATAAATTCCGAAGGGCCCACGCCGACAATGAAGCTTTGATTCAAAAGAGAGATCGTTCCATCTTCATTCGGAGTAACAGGCAAGGCATTGCCCTTATCCATACCGTGATGAATGTTTCCCTGCTCATCCGGATCATTATATAATCCTCCCAAAACGAAGTGCTTGGCTGTGGCTCCTTCTCCGATCTCTGCAACGATAATATAAAGGTCTTCCTCGTTGACGTCATCAAGAGAGGTCACCTTGGAATATACGGCGTTAGGAATACCGCAGTAGTCGCACTCTCCCGTGTCAGCGTTAAAGGCGTGACCTGTTGCAGGCTTACGCAGAGAATTAAGAATAGCCGTTTCATCCCAATAAATTTCGGGATCAAATACATTCTTGTTTTTGTCAAGGTATTGCCAGCATTCCTCGCAGAACCAATAGGCTTCCGTGCCGGGCTCAAAGCAGGTTGCTTCCGTAGCAGGCACATAGATTGCGCCTGTGTGAGCACAGGAATCGTATGCAAGTGAGGTCATAGGCATCATGCCAAACAGCATAACCACCGTTACTGCAAGAGATAAAATACTACATACTTTGCGTTTCATTTCTGTCTATTCTCCTTATCGTGATTAATTTGGTGCTCCGCAATTTCATTATATCACATTTATCCTTCGTTAGCAAGAGCTTTTTTAAAAAACGTCAAAATCCGAAAGCGCCCCCGCAAAGCGAAAAATCACCCAAAAACCACGCCGAAAGGCAAATGAAAAAGCAGACAATCGGCTTTTGTGAGCGATCATCTGCTTTTATATTTCTTCTGAAAAGTTGGGCTTCCCCACCCTTTTTTAATCACCCGTTCTCGACCTTGATGTAAGCTCCGCCGATGAAAATGCTCGGCAAAATATCGCACTCGGGCTCGTCGGCAAAATATTCCGCACGGGCGAACGAGATCGAGCCGTCCTCTGTGAAAATAAAGTCCATCAGCTCAAAGTCAGCCTCGGCCGACGTGCCGGACTCCTTGCCGGGCTCACCGTCTCCGTGCGTGACGTAGATCAGCGCGACGTCGTGACGCTCGCCGGTGTAAAAATCCTCGTACCAGCTAAGAAAAATCGTTCCCTCGACGACCTCGCCGTCCGCAGTCTCATAGTGCATATAGACCGTGTAGCTCACGTTGTCCGCCTTTGACGAATAGGAATTGTTGAGGAAGTAAAATTCGTTTCCCGCCCCGTCGACAAAGTGACCGTCAAGCCTCGAGCAGCCGAGATAGTCCGCCTTGCCGTTTTCGTAGTCGTACCTCTCGGTCGACTCCTTGACGTACGTGCCCATCGCGTAGGGCAATTCCGACAGATGATAGTCGCGCACGGGCACTCCTCCGCTCCGCAGCGGCTTTATGTGATAGCCCTGACTCATGATCGTGAACTGATGCAGACCGTCCCGCGAGTCCTCGGTGTAGCACTGGAGGTAGTCAAAGACCGAAAAGCCGTCATCGTCGCCGAGATACAGGGTGATCTGAAGCGGATTGATCAGGTTCTCCACGCCGTAATAGTTGATCCCGACCTCGCCCTCTCTTTTGAGCTCGCCGTTCTCGTAATATCTGAACGAGTCCTTGCAAAACTCAAAATAAGCCGACTCGACCGCGCTGTATTCGTTGTCGTTTTCGACCAAGTGCCATTTGACGTACTCCTCGCCGTCGCCGAGGTCAACTGCGTTCTTCTCGTTCTCAAGAAACTCCGCAAACGCGCACCCCGAAAGGCTGAATATTATCGTCATAGCTAATAAAACGGTTAAAAGCTTCTTCATTCGCGTCTCCTCCCTGCTTGTCGGTTTTTCTACAATCAGTATATCATACGTCGCCGTGATTGTCAAGAAAGGCGAGAAGATTTTTCGATGTAGGCTTTGGAGATCGGGAACGAGTGCCAAATACAAGACGAAAATCGGCAGAAGCCCCGCAATACAAAAAAATAAATATTTTCTAAAAAAGGTATTGCTTTTTTGGAAAAAGTGTGATATAATATTCGGGTCGAGCAAATATGCGAGATAAATAATGTACAGTATGCATCACGGAGAGATATTTCGCCTTCGGCGAAGTACCCACACCCTTCGGGGGGGGTATGCGCAGTGGATTCGACGAGCAAAGCTCGCCGAGCCGCTTCTCATCAAGCTCCGTAATTATGATGCAAACGAGTGCATCATAGTCAAATATGTACCGTATGCATCACGGAGAGATATTTCGCCTTCGGCGAAGTACCCACACCCTTCGGGTGGGGTATGCGCAGTGGATTCGACGAGCAAAGCTCGCCGAGCCGCTTCTCATCAAGCTCCGTAATTATGATGCAAACGAGTGCATCATAATTACGGAGAGATATCGAAGTGG
>JAFULC010000033.1 GCA_017483305.1 Clostridia bacterium | reverse complement strand
GACTCTCCTGTCAAGAAAAAACGTATATTTCGTCCCGATGAAGCAGGACGAACCGATAAAGAAGCCACATTCGCTTGTGGCGGATTTTTCACTTTTGCCACAAACGCTTGAAAGTGCGCTTTCGGGCAAACAGATACGTAAGCTTTTTATTTGAATTCTTCGTACAAAAACTGCCTCACGGGTAAGCCCGTGAGGCATTCTTTATGTTATATGTCAATAGTTCCCTTTTGGTCTGTGAGAATTTTGAGTTCGCCCTCGTCGTCGATTGCATAAACGTATCGTACAGAGCCGTGAAGCTTGGGATCCTCGCCGACAAGCTCGTAAAATCTTTCGGTATCGGGGATGATCGGCATATAGCCGCTTCCCTCGCCCTTGTAGGAGGAAAGCTCGTATATGATCTCCCTGGTGAAATTGTCGAGCTTGAAAACTGTCTTTACAAGTCCAATGCCCTCGGCAAAGTACCAATCGGCATCTACAACTCTGAACAAAACTCCGTTAGTCCAGGTCTCGTGGTTGCTGCTATACGAGAGCTTTATGCAGTTTTCGAACCTTCCCGCTTTGGTTTCTATAGGCTCGCAGGTCTCGACCTTAGCGTTACAGACAAACTCCGTGTCCTTGCGGAATACGGGACAGGTGTAGGTGAATTCATATCCTGCCTTGATATTGTCGTTCCAGAGACAACCGATATTTTCCGACAAGATGCAGTATAGGTCGTTATAGAGCAGAGGCCGAGCCTCGTGCACGTATTCCTTCCACTCAAATCCGTAATCGCGATTATCGAAAATATAGGTTTTTCCGTCTTCCTTGGAAACGTCGAGGAGATTGAAGAAATTTCGGTATCCCTTCTCTTTTGCATTTGGATCGTAATCGAGGTCTGTCGCAAAAATTCTTCTCATAACACCATTTGCAACGGCGGTATGTGCCTTTTGCCAAGGCGTTTTTGCCAATTGCTCTGCCAAGATCATTTCCTTGGAGACGTCATTGAGACATTCTTTGTTTTCGTCGATCTCCTTAACGTAGAAGCTACGGAGATAGTGAATAACGTCGTCCCAGCTTTTTTTATTATAGCTATCCTTGAACTTATAAGACGGATGAGATACTATGACCTTTTTACCGTCGAAGTAAGTGACCTCGTATTTGATCTCGTAATCGCAGAGCCCATCTACACTTTCGCTCGTATACGTCCAAGTATTTCCCTCAGCAAACGGAATAAGACCCGTGCCACCGTTTATTTTGTAGGATGCAAGCTTGAAGAAGGCGTGCGCATGTTCTGCGGAGTTCTGAGGAATTACGGAGGTGTGTTTATAAGCTACGATACCGATGTTGCGCTTGTAATATACCGTGGTCTCGAATCGGATATCCTTACATACGAACACGTGGCAATTGTGAAAGGCTCCGCAGGGCGTGTCGATCTCCTCATTGTCGGAAATGAGCTTCAGGGTTGCCGTGCCGTCAAAGCTTTTAACAGTCTCACCGACCTTCATTTCCTCGTCGTACATCAAGCCGTCAGTAAGAGAAATGTAATAGGTGGGATGGTCGCAGGATCTTTTAGAAAATCCTTGAAGCCAACCCGGACTGAAGCCCGGCTGCGACCAGAACAGAAGCTTAGAGCCATCAAGTCTGTATTCCTCACCTACGCAGCTTATTACATATTTCATTTTGTCGTTCAGTACCTCTCCAAGTTTTTCAAAGATTTCGATCGCTGCCTTTGAGGTTGCATAATGAACATCGTCGGGTGGCAATATATTTATTGCTTTTTCGAAGTATTCCTTGGCTGACTGAACGTCGTGCAGTGACGAGAAGTATTCGTATCCTATCCAGAAATAGACGGAGCCGATCGCCTCGGTCAAGCCGTAAGACTCAAGCTCGGGAATGATCTCGTTGAGATCAAATTCGATCTTTGCCTTGCCCGACAGATTATCCGAGGCGCGCGTGATCGAATATCCAAGCACTTCTCTGTTATTTCCTTTTATCGCGGCTTCCTTGATCCTTTTTTCAAGCTCCTCCTTCTTCTCATTGGACAGATACCAATATCCGAGATTGAGCACGTCTGCGAGAGCGTGGTATTTCTGCTCGGATTCGGGAAGATCCTCGACCTCTGTAAGACAATCGTTATATTCTTTTTCAAATCCCTTTTTGTTTTTTCTTAATTTCCATTTTTTCAGCTCATTGACGCGTCTCATGACCGCTTCAAGCAAGGTTTCCTTTTCATTATTCTTATCCATAAGGCCCATTTCCTTTCTCAGCTTGATCCTGCCGTCATGAAGTCGACTTTTTACTGTTCCGACTGCAAGATCCATTTTCTTTGAAATAGTCTCCACGGAAAGACCCTCGAAATAGAACATTTTTATCACGGATTTTACCTTTTCGGACAGGTTTTCAACGTGATACATGAGCTCCTTGCTCTCAAGCTCGTTATCATAATATCCGATAAGATCGTCGAACGCTTCGTGCTCGGTGTTTTCAATGAGATCGAACGGGATATGCTCACGGTAGCGTATGGCGAGATTTATTGCGCGATAACGCGCTATGCGGCAGATCCATGCGCCGAATTTTTCGCGGTCGCGCAGAGTATCAAGCCTTTGCCAAGCCGTGACAAAGGCATCCTGGACCGCATCCTCTGCGGTATAATGATTGCTGGTTATCGAGACTGCGCTTTTCATAGCCGCGCTCTGCCATCTTTTAACAAGCTCCTCGAATGCCCTTTCATTTCCGAGAAGTGTGAGCTCGACCAAGGAGGCGTCGTTTTGATCCTTATAATTCATTTGTTCTCCTGTTTCGTTGGGTTTGTGGATTATCTTTTGAAGCTGCTTCACCTTATAGACAGTTCAAATCAGAGAAAGGTTGGGTTTATCGGTAAATTTTTAAAAAATTTGTGATGTTTTTTGTTTTGCTATTGAAATATGTCGGGATTTGTGATAGAATTAAGTCACACAAAAGAATAACACAGCTCATCGGGTCGCGAAAGTGATCTGTTGTCGGGCGTACTGCGGAGGTTCATTCCTGTATGACGGTACTGCTCGGGGGTAAGGAAACTGCGGTGGGAATCCGCGGCAACAGCCATTACCGTATCTTCGTTTGCTATCTGCAAACGATCAAGTCGGAATGCTTACCGTTCTGTGCTCGATAAAGGTCTCTGGGCAGAGTGAGAGGCGCGATCGTTTTTGCAGATACGGGCAGGGTATCTTTTTTTGCGTTCGCTTCGTCCTCACGGAGAGAGCGCTTTTATTTTATCCTTTTTGTGAAAAAAGAAAGGATTTATTTTTTTATGAAAAAAACATTTTTATCGGTAACGTCGGTTATTCTGGTCGTTATTTCACTTCTCTGCTTCGTTGGCTGCAACAACACCGAAGTGGATCCGTCTCTTTGGGACAATGCAACATATACCTCTGACGTAACGCTCGGCGAGGGTGCCAAGACAGTTACCCTTGAGATTGAGGCAGGTGATAAGATGATCACTGTCACACTTAAAACCGACAAGGAGACCCTTGGAGAAGCCATGTACGAGCACGAGCTCATCAATGATCCGAGCTTTTTTGATACGCTAAACGGAATCCTTGCAAGCTGGGATAACGATAAGGCGTATTGGGGATTTTATCAGGGTGAGACTATGATGCCCTACGGTGTAAACGACCAAAAAATAAGTGGTGGGGAGAGCTTCAGATTTGTCTACACAAAGTAAAAAAGGCCCAAAGGATATCTGGCGGAGGCGCATACTGATGATGGTGATCTGCGCTGTGATGGGCTCTTTGATGTTCTGTTCAAGAGTTATCATGGCGGTTTTGCCTAACATCCACCTGCTCGGGATGCTGATCATGGTGCTCACGCTATCGTTCAGAGGGTACGCATTGATATCGATCTATATTTACGTGATGATCGAAGGACTCTATGCGGGATTTGCTCTGTGGTGGATGCCATATCTGTATATCTGGACTATCCTGTGGGCGATAACGATGATCCTGCCGAAGAAAATGCCGAGGTGGCTTTGCTGCGTGGTCTATCCCGTGGTTTGCTCTCTGTTCGGATTCGCGTTTGGCATACTGTATGCTCCGGGACAGGCTTTGTTTTTCGGATTGGATTGGAACGGGATACTCACGTGGATGGCGGCAGGTGTCGCTTTTGACGTGACTCACGGCATAAGCAATTTCATTGTGGGTTTATTAATAGTCCCCTTTACCGAGCTGATAAAAAAGCTGAAAAAACAATATAACATATGAAATAAGGGCTATCTCAAATGCAATTTTAGAGCATTTGAGATAGCCGCACAGACAATATGTGCGCGAGCTTTGCCGGTAAAACTTATTACGCCGTTGCGAGCGACGGAGGGGGGAGGAAACATATTTTGAAAAACAGTTTCCTCCTCCCTGAATATTACCTTACGCCTTTCCCTCCGAACCGAAGAGGCGGATTTTTTCTTTAACTGCTTCCTTGATGTACTGAACCTTGAGGTTGCGAGTATCCAAGTAGCCTATATTCTTGGCGTTGCCGTCGGCCGTAGCTCTGTCGCCGGCGAGACAGAGGTCGGTGAAGATGTTGATCTTGGCAATTCCCTCGCGGATGGTGTTACGGAAATCGTCGTCAGAAAGACCACTTCCGCCGTGAAGAACCAGAGGAGTGTCAACTGCCGCGCGGATCTCCTTGAGTCGCTCGATATTAAGCATAGGCTTTTTCTTATAAACGCCGTGAGCCGAGCCGATAGCGATAGCAAGGGCATCAACACCGGTAGCCTCGATGTATGCCTTCGCCTCCTCGGGAGTGGTATACATGTCTGTAAGATCCTCGTCACCGTCAATAGCGTTGCCGACGTGACCGATCTCTCCTTCTACAGATGCACCGAAGGAGTGAGCAATCTTAACAATCTCACGAGTCTCCGCAAGGTTGGTTTCATAATCCTTTACCGAGCCGTCAAACATAACCGAGGAGAAACCAAGTTTCAACGCCTCCATACATCTGTCAAAGGTCAGACCGTGGTCGTAGTGGACAACTACGGGCACCTTTGCCCTCTTCGCCGCCGCAATGACCGAAGGCGCGATCAACTGAAGCTCGCCATACGGCAAAAGAACCTCGGCAGTACCGATGACTACGGGGGAATTCAGTTCCTCTGATGCATCAATGACCGCCTGAAGCATATCGCTGTCGGTGGTATTGAAAAGACCGACCGCATATTTGCCCTCTTGGGCTTTTTTTAATACGTCATTTAAATTTACAAGCATATATTTGTTCCTTTTTAAAATGTAATATTCATTTCGGTGAGGAGAGCATCAATCTCCGCTTCAGTCATCATTCCACCGATAGAATCGGGGGCAGACAGCGAAACCGTTGCCGCCTTGGAGGCAAGCGTAAGTATTTCCATCTCCTCAAGTCCGCGATAGATGCCGATAAGTGCGCCTGCGCAAAACGCGTCACCCGCACCGGTCTTGCCCTTGATGAATCCATTAGGCAGATCCCATGAGGGAAACTCGAAAAAACCGTTATCGGAGAGACAAATGCAAATCTCGGGCATATGGATGATAATTCGCTCGGAAACGCCCATGTCCTTAATAGCCCGGGCAATTTTTTCAAGATTTTCGCGTTTTGGTTCAATCTCCGCGATCATTCCGGCTTCAAGCTCGTTGATAATTACGTTATCAACGTATTTTAGGCAATCTTTAACGACATGATAACGGTCGCCGTTCTCGCTGACGAGGTCGATGGAGGTCTTTATGCCCATTTCCCGAGCTTTTTTGAGAATTTTTGTGCCATCACCGCTGTCAACCTTGTCAAGAAGCAAAAAATATCCAAGATGAAGCATTTTTACGTCCAGATTTTCAAAATCAATGTCCTTGAATCCGAAATCTGCGCAAGCTCCGGGGTAGGTGAAGAAGGTTCTCTGCCCTCCCACGATGCTCATCACATCAGTAAAACTGGTCGGCAGCTTGCCGCGTACTATAAAAGATGTGTCAACATCGTTTTCTTCAAGCGTTTTCACCAAAAAATCGCCATCACCGTCATTTCCTATCTTTCCAACGACTTTTACGGGTATAGTGGGATCGACTCGCTTGATATCAATACCCACGTTGGGGACTGCGCCGCCGACCGCACGTGACAACGACAAAATTTTCGTCAATTCGCCCGAGGCAGGATAAGCCGCTATCTGATTGATCTTGTCCACCAGAATGGTTCCTGCCACGGCGATTCCTGTTTTATTTGCCATATAAATCAGTTGCACTCCGCAACAAGGGGGCCTGCCAGCTCGTCAAGGAAGAAGAGCTTACCCTTGAGGGTGGGGATGTAGGAGCTGGTGATCCAAGGGGTCTTGCCGTGACGGAGAGTCATCCAGAGAGACAAGCCCTGCCACTGCATGCCGCGTCCAAGTGTACCGTCAGCGCCGCCGATAGCATAGTCAGCCTGAAGGAAGATGCCGGGGCCTATGGTATTCGCTCTGCAAGGAACCAGGGTGGTTCTCGACTTGAAGCTGGTCAGTGCGTTTTGCTCAACTGTAAGGGGGTGGATCTTCGCGCCGATTCTATAGGGCGCCTTCTCCCACTCAGCAACGGTCTCATAATCAGCTGCGAAGGTGGGCTCCCAGAACGCAATATGGCACATTCTGCCAATGCCGTAGACGAGAACGAGCTCAGCGCCCTCTGCCTTAAGAGCCGCAATCTTCTCGGGGTAGGTGGGAAGATTTGTTTTTGTTGCAAAGTTTCTCTGATCCTTGGGAACGGTCAGCTCGCCGAGAGGATTGAAGAGTGCTTGCTCCATAGCGTACTGAAAGGACCCGGGGTTGTCGCTGGAGAGCGTATTGCCCTCGCCGTCCGCCCACTCGTCCATATTGAAGGTATAAACGTGCTTGCAGGAAATATTCCAAGCCTTGAGGAAGTAAACGACCCACTTATACATACCCATTGGGCCTACGGGGAGGATAAACGCGATCTTCTGCCCCTTATCCTTTGCCGCCTTGATCTTGAGGGCTATTTCGTGACCCATATAGGTTTCAAATTCGTTGAGGTTAGAGCACTTTATTGGGGTGAAATCGGGATTCCAGAAATCCTGACGGTCGCAAACCGTCTCGGGCTCGCCGACGCAAGCGTCTATCTTTGCGAAATCCCAACCTGCGGGGTAAAATCCTTCGAGGGCAGAGTCCTTAACTGTTGACAAAAAATCCATGATAATTCTCCTTTATATAGCAATTAAAATCGTTGTTTGTAGGATGTTGTCCAAATGTGCAAACAGATGTATGAAACTTGACAAAATCAAGGCAAATATCTCTTTGTAGTTCCCTTTAAGTAAACAAGGCACTGACGGAATCCCTCGGCGTACTCCGCTCCGCACTGGAAGCCGCGGTAACGGCTACAGGTCTTTACCATATCGGGAAAGTCGATGTTATCGTGATCGCGCATCCATACGATTTGAGATTCGTGACAGTTGAGCATCTGAAGCTTCTTTTCGATAAAGGATGTAACGTCGACGTACTCGGTGGGATTAAAGTTGACGCCGCAAAGGGTGTCCATATAGAAAATGGGAACCAGCTTTGCAGGTTTATCACTCTCCGCACTGTAATGAGGGACGGTCGCCGAGAAGCAGGCACTGAATACCAGCTTGCTGGTCGCCGTGTGGTCGGGCATATAGTCGTCGGGATTGTGGGTGATGATAAAGTCGGGATCAACATCGCGGATGACCTTGACTACCTTATCCACCGCCTCTTTGTTATCAAAAATGCAAAGATCGGTAAATCCGCCCCAGATAACGGTAAATCCGCCCAGGCTTCCGGCATTCTTTGCCTCTTTTTGACGCATAACACCCAGCTCGTCGGGTTCTATTATCTCGTGACCTAAGTCGCCGTTGGAAAGATGGCAAACGAATACCTCGTCCCCTCTCTCCTTACATTTGAGAAGCGTGCCCGCGCAAGCAATCTCAATATCGTCGGGGTGAGCCCCTATCGCCAATACTCTCATATCATCCTCCTGAAAGTGAAATTTCTTACATTTTATATTTTACATTGATTTAGCGAAAAAATCAATGCATATGTATCCACCAAATGAGTAAAATAATCTACTGTAATTTTTTAAGGATAATATTATTCCTAATCTGTTGACAAACGAAAAAAAGTGTGCTACCATAAAGCTATGGAAAAGAAATATTACAAGCATAAAATCGAAAACTTATTGGTGATAAGCAAAATAGTCACCATTCACTACTTTGAATTTGACAAAAATTTCGTCAGCCATGTGGAATCTCACGACTTCTGGGAGCTGGTCTATGCTTACAAGGGAGATCTGATCTGCTCCTCGAACGGAAACGAGGTGATATTAAAGGAAGGAGAGGTTATTTTTTACAAGCCCGGAGTGACCCACGCCCACAGAGCCGACGGAAAGCGCGCGCCCAACGTCTTTATCATTTCGTTTGAATGCAAAAATGAGGCTATCCGCTATTTTGAAGACCGCCACATGAGTGTGGACAAAAGTCTTTTGCATATTATTTTCGCCATTATAGAGGAAAGCAAGCGCACCTTTGACCTTCCCTACTCCGACCCCGATTTGAAAAAAATGAAGCTGCTTGAAAACCCCTCTCTCGGCGGTCAGCAGCTTATAAAAAACTATCTTGAGCTGTTGCTCATACTTCTTATGCGCAATGAGACCGAGCGTGACAGTTCCGAGGCGGTCTTTCTGCCCCGCGAGCAGTTTGACGAAAGAATAAGCGACAGAGTTATCGAATATATGAAAGAGCATATCACCGAGCGACTTTCGGTGTCGGATATATGTGACATTCTGCACTATAATAAATCCTATATTTTCAGGCAGTTTAAAAAGACTTCGGGAAGTTCTCTGATGGCATATTTTACAAAACTGAAGATACAGAAGGCAAAGGAGATGCTCCGCGAGAGCGAAATGTCCGTTGCGGGAATATCAGATGCTCTTTCCTTTGACAATCCCAACTATTTTTCCAAGACCTTCAAGAAGATCACGGGATTTACGCCGTCGGTCTACAGAAAAATGCGGCGTAGAGGAAAGTGAGGACCA
This sequence comes from Clostridia bacterium, assembly GCA_017483305.1. GTDB lineage: Bacteria > Bacillota > Clostridia > Oscillospirales > CAG-272 > SVTX01. The sequence continues at coordinate 23,464 of JAFULC010000033.1, read as the reverse complement.
ACGCAGGATAAACCTTAAAATCAGTTTTGAAAAACAATATACAAAAAAGCTGAGGCGGACGCCTCAGCTTTTTTACCTTTATTTCTGAGCTTTATATGCTTCGATTTTGCCTGTAAGATGCTTACATACGTCCGCCATAAATTTCGTTGCGGTGGGACGGAATTCAACGTCGTAATTTTGAAGGAAATTATCTGCCTCAAGCGTGAAATCTCCGCTGTAACCAATATCGGCGAGAGCACGGCATACCTCGTCCCAGTTGATCCTTGCGATGCCCGGGAGGGTGTGGAGATCGCGAACGTAGTCGACGTCGTGAACGTGCAGAGCGCCGAGACGGTCGTGACCGATAGCTCTTATAGCGTCCTGCGGCTCACGTCCGCACAAGGCAACATGACCGATGTCGAGACAGACGGTAAACGCCTCGGGATCGTTGAGCGTGTCGTAATAGCGGTTCATCTCGCGAGGATCGGCACATACGTCGTCGCAGATATATCTTGTAACCGGTCTGTCCTGCCACATGTTTTCAAGGGCTATCTTGATTCCGCAATTTTTTGCATAGGGGGCTAAGGAGCTGTAAAACTCCATATTTATCTCGAACATTTCTTCCTCACGTCCAAGATAAGGCACCTTCTGAACGGGGTGAACGACTATCTGCTTTGCTCCAAGCATTGCAACGACCTCGAAAAGCCGAGGGAGCATAGGCACGGTCTCTTTGGTGTATTTCTCCCAACCGCCGCCAAAGGGCGCGTGCGACTGATTGAAGATAACACCGCGACGGTCTGCTATCTCTTTGAACCTTTTGGTATTCTCCTTCCAATCGGGCGCGAATGCGAAGTCGAGGTCTCTGAACAAGGAAAAATCAATGGCGGGAAAGCCCGCGTCGGCAATTATGTCGATTCCCTTTTCTCTGCCGAAGTTTATTGCCAGAATGTCCAAGGTTGTTGAATAAATCATAATAATCTCCATTCCGCCGTTTGCGGCGCACAAATAGTTTATAAAACGTCTTTGGGGGTAAAGGTATATTTTGAATTACAGAAGCGGCATTCGACCTCGAGCTCCTCGGGCTTGCCCTCGGATACCTGCTCCTCAAAGAGCTTGCGGAGGTCATTTTCGCCGAGTGATTTTAGCGCCTTTTCCATTCTTTCTCTCGAGCAGGTGCAGAGATAGTCTACGTCTATTGAGTCGAAGAGGTCGTATTCTATTCCCTGAAGCGCAAGCGCCGCGATCTCCTCGTTTGACATTCCGCTATCGAAAAGGCGGGATACGTTTGAAAGGAAAGGAACGTTGTTTTCGATCTTTGTTACGGTCTCGTCATCTGCGAAGGGCAAAAGCTGAATGATGACGCCTCCTGCCGCCCTGCACGAAAGATCGGTATCGACGAGGACTCCGAGCGCGCAAACAGTAGGAATCTGCTCGCTCTGCGCGTAATATGCGGTGATATCCTCAGCGATCTCGCCTGAAACGAGATCTATCGAGCCGTTATAGGACTCCGACGAGCCCATATCCTTGATTATGTTGAGAAATCCTCTGCCCACTGCTCCGCCGACGTCAAGCTTGCCGTTGGATTTGAGTGGGATCTCAACGCCGGGATTCTGAATATATCCGCGTACGTTACCGATATAGTCGCCGATAGCGAGGACTCTGCCCGCAGGTCCGTCGCCGTTGAGGGAGACGGTTATCGTGTCATCCTTATCTCCGAGCATACATCCCATCATTGAGGTGACGGTCAGAAGTCTGCCGAGGGTTGCCGTTGAGGTGGCGGAGGTATTGTGATATCCGATCGCCTTGTTTACTATCTCGGTTGAATTGATTACGTGGATCCTTGCGCTTCCGTCACTTGTCATGGCGCGCAATATTTTAGACTGTCCCATTTTTACGTCCTTTCAATTTAAGTGTTGATCTGCAAAATTGCGCCCGTTAAGAGCGCAATTATTTGAATTTTCAGGTTATTTCCTTGCTCGCGCGACGATATACCAGCGCTCGCAGCTCTCATTCGGCTCTCCGAATTCCCAATCGCCGAAAAATCCGACAAGCTCAAAGCCCAACCGTTCAAGTGCGACGGCAAGCTCGTCTCTTGAGTAGCAGCGCTCGGTCTGAACCTCATCAGCACGTGTATATTTTCCGTTTTCGTCCTCGGTAAAGACCGAAAGATAGAAATTACAGAGCTTTGTTTTCTCGTCGTATTCATTCTGCCAGCCGCAGAACGCGACGTTTCCGTACGAATCGTTGTCCTCGAAAATATAGTGATTATTGCCGTATATGTTCTTGAATTTGTGCGGCGTGTTGACGTCGAAAATGAAAAGTCCGTCGGGATCGAGATAGTTATGCACGCAGGAAAGGCATTTTTCAAGATCGCCATCCGCCGTGAGATAATTTAAGCTATCCAGACAACAACAGATAGCGCCCACCGTGCCGTAAAGCTCGAATGCGCGCATATCTTGCTTTAAAAACAGTATTCCCGACATTTCTTTGTCGTAGGCTTTTTCATACGCCTCGGCGAGCATATCCTCGCTGAGATCCGCGCCGATCATATCGTATCCTCTGGCGGCGAGCTCGAGCGTCATGCTTCCCGTGCCGCACGCGAGATCAAGCACAAGCTCGGGCTTCGAGGGCAAAAATTTGTTAAAGCATTTTTCAATAAAATCCGCCCAGGCGGAATAATCGATCTCGGAATTTATGTTATCGTAAACCGAGGCTATGGAATCGTAAGCGGGCATTTTGCTACCTTTCTTGCAGGATAGAGACTATTTAGAGTGCTTTTTTTCCTCTAATTTCATTTTTTCAAGTGCAGTAAGATATCCCTCGTTGCCATACTTGATGCAGTGATTAACACGGCTTATGGTAGCGGTGCTGAGTCCTGTTTGCGCGGCGATCTCTGCATATATTACACCCTCGCTGAGCATTCTTGCGGCTTTGAGTCGTCTGGAAATTTCCTGAAGCTCAGATCTTGTACAGATGTCCTCAAAGAAATTTCTGCACTCCTCCGCGGTCTCGAGAGATGCGATACACTTGTAGAGAAATTCAATGTTTTCGTCGTGATTGTTTTTCATAGATACCTCTTTGAAATTTTTGTTTTTGGGAACGAAATATCAAGGCTGTATTAGACTATTTGCTCACTATAATTATTTTATCACTTTATTAGCCGAAAGTAAAGAGGATTTTTTCATTTTTTTGAAAAAATATTTTTTTCAACAATTCGTTTGTTCTTGTAAATTAATTATTGACATTTAGTCCGAATTGATATATAATGTAATTGTATATTATTTCTACACCGTTTACGAGAGGTTTTTTAAAATGATCGAGATCAAAATTGGTAAGAAAATTCGTCTTCTCAGAAAGAATAACGACGTTACTCAGGACAAGCTTGCCGCCTATCTTGGCGTTACTCCGCAGGCGGTTTCCCGTTGGGAATCCGAGATCTGCTATCCCGATATTGAGACTCTTCCTCTGATCGCCGATTTCTTCGGAATCGGCATGGACGAGCTTCTTTGCTATGACAGCGTTCAGAAGGAATCGAAAATAAAGGAATATATCGAAAATGCCGAGCTTCTTGCCGAGAGCGAAAAGCTGGGTGCGTGTCTTGCGCTTTTGCGTGAGGCCTACGCCGAAATTCCCTCCTCTTATGAGATCCAGCTTCATCTTGCAAAGGTTCTTTCCGCAATTTCCGCAAGCGGTAAGCCGAGAAAGAACGATCTTATGGAGGCTGTGTCTCTGTGCAATCATATTCTTGAATTCTGTACCGATGACGAGCTTCGCGACGAGACTAAAAAGACCCTTTGCGACATATATTCCCATCAGCTTGGAAACGACAGACTTGCTCTCGACATTGCCGACAAGCTTCACGGTATGGATTACAGTAAGGAGATAGTCAAGGCCACCGTGCTTACGGGCGAGATCGCGTTCAAGCAGGCGCAGGTCAATATCATGGAGTTTGCCGACAATATGTGGTGGCACATGTACAATATCGCTTGTGTTCCCGACATATCCGAGGATCATTACTCGATAGACGAAAAGATAGAGATCATGGAAAAGGGCGTGGCACTTTTCGAGGTCGTATTTGGCGGCGAATATCTCTATTATAACGACAGGCTTGCAAATTCCTACCGTCAGTTAGCAATGCTTTATCTGCTCAAGGGCGACCGTGCCACCGCTATAAAATGCGTTGAGAAGATGGCAAAGTATGCGATCGATTTCGATTCTTTGCCTGATAGTGCGAGATATGCCTCGGTTCTGCTTAATACCATTGAATATAAGAACGAGAAGCCCGAGGGCTTTGAGGCTCTTACGCTCTGTGAAAAGCTTTTGCGCGGTCGATTCTCTAACCGCATCTGGTCTGATATAAGAACCGATGCAAGATTCGTTGCGGCAATAGAGTCTATGGAAAAAACACTTCGCTAAGACGGGTTTTACGTTATGAATTTTCCCATTAAAGAATTTACAGAAAGCACGGATATGACCGAGGCGGTCGGTCGCTCGCTTGCACGGTCGATGTCAAGCGATGCTTCTCTGCCGAGATTTGTTGCTATGTACGGAGATCTCGGAGTAGGAAAGACCGCATTTGTACGAGGCTTTTGCTCGGAGCTCTGTCCCTCATCCACGGTCAAATCTCCCACCTTCGCTCTTGTCAATGAATACAAATGCCCCGCTTGCACTGGCGGCATCAAAAGAGTTTATCACTTTGATATGTACCGCATTGCCGACGAGGACGATCTGTATTCGATAGGATTTTACGATTATCTGCGCGCCGATGCGGTCTGTATTGCCGAATGGTGCGAGATGATCCCCTATGCGCTTCCCGACTCCTATATCAAGGTGGAGATCGAGAAGGCTGATCTTGGCGATAAACGAAATATCGTTATAAGTTACATTGGAGCTTGAATTGAAAATGAAGATACTTTCTCTTGATACGACTGCCGACGTTTGCTCTGCCGCGATCTGTGAGGATACGCGCCTGATCGCCGAAATGACGGTGAATACGGGTAACACCCATTCGAAAACGCTTCTGCCCGTCGTTGAACAAATATTGAAGATATCCGAGACCGAGCTTGACGAGATCGAGCTCTTTGCATGCAGCACCGGTCCCGGCTCGTTTACCGGAGTCAGAATAGGCGTTGCAACGATTAAGGGTCTCGCTTACGGAAAAAACAAGCCCTGCGTGTCGGTCTCAACATTTGATGCGCTCGCGTATAATTTAAAGGGCTATAGCGGCATACTGTGCCCTGTTATGAATGCCCGAAGAAATCAAGTTTACAACGCCTTGTTTGAGTCTGACGGCTCGACAATAAAGCGGATCTGTCCAGACAGAGCTCTCTCAATCGAGGAGCTTGATGAGGAGCTTTGCATGCTTGATAAGCCGATATTCCTTTGCGGAGACGGCTATTCTATCACCGAAAGGGGCTTTAAGAAGACAAGAATCGGCTTCGTTCCCGAAAGATCGAGGCTACAGAGCGCGTATAGCGTTGCTTGCTGTGCGTTTGAAAAATACAAGCTGGGAGAGGTGCTCACAGACGCGCAGATCGTGCCGATCTATCTTCGTCCCTCTCAGGCAGAGCGCGAAAGAAACGAGCGACTCGGACTCAACTGAAAAATAAAAAACGGAACGGTGTTTTACTATGAAAAAGATTATTATTGGCTCCGACCACGGAGGCTTTGAGCTTAAAAAAGAGGTTATCGCGCATCTTGAAAAAAGAGGCATCGAGGTTACGGACGTAGGTACCTACTCTACCGAATCCTGCAATTATCCCGATTACGCCCGTGCGCTTTGTAAGAGAATACAGTCGGGCGAATTCGAGCGCGGTATTCTCGTTTGCGGAACGGGTATCGGTATATCGATCGCGGCTAACAAGCATAACGGGATCCGTGCGGCTTGCTGCTCCGACACCTTTTCGGCAAGAATGACCAGAATGCACAACGATGCAAACGTTCTCTGCTTTGGCGGACGCGTTGTAGGCGCGGGACTTGCCTGCGATATGGTAGACCTCTTTGTTGATACCGAATTTGAGGGCGGCAGACATACTGACAGAGTTAATATGCTTGCCGAGATAGAAAAGGAAAACTGATTTAAGAAAGGGCGTGTTTTACAATGGCTGAAAGACAGGATAAGCCTCATAAGGTCGCGGAGGTTCTTCGCGCGATAATCGGAAAGACCGAGAAAAAGTACTATACCTCTGCGGTTATTCTTGCGGCAGGTGCATCCTCTCGTATGGGCGGAGACTTGACCAAGCAGTTCTGTGAGGTTGGCGGACTTCCCGTCGTTGCGCGTACTTTGATAGAATTTGAAAGATCCCCCTTCATCGACGAGATAGTTCTCGTTGCAAAGGCGGATGAGATAAGCAAATATGACGGCTTTGCCGAAAAATACGGCATTACTAAGCCTTTTAAGGTGATCGGGGGCGGTCAGACGAGACAGGAATCGGCGAGATTTGGCTCGGATGCGGTTAATAGCAAATCGAAGTTCATCGCGATTCACGATGCGGCGAGATGTCTCGTTACGCAGGAGATGATCGCGAGAGTTTGCCACAGTGCGTATCTGCACGGAGGCGCGATACTTGCCGTTAAGGCGGTCGATACGGTCAAGCTTGGAGATAAGAGTGCATTCATTGACAGTACCCCCGACAGAAAGCTGACCTGGCAGGCGCAGACACCTCAGGTCTTCAAGACCAACGCTTTTCGCGCTGCTACTTACGTTGCCCGTGACGAAAATTTCGAGGGCACGGACGATGCTTCTCTGCTTGAACACATAAGAATTCCCGTAAAGCTTATCGAGGGCTCGCGCGAAAATATTAAGGTAACAGAGCCTATGGATATTTATTTTGCTGAGGCGATCTTAAAGGCGAGAGCCGAGGCTGAAAAGAAGGATGACGGTGAAAAGGCATGAGGATCGGACACGGATATGACGTTCACAAGCTCGTGGAGGGCAGAAAATGTATTATCGGCGGCGTTGATATTCCCTTTTCAAAGGGTCTGCTCGGACATTCCGATGCCGATGTGCTTGTCCACGCCGTTATGGACGCGATCATAGGTGCTCTTGCACTTGGCGATATAGGTCATCTGTTTCCCGATAACGATCCCGCATACGAGGGTGCGGACAGTCTTGCCTTGTGTGCGCGCGTTGCGGAAATAATGAAAGAAAAAGGCTACATGGTCGGCAATATTGATGCTACCGTCATAGCGCAGGCTCCTAAAATGGCTCCGTATATTGATCAAATGCGCGAAAATATCGCTTCTGTACTGAATACCGAGGTGGAAAATATCAGCGTTAAGGCAACCACCGAGGAAAAGCTCGGATTTACGGGCGAGGGTCTTGGAATTTCGGCTCACGCGGTCTGCTTGCTTCAAAAAAAGTGATTTTGCGGTTGGGATCGCCGCTTTTGCAACGATCCCTATATGATCGCCACGGAAATGCCCTGAATTCTCTGTACATCCGTTGCTTTAACGACGAAAAAGGCTATCCCCGAAGCGTTGCCTTACGACATTTTATGAGCTTTGGAGATATTATTCCACAAAAATTGACACACAAATTTTATCACGAAAGGTCAGGTGTTTTTATGATATATATTGCCCCTTCTCTGCTTGCGGCAGATTATTCTAACCTTGCCGCAGACATAAAGCGAGTTGAAGAAGCGGGAGCTCAGTACCTGCATCTCGATATAATGGACGGCGCGTTCGTTCCCAATATCAGCTTTGGCCCCGAGCTTATTTCGGGCATCAGAAAATGCACTGATATGATTTTTGACGTTCATCTCATGATAAAGCGTCCCGAGAGATATATAGACAGATTCGTCAAGGCGGGCGCGGACATCATTACCGTGCACTACGAGGCTTGCGAGAATCCTATGTCTGTGATCCACCTTATTCATTCTTATGAAATGAAGGCGGGTATTGCAGTCTCTCCGAAAACTCCTGTCGAGCATCTCTTCCCTCTGATCAATCACATCGATATGGCACTTATTATGACGGTTGAGCCCGGGTTTGGCGGTCAGTCGCTCATTCCCGAAACTCTTGAAAAGATCTCAACTCTCCGCAGATACGCCTCCGAGCGTGGAATCAATCTCGATATCGAGGTTGACGGCGGTATCAATGCCGAGAACGTCGGACTTCTGACCTCGGCGGGTGCTAATATCATCGTAGCAGGCTCGGCAATTTTTAAGTCGAAAAAACCGCGCGCGGTAATCCGTCAGATGAAGGATGTTGCAGCTGAAAATACCTTTAAGGGATAAACCCCAAAACCCTCGTCCGCAATAAGTGGACGAGAGTTTTATAACAAAAACGAGGGAGAAAAATCTCCCTCGTTATTTTTTACTTTAACATACCCTCAAGGGCAGTCTTTGCAGCCTCAAGAGCTTCTGCGATCTTAGAGACGTCACGTCCGCCAGCCATAGCCGAGTCGGGACGACCGCCGCCCTTTCCACCGGTTACTGCCGCAACTGCTCCGACGAGCTTGCCTGCATGTGCGCCTGCGGAAACCGCATCCTTACCTGCAACCGCGATGAAGTTGAGCTTTTCGCCCGACTTAACTGCGATAACAGCTACTGTATCGGCGTGATCTGCCTTGATCTTATCGGAAAGGCTTCTTGCCGCGTCGATCTCCATACCGTCTGCAAGGTAGGTGACGAGCTTGACAGAGCCAACCGAAACGGCACCCGCAAGAACGTCGTTGAGCTTGCTGCCTGCAAGCTTGGAGTTGAGAGCCTCAATCTCCTTCTTCATAGCTGCGATCTCGCTCTGAAGCTGAGCCGCCCTCTTGGTGATGTCAGCGGGATTCTGAACCTTAAGCTCTGCCGCGGTATCAACTATAAGCTTGTCCTTAGACGCGATAAGCGCGAGGACACCTGTTCCGGTCACCGCTTCGATACGGCGCACGCCTGCGGCTACGCTCGATTCGGAGGTTATCTTGAACAGACCGATCTTGCCGGTGTTGTTACAGTGTGTTCCACCGCAAAGCTCGGTGGAGAAGTTACCCATCTTGACCATACGTACAACGTTGCCGTATTTTTCACCGAAGAGCGCCATAGCACCGTTCTTCTTTGCGGTCTCGATGTCGGTCTCCATAGTGACAATGTCATTTGCCGCGAGAATATTGACGTTCACAAGAGCTTCAACTCTCTTGATCTCGTCGGCGGTTAGTGCCGCGAAATGAGTGAAGTCGAAACGGCATACGTCTTCATTGACGTAAGAGCCTGCCTGCTCTACGTGGTTGCCGAGGACTGCGCGGAGCGCCGCCTGAAGCAAGTGAGCCGCGGAGTGATTGCGGCAGGTAGCCATACGCTTGGAATCGTTGATATCTGCGGTGACAGCATCGCCAACCTTAAGCTCGCCGTTTGCTACGGTGCAAAGATGGAGATATACGCCGTCGGTCTTCTTGGTATCATAAACTGTGCCGAGGAAGGTGTCGGAATAAATCGTACCCGTGTCACCAACCTGTCCGCCGCCCTCTCCGTAGAAGGGGGTGCGGTCAAGAATAACGGTGCAATCGCCCTCGGAAACGCTGTCAACACTTCCCTCGTCGGTAAGTATTGCAATTACCTTAGCTTCGCTCTTGAAATCCGTGTAGCCTGTAAATTCGGTCTTGGGAAGATCGGAAAGGAGAGACTTGGAGGACTCGTCCCATCCGCCGATATTTGCTCTTGCTTCTCTTGCGCGGATCTTCTGCTGTTGCATGAGTGCAACGAATTTTTCCTCGTCGATCTTGAGGTTGCTCTCTGCCGCGATCTCACGGGTAAGATCGATCGGGAATCCAAACGTATCGTAGAGCTTGAATACCTCCTCGCCCGAGATTGTATCGGCGTGGTCGGCAATAGCGCCGCGGATGAGGTCGGAGAGGATCGAAAGACCCGCGTCAACGGTCGCGTCAAAGCGCTCCTCCTCCATAGAGATGACCTTGAGTATATAGTCGCGCTTTTCCTCAAGCTCGGGGTATGCGCGGCAGCTTTCGTTGATAGCAACGGTAACGGTATCAACAAGGAACGCGTGGTTGATGCCGAGAAGCTTGCCGTGACGGCATGCGCGACGGATTATACGGCGAAGGACGTAGCCTCTTCCCTCGTTGGAAGGAATTACGCCGTCGGATATCATAAACATTGCGCTTCTGGAGTGGTCGGTGATAACGCGGATAGAAATATCGTTCTCTGCGTTGTCGCCGTAGGTCTTATTTGCGATCTCGCAGGTCTTGTCGATGACCTTGCGGATAGAGTCGACCTCGAACATATTGTCAACGCCCTGCATTACGCAAGCGAGACGCTCAAGTCCCATACCTGTATCGATGTTCTTCTGCGCGAGCTCGGTGTAGTTGCCGTGACCGTCGTTATTGAACTGCGAGAAAACGTTGTTCCAGATCTCCATAAATCTGTCGCAATCGCATCCTGGCTTACAGTCAGGGCTTCCGCAGCCGTACTTGATTCCTCTGTCGAAGTAGATCTCCGAGCAAGGACCGCAGGGGCCGCTTCCGTGCTCCCAGAAGTTGTCTGCCTTACCGAGACGGACGACGTGTGCGGGGTCTACGCCGATCTTGTTTACCCAAATGTCGTAAGCCTCCTCGTCGTGCTCGTAGATAGAGGGCCAGAGCAGATCCTTCGGGATCTCGAGAGTTTCGGTGAGGAACTCCCACGCCCACGGAATAGCCTCCTCTTTAAAGTAGTCACCGAAGGAGAAGTTACCGAGCATCTCGAAGAACGTGCCGTGGCGCGCGGTGTGACCTACGCGCTCAAGGTCGGGGGTTCTGATGCACTTCTGGCAGGTGGTTACACGGTTACGAGGAGGAACTTCCTCGCCCGTGAAAAACTTCTTCATGGGTGCCATACCGGAGTTTATAAGTAAAAGAGATTTGTCGTTATGAGGAACGAGAGAATACGAAGGGAGACGGAGGTGTCCCTTGGATTCAAAGAAGGAGAGATATTTCTCTCTTAAGTCGTTGAGTGATGTCCACTTCATAGGATAAGATTCCTTTCGTTTTTTACATTAACTATATAATTATATCACTGTTTTATTGCTTCGTCAAGAGATTTTAGGGCATATTTAGACAGTTTTTTGCTTATTTTAGTCGATAATTTGGGTTTTCATTGAGATAACCCCGTCGTATAACACTGACGGGGTTACTTAATTATTATTCTTTCTCCATTCCCTTCTTAACCGCATCGATACGGTCGCTGATGGGAGGATGGCTATATTCAAGCACAACGTTGATGCGCGAGGGCGCGAGGTGGGCGAAATTGTCCTTTGCGAGCTTCTTGAAGGCTCTGATCATAGCCTCGCCGTAGCCCTCCTTCACTGCCTGACGGTCGGCATCGTATTCGTGCGCGCGACTTATCGCATTGAGCACAAGGCTGATAGCAGGCTGCAAAAGACCGATAGCTGTTCCCGCGAGTATGTAGGACATACCGTAGTTGATCGTGTTGAATCCGAAATCCGCATATATAACGGGCGAAATAACAGTCAGCCAGATCGCCGTTGCAAGAATCAGTAGATAGCCGATATTAAGAAACTGACTCTTAAGAACGTGCTTATGAAGTCCGTGTCCGAGCTCGTGAGCAAAGATTGCGCAGATCTCGTCGTTGTCCATAGCGGTCAGCAGATTGTCATAAAGTACGATCGTTTTGGTTTTGCCGAAGCCTGCGATATAGGCGTTCAGCTTTGTCGTTCTGCGCGACGCATCCATTACCTCGATCGCTCTGACTTTATATCCGTGCTTTGTGAGCAGCTCCATAAGCTTATCCTTGAGCTCGCCCTCCTCGAGAGGCGTGAACTTGTTGCCTATTCTGCTGAAGAACGGAAAAAGGAAAGTGGAGATAAGCGTGAACGCGAGCAACGCTCCCGCCAGAGCAATTATCATAAAGTTGCCTGTGAGATCATGGACGAGATATATAAGCTCCGAGAGAGCGATAGCGAGTACCAGACCGAGAATGACCGATCTTATTCTATCAAAGATAAAGGTTTTGATAGAGGAACGGTTGAAGCCGTATTTTTGCTCTATCACCATAGTCTTAACGTATCCGATGACCGTTCCGATTACGGCATCGATGATCGCTTCAAGCGCAACTACGCCGAAAATCTGCCAAAAGACAGTAAGCGGAAAAATGTTTGCAAAAGCCGAGTAGGCATTGGTTGCGAGCAATGCAACCGTCAGAACACAGGAGAGCGAGGACGAAATAATATCGAGTCTGCAATGCTCTGCACTGTATTTTTTCCATTTCAGATAGGTCTCGTTGTCGTAAATGTCGGAAACGCTCTCGGGTGTGGGATTATCTGCCGAGCGGTATTTTACAATATTCAGAATTATCGAATAAGCGCCGCCTAAAAGCGCGCAAAGTATAAAAATAAGCTTATATGTCATAGCGATACACCGTTTTCTTGGTTAGTTGCTCTTTCCGTAAAGCGCCGCACCGATGACCGTGCCGAAGCTTGCGTTTTCGGGAATTATAAAGTTGATTCCAAAGGATGCGAGGTTTTCAAATACGTCGCGGACGGGCTTTATCGTTGTGAGATTGCCTATCAGAACGACGTTCTTGATACCGTGACCTCTTGCGGTAAATACCGCCATCATAGCGATGGTCTCGGCTACCATATTGGCAACACCGAGCGCAATATCACTGTTGCTTGCCATATCCGAAAGCTTGCCGAAGTTGGACGCGGTCAGATTTTCATTTATGCCCGTGAACTTGGCGTTTTTGGAGATGTCTCCGACGCGAAGGTCGATATTTGCAAGGTCACCGCCCGAGCATATCTCCTCAATGTGCTCGACTGTGTCAATTCCCGTCATTTTTTTAGTAAGACCGAGAAGCGTGCCGCCGCCGACACCCGTACCGCCGAGGTAGTTTATCTTGGTTTCGATTCCCTCTTTTTTTGCATGGATAAGCGCGGTTCCCGTGCCCATACTGACCACGATCGCCTCGTCGAGTCCCGAAAGATAGAGTCCGCCGATGCCTGCCGCCGAAAATTCGGGGACGGTTTTGCAATCCAAGGAGTAGATAGGCTTTTGCATATAGGTAGAGCCGACTCCCGTGATCATAATGCGGTCTATATCCTCAAGCGAGAGGTTGTTCTCTGCGATGAATTTACCGAAAGCGCCGTATATTGAGGTTATAGGGTCGGTCGCTCTGACGAGAAACGGAGATATAAGCTGATTTTCGCCGTTATCATCCATTTTGAAGCCGACTATTTTCGTAGTGCTTCCGCCGACGTCGATACCGATAACGTTTCTTGTTTTGTTTGCGTTTGTCCTCATTTTCTGATCCCTTTCTGCAAGGATTTAACAATATTGGGGCTTTTTTGCCGTCAATCTATAAAATAATTATATCACCATCTTGAAAAAAATGCAATAAGGTGTTATAATATTATTTGGAAAAATCGAAAAAGAACTGTGAAAGGTCAGACAAATGGCATTTGATGCGGGTATGCTCGCCTGTGTTGTTCACGAAATCAAAAGCGTGGCGCGTGGCGGAAGAATTGAGAAAATATATCAGCCCGAACGGGATGAGATAATATTGCAGATGAGAACCACTTGCGGAGGCAAGCGCCTGCTTATAAACGCGGGCTCTAATTGCCCCCGAATAAGCTTTACCTCGGTTCAGAAGGAAAACCCGATGCAAGCGCCGATGTTTTGCATGCTTCTCCGTAAGCATCTGACGGGTGCTTGTCTTTCGGAGGTCGAGCAGCTCGGCTTTGAGCGTGTTGTCAGACTGACCTTCGACACCCGTGACGAAATGGGCTTTGAGTGCAAAAAGTATCTTATTGCCGAGGTTATGGGCAAATACAGTAATCTTATTTTTGCGGACGAAAGGCTTAAGGTGATCTCCGCGCTCAAGACTATTGATTTCACGACGAGCAGTCTCCGTCAGGTCCTGCCCGGCATGACCTACGAGCTCCCTCCCGCGCAGAATAAGCTTGATCCCACAAAAACAAATTTTGACGAGTTCTCTGCCGCCTTTTCCGCTTTCCCTGCAGAAAAGGGCGCGGATAAGTTTATAACGTCGGCTTATCTCGGAATATCGACGAGCGTTGCACGAGAGATCGTTCACCGCGCGTGCGGTCGCTTCGACGCGGCGACGCGTGAGGTGGGCTGCGAGAAGCTTTATTCCTCTTTTTCGCTGGTATTTGAGGCGATGTCGAGAGGCGAATTTTCGCCCACGGTAATTCTTGAAAATAACGCCCCGATCGAATATGCCTTTGTTGATCTTGGCTACTACGGCTCGGGCTTTGAGCACAGGGCCTTTGAGAGCGCAAGCGAGGCGCTTGATCTTTATTTTGCGAGTCGTGACCGCGAGCAGCGAGTCAGACAGCGCGCGGCGGACATTCTCGGACTGCTTACTAATGCCGAGAGCCGCCTGATCAAAAAGATCGACGTGCAGGAAAAGGAGCTTGCCGACTGCGCCAAGGGCGAAAAATATAAGCAATACGGTGATCTTATCACCGCAAATATCTACAAGCTGAAGCGCGGCGACAAGTCAGTCGAGCTTACCGATTACGAAAGCTGGAACGATGAGAAGCAGGATTTCGACACCTTACTTATCGAGCTTGACGAGCGACTTTCCCCTGCCGCCAATGCGCAGAGATATTACAAGCTTTACAACAAGTCAAAGACCGCAAAGATCGAGCTTGCAAAGCAGCTTGATATTGCAAGAAGCGAGCTTGAATACGTTTATTCGGTATTTGACGCGCTGACGAAGGCAGAGACTACCGCAGACCTCGCAGAGATCCGTGACGAGCTATACAGAAGCGGATATGCCTCCAAAATGAAGGGATACAGCTCACCAAAGAAGCATCCCGCGCCTGTGATAGCCGAATTTGTTACCACGAACGGCTACCGAGTGCTCTGCGGCAAAAATAATTATCAGAACGAATATATTACCCACAAGCTTGCCGAAAGGCACGATTATTGGTTCCACGCCAAGAATATGGCAGGCTCGCACGTGTTATTGATAACCAACGGCGAGGAGCCGCCTGCAGAGGATTTCACTGACGCTTGTGAGATCGCGGCTTATTACTCAAAGGCAAAGGGCACTGCCGGAGTTGAGGTCGACTATCTTTTTGCGCGCGGCGTCAAGAAGGTCTCGGGAGCAAAGCCGGGATTCGTTATCTATCATAACAACTGGTCTGCATTCGTTACTCCCGACGAGGAAAAGATCAAGAGAATGAGAAAGAAATAAACTAAAAAACGGATACTCCATTTTTGTCGGAGTATCCGTTTTTCATTATTTAATTAGTGTAAAATCGGGGATCTCAACGGGTCTGCTTCCCTCGCGGATCGAAATGTCCGAAAGAGGAGTTATACACATCCACGCTGCCGCGTCGTAAACGTCTATAGGAGATTTGCCTCCGTTTATTACGTAGTTGAAAAATTCATTGTAAACGAGGTAGTCCATACCGCCGTGTCCGCCGCGAAGTCCGTCTGCAAGAAATTTCTTCCACATAGGATGGTCGTATTTTTCAGCGTATACGTCGAGCGCATTATTCCAGTTGGGCGACCAATTCCAGTGCGAAGCCTCGTCGAAATCGGTGTCGAAATAAATGTAGTTGCCGTCCTCTCTGTACATTCCTCGTGTTCCGTGAACCGTAAAGTTACGGCTGTAGGGGCGACCGCAGGAGGTATCGAGCATCAGAGAGATCGTAGCGCCGTTGGAGCACATAATATTGGTTGTTACAATGTCGCCCTGATTGAACTTCATATCTGCGAATTTGCCCTGTATCGTGTCGGGGTGGAGTCTTGCGTAATCGTTCAGACCGACCGATTTAGAGGACATCGACGTGAGATAAAGCATGCGGTTTCCACGGTTTATATCAAGTATCTGCGCTATGGGGCCGAGCTCGTGTGTGGGATAGTTTTCGCAATTGCGGTTAATGTAATTGTTAAGACGGTAGTGACGCAATTCCTCGCCGCGAAGCACCTCGGTGCGAAGGTCATGCTGATAAGCGCCCTCACAGTGAACTATCTCACCGAAAAGTCCTTGCTTTACGATGTTCATTGCCATCATTTCATATCTGCCATAGCAGCAGTTCTCAAGGAACATAAAGGGTGTTTTTGTTTTGACCTGAGTTTTTACAAGATCATAGCACTCCTCAAGATCGTAAGCTCCTCCGACCTCAAGTCCCGTGGGTATTCCCGCCTCCATCGCTTCACAAGCGATCTTAACGTGCGTTTCCCAGGAAGTCATCACGAGGACTGCATCAATGTTCTTAAGTGCGAGGATCTCCTTGTAATCGGTGGTTCCAAAAGCGTCCTTTCCTGTCTCTTCCTTGATCTGAGACATAATAAGATCAACTCTGTCCTGATAAAGATCGCATACCGCAACGATTTCACAGTTATCCATTCCGAGAAGCAGAGGCTTTATAAGCGACTGTCCTCTTGCGCCAAGGCCGATAACGGCTGTTCTAACCTTTTCCATAGATTTTATTCCTTCCAAAATCATTTAGATCTTTGAAACCACAGTATAGCATATTAATCCATAATTGTCAATAAGATTAATTGGAATAAGTTTGTAAATAAAGTGTTAAAGAAAAGTTGTTTTGTTGACAAAATCTTCAAATTAATGTATACTCAAATTGTAGCGTGGAAAAACGTCGTTTTTTGTGCTTTTTCACGCGATAATTTTGCCTTCGCGGCAAATTCATTGATTATCAGTGCCGCCGCGTGCGGCGGAATGGAGATTGATATGGAAAGCTTTTCAGAAATTGCTATCTGTCTTGAGAACATTTGCAAGCAGATAACTAAAATAAAGCGAGACAAGACTGCTCAGTTCGGTCTGAAAAATGCACATTTCAGCTGCATGCTTCACATCGATATCACGCCCGACGGTCTTACGTCTACGGAGATATCCAAGGCTTGTAACGTAGATAAAGCATTCGTTTCGCGCACGACTACGGATCTTATCAAGGGCGGATTTATCTGCATCAACGAAAAATTCAACGACGGACGCAAATATCGCAACAAGTACATACTCACCGAAAAGGGCGAAGGAGTAATCCTTGATGTAAAAAATGCTCTTTCGGAGTATTTTTCAGAGCTTGGCGGACAGCTGGGTAAATATGAGACCGAAAGCTTCTTGAAGACCGTCGTTGCTATTAACGGTATGATCGAAAATCAGATTGAAGAATAATAATTGACTATGGAAGGAACAATATTGATATGAGTAACGTAAAAATTCCTAACAGAAAAAAGATGGAGCGTGAGGTTCCGTTGGTGTGGGACGTCAATGACGAATTGCACTATATAAAATCTCACGGTGACAGAGTTTGCTTTAAGTACTTTGAAAACGGCTCCCTTCTCGAGATGTCGTATATTCAGGTTTACGAAAACATTTGCAAGGCTGCTGCGGCTTTCGATAAGCTCGGTCTTGTCGGTAAGCGCGTTGCCGTTATCGGTGATACTTCTCCTCAGTGGCTCTGCACCTACATCGGCGCGCTTGCTTCGGGTGTTGTTATAATCCCTATGGACAAGGAGCTTGCCATCGCCGAGATTGAAAGATTTCTTGAGATGGTTGAGGCAGAGGCTATCGTTTATTCCAAAAACTTCAACGAAAAGCTTGCGGGAGCAATGGAATCCCATCCCTCGCTCAAGCTCTTCATCCCTATGTTTTCTGACGAGGCTGCTTCTGATAAGATAATTCCCTTTGGCGAGTTTGTAAAGCTTGGAGAGGAAAATCTTGCGAACGGATACGTTGTAAATAAGGTACAGAACACAGACGTTATGTGCGAGATGCTCTTCACCTCGGGAACAACGGGCACGAGTAAGTGTGTTATGCTTTGCCAGAAGAATATTTTTGCGGCAGTCAGATCGGCAATTCAGTCGGTCTGCTTCACCCCAGACGACGTTCTTGTTTCGGTGCTTCCCGTTCACCATACCTACGAGCTTATGTGCCTGCTTGCAGGTCTCTGCTACGGTATGACTATTTGTATCAACGATTCCTTGCGCCACGTTATGAAGAACTTTGCGCTCTTCAAGCCTACAGGTCTCGTGCTCGTTCCTATGTTCCTCAATACTATGTATAAGAGGATCTGGTCCGAGGCTGAGCGTACCGGCAAGGCCAAGATGCTTAAGACCGCACTTGGCGTATCCCGTGGCTTGATGAAGGTCGGAATCGATATGAGAAAGACGCTTTTCAAGTCGGTTCTCGATGCATTTGGCGGCAGACTTGACCATATCATCTGCGGCGGCGCAAAGCTTAATCCCGATCTTATCGTTGCCTTTGAGGAGTTTGGAATTTCCGTATTCGAGGGCTTCGGTATCACCGAATGCTCGCCCCTCGTTTCTGTTACTCCTTACTATGCGAGAAAGCTTGGCGCGATCGGTCCCACAGTTCCCTCCTGTAAGATCCGTATTGATCCTAACGGTGAGGAGACCCCCGAGGGCTATCCTATGGGTGAGGTTCAGGTAAAGGGCGACAACGTTATGCTCGGCTACTACAACAATCCCGAGGCTAACGCCGATGTATTCACCAACGACGGATGGTTCCGTACAGGCGACGTTGGTTACCTCGACGACGATCAGTATCTCTACCTTACAGGACGAATCAAATTCGTTATCGTGCTTGAAAACGGCAAAAACGTATTCCCCGAGGAGATCGAGGAATATCTCGACACGATCGATACGATCAGCGAGGTCTGCGTAATCGGCAGAAAGAGCGCCGATAGCGACGAGGTTGTTCTTACCGCGGTAGTCTACCCCGATTATTCCAAGTTCCCCAAGGACGTTGACGATGCTACCGTAAAGGAAGCGATCAGAAAGGCGATCAACGCCACAAACAAGAGACTTCCCTCCTACAAGCAGATCAAGGCTGTTGAGGTAAGAAAGACCGAGTTTGAAAAAACCACAACAAAGAAGATCAAGAGACAGCTTGTCAAATAAGCTTGTCAGATCAAACGATAAAACGGAGCTGATCCGAATCGGATCAGCTCCGTTTTGCTTTGTTAAAGGCGTTTTGCCCACGTGCTTTTATTTGCATATTTTACAATGATTGATGCAAGGATGATTTTAAGTATATCGGGGATTACAAACGGAAGAACGGAGGTAGAAATGACCACCATAAAGGTCGCTTCCCTTGCATAGAGAAAATAATACCACAAGCTGCCGCACGAATAACAGAGCAACATTCCCACGCCCATTGAGCACGCCAAAACAATTGTTTTTTTACTAAATAGTTCGGATGCAACACCAACCGTCAGTGCGAGGAGTAAAAAGCCGAGTAAGTATCCACCTGATGGGTCGGCTAGCGCACTTATTCCGCCTCTGAATCCCGAAAACACGGGTAGCCCGACAAGACCAAGGCAAAAGTACACCAAAACCGACAGGAATCCCCGCTTAAGACCCAAAATACCGCATACAGCGCAGATTGCGAAGGTTTGCATTGTTATTGATATTGGAAAAGGTATGCTTATCCAAGCACAGACCGTGATAAATGATGCCGCGATTGCAACTGTGCACAGATCATATATTTTTTTCCCGGATTTGTTTGTCTTTTCTTTCATACTGAACGCTTTGGATTATTTATATTCTCTTTTTAAGTAACGCCAACGAGGCAAGTCTTACCGATAAATATATGATACCAAAGAGCAGAGTGTTCAGCAAAAATCCGAGGATCGCAGAGCCTGTCATTACGTACGCGCCCGCATCCATGATGTAAAACCTTTCAAGTCCTGTCATAGCAAACAGTGAAAGCTTAAATGAACCGTAGAATATTACAAACGGAATCTGGAATACGGTGAAAATTGCGAGCTTTATTAAATCTTCATTGAGATGTCTTTGCTTGAAATATTCGACCGTAGAAAAGCTGCTTTCTCTGAGAGCTTCTCTCATTTTACGGCGGTATTCGACAAATGTGGTTTCAAGATTGACGAAAAGTGCCGAGAAGAAGATCTGGAACGCGATGTTAAATATAAAAATTGATAAGCTTACGGTGTTCGGCTCATCCTCTACGATCGAGCTGAGAGAGTTTGACAAAAACAGCTCGTAAATTATCATTCCGCCTACGTGGGCCGCGATCAGAATCCCAAACCAGTTTATTGCTTTTTTTATAGTGTCTCTTTTCATAGTATTCTCCAAGTGATTAATATTACAGTTGCTTTACGTAAGCGAGAAGCTCATCGAAGCTTCCCTGAGGATATGCGGATATGTCCTTATTATCTTTATTTATAAGGCAGTCGGTGAGCAGGAAGACCTTTGATCCGAGAGTCTCTGCGATCATATCCTCACTGACGTCGTTTCCGACCATAAGGCATTCCTCGGCACAAACTCCGAGCTTTCCCATGACCTCTCTGTAATAATCGGGGTTTGGCTTACAGAAGTGCGAGTTTTCATAGGTCGTGAAATACTCGAAGTCGGTGTGGCTGAGTCCTGTCCAGGATATTCTCTGCTCGGTTGCGGTTGAAGGAAAGAGAGGATTTGTTGCGAGGGCTACGCGGAAGCCGAGAGCCTTGATCGCTCTTATAGCATCTGCCGCCTTGGGATCGTAGCCGCAAGCGTCCTTGACCTTGCAGAAATCGTTTGCATAGAATTCTTCGAAAAGATCAATATCAGCTCTCGCTTTTTCTCCGAATATTCTGCAAAACTCCTCCCAGAACGCCTCCTCGTTGACCTTGTCTCCGGTGTTTTTCACCATCGCGCTCGTTCCCGACCAGATCGCACCGAAAAGCTTTTCTTTATCGTATCCGTGGGGCACGAGCTTCTTTGCGAGCCCACCGAAATACGCTCCTATAAATATGTCCTGATCCATTGGCAAGAGTGTACCGTCGAGATCGAACAATATCGTTGTAATTTTCATTGGTTTCATTCCTTTACCTTCTTCATGCACAATCCGCTGCGATGAGGCAGATATATTTGGAACTTATACTTTTTATCGGCATGCTTTTCCGCGGTATAAACGTAGTCCTTGGATATTCGGTCGTATCCGCCAAATGTGCTGTCGTCAGAGGACATAACCACCTTATATTTTCCCTTTCCCGATACGGTAAGCCAGTATCCCTCGTAGCTGTTGGTCGGGTGGAAGTTGAGAGCAAAGATAAGTCCTGCGCGCTCGTAAACGATCACCTTTTTCTCGTTGTCAATGAACAGACACTTGGGCGCTTTGGCGAATATTTTGTTATCCTTGGTCAGCGAGACCATTGCCTTGTCGAAATCCTGCAGATAGTGATATTTTAGTGATTTATCATCGGTAAGATGCCACTGACGGCGGCAGTAGAAATAGCTCCAACCGTTGCCCTCACGCGGAAAATCGATCCATTCGGGATGACCGAACTCGTTTCCCATAAAGTTGAGATAGCCCTCGCCACCGAGAGACATCGTGATCATTCGTATCATCTTGTGAAGTGCAATTCCCCTTGCGATAATAGGATCCTGCGAGTCCTTCGACATATCGGTGTACATCTTGCTGTCACACAGACGGAACATTATAGTTTTATCTCCAACGAGCGCCTGATCGTGAGATTCGGCGTATCCTATATATTTTTCTGCGGGTCGTCTGCCCGTAAGCTCGCCCCAGATCTGCCACATATCCCAGTATTCGTCGGGACAGCTCTTGAGCAATCTTATCCACATATCAGGCGTGCCCATTGCAAGTCGGTAATCAAAACCGATTCCGCCTTCACTTATAGGAAGACACATTCCGGGCATAGCAGACATATCCTCGGCAATCGTGATCGCCTTGGGGTTGACCTCTCTTATCAGCTCGTTGGCAAGCTGAAGATAGGTGATCGCCTCGGTGTCGGTGTTGAGTGAGAAATACTTTGAGTAGTCCGTGAAGGCAACTCCGAGACCGTGATCGTGATATATCATTGAAGTCACACCGTCGAAGCGGAAGCCGTCGAAATGATACTCGTCCATCCAGAACTTGAGGTTGGAGAGCAGAAAATGGATGACCTCGTTTTTGTTGTAATTAAAGAGCTTGGTTCCCCACGCGGGGTGGTCTCCCCTTGCGCCGTCGTGGAAAAACTGGTAGGTAGTTCCGTCGAACTCGTTTATTCCCTCGGCGGTGTTCTTGACTGCGTGAGAGTGTACCACGTCGAGCAATACCGCGATGCCCATCGAGTGCGCGGTATCGATAAGCTCCTTGAGCTCATTGGGCGTGCCGTACTTCGATGACGCCGCAAAGAAGGACGACACCTGATATCCGAACGACCCATAATACGGGTGCTCCATTATCGCCATGATCTGTATGGTGTTGTATCCAAGATCACGGATGCGCGGAAGTATATTGTCGCAAAACTCGCGGTATGAGCCGAGCCCCTCTTTTTCCTGCGCCATACCGATATGACATTCATAGATATAGAGATTCTTTTTAGGTGTAAATGCTTTCTTTTTCCACTTGTATTCGGGCTCGTCCACGATAACGCCGCACCAGGAGTAGTTCTGGGGATCCTGCTCTACTCGGCGGATATAAAGCGGAATTCTTTGCAGAAGGCGGTCGCCGTTTCGGACTATTGTCTGCACGTGACATCCGTTCCACAGTGCATCCACACCGGGTAAAAAGATCTCAAAAACTCCGTTTCCGATAGGGTTAAGCTTGAGGTCAAGCCAGTGCCAATCGACCATATCTCCCGTGAGATATACCTCGCTTGCGGCGGGTGCCCACTCTCTGTAAAACCAACCGTCAGCGGTTTTATGAAATCCGAAATATTCGTGACCGTTTGCGAAATCGATAAGCTTGCCGTCCTCGCCGACGAGCTCAAGCTTCTTTTTCGCATAGTTCTCCATTCTGAGATTTATGTCGCTCTCATACGGTAAAAGACCGGGATCGTGCTCAAATATTTTATATGACATTTTTCGAGATCCTTTCGAGATTATTTGATGTGTTATCAATTATAATATAGCATTTTTTTGAGGATAATTCAATATGAAGTCAAAAAATTTCGCTATTATGGAGCAATCGCCTTTTTTCAAGCGCTTTCGAGCCTGAATATGAATTTGCAGATGTTTCTCTCCTGCCCTTGATAGCTTCCCTTACCCTCGTAGAGCTTTTCAAATCCGCAACGCTCCATTACCTTGACAGACGCTATATTTTCGGCAAGGCAAACGCCCTTGATCGAGCCTATGCCGAGCTTTTTCATAATTACAGGCAAAAATGCCGATACGGCTTCGGTAGCGTAGCCCTGGTCCGTGTATGCGCCGCTGATGTGATAGCCGATCTCCCAACCGTCGTTATCTAATGGGATAGCCTGAACGTAGCCGATATAGGTTTGATCCCGAAGCAACACGGGATATACCTGCGGTCCTTCGCCCGAGGAATAGCAACCGATCAGAAATTCGAGCGTTTCTGCGGCATCCTCGACGGTCTCAAAGACCTCGTCGGGCACAAAGCGGCGGTTGTCGTCGTCAAGTGATCCGAGGTGCACGGATTCTGCCATGTCGATGTTAAATTTGGTGATTATAAGTCGGTTTGTCTGAATATTCATGGGGTGTCCTTTTTGATGTGTTTAAATTAAATAGCGCGAGAATCGAACCTTTGTAAAAACGACTGTGTCGTTTGGCGGTGAATTCGATTGAGCT
>JAFULC010000032.1 GCA_017483305.1 Clostridia bacterium | reverse complement strand
TTTAGGAGGAAACTCAAAAATGGCAATCGAAAGAAAAAAGTTGTCCATGGACGGTAACCAGGCAGCCGCCCACGTCAGCTACGCCTTCACGGAAGTTGCGGGTATCTACCCCATAACTCCCTCCAGCCCCATGGCTGACTACACCGATCAGTGGTCCGCTCAGGGTCTGAAAAACGTTTTCGGCACTACCGTTAAGGTAATGGAAATGGAGTCCGAGGCAGGTGCCGCAGGTACCGTCCACGGATCGCTCGCATCCGGTGCTCTCACAACCACTTATACCGCATCTCAGGGTCTTCTTCTGATGATCCCCAATATGTATAAGATCGCGGGTGAATTGCTTCCCGCAGTATTCCACGTAAGTGCTCGTTGCGTTGCTTCTCACGCACTTAACATTTTCGGCGACCACTCCGACGTATACGCTTGCCGTCAGACCGGCTTCGCTATGCTCGCTGAGACCAATCCTCAGGAGGTCATGGACCTCGGTGCAGTTGCTCACCTTTCCGCTATTAAGGGTCGCGTTCCCTTCCTCAACTTCTTCGACGGCTTCCGTACCTCTCACGAGATCCAGAAGATCGAAGCTTGGGATTACGCAGATCTTGAAGAAATGCTCGACAAGGACGCTGTTGCCGCTTTCCGCGCTCACGCCCTCAATCCTAACCACCCCGCACTTCGCGGCTCTGCTGAAAACGGAGATATCTTCTTCCAGCACAGAGAGGCTTGCAACAAGTTCTACGACGCTCTTCCCGCAATCGTTGAAGAGTACATGGACAAGGTTAATGCAAAGCTTGGTACAGATTACAAGCCCTTCAACTACTACGGCGCTCCCGATGCTGACAGAGTTATCGTTGCTATGGGCTCTGTTTGCGACGTTATCGAGGAAGTTATCGATTACATGAACGCAAATGGCGAAAAGGTCGGTCTTGTCAAGGTAAGACTTTACCGTCCCTTCTCTGCTGAAAGACTCGTTGCAGCTATCCCTGCAACTGCAAAGAAGATCGCAGTTATCGACAGAACCAAGGAGCCCGGCTCTCTTGGTGAGCCTCTCTATCTCGACGTTGTTACCGCTCTTGCAACTCAGGGTAAGACCGACGTTAAGGTTGTTGGCGGCCGTTACGGTCTCGGCTCCAAGGATACCACTCCCGCAAGCGTATTCGCTATCTATGAGAATCTCGCTAAGGATGCTCCTAAGGCTAACTTCACCGTAGGCATCGTTGATGACGTTACCGGCTGCTCCCTCGAGGAGAAGCCCGCTCCCGACACCGCTCCCGCAGGCACTATCGCATGCAAGTTCTGGGGTCTCGGCGGAGACGGTACCGTTGGTGCAAACAAGAACTCGATCAAGATCATCGGTGACCACACCGACAAGTATATTCAGGCGTACTTCCAGTACGACTCCAAGAAGACCGGCGGTATTACCATCTCGCACCTCCGCTTCGGTGATGCTCCCATCAAGTCTCCTTACTACATCAACAAGGCTGACTTCGTAGCTTGCCACAATCAGGCATACCTCAAGAAGTACGATATGGTATCCGACGTTAAGCCCGGCGGAACCTTCCTTCTTGACTGCCAGTGGTCCGGAATCGAGGAGCTTTCCGCTCACCTTCCCGCAGCTGTTAAGCAGTATCTTGCAAAGAACAACATAAACTTCTACACCATCGACGCTACCAGCCTTGCTATCAAGCAGATCGGTAACGCAAAGGTTAAGAACACCATTCTTCAGTCCGCATTCTTTGCTCTCGCAAAGATCCTTCCCGCAGCGGAAGCTATCGAGTACATGAAGAAGATGGCATACAAGTCCTACATCAAGAAGGGACAGGCTATGGTTGACCTCAACTATGCTGCTATCGACGCGGGTGCAGACGCATTCGTTAAGATCGACGTTCCTGCTGATTGGGCAACCTGCGCAGACGATGCTCCCGCAGCTCTCGTTAGCGGAGATCGCGCAGACCTCGTTGATTTCGTTAACAACGTAGTCAACCCCGTTAATGCAATGAACGGTGATAGCCTCCCCGTTTCCGCATTTGAAAAGTACGTAGACGGTCAGTTCCCCCAGGGCGCTGCCGCATACGAGAAGAGAGGCGTTGCTGTGACCGTTCCCGAGTGGAACCCCGACAAGTGTGTTCAGTGTAACAGCTGTGCATTCGTATGTCCTCATGCAACCATCCGTCCCTTCGCTATGACCGAGGAGGAGGCAGCAAACGCTCCCGAGTCCACCAAGTTCTGCGCTAAGCCCGTTCTTAAGACCAACTACAAGTTCACCATGGCAGTATCTCCCCTTGACTGTATGGGTTGTACCCTCTGCGTAAAGGCTTGTCCCGTAAACGCAACCGCAGACAAGAAGGCTGCAGCTGCAGGTGTTAAGGCAGATCCCGCAGATTATGCTATCCGTATGGTTCCTCAGGCAACTCAGGCAGACCAGCAGGCAGCGTTCGACTACGCAGTAGCTAACGTAACAGAGAAGCCCGAGATCATCAACAACACCGTTAAGGGCTCTCAGTTCAAGCAGCCTCTGCTTGAATTCTCCGGCTCTTGCGCAGGCTGTGCAGAAACCTCTTACGCACGTCTGGTAACCCAGCTCTTCGGTGAGAGAATGTACATCTCCAACGCAACCGGTTGTTCGTCCATCTGGGGCGGCTCCGCACCTTCTACTCCTTACACTGTAAACAAAGAGAGCGGACGCGGTCCTGCTTGGGCTAACTCCCTGTTCGAGGATAATGCTGAGCACGGTCTCGGTATGTATCTCGGTCAGAAGACCATCCGCGAAAGACTCATCAATAAGGTTAAGGCTCTCGAGGCTCCCTGCGATAAGTGCAAGGCAGTTATCGACGAGTACCTGAATACTCTTGACGACGGCGCGGCTAACGAGAAGGCTACCAAGGCTCTCGTTGAGCTTCTTGAGGGCTGGGCAGCAGACGGCTGTGAGGCTTCCAAGGAGATCCTCGCTGAGAAGGACTACCTCTCCAAGAAGTCCATGTGGATCTTCGGTGGAGACGGTTGGGCTTACGATATCGGCTTCGGCGGTCTCGACCACGTGCTCGCTTCTGGTGAGAACGTAAACGTATTCGTATTCGATACCGAGGTTTACTCCAACACCGGTGGACAGGCTTCCAAGGCTTCTCAGATCGGTCAGGTTGCTCAGTTTGCAGCAGCAGGTAAGGCAATCGGCAAGAAGAACCTCGCCGAGATCGCAATGTCCTACGGTTACGTATACGTTGCACAGGTTGCTATGGGCTACGATATGAACCAGCTCCTCAAGGCTCTTACCGAGGCTGAGGCATACAACGGTCCTTCCCTTATCATCGGTTACGCTCCTTGTGAGATGCACGGTGTCAAGGGCGGCATGCAGAACTGCCAGCTCGAAATGAAGAAGGCAGTTGAGGCAGGCTACTGGCAGACCTTCAGATATAACCCCACTCTTGAAAGCAACAAGCTGACCATCGACTCCAAGGAGCCCTCCGGAAGCTACGTTGACTTCATCAAGTCTGAGACCCGTTACGCTCGTCTTGCACAGTCCAACCCCGAAAGAGCAGCAGCTCTCTTCGCTAAGGCTGAAGCAAGCGCAAAGGCTAAGTACGACAGACTTCAGAAGATGGGCAAGCTTTACGAATAATTTTCAATAGAACTTCGGGGAGAACCTTTTTGAAAAAAGGGTTCTCCCCATTTCGTCGCTTGCGATAGCGTGACGATGTTTTGCAAGCAAAACTCGCGGCATCTGCAAGCAGATGCCAACACCCCTTTTCTAAAAACTTTCCTGGATAATTGGCTTGGTTTTAATTTGAGCTCCTCTCGACACGAGGAGCTTTTTTGATTTATTTTATAAAAATTCTGCTTGTCAACCGTCAGTTGCTAAATTTTAAAGTCGGATTGATTGACTTTTATCCTCCGCAAGAGTATAATATACCCATACACGAAAGGAGAATTTCTTATGAGCTTTGGAGAACGTTTATACAACCTGAGAAAAGAGAAAAACATCTCTCAAGGAGAGCTTGCTGACCTGCTTGACGTATCCAGACAGTCGGTGTCCAAATGGGAGAACAATATTTCAACTCCGGATCTTGACAAGATCATTAAATTGGCAGAAATTTTCAACATATCAATAGACTCTCTTATCAACGGATATCAAGCATCCTGCGATCAAGACGACAAGACCGTCAAGACGAAGCAGGAGCACGTCAATGCCAATTCAACGTCAAAAACAGGAAGAATGCTTGCAGGAATCATCTTTTTATCCCTCGGTCTCTTAATATTTATATTAATTTCTGTTTTTGTGGGAATTTTGGTAGGTCTCGAAGCATCACTCCCCTTCTTCGCTTGCGCTTGTATTTGCTTTATTTTTAAAAGTCACGCTTGGCTTTGGTGTGCTTGGGTCGTGCACGAGGTAATCTCAATATATATATTAAATTCCGCCTCTATCTCGTCTGATCTGATATATTTTACGTTCACGTCATCTCTGAATCCACACCAAGTAATTATATCGTGGATATTATTAGTGTTTATGGGATTTATGATGGCATTGACCGTTTTTACAGTTTACAAAAAACCATTAAAGGTAAAATTATCTCACCTTATTGCCCTGACCTGTATCGCGGTGGGTATTTATCTTATAATTCCTATAATCTATCAGCCTTTTGTGCTCAAAGTGTCCTCCCTGCACTTTAACTCTCCGATCTATATGCATCTACTCAATTTATTATCGTACACGATCGATCGAATCGAATTCTATTTTGCGGTAGTTGTTGTCTGCTATCTTGCACGGGTGATATATCCAAGTATAGAATAAGGAAACACCCTCGAGTTTTAATTTCTCGAGGGTGTTTTATCTTTATTCTTGTTGAATTTCGTCCTTCGGCAGCCTTGACAGGAAAATCACCGTACAAGGCAAGGTGATCGCCGCCGTGATAACGTACGCCGCAGGCTGAGCCAGCTCAAGACCGACCAAGCCGTTGCCATTATATTTTTCAAACAAATACGGGAGCAAATATATCATCGGTATAAACGCGACGCCGTTCTGCAACGCCGACAAAAGTATCGCGGGCACTCTCTTGCCTATACTCTGAAACATCATGTTTCCAACCACCGTAAACGGCAAGACCCAAAGCACCATACAGTTAAATCGCAGCGCCTGCGCTCCTATTTCTTCGATAAGAGGTGATTTTTCGGAGTTGAAAAGCGAAATTATCTCAGGAGCAAGCGCAAAGCAAACTACCGAAAGAGTTCCGATGAAAATTAAGCCCAAAAGCATCGTAACATAGCTTGCTTTTTTGACTCGGCTATACCTTTTCGCACCGTAATTAAACGCCGATACGGGCTGGAAGCCCTGACCTATGCCAAGACCGACGCAGAATATAAACTGAACCGTCTTCGATACATAGCCCATCGCCGCAATAGCCGCAGTTCCGAAAGCCCTCGCCTGAGTATTGAGCATAGCGGTAGAAACGCTTCCAAGTCCCTGTCTGATAAGGCTCGGGAATCCCGTGGTAACAATATCCCAGACGATTCTGAACGAAATAAAGCCTTTTCTGAAGCTTATCTTGCTTTGTGTTTTTCCTACAATATAAGGAACGGCAAGGATTATCAGGCTGACGTATTGCGAGATAGCGGTAGCAAGTCCCGCACCCGCGGTCTCCATACCCATATGCATGATAAAAACGTAATCAAGCAAAATATTAAGTATACCGCCCGAGGTAAGACCAACCATCGCAAAGGTCGCCTTTCCCTCATATCTCAACACGTTATTGAAGACACAGGACGCCGTCAGAGCAGGAGCGCCGATAAAAATATACTTGGCGTAATCCATAGCATACGGCAATATCTGCTCGTCACTTCCCAAAAACCACATAAGTGGCTCAAGGAAGATCAATCCGAATATCATAATTATAATGCCGCACGAGGTTGAAAGCAAAAGGCTTGTCGAGGTAAATTTGCCCGCCTGATCATCCCTCTTTGCGCCCAAAAGTCGACTGACGTGACTTCCCGCGCCGTGTCCGAACATAAATCCGAACGCCTGCAAAAGCGCCATTATACTGAAAACAATGCTCGGCGCACCGCCCTGCGCGGTCCCAAGATTGCTGACGAAATATGTATCCGCCATATTGTAGATATTGGTTATCAGCATACTGATCGTCGTTGGTATACCGAGGATTATAACCAATTTCCAGACCGATTGCTCGGTCATTTTTTTATATTTCAATTCATTTTCTGTCAAAGACAATTTTATTTACCTTCTTTTGTTCTTTTCAAAATTTGCAATACCGTCAAATGTCTAAAGTTTATTAGCAATCAAATTCAACGTAGTTTGTCCACGCCTTCTTGCCATCGGCATCGGTCACCTCGGCGCGCACGAATCGGTCGGGACCGTATTTTACGTATTCCGCCTCAATAATCCCCTCACCTCTGACAGCTCTGCCGCGAGACCACACACAGTTGCTCTGGAAAACCACCTTGGAGCAAGGCGAGCATTTTACTCTTACCTTGTCGGGAGCGATCTTTTCAATATGCACCTCAGGGCCCTGAGTTGCGTAAAATCTGCCTGCGCGAATTGCTCTTATAAGCCCCTGCGTATCCATATCCGTGGTCTCGACCATGATCGCCGCGCGGCACTGATCTCCGTCGTAATAATGCGCATCGTCCGCAGCTAAAAGGCGTGTAAGTCTTCCTCTTGATGCAAGCTGATCGGCGATCACGTCGGAATAGGCTCTGTCGCTCATTCCGTGCTCGGATACCGAGTTATATATCTCAAGTCCGTCAAAATCTCCAAGCTGTAAAAGCTGCTCTGCGGTATTCAGACTCCAGGATGGATGCGCAACTATAGCAAGACCGTTATAAAGCTTGATGGTTTTTATTATCTCCGCCGCCTTGGATGCGGATGTTTTGACCATATTTTTCCAATCCTCAGGGATCTTTGGGTCAGATGTCATACCGATTCCGACAATATGAAAAACTCCGGACGTGCCATCGTCCTTTCCAACGTCATATTCACAGCCCGAAATTATCTTAAGACCGCCGATCTCCCCCTCCTCACTGAATTTCCAATGTTCAGTCAGGGCGATCGCGTCATATCCCTGCTCAATATAAAATTCGACCGCCTCCTCGGGAGTCTTGAACCCGTCGGAGCGTGTCGTATGAGTATGTAATCCGAGCTTTGCTCTGGTCCTTCCAAGCAGATCAACAAACATAAAAATCTCCTTTAATTATACAAACGTAATTCCATTTTATATTTTAACATTATTTCACCCTCAAATCAAGTCCTTTTTCCCAAAAAAGAGCTCGAATATTTGTGCAGATAACCAATTTTTTTCTTTTGTTATGATAAGCACTTGAAAAAAGGGATAAAACGCGGTATAATTAGCATATAAAAATCCAATTCTTACAAAGGAGAATACAATGGACAAGGTAAAAATAGGCATTATAGGCTGCGGCGGCATTGCAAACAAAAAGCACATGCCCTCTCTTAAAAGTCTTCCCAACGTTGAAATGGTCGCGTTTTGCGATATTATTGAGGAAAGAGCGCTGAAGGCAAAGGCGAATTTCGGCACTCCCGATGCAAAAGTATATACAGATTATAAAGAGCTGCTTGAGGACAAAACTATTGACGTAGTTCATGTCTGCACACCTAACCGTTCGCACTGCTTTATAACGGTAGACGCTCTCGAATCGGGCAAGCACGTTATGTGCGAAAAGCCTATGGCGATCAATTCAGCAGAGGCGGAAAAAATGCTTGAAGCGTCAAAAAGGACTGGTAAGAAGCTTACCATCGGATATCAGACTCGCCAGTATCCCGAAGCGCAGTTTCTTAAGCAAGAGGCTCTCAACGGCACGTTTGGAGATATCTATTATGCCAAGGCGACCGCGATCCGTCGCAGAGCCGTTCCCACCTGGGGAGTATTTTTGAACGAATACGAGCAGGGCGGAGGTCCTCTTATCGATATTGGAACACACAGCCTTGATCTCACTCTTTGGATAATGGACAACTACAAGCCCAAATATTGCGTAGGAACAAAGTTCCACAAGCTCAACGATCAGACAGATCAGGGCAACGCCTGGGGCAACTGGGATCCCGAAAAGTTCACCGTTGAGGACTCTGCTTTCGGCTTTGTCGTTATGGAAAACGGCGCTACTATAAATCTTGAGGCTTCTTGGGCACTCAACACTCTTGAAGTCCGCGAGGCGACAACTCTCGTCTGCGGAACGCTCGCAGGCGGAGATATACACGACGGTGTTCGTATAAACGGCATCAGAAACAACAGCCAATACGTACTCAAGCCCTCTCTCAATCCTCAGGGCGCGGCATTCTTTGACGGCATCACCGGTGCCACCCCCGAGATAATGGAGGCAGCGCAGTGGATAGACGCTGTCATCAACGACAAAGACCCTTGCGTTCTTCCCGAGCAGGCGCTTGTAGTTACAAAGATCCTCGAGGGTATCTATAAATCCGCCGAATCAGGCGATATCTACCGCTTTTAATTAGGAGGACAAAAATGAAACTCAGCGTTCTTGCAAATCTTTACGGAGCAAAGCCGCTTGACGAGGCTTTGAAAATAATTACCGATCTTGGAGTTCACACCGTTGAGATAGGTGCGGGCGGCTATCCCGGAAAGGCGCACTGCAACCCCGCAGAGCTGCTTGCAGACCCCAAAAAATACGATGAATTTGTCGCGACCTTCAAAAAGTACGATACCGAGATCTGCGCTCTCGCCTGCCACGGAAACCCCGTGCATCCGAATAAGGCGATAGCGGCTCAGTACGATAAGGACTTCAGAGAAGCAGTCCTGCTTGCCGAAAAGCTCGGAGTAGACACAATAGTTGCCTTCTCCGGCTGCCCCGGTGACTCTGAAAATTCAAAATATCCAAACTGGGTAACTTGCCCTTGGCCCGAGGATTTTCTCGCCATTCTCGATTGGCAGTGGAACGAGGTTCTTATCCCCTATTGGAAGGAAGCGGGCGCATTCGCAAAATCTCACGGCGTACGCATAGCCTTTGAGATGCACCCGGGCTTCTGCGTCTACAATCCCGAAACTCTCCTGAAGCTTCGCGAGGCAGTTGGCGACGTTATCGGAGCAAATCTCGACCCCAGCCACTTGATCTGGCAAGGAATCGATCCCGTAGCCGCAACGCGCGAGCTTGCGGGCGCGATATACCACGTTCACGCCAAGGATACCAAGATCGACAAATACAACACCGCGAAAAACGGTGTGCTTGACACCAAGCATTACGGTGACGAGCTCCATCGCGCGTGGGTATTCCGTACGGTTGGCTACGGCAACGGCGAGACCTATTGGAGAGATCTTGTTTCAAATCTTCAGCTCTGCGGCTATGACCGCGTTCTCTCGATCGAGCATGAGGACAGC
This sequence comes from Clostridia bacterium, assembly GCA_017483305.1. Lineage (GTDB taxonomy): Bacteria > Bacillota > Clostridia > Oscillospirales > CAG-272 > SVTX01. The sequence continues at coordinate 40,184 of JAFULC010000032.1, read as the reverse complement.
TATATGTCTATCGACGAGGGTCTTGCAAAGGCGGTAAGCTTCTTAAAGAATGTTATCATATACGACAAAAAGCCCTCCACAATGAGCTGGGCATAAAAAAATGGCTGAGTCTACCGACTCAGCCATTTTTTTGTTTTATTGTTCTACTCCGCAGATATGATCTGCAACGAAAAGTCCCATCGCACCGCTCTGTGAAAGTCCGCGCGTGATTCCGCTTCCGTCTCCGATCATATAAACTCCGTCCATAACCTCGAAATGTCCGTTATGCTCGGGACGAATACTGTAATATTTATTTTCGCATCCGTAAAGCAGAGTGTCGGGATTTGCCGTTCCGGGAGCAACCTTATCGAGCGCGTATATAGTCTCGATAATATTGGTCAACGCACGGTACGGAAGAACTATCGAAAGGTCACCGGGGTATGCCTTCAAGGTCGGGATGACTGTGTTGGCAGCCAGACGGTGCTCGTTGGTTCTTCTTCCGCGGACAAGATCTCCAAATCTCTGAACGATAATATTGCCGTCGCCCGCAAAGTTCATATTACGCGCGATATTTTCGGCGTATTCGGTGGGCTTGTTGAAGTTTCCGTTAAAGTGGATTGAAGAAAGGATCGCAAAGTTGCAATTCTCGGTCTTCTTTTCGGGCTCTGCAAAGCTGTGTCCGTTTGCGGTGATTACACCGTGGTTGTTCTCTGCCGAAACGATACCGCCCTGATTGAAGCAGAACATTCTCGTTCTGTCCTCAAAGGTCTTGGTTCTGCAAAGGATCTTCGGCTCGTAGATCTGCGAGGAAAATTCCTTCCAGATAATATCCTTCATTTCAACTCTTACACCGATATCGACCGAGTTGGTGTTCATTTTGATTCCAAACTTCTGGCAGAAGGTGCTGACGAACTCCGCGCCGCTTCTACCCGTCGCGATTATAACCTTTTCAGCCTCTATTACGCTCTCTTCCTTGCCCTTGCGCACAGTAAGAGTATATCCACCTTCAACCTTGTCGACCGAAACACATTCCGTTCCGGAAAGCATATTTACTCCGACCTTGTCAAGATGCTTTATAAGCGCCTGCATCGTCTTGAAATTCTTATCGGTTCCAAGATGGCGAACGTTCATATCAAGCAGACGAAGATTATTCTGCAAGCACTTGAGCTTGAGCTCCTCGCTCGAGCGGTAAAGCTCGGGATAATCGTCGGAGAAGGACTTCAGCACATCGTCGACTCCGTTTATGTACTTCATCGCCATTCTTTCACCGAGCTCCTCGCCCATATAACCGCCGTAAGCCGTTCCGAGATTGAATTTTCCGTCGGAAAACGCGCCCGCGCCCGCATATCCGCCCGTGATCGAGCAGACCTTACAGTGAACGCAAGCCTTGTTGTGACCTGCAGGACAATGACGCTTTTCAAGCTCAAATCCGCGCTCTATTATGGTTACGTTGATCTGGGGCTTGTTGACCTTCAACTGATAAGCAGCCATAAGACCGCCTATACCGCCGCCTATTATTGCTACGTTAGTTTTCATAATTTATATCTCCTTGCACTTTTCAAACCGAATTATTATACAACAAAAATTTGATTTTGTCAAGATTTTTCAGTTTAAAAAGCTTTTTACATAATAATTATATTAAATTTTCAACAGACCTGTTATACTCCACCTGTGCATGACACAAATACTATCATATATAGAAAAATTGATACAGTAGATATTGCTAAGAAAACAATGTTAATAATTGTTTTTTTAAACGGCACCTTACAAACAATATTTCTTATCGCGTTTATAAAGAACATGCATACTGCCAATGAAGAAGAGATTATAGTAAAAAGAAATATGGCTCTAACAGATGGATCAACAACATTAAAGAAAAACTGATTATCTGTCAAAATAAAATTTGATAGTCCGAGAATTACGATACCTATGATGTGCACAATCCAAATCGCTACGTTAACAAATAAAGATACCTTGTTAATTTTGTTCTCTAGCTTTATCATAATAAGTACTCCTTCTTTATTTTTACACAATAATTATACCAAATAATGTTCAATATGTCAATAGCAAGCCTCAAACAGCCGCTCAGGATCGAATAATCCCTTCAGTCTATTGACAACCCGCCCTTTTTTTATTATAATAATGATATAAAAGTAAAGGAGGTCACGATCACAGTTATGATAAAATATCCCGAAAACGTATCAAGAATAGCAAAAATTTTATCCGACAACGGCTATAAAGCATACGCCGTGGGCGGCTGCATCCGCGACGCCCTGATGGGAAAAATTCCTGCCGACTGGGATATGACCACCGACTGCCCTCCCTCAAAAATGCTTGAAATATTTGAAAAAGCAAACCTGCGCACGATTCCGACGGGACTTAAGCACGGCACGGTGACCGTCCTTATCGGAAGCGATAGCTACGAGTGCACGACCTTCAGAATCGACGGCAGCTATACCGACTCGCGCCACCCCGACAGCGTGACCTTCACTCCCGAGCTTTCCGAGGATCTGCGCCGCCGCGACTTTACGGTTAACGCGATGGCAGGCGATCCCCTTTCAAGTAACGAAATAACCGATATTTTCGGGGGTCGGAACGATATTGAAAACAAGATCATTCGTGCCGTCGGAGACCCCGAAAAAAGATTCACTGAGGACGCTCTCCGTATTCTCCGAGCCGTAAGATTCGCAACAACACTTGATTTTTCAATAGACAACTACACAAAAGCAGCGGCAAAATCACTCGGTAGCAGACTCAATGACGTTTCTGCCGAAAGAAAATCCGTGGAGCTAAAAAAAATACTTCTCTCCAAAAACGCAGACAGAGGAATATCACTTCTGCTTGAGCTTGACCTCGCAAAATACATCCACCCGTCCATAAGCTCTCCAAAAACAGCAATATCCTCGCTCCCCGAAAGCTTTTCGGCACGTCTTTCATCGCTTTTTTACGGAGTACCAAATCTTTCGGTTATGAAGCTTTCAAACGAGATAACATCACAGGTAAAGTTACTATGTGACGACTGCCTGTATGCCGAAATTACAAATTCAAGCGAGCCCACTGACGTCAAGGCAAGACTTATGCTTTCAAAATACGGAGAATTAGCAAATGATGCGGCGCTTTTGAGAGAAAATCAAGAGCTATCGACAGTTATTTCTGCCGAAAGAGCAAAAAATCCCTGCGTAAAAATTTCCGATCTCGCCGTCAGTGGAAACGATCTTATAAGCATCGGAATAACTCCGAAAAGCATAGGAATCCTTATGCAGAAGCTCTTGAGCCTTGTTATAAAAACCCCTTCTATTAACGAAAAGAGCAAGCTGCTCTCTATCGTATCTGAGATAAATGAATAAAGGAAAATAAAATGTATATCTATCAAAAAAAGATACACCCGAAAAATATTGCGGCGAAGGTCACCTCCGCTCTCTGCCTTTTCTGCGGAGCCGCTCTGCTGATTTTAGCTCAGGCGGGATATATAGCCATACCGATCTTAGCGCAGCTTCTCGGTCTCATTCTATGGATTGCGGCAGTTTATATAGCATCATCATATCTTCTCCGTAATTATACCTACTCGGTGCAAATAAATAGCCGTGATGGCGACAATCTCACGCTTTCCGAGCAGTACGATTTCGTTGTGTATGAAAACAAAGGAAAAAAGATCGTAAAGGTCTGCCACGTTGAAATGCGTGACGTAACGAATATAATTAAAATAACTCCCGAAAGCAAGAAAACCGCTGAAAATAAGGATACAAAGCGCTTTATTTACAACACACAGTTCGCGGCAAATCAGAAGATCGAAATTCTCGCAAGGATCAGCGGCGAGGACTACTCAATAACCGTTACCTACGACGAAGAGCTTTTCTCTGTTCTTCAAAAAATACACGGCAACGAACCGTTATATTAAATAAAAAAGACAGACCTGTGGTCTGTCTTTTTTGTTGTTTAATATGTCGGCGAATCCAAAAACCAATTGCCGTTTTCGTACACGAACGAAAGATTGACAGTTTTCCTTTTAGGATCGCTCAAGGTATAGCTCTCTATCGAAACAGTCACGTATTTTGAATTGGACGGCTTTACGATCTCCATCGTGGAATAATCATATATTCTCTCCGAGAGTGAAAACTCACCCGCGTTCATATTCTGATAAAGCCACTCGGTATTGTCATAAAAGCGAACGTACGCGTTGGTGTCACTTATCATGATACCGTCGAAAGCGCTCTCGTAAAGCTCGGACAGATACTCGTCGGAAAATATCTCCTCAGCCGCTGCCTTCATATCCTCAACATTGAGATACTTCGAGTTTTCAAGCATCACCTTGTTATATCCCGAAACCTTGTCGTTAAAATAGACCATCTGTCTTTCGGAAAGCTCACTATCCCGTCTGTAAACGGGAAGACCCGTGCCGAAAAATATAACGTTCAGCTCCTTGGATTCTTCGATAAGATACACGAATCTTTCGCTCACTCCATCTATTTCGGGCGCCTTTCCCGAGCAAGAGCTCATAGAAAGCGTTGTCGAAATGACAAGCAAAAGAGACAGTATACCTACAATTATTTTTTTCTTCATTTTAAAATTGCTCCCGGTATTACTCCTCGGTCTGCTGAGTATCACTTACAGCCTCAGCCGAATCCTCGGTTGAAGCCTCGGTATTCACGGTATCAACAGCCTCGGTATTTTCTTCAGAGCCTGCATCCTCGGTCTTTTCCTCTTCCTTTGCCGTCTTGGTGACGTTAACGAGCTTCTGTCCGTCCTCAAGTCTCATCATAATTACACCCGATGCGGTTCTCGAGTAAATCGATACGCCACTTGCAGGAGTTCTGATAATGATACCCGAATCCGTGATCATCATAATATCGTCGTCATCGTCAACCGAAATAATGCCTGCAAGCAGACCGGTCTTTTCGGTAAGATTATGACAGATAACACCGCCGCCGCCGCGATTCTTCATAAGTCTGAAGTCATCGAAATCGGTTCTCTTACCAAATCCGTTCTCGGTTACGGTAAGAAGCTTCTTACCCTCCTCGACGTTAACTACACCGACTACATAGTCGTCGCCCTTAAGTCTGATACCGCGAACACCGCGAGCACTTCTACCCATAGGACGAACGTTACCCTCGTCGAATCTGACCGCATTACCCTCCTTGGTTGCGAGAATAAGCTCATTTTCACCGTTCGTCTTGGTAACGAACAGAAGCTCGTCTCCCTCGTCAAGATTAATAGCGATCTTACCGCCCTTACGCTGATATTCATACTCGGAAAGCAGAGTCTTTTTGATAACACCCTGTCTTGTAACCATCGTAAGATATTCGCCCTCGGTAAATTCATTCACGCTTATCATAGCCGTGACCTTTTCACCGTTTGCAAGGGACAGAAGGTTCACGATATTCGAGCCCTTTGCCGTTCTCGATGCCTCGGGTATCTGGAACGCGCGCAGAGCCTGTACGCGACCCGTATTTGTAAAGAACAGAAGCGTAGAATGGCTGAATACGACCTCAAGACGCTCGATAAAGTCCTCTTCTCTGGTCGCCATAGCGGTAATTCCCTTTCCGCCTCTGTGCTGAGCTGCATAGGTATCGGAGGGCAAGCGCTTGATATAACCCGCACGGGTCATTGTAACTACGCAGTTGTGCTTTTCAATAAGATCCTCAAGATCGATATCGTCGACTGCCTGCTCGATTCTCGTGCGACGCTCGTCGGCGTATTTTCTCTTGATCTCAAGCATTTCTTCTTTGATGATCTCTTTGATCTTGTTATCATCCGCAAGTATGCCCTCAAGCTCTGCAATAAGAGCATGAAGTCTGTCGAGCTCGTCCTGGATCTTCTGTCTTTCCATACCGGTAAGACGACCGAGAGTCATCTCTACGATAGCCTGAGCCTGAATATCGGTAAGACCGAATCTCTCCATCAATGTTGCCTTTGACGCGCTGATCGACTCGGAGGTCTTCATTATCTCAACAATCTCGTCGATATTGTCAAGAGCGATCTTGTAGCCCTCATAAATATGAGCTCTCGCCTTTGCCTTTTCAAGATCGAACTCAGTCCTTCTTCTGATTACAGACTTCTGATGATCAATATAATAGTCAAGTATCTGCGCAAGATTAAGTATCTTAGGCTCCTGACCGACGACTGCAAGGAAGTTGACCGAGCAGGTGTCCTGAAGCTGAGTATACTTGTAGAGCTGATTGAGTATGACCTGACCGTTAGCATCACGGCGATATTCAACTACAACTCTCATACCGCTTCTGTCGGATTCATCTCGAAGCGCAGTAATACCGTCTATTCTCTTTTCCTTATAAAGCTCTGCAATAGAGCCAACAAGCAAGCTCTTGTTGACCATATAAGGAATCTCGGTAATAACTATTCTGTTGTGCTCCTCGTCTATCTCCGCCTTTGCTCTTACGTATATGCGGCCCTTACCCGTGGTATAAGCATCCATAATTCCGGTAGTACCGTGTATGGTTGCATAGGTCGGAAAATCGGGACCCTTGATAAATTCCATAAGATCAAGGATAGAGCAATCGGGATTTTCCATTCTGTAAATAGTACCGTCGATAACCTCTCCGAGATTGTGAGGAGGCACGTTGGTAGCCATACCAACCGCAATACCGACACTTCCGTTTACGAGAAAGTTAGGAAAACGTGAGGGCAATACGGCAGGCTCGCGCAGTCTGTTATCAAAGTTAGGAACGAGATCTACAACGTTCTTTTCAATATCGCGAGTCATCTCGTCTGCGATCTTGTCAAGTCTCGCCTCGGTGTAACGGTATGCTGCAGGCGGGTCTCCGTCCACAGAGCCGAAGTTTCCGTGTCCCTCAACAAGCGGATAGCGGAGCGAGAAGGGCTGCGCCATACGTACCATAGTTCCGTATACCGAGCTGTCTCCGTGAGGATGGTAGCGTCCAAGAACGTTACCGACAGTGGTAGCTGATTTACGGAAGGGCTTATCGTGAGTCAGATGATCCTCGTACATCGCGTAGATAACTCGTCTCTGTCCGGGCTTCATACCGTCTCTTACGTCAGGCAGAGCTCTCGACATAATTACCGACATAGAATACTCGATAAAGGACTTTTTGACCTCTTTCTCCATATTAATGTCGACGATCTTCTGATTTTCAAATAAGTAAACGTCGTTGTCGTGCTTGTTCTTATCGATTGCCATTGAACAAATTCCTTTCTTCGCGAAAAAGCAATTTTTAATCAGAATTAATTAAAATTTCGTCTTTTTCGTTTGTCCTTTCCTTTGAATAACGTGTAAATTCCAAATACTAAGGCATACGCGGGTATCACGCACAAAAGAAATGCGAAATACTCAGGTATGAGCAGCTTAAATGTAAGCTGCCAGAGTAAAAAGCTCTCCGAAAATAAGCCGTAATATATAACGGTAGATATTTCAAGTAAAACGCCTGCGATAGCAGAGTAGATTATAAACGACGGTAGATTTTTCGATAAAAACCAACCAACAAACGCTCCGCACAAATATCCGCAAAAGGCATACAGCACAGGAGAAAGCGAAGCGCCTACCCCTCCGAGAATGATCATAAGTGCTCCTGCGTAAATACCTGCCACAGCACCGGCTTTTTTACCTAAAATAAAACCTATGGCACAAACGACCGCAAAGGTCAAAGCAGGCGTTACGCCTATCAGTGAAAGACACGTGGTCTGAAGCACCGTTAGAAGAAATATCAGCACCAAAAAAACGGCCGAATAAATAATTGCACCTTTTAAATTAAAATCCTCGCTGCTCTTAAGTCTCGCCATGACAACCTCCGCAATCGAAGATCATTCTTCAACGTATATGTCGTAATCGGTAACTATCATAACGTAGGTCAAGGACTCAAAGCTGACCGCACATTTGACGTAAGCCACCTTCGTACGCAGATATCCGTCTACCTCAACCGAAATAACCTCTCCTATAAGCAAGCCCCTTGGGTAAGTGCTTCCAAGTCCGCTTGTATATATCAGATCTCCGACCTTTATATCAGCATCTGCGGAAAGATAATTGAAAACGCACTCTCCCGTGTCCTTGAGTGAGATATCTCCTTCTATCAAGCCTATCTCGCCGCTTCGGGAAACGTACGCTCCGATAGACGACGATGCCTCGGTAATAACTCTTACTTTACACCAAGTAGAGCCAACCTCACAAACAGACCCTACGACTCCGCTTGAGACAACGACAGGCATGCCAACCCTTATTCCGTCTCCGCGCCCCTTGTTGAGAGTAAAGATAGTGCTGTGGTTTTCAGATTCCGACCCGATTATCAAAGCCTCTGTCAATGCAAGATCGGGATAGGTCTTTTTGAACTCAATATACTCTCGCAATCTTTCATTTTCTTCCTTTATCGCCTGAGAATCCGCAAGCTCACCTTCAAGCCTCTCTATCTCATCGATAAGACTTTGATTTTCCTTGTCAAGCTCGTCAATAGAGCTAAAATATCTTGAAAAGCCATCAAAAGCCTCACCTATCTTCAATCCGGCGTATCTGAACGGAGTTGCCAGAACGTTGAGAGTATTATTTATCGGTCCGGTCTGACCCATCGCAGAGAGAGTCGCCGTAAATATCACGATAAACAGTGCTAACGACATAACGATGATGAAAAATTTATTTTTAAAAAATTTCATATCAGTGAATCGCTCTCCAAACTTTTCACACAGAGTTTTCAACACCGTTTTCAACACTCTGTGGAAAACTTTTTTATTGTTTATAACTTTTACGGATAATATGTTTTAAGCCTACTAAATTAATACTTCAATTAATTTATTTTCCTTTACAGATAAAGAAAACCGTACCAATCTTGCCAATATTTAACAATATTACCCTGATTTGTGGAAAAATATGTTTATACAAAAATTCTCACATTTTTTCAACACAAAAATGAGTTAAAAATTCAAAGCTGTTGAAAACTTTATCAAATATCGAGATTTTCCGCAAGCTTCGCGTTCTGCTCGATAAAGATACGTCTGGGCTCGACCTTATCTCCCATGAGAAGCGAGAACATCTCGTCACAAGCAATAGCATCCTCGATAGTGACCTTAAGAATAGTTCTCTTTGCAGGGTTCATAGTAGTATCCCAGAGCTGCTCCGCATCCATCTCACCAAGACCCTTGTATCTGTCTGCCTCGATGTTGGACGTATTTCCGCTCTCGCCCGCAAGCTCCTCTATATATTTATCTCTTTCGGCATCCGAGAAGGCATATCTTTCGTTTCCTTCCTTTGCCCCGCGCTTATAGACCTTATAAAGCGGAGGCTGAGCGAGATAAACGTGACCGTCCTCGATAAGCTGACGCATGTGTCTGAACAGGAAGGTAAGGATCAATATTCTGATATGCGATCCGTCAACGTCCGCATCGGCCATGATGATTATTTTTCCGTAGCGGAGCTTTTCTATATCAAATTCATCTCCTATTCCGCATCCGAGAGACTGAATTATAGGCAGAAGCGAAAGATTTCCGTAAACCTTGTCGATTCTGGTCTTTTCAACATTAAGAACCTTACCGCGAAGAGGCAATATAGCCTGGAATTTTGAGTTTCTTCCCGCCTTTGCAGATCCTCCCGCAGAATCTCCCTCTACAAGATAGATCTCAGTGAGAGTAGGATCCTTCTCCTGACAGTCCCAAAGCTTACCGGGAAGAGTGCTTCCCTTAAGAAAATCCTTTCTCGTCGCCTCTCTTGCTTTTCTTGCAGCCTCTCTTGCTCTTGATGCCGCAAGTGCCTTATCAAGAATTGCCTTACCTGTCGCAGGGTTCTCCTCAAGATAATCGGCAAGCTTCTGAGTTACGGTATTTTCAACCAAAGTTCTTATCTCACTGTTACCGAGCTTTGCTTTGGTCTGGCTCTCAAACTGCGCGTCCTCAAGCTTAACGCTGACGATAGCGCAAAGACCCTCTCTTACGTCCTCACCCGAAAGATTCTTGTCCTTTTCCTTAAGGATTCCGGCTTTTCTTCCGTAATCGTTAAGAACACGGGTAAGACCCGACTTAAAGCCGGTCTCGTGAGTACCGCCCTCGATGGTGTTCATATTATTAGCGAAGGTCATAAGACATTCGTTATATCCGTCGTTATACTGAAGAGCTACCTCGCAGATGCTGGAGTTTTTCTCACCGCGCATATAAATAACGTCAGGGTGTACAGGCTCGTTATGTCTGGTTTCGGTAAGATATTCAACGAAGCTCGAAACACCGCCCTCAAACTGAAGCTCGTTGACAACAGGCTCGTTACCTCTGTCGTCGATAAGAACTATTTTTATTCCAGCGTTAAGAAAGCTCTGCTCTCTCATGCGGTTAAGCAAGGTATCGTAATCAAATACGGTCTCCTCGAAGATCTCGGGGTCAGGCTTAAATGTAACCTTAACACCGTGAGGACGCTCGGGAGAATCTCCCTCACAGACGAATTTTCTTGCTACAACGCCTCTTTCAAATCTTTCGGTATATCTCTTGCCCTCGTAGCAATCGTCGAGCTCTACCCACAAGGAAAGCGCGTTAACGACCGAAGCACCGACGCCGTGAAGACCGCCTGCGATCTTATATCCGCCTCCGCCGAATTTTCCGCCCGCATGAAGTATCGTATAAACTACCTCAGGCGTAGGGATACCCTCCTTTGGGTGTATTCCGGCAGGAATACCTCTTCCGTTATCCTCAACCGTTACACTGTTATCGTAGTTGAGAGTTACGGTTATCTGGTCACAATATCCGGCAAGAGCCTCGTCTATAGAGTTGTCAACTATCTCGTAAACAAGGTGATGAAGTCCGCGGATAGAGGTGGTACCGATATACATACCGGGTCTCTTTCTTACAGCTTCAAGTCCCTCAAGCACCTGTATTTCATTTTCGCCGTAATGTGTTTCCGTCATTTCTTCGGACCTTTTGATTTCTTCAGACATTTTTTTATTCCTTTGCTAAAAAATTTGTAATTGCTTATAAATTGCTTTCGGTTCTTCCTAAAAGAGCCGAGGTTGAGATCTGCGAAAAGCAGATCATATATTTTCCGTTTTCTCTGTACAGAATAAACGACTTGGGAATCTCATCCTTTGCCGACACCACAAGACCGTTTCTTTGCGCGTCTGTGAGAAATTTTTTCGTTATGGATGAAACCGTGCACATATCCATATCGAATATGCCGATTATATCCTTTTCGCGTATATTTTTGTTATTTCCTACGTGCAGATACATAAATTCTCCGATCAGGTAAATATTCCGTTACTGACCCCTATTATCTTGTCAGCCCTTATATCGTTTTTCTCGCAGCAGGTCAATATTACCTGCTTGCCGTGAAGATTCGATAAGAGATACTCTCGCCTGCCGCTGTCAAGCTCGGACAAAACGTCGTCAAACAGGAACACAGGATAATCTCCTCCGCATTCGTCCTTGATTATCTCACCCTCGGCAAGCTTCAAGGCAAGTGAAAGTGACCTTTGCTGACCCTGAGAGGCAAAAATTCGCGCTCTGTTGCCGTTTAAGCTGATCTCCATATCGTCCTTGTGAATTCCCCACAAAGTCGATCCTGCGCCGATTTCTCGGTCATGGTGACTTAAATAAAGCTCTCTGTAGGCACTCCTGCAACGCTCTATATCAAAGCAATCCTCCTCGGACAGCTTGCAGGACGAAATATATTCGATCTCTGGCAGCTCCCTGTCTCCCGTCATCTCTAAAAAGCACTCTGAGACGTACTTTTTGAGCTTTTGAATATATTTGACACGGTAAAGAGTGATAAGCGCAGCCTCATTCGCAAGCTGCTCGGAATAAAGATCGACCGTTGAATCAAACGAAGCTCTGTTTTCCTCAGCATCTCGTATCAAGGCGTTTCTTTCCTTGAGTATCGTAGCATATTTCTGCAGGGATCTCATATAAAGCGGTCTTATCTGCGATATTGCAACGTCAAGAAAATTTCTTCTCATTGACGGGCCGTCCTTTATGATAGACAAGTGCTCGGGACAGAACAAAACTACCTTGAAGCAGCCCACCATCTCTGACGTACGTGCTACCTTAACCTTATTCTGCTCTACCCTTTTAGCACGCCTATCAGAGAACACTCTCATCGATATTTCCATATCGCGTATGCTGTCGGTATAGCTGTTTTTAATAAAGCAGTATTCCTCGCCAAATCTGATAACGTCCTTATCCGTGCCCTGACGGAAGCTCTTTCCGAGAGCGGTCATATATATAGCTTCAAGCAGATTTGTCTTTCCCTGGGCATTCTCTCCGATAAGTACGTTAGTCCCCTCGCAAAAATCAACGTCTGCCAAGGCTATATTTCTGAAATTTTCAATGTAAATATTTCGGCAGAACATTTATACCCTTTCGTGTAGATAATTAATCTCTTGTTCTTACAGGGAGAAGCATGAAGAGCTCACTTCCTGCTTCATCATCGCAGGGCTCAACGTTAATTCCCATAAGAGGAGAGGACATAGAGAGCTTTATCGTTTCGCTTCTGCAGGCTCTTACACTGTCTATAAGGAATCTGTTGTTGAAGGCGATTGAAATATCGTCGCCGCTGTGCTCTACGTTAAACTCGTCATAAATGCTTCCCGCGGAGGAAACTGCGGATACCTTAAGAATATCCTCACAGACCTCAACTCTTACGTGAGAGCGGACGCTTCCCGCAATTCTCTCCTCAGTGATAAGAGAAGCCTTTTCAAGAGCGGCAAGAAGCTCCTGCTTCGATGCCTTGACCTCGATCTTATGATTCTTAATGATAATTCTGTTGTAATCAACAAACTCACCTACGATAAGGCGGGTAAAGAAGGTCAAGCCCTCAAACGCAATGACCATATTCTTATGGCTCATATAAACGGTGACCGTGTCCTCCTCGTCGTCGGAAAGAAGCTTTACGATCTCGTTTACCGACTTAACGGGAACGATGAAGGAGAATTCAACGCCTCTTTCAGAGTTTTCAAGCTTCTTAAGCTCGGACTCGGCAGAGCATACCGCAAGCTTAAAGCCGTCGCAGGCAACAACGTTTATCTTGCCCTCCTCGGTCTTGATGAAGCAACCGTTGAGCACGGGTCTGGGCTCGTTAACACCCATCGCGTAGGATACCTTCGAAAGCATCTTCTTGAACTGTGCCTGATTGACTATAAATCCCTTTTCAGACTGAAGGTCGGGGATCTCGGGGAATTCCTCCGCCTTAAGCGCTCCGGTTCTGTGAGACGATTTTCCGCACTCGAAAACAACACCAAGCTTGTTATCGACCGTAAGAGTGATCTCCTCACCGTTCATAACTCTGAGTGTCTGATTGAACTTCTGCGCATTAATAATGTAAGAGCCCTGCTCTATAACGTCCGCATCAACCGTGATCTTAATTCCCTTTTCAAGATCAAATGCGGTAAGTGTGCAGCAATCGGGCGAGTTTGCCTCGATCAGAATACCCTCAACTGCGGTGAGTGTGCTTTTTCCCGATACAACGCTCATAAGCGGAGCAATCTTATTACTTATTTCCTGTCTGTTGAAAACTATTTTCATTTTTTCTCCAATCTGCCGCCTGTTTGGCGACTCTTTTATTTAGCCTTCCTTTCGGTCTCGCGCAAAGATAACGAAATACTGATATACCGAAAGAATGATATAATAATTTAGTAGTATTAGAAGTAAGGGCTGCTAAAATGTGGAAAACACTACTTTTCTCTTTCCCTATAAATAGTTTAAACCAACAGCTTTATGTATAAAATTTACTGAAAATGTCGGAAAATATTTGGCTTTTATCCGAATCTTATCTGAAAAATTTCTTTTTTATCAGAAATGTTCTCAAAAATCATTAAAAATACAATAAAATTCAGTTTTCAACAATTTCTGTAAACTGTTGAAATGTTGAAAACAAACAAAGCCTATTTGTTATAAATCATACCTGACTGTTCAAAAGCTGTTGATATAGTCTTTATTCCTTAATTTCCTTAATAAGCTCGTTAATTTCGATCTCGATCGCAGGAGAGGAGGAAATCTTCTTTTCAATAGTATCGATCGATGAAATAACCGTCGAATGATCTCTGTTGAAAAGCTTTCCAATGTTGGGAAGTGACATTTCCGTGATGGTTCTTACAAGATATATAGCAACGTGTCTTGCCTGCGCAACGTCCTTGACTCTCGACTTTCCAATAAGCTCTGTCTTTCCGACGTCGTATTTTTTCTCTATTGCAGAGAATATCTTGTCCACGGTCACGTTTACGGGCTCTGCACCGCCGAGAAGCTCTGTCATGCAGTTCTTTGCAATATCCATCGTGATCTCGCTTCCTGACAAGAATTTGATCGCTACGAGCTTTTTGACCGCTCCCTCAATCTGTCTTATGTGAGATCTCAGATTCTCGGCAAGATAAGTAATGATATCATCCGAGATTGTTATGCCTGCCTGAGATATCTTATTTTTAAATATCGCTATACGAAGCTCAAGATCAGGCGGCTGAATATCCGCGATAAGACCCCACTCAAATCTTGTCTTAAGTCGATCCTCAAGGGTCTTGATATCCTTGGGAGGACGGTCGGAGGTGAGGATTATCTGCTTACCTTCTTCGTACAGAGCGTTGAAGGTGTGGAAGAACTCCTCCTGAGTCGATTCCTTACCCGCAATAAACTGAATATCGTCTATAAGCAAAACGTCGCAGGTGCGGTATTTGTCTCTGAACTTTGCCATAGATTTCTTGGCAAGGCTTTCGATCATCTGATTGGTAAAATCCTCACCCTTGATATAGATAATATTAGCGAAAGGATTTTTAGTCTTTATCTCGTTGGTGACTGCATAAAGCAGGTGAGTTTTTCCAAGTCCGCTGGGTCCGTAGATAAACAAGGGGTTATAATCCTGCGCAGGCTTGTCCGCCACCGCAATACAGGCAGCGTGAGCAAATTTATTCGAGCTTCCGACAATAAAGTTATCAAACGTGTATTCAAAGTTTACCGTCGGCATTGTTGATCCCAAAACGGTAGGAGTCTCACTGTGATCTGTGCTCTCCTCCCTTTCGGGAACGATATCCTCGCTCGAGATCTGATTTTTTATTTTATCAACGTTAACGGAAGGATTTTTCGATACGACCACGATATTGATAGAGAATCCCATCAGATCCTTGAAAATATCCTCGAGCTGAGAGAGATATTTTTCATTGATTATCTGCATTTTGAATTCTGTGCTCGTCATCAGAGTCAGGGTATAATTGGAAAATGAAATGATCTCGATATCTCCAAACCACAGATTCATTGCGGTTGTACCGAGCTGCTGCTTCATTTTATCCTGGACCATGGACCATATTTCTTTTATTTCAGCTAAATAATCCATATACAGAAATCCTTTCTTAATATTTTTTGAACCATAATCTATATAATTATAATATTAATATAATATATACCACAATTATATCACATTTTTTTGCGTTTTTCAATAGAAAACCGTCTCATTAAAGTTGAAATTTTCCTTATAAATAAAGGATTTTTAAAAATTTACATTTTTTTAACATTTATCGTAGCAAAAATAGTGTTAAAAACGAAAAAAGACACCCTAAAATCCAAGATTTTAAGGTGTCTTTTATTAAATTGATTATCAACTTATCAGCTGAGCTTGCTCTGGTTGATCTTGATACCGGGGCCCATAGTAGAAGCTACTACGCAGCTCTTGATATACTGACCCTTTGCAGCTGCGGGCTTAGCCTTGATGATAGCGCCGAGAAGAGTATCGAAGTTCTCCTGGAGCTTAGCCTCACCGAAGGAAGCCTTACCGATAGGACAGTGGATAATGTTGGTCTTATCAAGTCTGTACTCGATCTTACCTGCCTTAGCCTCAGAAACAGCCTTAGCAACGTCGGGAGTAACAGTACCTGCCTTAGGAGAAGGCATAAGTCCCTTAGGACCGAGCACCTTACCAAGACGACCGATAACACCCATCATATCGGGAGAAGCGATAACTACGTCGAAATCGAACCAGTTTTCCTGCTGGATCTTTTCAGCATACTCAGGACCGCCTGCATAGTCTGCGCCTGCGTCGAGAGCCTTCTGAACGTTGTCGCCCTTAGCGAAAACGAGAACCTTCAAGGTCTTACCCGTACCGTTGGGGAGAACAACTGCGCCTCTGACCTGCTGGTCTGCGTGACGGGAGTCAACGCCGAGACGAACGTGTACTTCAATAGTTTCATCAAACTTTGCCTTAGATGTCTGGCAAACAAGACTAAGAGCCTCGGAAGGATCGTAAAGTCTGTTCTTTTCAATCAGCTTTACGCTGTCTGTATATTTCTTACCCATTATTACTTACCTCCCAAATTAGTCTTCTACAAGAACGCCCATAGAACGAGCGGTTCCTGCAACCATGCTCATAGCAGCCTCGATAGAACCTGCGTTGAGGTCAGGCATCTTGGTTTCTGCGATCTTTCTTACCTGCTCCTTGGTGATCTTAGCCACCTTGTCCTTGTTGGGCTTAGCGGAGCCGGATTCGATTCCTGCTGCCTTCTTGATAAGAACTGCTGCAGGGGGAGTCTTAGTGATAAAAGTGAAGGAACGGTCAGCGTAAACCGTGATTACGACAGGGATAATAAGACCGATGTCGTTCTTTGTTCTCTCGTTAAATTCTTTTGTAAATACGGGAATTGCAACTCCATACTGACCGAGAGCAGGACCGACGGGAGGCTGAGGAGTAGCCTTACCTGCGGGGAGCTGCAGCTTAATGTAACCCATTATTTTCTTTGCCATAATAAATTAACCTCCAATGTGGTACTTGTGCGGGAGAATTCAAAATTTTTCTCCCTCCCACTTACGTCGTTTCAACGACGGCTGTTATCTTTAAAAAGAAACAACAAAAGAAAGATCAGTTTTGTGTTTTGAGCTTAAGCATATCGGTGTCGATTTCGACGGGCATATCTCTGCGTCCGCGCTTAACAAGTACGGTAGCGACCTTGAGATCCTCTGTAATAGACTGAACGACTCCGTCGTAGCCTTCAAACAGACCGTTGATAACGGATACCTCATCGCCAACCTTAAAGCTAAGCTGAACCTTCGTTTCCTCAGGACTTTCAAGATTAATATCAAGAACCTCCTGGTCGGAAAGAGGTGTGGGGCGAGATCCGGGTCCTACGAAACCGGTAACGCCGGTAATATTTCTGACAGCGTGCCAGCTTTCGTCGGTCATTATCATTTTAACGAAAACGTAGCTGGGGAAAATCTTTACCTCTTGTACCTTTTCCTTGTCGCCGTCCTTTTCAATGATCGTTTCAACGGGAACCTTTATATCGTAAATAAGATTACCGAGTCCGCGGTTTTCAACGATCTTTTCAAGGTTAACCTTTACCTTGTTTTCATAACCCGAGTAGGTGTGCGCAACGTACCACTTCAGGCCTACGTTCATTTTATCGATATCACTCATATCTAAATCTCCACTGAATTAGAAGAGATCAGCGAGCATACTGATACCGTTGGAGAAAGCGGTGTTTACTATGAAGAGCAGAAGAGCAACAGCAATAGCAACAACCACTACAACGAGGAAGCTCTTGCGAGTCTGAGACTTGGAAGTCCAGACGATCTTCTTAAGCTCGCTCTTTACGGAACGAAGGAACGCTCCAAGCTTTTCGCGGAACTTAATGATAAGAGCAACGGCGATAATGATTATAACACCAATTATAATACCGTTGATCAAGAGAGCCTTCTTAGTTGCCTTTACAGCCTTTGTATCCTCTTTCTTACCTGTGGTCTCCTCTTCCTTGGTGGTCTCACTTGAAGAAGTGGTCTCATCCGAAGCGGTGGTCTCGTCAGAAGCAGTAGTTTCGTCAGTAGCCGTGGTTTCGTCGGAAGCAGTTGTTTCTTCAACAGCGGTAGTTTCCTCAGCAGTAGTGGAATCAACGTCGGTTGCGGAAACGCTTACGGTAAAGAGAGATACGATAAGCACAACGGTCAGGAGAAGAGCGATAAGACTTCTTTTATTCGTGACAGTCATCTTAATCCTCCCGATCACTTGGACTCTTTGTGAAGAGTGTGCTTGCGGCAGAACTTACAGTGTTTCTTAAGTTCGAGCCTGTCCGGATCATTCTTCTTGTTTTTCTTTGTGTCGTAGTTTCTCTGCTTGCACTCAGTGCATACGAGAGTAACCTTGACTCTTGCATCATTAGCCATGATTTCGGCACCTCCCATTTGAATTTTATTTGACCGCAAAAACGGTCTGTGTACCTCCCTCTGAAGAGCCTGCATGTCCTTTTGCGCGCAGGGCACAACAAAAAAGCCCTTTGCAGAGGTAGAACCATTATATCACAACGGAATATCGTTGTCAATACTTTTTTTACAAAAAAATCAAAATTTTTTCCTAAAAACTATTGACAAAAGGTAAAAATGTGATATAATATATGGGTACGGCAAAAATATGTGCCATTAGCTCAGCCGGATAGAGTGTTTGGCTACGAACCAAAAGGTCGGGGGTTCGAATCCCTCATGGCACGCCAAAAAACCCATACCACATTCGTGGTATGGGTTTTTTGCATGCCACGAGAGTCAAGAGAACTCCCACAACTGAATTTGCCGCGCAAATTCAGTTAAAGGTTCGAATCCCGTCCTCACCTTTAAATACCACATTCGTGGTATGGGTTTTTTGCATGCCACGAGAGTCAAGAGAACTCCCACAACTGAATTTGCCGCGCAAATTCAGTTAAAGGTTCGAATCCCGTCCTCACCTTTAAATACCACATTCGTGGTATGGGTTTTTTTCATACCACGAGAGTCAAGAGAACTCCCACAACTGAATTTGCCACGCAAATTCAGTTAAAGGTTCGAATCCCGTCCTCACCTTTTGTGTGTACATAATTTTTACAGATATTTATATTGACAAATCCCCTGCCCTATGTTATTATCTAAATATAGAAAACATAAGAGAGGTACTCCTATGAAGTTTTCAAAAATCATACTTGCATCCTTGTTTTTACTTCTTGCACTTTTTTTAATCTCGTGCAACGGAACACAAACGGCAGAAACCGAGACAACAGAGGCTGAAGAAACGGTTGACTATACTACTTCTGAAGAAACCACAGAAGAAATAACCGAGGAAGAGACCACCGAGGCAGAGACCACCAATCCCGCCCTTGAGCTTGTAGATTTTGTAGTAAGCGTTCCCGAGGATCGCCAGCCTGTAATTCTTCAGCTCACCGACACTCAGATCATTGATTCTTCTCAGGCAAGAACACCCGACCGTCTTGGCGGTCTCCTTCCCCAGCTTTGGGGCGAGGACAAGAAGAATGAAAGATGCTATGATTATCTTCGCGAAATAATTGAAAATACAAATCCCGATCTCATTATTTTGACGGGAGACATTATTTACGGCGAATTTGATGATAGCGGAAAGAGTCTTCTTGAATTCGTAGAATTTATGGAAAGCTTCAATATTCCCTGGGCTCCCGTTTTCGGTAACCATGATAACGAAAGTAAGATGGGTGCCGATTGGCAGAGTGAACAGTTTGAAAATGCCGAAAACTGTCTCTTCATTCAGAGAGAATTAACCGGTAACGGTAACTATACCGTTGGAATCGAGCAGGGCGGAAAGCTGACAAGAGTATTCTTCATGCTTGACTCAAACGGTGTTGGAAATGCCAGTGAGGAAAGCTTAGCTAACGGTCATACCAAGAGAGAGATAGGCTTTGGCAAGGATCAGATCAAATGGTATACCCAAACTATGAAGGATATTAAGAGAAAATCGTCTGATACAAAAATTTCATTTGCATTCCATATTCAGCTTAACGTATTCGGCGAGGCCTTTGCACAATATACCGAAGGCTCTAACAACAAGGTGTTTATCGACTACGCCGAAAATAAGAAAGACGGAGATTTTGGATACATACATAAGTACTATTCGGGATTTGACGCAGATAAAAGCATATGGAACGATTTGAAGAGATATGGGGTTGACTCTGTTTTTGTAGGACACGAGCACGCAAACAGTGCGAGTATCGTTTATGAAGGTATCAGACTTCAGTTTGGTATGAAGAGTACGGCTTATGACAATCTTAATCACGTAAGCCCCAACGGAACAATTGAAGATACAGTTTACTCCGAAACCGGAAAGCCTTGGGTAGGCGGTTCTGTATTCAATCTTGACAGCGAAGGAAATATAGTAGATCCTCATATTTATTATTGCAAGAACGTTGATGACAATATAGATTGGGACAGCATTTACGGCAAGAATTAAGTCTTCCATTCCTAAATATATATTAGTGACGTTTGTAAAGCGTATTCACAATATGTAAATTACACAGAGAGGCAACAAAAATGAAAAAAATCATTCTCGTAGCTCTGCTATCATTATTTGTAATCTGTTTATTTGCTTGTAATGACTCTCCGGCTAATGAAATAGAGTCCGGCAACGATGAAACGACAGTTTTTGATGAAACTACAGAAGAAACCACGGAAGAAGAAATGGAAACGATAAACTTTTCAGATTACGTAGATTTTGTAGTAAGCGTTCCCGAGGATCGCGAGGCGGTCATTCTTCAGCTTACTGATCCGCAAATAATCGATTCGTCTCAGTGTCGTACAGAGGACAGATTGAGTAGCATAGGTAAGGATATATGGTCACCTGACAAAAAAGATATTCGCTGCTATGATTATCTTCGCGAAATAATCGAAAACACAAATCCTGACCTCATTATCCTGACAGGAGATATAGTTTACGGCGAGTTTGACGACAACGGTGAAAATCTGCTTGAAATAATCGAATTTTTCGAGAGCTTCGGAATACCGTGGGCGCCTGTATTCGGAAATCACGATAACGAGAGCAAGATGGGTGTTGATTGGCAGTGCGAGCAATTTGAAAATGCCGAGCATTGTCTGTTTTTGCAAAGAGATCTGACAGGTAACGGCAATTATACCGTCGGAATCGAGCAGGGCGGCAAGCTGACAAGAGTATTCTTTATGCTTGACAGTAACGGTTGTGGAAATGCAAGTCAGGAGTCGCTTGCAAACGGTCACACCAAGACCTCCCCGGGCTTTGGCAAGGATCAGATCAAATGGTATAAGGAAGTAGTAGGCAATATTCACGACGTTTCACCGGATACTAAGTATTCAATGGCGTTCCATATCCAGATATCAATGTTTGGAGAGGCGTTCAAAAAGTATAATACCGACGGAACAGATCATATTTTCATAGATTATTACGAGGACAAACAAGAGGGTGATTTCGGTTATATCGGTTCTGTCATGAAGGGTCCTTGGGACGGCGACCTTACGGTCTGGAAAACAATACTGAGATATGGATTCGATTCCGTATTTGTCGGTCACGAGCATGCCAACAGTGCAAGCATCGTTTATAACGGCGTACGGTTGCAATACGGAATGAAGACCTCAACCTATGACAGATCCAACTATATTGATAAATATGGAAATATAGTTGTTTCAGATAACTCAAGTAATACCCCCTGGATAGGTGGCTCGGTATTTAATCTTGCAAGCGACGGATCGATAGTAAATCCTCATATTTATTATTGTGAAAATGCTGGCGGAAATATTGATTGGAATGATATTTTGAGACCCGAGGTCGCAGTTAACGGCTTGCAGAAGGGTAAGGATCTTACGGCACAGACAGGCGTATCAATAACAGGTGTGTATTTTGAAGATGATACCACAGCATACGAGGTCATAGCCGACTCGCAAGGAAAATTGTACGTCAACGTCGAGCTCTTGAAAAATAAAAGCACATTTACGTTTACAGTCTATCTTCCCGAAACCTCAAATCAGAAGCTTGGCGGTATGGGTGAGCTTGCTATCCGTGTCAAGCCTAATGAAATAGAGCCCTCGGGGGCAGATGGACAGGTTGACGGATATATAGATTACGATTCTGCATCCTCACTTGAAAGCTGTCAGCTGAAATACGGCGAATGGCAGACCTTTACAGTAGATATCTCATCATTGGGTGAAAGCTGCACTGAATTTGCATTCGTTATACCTGCGGGCAATACGATCTATTTGAAAGATCTGACGATAGAATAATTTTAAACAGCAAAAAAGACCTTCTCGTGTGAGAAGGTCTTTTTATGTATTCAATAATTACTTATTTGAAAGATATTCGTCGATAGCCTTAGCAGCAGTCTTACCCGCGCCCATAGCGGAGATAACTGTAGCCGCACCGGTAACAACGTCACCGCCTGCATAAACCGCAGTACGGGAGGACAGACCGTCCTCGTTTACGATGATACCACCGTGGTCGTTAACCTCAAGTCCCTCGGTGGTGGACTTGATAAGGGGGTTAGGAGATGTACCGATGGAGATAACAACGGTGTCTACGGGAATCTCAAACTCGCTGTTAGGAATAGCAACAGGACGGCGACGACCCTTTGCGTCGGGCTCACCAAGCTCCATCTTTACGCACTTAATGCCGGTAACGAAGCCGTTTTTGGGATCGCGAGGATCCTCGGGATTGTTGTAGCCGATGATCTCGGTGGGGTTGCAAAGAAGACGGAACTCGATTCCCTCCTCCTCTGCATGCTCGACCTCCTCCTTACGTGCGGGAAGCTCGTCCATGGAACGACGGTAAACGATGTACACGTGCTCAGCACCAAGACGGAGAGCGGTTCTTGCAGCGTCCATTGCAACGTTACCGCCGCCAACGATCGCAACGTTACCACCCTTCATGATGGGGGTATCGGGATTGTCAAGATAAGCCTTCATAAGATTGCTTCTGGTGAGGAACTCGTTAGCCGAGTAAACACCCTTGTAGGACTCACCGGGAATACCCATAAAGTTGGGAAGACCTGCACCGCTTCCTACGAATACAGCCTCATATCCCATCTCGAAGAGCTCGTCAATGGTAAGAGTCTTACCGATAACGACGTTGGTCTCAACATTAACGCCAAGCTTCTCGAGGGTTTCAACCTCTTTAGCAACGATCTTCTTGGGAAGACGGAACTCGGGAATACCGTAAACAAGAACTCCGCCTGCGGTATGAAGTGCCTCGTAAACGGTTACTTCATAGCCCTTCTTTGCAAGGTCGCCCGCGCAGGTAAGTCCGGAAGGACCGGAACCAACGATAGCAACTCTGTGACCGTTGCTTTCGGGACGAACGGGAGCCTCGGTGCAATATGTATTGTGCCAGTCAGCAACAAAACGCTCAAGACGACCGATACCAACGGACTCGCCCTTGATACCTCTTACGCACTTGGATTCGCACTGTACCTCCTGAGGACATACACGGCCGCAAACTGCG
This sequence comes from Clostridia bacterium, assembly GCA_017483305.1. Lineage (GTDB taxonomy): Bacteria > Bacillota > Clostridia > Oscillospirales > CAG-272 > SVTX01. The sequence continues at coordinate 17,083 of JAFULC010000032.1, read as the reverse complement.
GGGAGAGAGGAGGACTTGGAAATAATCTGATATGCTCCCTCGAAATCACCCTCCTTGATCTTGCTGATGAACTCGGGGATGTGGATCTTAACGGGGCATCCGTTAACGCAAGGCATATTCTTGCAGTTGAGACATCTCATAGCCTCGTCGATTGCCATTTCCTCGGTGTAACCGAGAGCAACCTCATCGAAATTGTGAGCGCGTACCTGTGCGTCCTGCGTAGGCATAGCGTTTCTTGTAAGACTCATATTTGCCTTTGCCATATTACTTTACCTCCTTCTTGAAGAGATTGCATGCTTCATCGTGAGCGTGACGCTCGAAGTCTGCATACATTCTGCCTCTGGACATTGCTTCGTCAAAGTCGATCTCATAGCCGTTGAAATCGGGACCGTCAACACAAGCGAACTTGGTGACCTTCTTGCCGTCAACGTTAAGGGTGAGTCGGCATCCGCCGCACATTCCGGTACCGTCTATCATGATGGGGTTCATGGAAGCGGTGATGGGAGTGCCGAAGGGCTTTGCGGTAGCAACGACAAACTTCATCATGATAAGAGGACCGATGGTGATGATCATATCGAACTTTTCACCGGCCTCAAGCATTTCCTTAAGCGGAACGGTAACGTTACCGTGCTCACCGTAGGAGCCGTCGTCAGTCATAACGCGGAGGGTATCAGAGCAAGCATTGAACTCGTCCTCAAGGATAAGAAGATCCTTGTTTCTGAAACCGATGATGCTGGTTACGTCAGCGCCCATCTCGTGAAGCTTCTGAGCGATAGGAAGTGCGATAGCACAGCCAACGCCTCCGCCAACGATGCAGACCTTCTTAAGACCGTGGAGATGAGTAGCAACTCCGAGAGGACCTACGAAGTCCTGGAGATAGTCGCCCTCTTCCTTGTGGGAGAGCTTTTCGGTAGTACCGCCAACGATCTGGAAAATGATCTTAACGGTGCCTGCCTCGCGGTCGTATCCTGCAACGGTAAGCGGGATTCTTTCACCGTTCTCATCAACTCTGAGGATGATAAACTGACCGGGCTCAGCCTTCTTTGCAACCAGAGGAGCCTCAATGTCCATCATGATAACGGTGGGGTTCAGTGCTTTCTTGTTAATAATCTTGTACATTCTCTTTTTCCTTTCCGGGTCTCAAATTTTTTTGAGACCGAATGTTTAAAATAGAATTATTAAATAAATTCATTCCTAATAATTATATCAAATTTGCAGAAATATGTCAAGTAAATCTGATATTTTTTTCACAATTTTTTGTGGAAAAATCGCTAAAGTCAGGAATAGTAAAAAACAAGTACAAAAAAGCTTTTTTATTAAAAATCAAACCTTAATTACAAAATTCCGTTAAAAAGTCGATTAATTTTATTAAAAAAGCCGTAAAATCAAAATATATAACAACAATAGACAATAAAATTTAGTAAACGACATCAATTTTCATAAAATTTGCACAATGTTAATTTTTTAGTCATTAATATTTGAATATATTTTGATATAATTTAGTTAGACAAGATGCGGAAGTGTTTTGTTTAACGGCAGGCTGTGAATGCGATACAACCTACCGCACGTCGCAGCTCCCTGCCTCAGACTGTCAAGGGGGCGGTCTGTCCAAGCCTTGCCACGTGGATGGCAAAAAACATAAAGCAGGAGGTTACCTATGAAGATCAACATTATCGGCAGACAGTTAAGCGTGTATGAAGACACAAAGGCTATGATCACTGAAAAGCTTTCAAAGCTTGATAAGTATTTTGGCGAAGAAGGAAACGCTACAGTCACACTGAGTCACAAGCGCAATCTTTCCACGCTTGAAATAACGATCAAGGCATCAAACACCTTATTCAGAAGCGAGGTAGACGCCGAAACCTTCAGGGAGGCACTTGATAAATCAATTGATAATATAGAGCGGCAGATCAGAAAGAACAAGACCCGACTTCGCAAAAAGCTGCGTGAGGGTCTGGTTTCCGACGAAGCTATTGCCGCAGCATCGGTCGAGGGAGTCGAGGAGGACGACAAGGACGTCATCATAAGAACAAAGAAGTTTGAATATACCCCTATGTCCCCCGAGGAAGCAATCATGCAGATGAATCTTATCGGACATAGCTTTTTCGTGTTCAACGACTCGATCACGGAAAAGACCTGCGTCGTATATAAGAGAAAGGACGGAAACTACGGTCTGATCGAGCCCGAAAATTGATAAAAGCTTTCTAAAAGGAAAATTTAAAATCTCCACTCGCCACGGCGAGTGGAGATTTTGTGTGAATAATCATATCAATATCAAATATTCTGAAGAATATGGATATTGACTTTTTTACAGAATGATTTATAATAAAAATAGGGTAAATCAAACCAATAAATAATTAAGGACGGAAACGAAAATGAAACGATCGCGTTTTTTTGAGCTTATCCGAATAATCGTTATTTTACTCTGTGCAAGTATGCTACTGTGTGCATGCGCGCAAGGTGGAAACGGCTTTGAAACCGAGGACGTTACAACGAGCGTTGACGAAACCACGGAAAAGGAAGAAAATTCAACAGACGCTGAAAATGAAACGACCGAAAAGAAAGAGGAGACGAGCGACAGTATGAAAGCCCCCGAATTGACAAGCACAGTAACCGAAAGATATTTTATATTCCGTATCTGGAATTTCTCAATCATGTCGTACCAAAGCTTCAAATATACTGTTGACGAGGCGGTCAAGAGCGGATTTAATGCCATAAAGGTGCATATTCCCTGGGCACTCGTTCAGCCCGATGCAAATACCTTAAATTATACCGAGTTTGACCGAATGATCGATTACGTGGTCAATGAAAAGGGCTTAAAGGTAGCAATTTCAGTCGACCTTACGCGCAGAGAGACCGACGCTTTGGTCGGTCAAGAGCACATTCAGCGCGATATAAACGGCAATCTTTGTGTCGGTGGCTCGCATGCAGGCGACCGCACCGTCATCTCCTTCTGTTCCGATTACGCGGTACAAAAGGCTATCGATTTTTACAGAACTACGGTTGAGCACTACGAAAATCTTTATAAGGACAGCGTGCTTTTCTATCTCCCTGCCTTCAATCCCTATTGCGAAACAGAATATTGGGCGGCGGGAGACTATGACTATTCTGAGCTTGCACTTTCAGCGTTTGCGGATTTTCTCGGTGAGGAATACGGCAACGTGACAAATATGAACGTGGCACTTGGAACAAGCTATGCTGATTTTGGAGACGTGAACCCTCCTTCTTGCAATAAGGCGGACGCGCTCGGAATACTCTGGTACCGTTTCCGTCATGAAAGACTGAAGGCGGTGATAGACGGTTTAGCTAAAGCACAAAAGGAAGTCGCCCCTGCCTCCGAGTATGCGATCCAGCTTGGAAGCGTGTTCGACGATCATTCCGCGACAAGAGGAACGCTTGCTTTTACCGACCTTTGTGAGCATGTCGACGTGCTTTGGGTCGACGATGGCCCCATGTACGATCATTCCTGGTCTATGGATTATATCCGCGCCGCGCTTGACGGCAAGGTGAAGCTCGCGCAGGAGATCGACGGACCTCACCAAAACGGAGCGACCCCCGAAAGATATCTCGATCAGGGGCTTACCGTATTTGAGCACGGCGCGACCTACGTCAGCGCGGCAAACTGGTCGATCGACGAAAATTACCGCAAATACGAGCACGTGTGGAGAGAGATAGCAGACACTTGGCTTGGGGATGATCACCCCGAGGTAAAGACGACCTCCGATGATACGCAGATCCTTGAAATATCGCTTATAAGTCGATTCAGACAAGGCGGATTCACATCATATCTCGGAAAATACCGCGAGCTTGCAGGCGCAGAAAAGAAATTTGTTTATATTCGTATAATAGACGATCTCTCGGATGCAAAGGGAGATCTGCTTCCCTTCCACTCCTTCCCCGGTGACTTTTCAGAGGTTCAGGGAGAATCCGGCTGGCGTTATTGCAGCTATAAAAAGGGCAAATTTTACGATATGACCTTTTCTGACGGCACCTGGCACGGAAAATCTGCCTACACTCTTGTCATGAACGGAAGCGTTCATCCTGATGAGTACGATGCCGCGATAGTATTTAAGGCGGCAAAGGAAGGAACAATAGAATATTGTTATTCTCTTTCAGTTCATTCCAATGAAAGTGACGGAATAGAGTACACTGTGCTTGTTAACGGAAAGCCTGCGGAGGAGCTTGGCGAGGACTATATATACCTTCCGTACGGAAAAACAGCCACGGGTAGTCTGACGCTTCAGGTCAAGGAGGGTGACGAGATCGCCGTTATTGTGAGCAAACACAAAACCGCAGTAAGTGACACAACCGCGGTAAACGTAACAGTTGAATATAAAAGCTGATAGAAAAAACACCACCGATATCGGTGGTGTTTTTGCTTTGAATAAATATTATTGCTTGTCCGCACCCTTTTTCAGCACGGCGATCGGAGTGTCGGAGTATTCCTCTACCTCCTCGTATCCCTGAGCGACGTATGCCTTCCAACGCGCCTTGCCTCTGTCGGCGGACGTTACAACGACGTAATCAACGTCGGGCGTGTCTCCGTGATAATTGATCTCATAGACAAAATCACGGTCTGCAACGTGAGCAAGCAAGGACGAGCTGACGCAAAGCGAAGCATCGTCGGGCAGAGACTCCAAAGCCTCCTCCATCGCGATATATGTCTCTTTTCCGGCCTCCCATTTGTCCGTGTACTTGTTGAGTGTGGGAAGAACCGTAACTATATATAAGCAACAGCAAGCCGCCGCTCCAAAACTTATCAGATTTCTGCGCGTGATCGGCTTAAGATCGGGAAGCACAACGATCATCGCGTATATCAAAAATGCGGTGATACCGAAATGATACTGGAAAACGATGCTGTACTGATATTTGTAGGTCGACAGCAGATTCAGAAGGATCGGCGCGATGAGAAGCCAACGCGACGTTTTCTTCGTACAGAACGGGATCATACCTACAGGCAGAAGCATGAGCATAAAATATACAAACTTCGCCCAAACGGTGTTTTCTATAAAGAAGGATGTGCTGCTGACATCCTTGCCTCCAGTTGAGAAGAGCTGAGTCAAAAGGTATCCGGGATTGACCAGAGCGGTCTTGATCGCGCCAAGCAATCCGTCCGCTTCCGCGTGGATCAGATTGTCAAATCGGTTGATCATAGGTCCTGCAATGCTGGGGTTGGGAGAGGTTGCAGCGTAAAGCTCGGCGTAATAAGCGCTCGTGTTTGTAAGAATAGCAAGAGCAATTCCAAAATACGCTATCGAGCCAACCGCAAGAATAGCGCCGTGCAGATATTTCTTGTGAGCAAGTATCAGATAAAGCGCGAAGATGATCACGTAGACCGCGGCATCCTCCTTGACCATAAGCACGCCTGCCGCAAACAAATATGCAGGCAGATACTTTTCCTTTTCGAAAAAGTAGAACATAAAGAGTAACAGCGGAGTCAAAAAGCAATTTTCGTGGAAATCGTAGAAGCATCCCGAGCTTATCGCGGGATAGAACGAATAAATGATCGCGGCAAGAATAGTGACCTTGCCCGAAAGATTAAATTTGCGGCACAGAAGCACCACGGGAATAACACCCGATGCCAAAAGAAGCGCCTGACAGATCTGTAGCGTAATAGGAGACGGAAAGATAAAATAGAAAGGCAATATCAGATAGCAGATAGGCGAAAGGTGAACGACAAAGTGAGACAAAAGCGCGTCTCTCTCCGAGGTTACCAAGGGCAATCCGGTGGTCTTCATATAATAGAACATATTACTGAAGATACCGAAATCAAAGTTGGGTGACGAAAAGGTCATATATCTCAGACAGGTTATCACCGCAATTACCGTGCCGCCCACCAATCCGCAAACGATCGCAATTATCGTAACAGTACGCTTGCTTGGCTGAATTTTGCTTAACAAAAGCTCGTTCTTCAAAAGAAAATAGTACAAAAACAAGCAATAAGCAATTATTACCGCAAATGTGAAAAGCATCGTGTCGGTCTTGCTGTCGAAAACCGAAAGCCAACGCACTACGCACACCGTAGCGGAGATCAAAAGAAACCAGGTGTCGGTCCAGAATTGATCCAAAAAGTAATGAACCGCAGAAAATACGAGGAAAAGGCCCACTACGGACAAAAAAACAGTTCCAAGCGATATATCCTGAGCAAACGAAAGCTCCGCAAAATTGCCGTCCTTCAAAGCAGTTATTGCTGCAAAGGTGCACCAAGCCGCCACAAGTCGGCAGATATTCTTTTCAAAGGTAAAAATTTGAGAGGGTAGCCCCTTGCTCCTCTTTGGTGTCATGTCAAAATCCTTTCAATTTACTATTGATCAGAAATAAATATCATCTTCAAAATTCACTGCGGTCAGCGCACCCGCGCCGCCGTCGTAAAGCGAATTTTTCATATAAACCGCAGTAATCTTGTTCTTGGGATCGACCCACATGTGTGCCCCGTAAGCGCCGCTCCAGCCATAAGCCCCAACGGGTAGGTGCGTGTAATCCTCCGAGGTTATAACTCTGACTCCAAGCCCCCATTTCTGAGGTCCAGGCATAATTTTGTCGTCAACCGACGGAGTCTGCATTTGCTTTATCAGCTCACGGCTTATGAGCTGTTCTCCGTCCTTTTTGCCGTCCGCAAGCAGCATCTCGGCAAAATTAGAATAATCAGAAACCGTAGAAACAAGACTTGCTCCACCGCAAAAATATGTCAGCGGCAGATCAGACATCGTGTGAGCCCTGTCAAGCGGCAAAAAATCCGATTTTTCGCCGTCGAAGTTATGTATGCAGACCATTCTTCCCCATTGATCTTCAGTGGGAACAAACGTCGTGTCAACCATCCCGAGAGGCTCGAAAATCTCTTTTTTGAGAAATTTATCATACGCTTCGCCCGAGGTTATCTCAACCACGCGTGCAAGCAGATCAAACGCTATGAGAGGAGAATATACGGTCATGCTTCCGGGCTCAAACGCAAGCGGTCGATTCGCGTAAGCCCTCGCTATGCTTTTAAGATCGACTCTTTCGTCAGACTTAAGCTCTGCAAAAAGCTTGTCTCCAAGCAGAGACGAACCAACGCCGCTCGTGTGATTTAGCAGATGAACAATTTTTATCTTTTCGCTTGCCTTACCGGTAATAACCGTCTTGCCGTCCTCGCCAAGCGCGCCAATATCCATTTCCGCATATTCGGGAATGAATTTTTCAAGCGGATCAAATATCGAAACAAGCCCTCTGTCGACCTGCTTCAATATCGCCGCCGCAGTGATCGGCTTCGTAAGAGAAGCCAGACGGAAGATCGCCGACTCACCCAGAGGCTTGTTATGATCGGCCAACCCGAAGCAGCCACTGTAAACAATCTCACCCTCCTGCTTTACAAGCACCGATGCGCCGCCTACTCTGCCCGAATCAATATCGTCGCGAATTCGGCCTTCAAGAGAGTTTTTTATCTTTTTTTCATCAAGTATTTTCATAAATTATTTCGTAATCGTCTCAAGCAACAGCTTCCAGACCCTCTCACAGGATGCAAGATCAAGATGCTCATCGGGCGAATGAATATCGTGCATATTAGGACCAACCGAAATAATATCCATACCCGTCATCTTCGACGAGAGAATACCGCACTCAAGCCCCGCGTGAATCACGCCAACCGAAATGTCCTTTCCAAACAGCTTTTTGTATGCCGCGGCGTAATCATCTCTCAGTTCGGATACGGGAGCATACTCCCAACCGGGATATCTCGAATAATGTCTGCACTCCGCACCTGCAAGAGCCGAAAGCATATCAAGCTCGCGACAGGAAAGATCAAGTTGAGATTCAATGGACGAGCGTGCCGACAAAGTAAGCTTTACTCTCTCGCCGTTCGTGTCTGCCACGCCGAGATTTCTCGAATATTCGACAAGCCCCTTAATATCGTTGCTCATTTTAAGAACGCCGGTCTTTACACAGGACAAAAACGCCACTATCCTCTCGGTCTCTTCGACAGAAATGCAGCGATCGGGGAGATCCACACAATCGACCTTGACAAGAAAATCCTTATCGTCCTCGCAAAGCTCTTTCCTGATTCCCCAGACCTCGTTGATGGCGGCAAGACTTGCCTTTTTCTCATCCTCAACAATAATCGTTGCAAACGCCTCTCTTGCAATGGCGTTGTCCTTGCCTCCGCCGCAAAGCGAGACCAAAGAGAATTTTTCCTCTGCCCAAACCGAACCGAGAATTCTAGCAAGCGCGACAATCGCGTTGGTCTTTCCGCAGTGTATTTCCGCTCCCGAATGACCTCCCGAGAGTCCCGTGACCGATATTTTCAGTGCGGTAGCGGTCTTCGGGGATTTGCAAGCCGTAAAGCTGAAATCAACCTCAGTCCTACAGCCTCCCGCACAGCCTGCGGTTATCTGCCACTCCTCCTCACTGTCGAGGTTTATCATCTTCTTCGCGGTAACGACCGAGCAATCAAAGCCCTTTGCTCCCGCAAGTCCCGTCTCCTCTTCAACGGTAAAAAGACATTCAAGACAAGGGTGCTTGTCGGTTTCAAGTAAAGCAAGCATCATCGCAACGGCAATTCCGTTGTCGCCGCCGAGCGTCGTGCCGTCTGCCCACAAAAATCCGTCCTTGACCGAAAGCTTAAGACTGTCCACAAGAAAATCGTGATCCGAATCGGCATTCTTTTCGCAGACCATATCCATATGACCCTGCAAAAGTATCGCAGGCTTGTTCTCGTAGCCAAGAGTTGCCTCCTTGCGGACAAAAACGTTTCCCGTCTCGTCGCGAAGGGAGAAAAGCCCCCTGCTCCCTGCAAAATTCTCAACGTAATCCGCTACACCGCTCTCGTTACCCGAGCCGTGAGGAATAGCGCAAATATCCTCGAATATTTCAAAAACTCTCTTGGGCTCATAGCCCTTTACCACGTATTCCATAATTCACCTGATCATTTATAATAATTGTCATCGTCAAACGAGTGCTTATTTAAGGTGCTCATTTTTTTGCCTATTCCAAGCGCAACGCAGGACTCGGGATTTTCAGCAACTCCCGTCTTTATTCCGGTTACTCTTGAAATAAGCTTGTCGAGACCGCCAAGTCGGCTTCCGCCGCCAACCATAATAATTCCGTTATGTAGAATATCTCCCACAAGCTCGGGAGGAGTCTTTTCAATGATCTCACAAATGCCGTCGATAAGCTCGGTCATAGGCTTGTACATCGCACCGATCATTTCCTTGGACGAAAGCGTAGCAGTTTTCGGCATTCCGCTTGAAATATCGCGACCCTTGACGTCAAGCAGCTTCGCCTCTCCGTGCTCGTATACCTGACCGATCTTCATTTTAATACTCTCGGCAGTTCTCTCGCCGATAAGCATATTGTATTTATCCCTTACGTAGTCAACGATCGCCTCGTCAAAGCTGTCACCGCCGACCTTTATAGTTTTCGACACAACGATACCGCCAAGCGAGATGACCGCTATCTCGGTCACGCCTCCGCCGATATCTACCGTCATATTACCGACCGCAGTTTTGATATTCGAGCCTGCGCCGAGAGCCGCGGCAATGGGGCACTCGATAAGATAGGTCTTTCTCGCTCCCGCTTCTCTCGCGGCGTCAAGAATTGCTCTCTGCTCTATCTCGGACATTCCCGAGGGAACGCTTATCATAATTCTCGGAGGAAGCAAAGTTTTTCCGCAAGCACGACGAATGAAATACTGAAGCATCTTCAAGGTGACCTCGTATTCGTTTATAATGCCGTCCTTGAGCGGTCTGAGCGCAGAAATACCGTCGGGAGTTCGGCCCATCATCTCCTGAGCCTCCTTACCGACCTTAATGACTCTGTCAGTCGTTTTATCTATCGCAACGACACTGGGCTCGCGCATAACGATACCCTTGCCCTGCACGTAAACCTGCACAGTGGCTGTTCCCAGGTCTATTCCGATGTCTCTGCTTAGAATTATATTTTTAAACACCGATATTTCCTCCGTGTTTCATCTGTCTGTATCTTTTATAGCTTCGGGCGACTTCGACCGCGCAAAGCGACGAAACCCACCCTACCATTTTAATTATACAACAAAATATTACCAAAAGTCAAATATTTTTTATAAATATATCATTAACTTACAGAAAACAAAAAATCGAACCGTGAAAAGCTGCGTCGATTGTTGTTTTTTTGCCTCAAATAGTGTCGATATCCCCTTATTTTTTCACCTTTACCTCGGTCCTTGCAATACAGGCAACAACCGCAACCGCAGCCCCTGCCGATCTCAGAAGCTCAACTCCTCTTTTAAGTGTCGCGCCGCTTGTCAACACGTCGTCAATTATCACGAACGTCTTGCCCTCTGCAAAGCTTTTCCTTTTGCGCCTTCCTTTGCGTACGATCCCCGATCCGAGCAAAAATATCGAGTCCATAGCATTCTCCTCTCTTTCCTTTTTAGAAAGAGTCTTTTGCTCCTCACCTGCAAAACGGAAAAACATAGGCTTTACCGATGCGCCGAACATCTTGGCGGCTTTTGTCGCAAGCTCCCTGCCCTGATCAAAGCCGTGCTTTGAGACAGACTCCTTTTTTCTTGGAATCCAGGTAAATAAACACTCCTCGGGCTTTATTCCCATCTCAAAAAATAAATTTTCAAGAGAGGGATAAAGCTCCTCTGCCATAAACTCAAAATATTGCGAATTGTTTATCCGCTTCATTTTAAGTACCGCTATTGTCTTAATATCGTTCGATTTCGGATTGTAAAAGCAAACCGACGGTACGCTCGGCTGATTATCCTTGAAGAATTTAGGTAGACAGGAGCAGGTCGCGGCGATCTCGGAGCAAGCAGGGCAAATATTTCCCCTTGCCTGATCCCATTTTTTAAGACAATCCTCGCAAAAGCACATCCTTCCGCGCCCGTTACCCTCGATCACGGGCAACAACCGCTCGTCGCAGGAAAGACACTTGGGAACGAAAACTAGATTTTTCAAAACTTCAAAAAATTTCATAACCACCAATAAAACAAAGAGAGAGAAACCAAATAAACAAAGCTCCTCTCTCGTTTTTCGATTATTTTACCAACAATCTTTGCTTAAGACAAGTATACCTTGCGCTCGTATGGGTGTTGGACACCATAGCCTCGGCAACGTCGGCTCTGCCGACAAGTATTACCATTCTTTGCGCACGCGTGACAGCTGTGTAAAAGAGATTCTTTGTCAGAAGCATGCTTGGAGCGCGGTACAGAGGAATAATAACTATCGGATATTCGCAGCCCTGACTCTTGTGAACGGTAATTGCATACGCATGCTCAAGATCCTCGAGCATGGAAAAATCATAGGTCACGTGTCTGTCGTCAAAGACGATCTCCATACACTCGTTAAACGAGTCGATACGAAGAATAGTTCCTATATCTCCATTGAAAATTCCCGTGCCTGTCTCGTCGTCCTCGCGAGTCCAATCGATCTCGTAGTTGTTTTTGATCTGCATTACCTTGTCACCCTCGCGGAAAACACGCTCTCTGTGCTTGTGCTCGCGGCGTTTGGAATTGGGAGGATTGAGCGCGGACTGTATCAGCACGTTGAGGTTGTCGGTTCCGGCATCTCCCTTTCTTGAGGGCGTGATGACCTGAATATTTCCAACCGTCTGTGCTCCGTATGTCCTCGGAAGCCTATTCTTGTAAAGATCCGTGACCGTGTACGCGATCTCCTCGTCGGTGTTTCTCGCAAGGAAGAAAAAGTCGTTGTCCTTTATGTCAAGCCTTGGCATCTCACCATTATTTATTCTATGAGCATTCGTGATGATCAACGATTGCTGTGCCTGCCTGAATATCTCGTTGAGTCTGATCGTGGCAAATCTGCCGCACTCAAGCAGATCGTGAAGCACGTTTCCCGCGCCTACGCTTGGTAGCTGATCGGCGTCACCGATAAGAATAACTCTCGCGCCGGGCTTGACCGCGCGAAGCAGACTTGACATCAATATGTTGTCGATCATCGAGGACTCGTCGATTATAATGACGTTTTCCTCAAGCAGATCGGTCTCGTTCCGTCGAAATCCGGGTCTGTCTCCGTCCTCCGTGGAATACTCGAACTCGAGCAATCGGTGAATAGTTCTCGCCTCGTGCGCTGTTGCCTCGGAAAGTCTTTTCGCCGCGCGACCGGTAGGTGCGGCAAGCGCGACCTTCATATCCATACTGCTGAAAATATCAAGAAGCGCCTTGACTATAGTGGTCTTACCCGTGCCGGGACCGCCCGTAAGCAGCATAACGCCGTTTTCAAGCGCGCCGATTATCGCCTTTTTCTGCATCACGGCATACGAAAAGCCGTTCTTTCTTTCTTCGTTCTCAATAAAAATATTCGCATCCGAGGTGCTGACCGCAGGACAGACCTTGTCAATAAGATCAAGCTTTTCCGCGATATATTTTTCGCATTCGTAAGCAAAATTATCGTATAAATAAACCGTCTCGTTGAATCGCGAATATTTGAGTCTTCCCATCGCGATCATATCGTCTATCACGGTTTTTATCTTATCCTCGTCGGCTTCGAGCAAGCGCGCTGATGCGGGAATAAGCTTCTCGCGCGGTAGACAAACGTGACCGTTTTGCGCCGCGTTGTATTTTAGCACATGCGCCACTCCGCTGATAAGTCGGGAGTAAGAGTCCTTCTCGATCCCAAGCCTCATAGCCATAGAATCGGCGCGCTCAAAGCCAATTCCGTCTATCTCGTCGCAAAGACGGTAAGGATCAGACTTTGCAATATCGATCGCGGCAGATCCCCAACGCTTGTAGATCTTAACAGTCGTTGCCGCACCGAAAAAGTCTCTGAAAAACATTATCGCGGAGCGGATACCCGCCTTCGCCTTGAAATCCTCGCATATCTGCTTGGCTTTTTTGAGACTTATTCCGGGAATGTCGGACAGCCAGTCCGGGTGATTTTCAAGCACGTCGAGCGTATTGTCGCCAAACTCCTCAACGATCTTGAGCGCGGTCTTCTTACCGATTCCCTTGATCGCACCCGAGGAAAGATAGCGCAAGATCGCGCTCGCATCCGCAGGCATATACCTCTCGTATTGCTTGACGGCAAACTGACGGCCGTATTTGGGATTGTGCTTCCATTCGCCGTAAACGATCAGAGAATCCCCCTCTCCAACGTACGGCATAATGCCTGTTATCGTTATAAGGTCGTCGTCATCGGTGCCGAGATCGCAGACCATATATCCGTTTTCCTCGTTGGCGTATATAATACTCTCAATGCTTCCCGAGAGCTTTATCAGCTTTCCGTCATCCTCTGGAACAATGTCTCCAAACAGATTTCTGTTTTCCTCGCCCATACAACGACCTCCTTTTCTTTAAAAATTCTAAAAAATATAAATTTCAGCTCCAACGCTATCCATGGTCTTGTTTATTTTCTTTTTGTCGGATTGTGAGCAGGATTCAAGCAGCTCCCTTGGAATGATCACAGCCACCCGTCTGCCTTTTGCAAAAAGGATGGCGGACGAGGCCTCGGATATCATAATATCAAGAGACTCAAGCTGCTCGCGCCGCTCAATTATTACCGCCGCGGCGATAAAACGCCCCGAAAACAGTCGACCGACAATAACCTTAAGCAGAAAATAAAACCCTAAAACCGCCAATGCGGAAACGATGATTTGAGCAAGCAAATACATCTGCATACCTCCATAAGTGTTTTACATAAGGGTATGCCGTATCGGCGGTTTAAGTTAATTTATCTTATATTAAAGACAAGCCTTTTTGAGCTTTTCGGCAAGATCGCGTCTTTCCCAAGCTACGTCAAGATCCTCTCTTCCCATGTGACCGTAAGCTGCAAGATCGCAATATATCGGCTTGCGAAGATCAAAATCGCGGATTATAGCCGCAGGACGAAGGTCAACGAGCTCCTCTACCGCTTTGCTGATCTTTGCCTCGTCAACGATAGCAGTGCCAAAGGTGTCGATCATAACCGAAACGGGACGCGCAACACCGATAGCGTACGCCACCTGAACCTCGCACTTCTTTGCAAGGCCCGCTGCGACTACGTTCTTAGCAATGTATCTTGCCGCATAGCAAGCAGAGCGGTCAACCTTTGTGGGATCCTTGCCCGAGAAAGCGCCGCCGCCGTGACGCGCATATCCGCCGTAGGTGTCAACGATTATCTTTCTTCCGGTAAGACCGGTATCACCTGCAGGGCCGCCGATAACGAATCTGCCCGTAGGATTGACGTATATCTTGGTCTCGGCATCCATAAGAGAAGCAGGAACGATAGGTTCAATAACGTTCTTGATAATATCTGCTCTGATCCGCTCAAGCGTGACTGCGTCACTGTGCTGAGAAGAAATAACGATCGTGTCAACTCTTGCAGGCACGTCGTCATGGTACTCGATAGTGACCTGAGTCTTTCCGTCGGGGCGGAGATAATCAAGCGTTCCGTTCTTTCTGACAGCGGTGAGCTGACGAGCAAGCTTGTGTGCCAAGGAAATGGGCAGAGGCATAAGCTCGGGAGTCTCGTCGCAAGCGTAACCGAACATCAAGCCCTGGTCGCCCGCGCCGGTGTCGAGACCGTCGGTATCTGTTCCCTCTTTTGCCTCGAAGGACTTGTCAACGCCCATCGCGATGTCGGGAGACTGCTCGTGGATCGAGCTGATGACCGCGCAGGAGTCGCAGTCAAAGCCAAACTTTGCACGAGTGTAACCGATCTCGCGGACAGTGCGGCGAACGATGTCCTGAATATCAACGTAAGCCTCGGTAGTGATCTCACCCATAACGCTTACAAGACCCGTAGTACAAAAGGTCTCACAAGCAACTCTGGAGTTGGGGTCCTGACGAAGCATCTCGTCAAGTATAGCGTCGGAAATTTTGTCGGAAATTTTGTCGGGATGTCCCTCGGTCACCGACTCGGATGTAAATAATACTTTTTTCATTTTTTATGTATCCTTTCAAATTTTACGTGTTTTGGGTGAAAAAAGCTCTGCTTGCAGAAAAACAAGCAGAGCTATACACCCTGAAATTGCCTTATCTGCTTGGAATTGGCACCTTTCCGAATAGGTAGGTTGCCGTGGTTTCTGCGAGCCGCTCTCTCCACCACTCTTGATAAGCTGATATATTATACCATACACTTGCACAAAAGTCAATAGTCTTAACCGTGCAATTTAAAATAAACTAAAAACTCTTTAGATTTTTTGGGGGATAGCGAGAACCTTTTTGAAAAAGCTCTCGAACGCGTTTCTTGTTTCTCAAGCAAACACTGCGATCACGCCGTAGGAAATAAGTGACATAATAACTCCCGCCATTATAACGCCAATGACCGCGGAAAGCAAGGCCTTCCAAAATTTAAGATCGATCACGGCGGCAGCGAGTGAACCTGTCCACGCCCCCGTCATAGGAAGCGGAATTCCAACAAAAATAGCAACTCCCCAAAATCCGTATTTTTCGATCTTGTCTCTGTTTTTCTCCGCCTTTTGTAAAAGCCAATTTGCAAATTTGTTCAAAAATTTGACGCGTGAACGTGAAAACCACCGAATAACTCGGTTGATAAGCAATAAGATAAAGGGCACGGGCAAAAGATTGCCAAGAAAACAGATAATAAAATTCTGCCACCACGGAAGTCCCAACGCCGCACCGAGCGGAATCGCGCCACGCAGCTCTATGATCGGGATCATCGAGCAGAAAAATACACACCATTCTCTGCCAACGGTCTCAAGAAAAAATTGTTCGATTGCATCTATCATAATTGTACCTTCATTTTCGTAATTCTCTATTGATTATACACTATAATCGCTCCAAAATCAACAATTAAATGCAATTTTTCAAAAAATAAAATGCGCCGTTAATTAAAACAGCGCATTTTGATTCAAAAATCATCCAAACGCGATCTGACCGTGCAGGAATACGAAGAATACTACGAAGCAAAGCGCCGCAACCGCAAGTCCAACCGCCGTTACGACGAGACTGAAAATAAGATTCTTCTTCCTTTTCTGCTCGGAGGCAACACGCGATTCCTCAAATTTTGCAGAGGACGGCAAAACCTTCGCCGCCTTGAGCGCGGTAGAAACCGGCTTGTAAAGGATCAGTACGATAGCCGCGTTAAGCGTCGCCTTAGTCAGATTAAATGGCAGGAACAGCGTGGGCACCATCTTTGCAACTGCCGCAGTCGTGAAATTCGGCGTGTAGATCGGCACGATGAACAGGTTGAAAAGAAGCATAAAAGCCGTCATCGCAAAGATCGACGACACAAGACCGATCGCCGCACCCTTGATGTTCTTTTTATATTTGTAGATCAACGCGCAGACCGTCGAATAGATCGCGGTTGACAGAAAATCCATAAGAAATCCCCAAAATCCCGCGTCGCCGATCGTTATAAACTCAACGAGCGAAACGACAAGAGAAATAGCTATAGAATATATCGGTCCGAAAAGCAGACCTGCGATGGTAATGACCGCATCCTTCGCATCGAAGGTCAGAAACATTACCTTTATGTGCATAATATAGGTTGAGGCGATCGCTAACGCACAGAAAAGCGCCGCCATACAAAGATTTTTGATTTTTTGGGCAGAGCTCTGCCTCGAATTCAAATTAGACATAAAAAAATCCCCTTTCTCGAATAAGGGGGGATGAAAAAATCGACATAGTGCGAAAGAAAGCGCAAAAAAATCGAAATTTATCTTTTCTCATCCGGACTTTCGCCGTGTGGTCCTCATAGCCCTCACAAACAACCGTCGGTCAAGGAATCTCACCTTGTCGGCGCGCACTGCAATATCGCTGCGCGTTCATGGACTTGCGGCAAGCCGCACACCATCGGTATGGAATTTCACCAATCCCCAAAAATAAATTTGACAGTATTTGATTTTAAAAGCCGCGGCGGACAACCGCCGCGGCTTTTCTTGTATAAATTATATTATATCAATATAACTTTTGCTAACGAAAATTTTTGTTAATCTAGGCGCACCGCAGAAAGCAAGGTGAAGACGTAGTGTCCTACGTCGAGCCGCTTTTGAGGAGCAACGACGATTTTCGGAAATTTTCTAAAGCAATTATGCGATGATATCGGAAACGACACCGGAACCAACGGTTCTACCACCCTCACGGATAGCGAAACGAAGACCCTTCTCACAAGCGATGGGCTTGATGAGCTCAACAGTCATATCAACGTTATCGCCGGGGCGGCACATC
>JAFULC010000031.1 GCA_017483305.1 Clostridia bacterium | reverse complement strand
GTTTGAGGTTCTTGCAACCGCAGGTAACAACAAGCTCGGCGGCGACGACTTCGACCAGAGAATCATCGACTGGATGGCAGAGCAGTTCAAGAAGGAGAACGGCATCGATCTCCGCAACGACAAGATGGTAATGCAGAGACTCAAGGACGCGGCAGAGAAGGCAAAGATCGAGCTTTCGGGTGTTACTGCCTCTAACATCAACCTCCCCTTCATCACCGCAACCGCGGCAGGTCCTCTTCACTTCGAGGCAACTCTCACCAGAGCGGAGTTTGACCGCATCACCGCAGATCTCGTTGAAGCAACCATGGGCCCCACAAAGCAGGTTCTTCGTGACTCGGGTCTCTCGACAAATCAGATCGATAAGGTGCTTCTCGTCGGCGGTTCTACAAGAATCCCCGCAGTTCAGGATGCAGTTAAGAAGTTCATCGGCAAGGAGCCCTTCAAGGGCATCAACCCCGACGAGTGCGTAGCAGTCGGCGCGGCTATTCAGGGCGGCGTTCTCGGCGGCGAGGTCAAGGATCTTCTGCTTCTCGACGTAACTCCTCTCTCTCTCGGTATCGAGACCATGGGCGGCGTATTCAACAGAATTATTGACAGAAACACCACTATCCCCGTAAAGAAGAGCCAGATCTACTCCACCGCGGCTGACGGTCAGACCTCGGTTGAGATCCACGTTCTTCAGGGCGAGCGCGAGATGGCGGCTTATAACACCACTCTCGGACGCTTCTCCCTCGACGGAATTGCTCCCGCACCCAGAGGAATCCCTCAGATCGAGGTAACCTTCGATATCGACGCTAACGGTATCGTTAACGTAACCGCTTGCGATAAGGGCACGGGCAAGGAGCAGCACATCACCATCACCTCGTCCACCAATATGTCTCAGGAGGACATTGACAAGGCTGTCAAGGATGCCGAAAGGTTCGCAGAGGAGGACAGGAAGGCGAAGGAGGCAGTTGAGGTCAAGAATCGCGCGGACAGCATGATCTTCCAGTGTGAAAAGACTCTCGGCGAGCTCGGTGACAAGATCGACGCGGCTGACAAGGCAGACGTTGAGGCGGCTATCGCGAAGCTTAAGGAGACCGTAAAGGGCGGCGACACCGAGGCTATCAAGGCTGATACCGAGGCGGTTGAAAAGGCGTTCTACAAGGTAAGCGAAAAGCTCTACGCTCAGCAGAATGCGCAGGGACAGGGCTTTGATCCTAATAATATGGGCGGTCAGAACGGCGGCGCACAGGACGGTCAGTTCTACGACGCAAGCTACGAGGATAACTCGAATAAATAATTTTTAAAGCATGGGAAAGGTCGAAACCCGACCTTTCCCATAAAGTGCAAATTATAAGGCGGGCAATTCGCTTTGGCTATAAGCAAAACGAACGGCTCATATTGCCTTTTTTCAGGAAGGTTTTTGGAGAGGGTGCAGGGAGAACCCTTTTTACCTAAAAAGGTTCTCCCTGCATATACATTATAACAAACTATGGCAGATAAAAGAGATTATTACGAGGTGTTGGGCATCCAGAAGGGCGCGTCCGACACCGAAATAAAGAAGGCATACAGATCACTTGCGAAGAAATACCATCCCGACGTAAATCCGGACAACAAGGAAGCCGAGGCGAAGTTCAAGGAGGTCAACGAGGCTTACGAGGTCTTGTCTGATGCCGACAAGAGAGCGAAATACGATCAGTACGGTCACGCGGCGTTTGATCCCTCAAGCGGTGGCTTTGGCGGCGGCTACGGTGGATTCGGCGGCTTCGGAGGCGGTTTTGACGTCGATCTTGGCGACATTTTCGGCAGCTTTTTCGGCGGCGGAGGCTCGAGGCAGAGAAGAAACGGCCCGCAGAGAGGCGAGGACATCGAGCTGAACGTGACGATCACCTTCGAGGAGGCGGTGTTCGGCTGCAAGAAGGAGGTCAAATTCCAAAGATACAGCAAGTGCTCGTCCTGTAGCGGAAGCGGATCGGCAGACGGCAAGAGCGAGACCTGTCCGAGCTGTCGCGGAACGGGACAGAGACGCGTAATGCAGAATCTTGGCGGAATGCAATTCCAGTCCACCACCACCTGCGACACCTGTCGCGGAACGGGTAAATATATCAAAACTCCCTGTCAGAAGTGTCGCGGAACGGGCTTTGAGCGCGTGACCAAGAGTCTGACGGTGAACATCCCCGCAGGAATAGATCACGGCAAGGGAGTTATTATCAGAGGCGCTGGCAATGACGGAAAGAACGGCGGCAGCGCAGGAGACGTTCTCGTTATGGTCAGCGTTCGTCCGAGCGCAACCTTCAAGCGCGACGGCTACACGCTCTTCTGCGAGGTGCCGATAACCGTTGCGGAGGCTACACTTGGCGCGGAGATCGACGTTCCCACGCTCGAGGGTGTGGAGAAATTCACGATCCCCGAGGGCACGCAGACGGGAACCACGTTTACCTTGAAGCAAAAGGGAGTTCCGTATGTCAACTCCACTCGCCGCGGAGACCTTATCTTCCGCGTTAACGTCGAGATCCCGAAGGGACTGAGCGAAAAACAGAAGGAGCTGCTCCGCGCATTTGCCGAGGCGTGCGGCGAAAACAATTACGCAAAGAAAAAAAGCTTTTTCAAAAAGGATAAAAAGTGATGAATGAAAATATAGACAAGGATTACGTCTGCGGAGACTACGGCGAGGTCACGGAATGGCTACAGATCAAGGTGACCGTTCCCACCGAGCGACTTGACGAGCTGACGGGTTTGATGAGCATGATCAACACCAATCTGCTCATCGACGACCTGAGCGACATAGATCTTAAGACCTGCTACGGCGACCTTATCTACGAAAAGATACTGAACGCCGACAAATCGCACGCATCGGTGTCCTATTTCGTGCCGAAGGATGTGAACATCTCGGACGATATGGCGTTTTTGCGCGATCGACTTGCATCGGCGAGCTTTACCGACGCCGAGATCGAGGTGATCGGACTGTGCGAGGAGGACTGGGCGAACTCCTGGAAGGAGTTTTATAAGCCCTTTAAGGTTGGTAAGATCGTTATCGTGCCCGCATGGGAGGATTACGAGGCGAAGGATGGCGAGATCATCGTCAGTATGGATCCCGGAATGGCATTCGGCACGGGAACACACGAGACCACAAGACTTATCATATCTCTGCTCCAGAAATACGTAAAAGAGGGCGACAGCCTGCTTGACGTAGGCACGGGAAGCGGAATATTGGCAATCTGTGGAGCGAAGCTCGGAGCGGAGAACTGCCGCGCGTACGATATAGATCCTATGTCGGTGCGCGTTGCAAACGAGAATATCCGCGAGAGCGGACTTGAAGATAAGATCACCTGCGCGCAGAGCGACCTGCTTCGTCAGGTCGAAAACCGAGTCGGCGGCTACGATATCATCTGCGCTAACATAGTCGCGGATATCATTATCCGTATGACGCCCGACGTCGCTCCCTTTATGAGCGAAAAAACCGTCCTGCTCGCATCGGGTATCATCGCAGAGCGTTGCGATGACGTTGTCAGTTGCTTTGAGCAGCACGGCTTTAAGATCGTCGAGCGCGCCGAGGATAACGGCTGGTGCGCTTTGGCGGTTATGATTGGATAAAGAATATGCAGGAGGGGGGAAGAACCTTTTTGAAAAATGGTTCTTCCCCCCCTCCTGCACCTCCCCCTATCTCCAAAAACTTTTAATAAAAGGGGAGATGATAGGGTGGCGGTATAGAGTAGCCGTTAAATTTTATTTTGTGATATTGTTTTATAGCTCGATCACGTTGTCGGCAAAGGCAATGTCGCTCTCGTCGTGTGTGACGAGCACAAGCGTTTTTCCAACCGAAAATTCGATCAGTAATTCAAGCATTTTTGCCGCGGTCTCCTTGTCGAGAGCAGAGAAGGGCTCATCGAGCAGAAGCAGGTCTGCATCGGTCGCCTCGGCAAAGGCAAGAAAGCGCGCGAACGCCACTCTTTGTGCCATTCCTCCCGAAAGCTCGTGGGGGAATTTTTTTTCGGCATCGGCAAGTCCGACCGCCGAAAGATATTTGTCCGCAAGGGCAAAATCCTCTTTTTTGAGCACCGCGCGGATATTGTCGAGTGAATTTTTCCAAGGCAAAAGTCTCGGCTCCTGGAACATATACGCGAGCTTTTCGTCACGTATTACCTCGCCGCCGTCAATAGCTTCAAGCCCTGAAATTATGCGCAAAAGAGTGGTTTTTCCGCATCCTGAAGCGCCCTTGACGATGTTTTTCGAGCCTTCGGTCAGCTTCAGCGAGAAATCCTTAAAAACGGCGTTTTCGCCGAACGATTTTTGAATGTTTTTAAGCTCGGTCAACTCTCTCGCCTCCCTTCAGAGTCGAAAGTCCCTTTTTCGCAAGCGCGGAGAAGAGCACGACCATCAATTTTTCAATAATAACGCTCAAAACGACCACAACCACCGTCCAAGCGAAAAGATCGACGGTCTCGAAGTAAAATTTCGCGTCCGAGATCATTTTTCCGATAGATATGACGGGCACTAAAAGCACCTCTGCCGCGATCCCCGCCTTCCACGCCAAGCCGAGTGACGCACGCAGAGAAGCAAGAAGGTAGGAGACGATGCTTGGCAGATATACGTTGAAAAAGCGCGCTGAACGCGACATTCCATAAGCCTGCGCCATCTCAAGCAAAGCCTTGTCGGTATTGAGAAATCCCGTCTCGACGTTCTCCCATACAACAGGCGTAACGATCATTGCCGCAATGATAAGCGGAGCGACGTCGCGGCTTATCCAGAGCACGATCAGAAAGATAAACGACACCACGGGAGTTGATTTTATCACCGCAAGCGCGGGGGCAAAAAAATCTCTTGCCAATTTTGAAAACGCGGTAAGGATGCCGCCGAGTATGCCGATCAACACACCTGCCGCGATTCCCGCGACGATCCGCAAAAGCGAAAGGGCGACAGTTCTGTAAAAGTCAAGCGTGATCATAAGCTCGCCGAGTCTGACGGCGACCGCCCACGGCGTAGGGAAGAGCAGCTCGTGCCCCACCGCCATGGCGATCAGCTGCCATAAGCCGATCCAGACGAGCGTGATAAGTGAATATTTAAGTATTTTTTTCATCATTTTTCAAGATAAATTTTGCCGTCGGGGAGCTTTCCGCCAACCGACTGAGGATTGACCGCATAGAGCTTTGAAAAGAAAATATCCAGAGAGCTTGCCATTTTTTCTCCGTCAACGAAGACGATGTTGCAGCTTGGGATCGCTTTCTCGGCAACTGTTGCCTGCGCGAAAATCCCTGCTTCCGCTATGCAAACCGACGCACTCTTGGGATCAGAGACCGTGAATTCAATCGAGTCTTCGTAATCGGCAAGAAATTGCTCGAGCTCCTTGGGGTGATTTTCCGCCCACTCGGAGCGCACCACGATGCAGCCCTGCATAAGCGTGCCCTCGCCGTATACCCTTTCCCATTCGTCAGTCAGGTCAAGCGCGACCGTGAGCTTTGCGTTGGCACTTTTCGCAATAGTCACCATCGGCTCGGGCAGGACCGCGATATCGACCTTGTCGGTCGCGATCGCCTCGCGAAGATGAGCGGGCTGAGCGTAGCTTGTGTCAATATTGACGTTGATTCCTCTCTCTCGGCAGATAGCCTCGAAAATAAACGCCGGATTCTGCGCGGGGCAGTAGACCGTCTTGCCGTCAAGCTCGGAGAGGTCAGTTAGGTCTACCTTCTCGCCATTGACTACGAGATACAGCACACCGAGGGTGTTGACCGCGGCTATCCTGACTTCGCCGTTCGTCTTGTTGTAAAGCGCGGCGGCGGCATTGGTCGGAAGCGCGGCGATATCGATGCTTCCGTTGATAAGCCCCTTGGTGATGGGCTCTGCATCGGTCTCAACCGTAAATTTATAGTTTAGCGAAGATTTACCGTCCTCGGTGTCGCATATCAGCTTTGCCGCACCGAAGCCTGTCGTGCCGTTGAGCACCGAGATGTTTATCTGAAGCTCGTCCTGTGAGGGAGCACAGGAGCAGAGCGGTATGATTAAAATAACGATGGAGCAGAGCAGGGCAATAATTCTGCAAAGCACACCGGGAGAGAACTTGTTTTTTGTCCTTTTCATAATGTGACCGCCTTTCAAATCAACTTCAAACCACATAACATTATACTACTTTATGCTACAAATGTCAATGGATTCATCCAACCAAATACAATGTAAATAATGTGTAAATTTTTGTTTTTCCTATTTACATTTTTTTGTCTATAATGTATAATTAAGTTTCGGGTGATGACGGTACGTTTGTCATAAGTATCTTGTATTTACTTGGACAAAAGGTTTGTCCCCACAACAAACATACAGTCCGAAAATCGCCGAAAAATTATGATTTTGTGTAAATATCGTGAAAAACTGTGCACACATAGTTAAAAATCAGTTGCGATAAAACGAAAAACTTGCTACAATGAGTTTGTAGAAGCAATCTAAGTACACTCTAATTGCCAAAGGAGCTTTAAGATGACACTTGTTATACTTGCCGCAGGAATGGGCTCGCGCTACGGCGGTCTCAAGCAGATAGATCCCATTACCGATAACGGCGAATTCATAATCGATTTTTCGATCTATGATGCTGTAAAATCGGGATTTGATAAGGTAGTTTTCATTATCAAGAAAGAGAATTACGATGCGTTCCGCGAGACAGTCGGTGCGCGTGTAGAGCCTTACATAAGGGTCGAATACGCCTTCCAGGACATCAGCGATATTCCCGAGGGATTTACGCTTCCCGAGGGCAGACAGAAGCCTTGGGGAACGTCTCACGCGCTTCTTTGCGCCGCTCCCTACGTTACCGATAACTTTGCGGTCGTAAATGCCGACGATTTTTACGGCAGAGACGCTTTCGTTAAGCTTGCAGAGCACCTCGGCAGCATAGACGCTACCTCAACCGACTACTGTATGATCGGCTACGTGCTGCGCAATACCCTCACCGAAAACGGCACGGTCTCGCGCGGCAGATGTGAGATCGACGGCAACGGAATGCTCACCTCGATCACCGAGCTTACAAAGATCAAGACCTGCGGCAGCGACGCGCAATACCTGAACGGATGCGACGAGTGGGAGGACCTCTCGGGCGACACCGTGGTATCGATGAACTGCTGGGGACTTACCCCCGCGATCTTCGGAGAGCTTAAAGAAGGATTTGTCAAATTCCTTTCCTCCGAAAAGGGAAAAGAGCTTAAGAGCGAATACTATCTCCCCGGCGCGATCGACGATATGATGAAGGCGGGCAAGTGCACCGTCAAGGTCCACGAAACGAGCGCGGCGTGGTACGGAGTGACCTACTCCGAGGATAAGGAGGGCGTTAAGAGCGCGCTCCGCAATATGATGGCAAACGGCGAATATCCCCACAAGCTTTGGAAATAATCTAAGTTGAGGACGTAAAGATGAATTTTAATTTGACAGACAAAGACATTATAACCTCCGCAGGTCACTTTGACATTGAGGGCAACGTGGTTCACATTGAGGAGTGTCACAACGGACATATAAACAGAACCTATTTTCTGACCTACGATACGGGCAAGAGATACGTTATGCAGATGGTAAATACCAGCATATTCAAGAAGCCCGACGAGGTTATGGAGAATATAGTCGGAGTTACCGAGCATATCCGTCACGGATATGAGGAGAAGGGAATCAATCCCGAGAGAAGAACCCTCCGCGTTATCTGGACAAAGAGCGGAAAGTGGGGTCACGTAGACCGCCGCGGCATTTATTGGAGAATGTACGACTTCGTAGAGGACGCAGAGTGCTATATGAAGGTCGAGTCCGCAGAGATGTTTGAAAAGGTAGGATTTGCGTTCGGACAGTTCCAGCGCCAGCTTGCCGATTTCAATGCAAGCGTGCTTCACGAGAGCATTCCCAACTTCCACAACACCGAGTGGAGATATGCGAATCTTCAGAAGGCGATCGAGGAGAACAGGTCGGGCAGAGCACACCTCATCCCCGACGAGATCAAGTTCGCGCTTGACCGCAAGAATATAACGAGCTTCATCAACGAGAGTATAGCAAACGGCTCGCTTCAGCTCAGAGTTACGCACAACGATACAAAGCTCAACAATATTATGGTAGACCGCGAGAGCGGCGAGGGAATCTGCGTTATCGACCTCGATACCGTAATGCCTGGAAGCGTTCTTGCAGACTTCGGCGACAGTATCCGCTTCGGCGCTTCGAGTGCGGCGGAGGACGAGACCGATCTCGACAAGGTCTATTGCAGACTCGATATGTTCGAGGCATACGCAAAAGGCTTTATTCAGGGCCTTGAGGGCAGCCTTTCCGAGTCCGAGATCAGAGCACTTCCCATGGGTGCGCTGATACTTACCTACGAAACGGGTATACGCTTCCTGTCCGACTACCTCGACGGCGACGTATATTTCAGAACCGAGTATCCCGATCACAATCTCGACCGTGCGCGCAACCAGTTCAAGCTCGTTGCCGACATGGAAAAGAAGATGGATGAAATGAATGCCATCGTGGCAAAATATATTTAATTGAGCAACCAACGAAAACCCCAATGAATTAAAGGAGAATAGAGATGTCAGTACTCATTACGGGTGGTGCGGGCTTTATCGGCTCTCACACCGCGGTGGAATTTTTGAACGCAGGCTACGACGTAGTCATTATGGACAATTTTTCAAACAGTAAGCCTGTCGTTTTGGACCGTATAAAAGAGATTACGGGCAAGGACTTTAAGTTCTACAAGGCAGACCTGCTTGACGCGGCGGCGCTCGACAGAATATTTGAAGAGAACCCCGAGATAGACTCCTGCATACATTTCGCAGGACTTAAGGCGGTCGGCGAGTCGGTCTCTATGCCTATCGAATACTACCACAACAACGTCACGGGCACGCTCATCCTCTGCGATTCGATGCGCCGCCACGGTGTTAAGACTATCGTTTTCAGCTCCTCCGCAACCGTTTACGGAGCACCCGAGGAGGTTCCGATCAGGGAGAGTGCAAGAGTCGGCAACGCGACCAACCCCTACGGCGAGACCAAGGTTATGATCGAGCGCATCCTCAAGGATATCTACGTCTCGGATAAGGAGTGGAATATTTCGGTTCTGCGCTACTTCAACCCCATCGGAGCGCACGCATCGGGACTCATCGGCGAGGACCCCAACGGAATCCCGAACAACCTTATGCCTTATATCACCAAGGTCGCGCTTGGCAAGCTGCCGCAGCTCAGCGTATTCGGCAACGACTACGACACACACGACGGCACGGGTGTACGCGACTATATCCACGTAGTCGATCTTGCAAAGGCGCACCTCAAGGCGCTTGAATATATCAAGAGCGCGCACGGTATCGATTATTTCAATATCGGCACGGGCAACGGATATTCGGTGCTCGATATGGTAAAGGCGTACGAGCAGGTGACCGGCTTGAAGGTCAACTATAAGATAGTCGGCCGTCGCCCCGGTGACATCGCATCCTGCTATGCAGATCCCTCCAAGGCAGAAAGAGTGCTTGGCTGGAAGGCGGAGTTCGGCATCACGGAGATGTGTCGCGACGCAAATAATTGGCAGACAAAGAATCCTAACGGATACGATTCGTAATAACTGTAAGGGGCGATCATTTCGCCCCTATATTTGAATGGAGATCGATATGAATATAGAAAAATGTTATTTTGGCGAAGCGTTCGGAAAAGCGGTCGATAAATATACCCTTACTGTTGACAGCGGAATGAGCGTGAGCATAATCACGCTTGGCGGTGCGGTAAATAAGCTCCTCGTTCCCGACCGAGAGGGAAAGCTTGCCGACGTTGTCGGCGGTTACGATGATCTTGCCGACTACGTTGAGGGCGACGGCTATCAGGGTGCGATTATCGGTCGGTTCGGCAACCGTATCGCAAAGGGCACTTTTACGCTCGACGGAGTCGATTACAAGCTCTTTATCAACAACGGCCCCAACCACCTCCACGGCGGCAGGCTCGGCTTTTCGCATAAGGTCTGGGATGCCGAGGCGGGAATAGAGGAGGACGGCTGCACTCTGACACTCAGATACACCTCGCCCGACGGCGAGGAGGGCTACCCGGGCACGCTTAAGGTCACCGTGACCTACAAATTGAGCCAGGACAACGCGCTTTCGATAAAATATCACGCCGTGACTGATAAAAAGACCGTATTGAACCTCACCAATCACACATATTTCAATCTCGGCGGCTTTGCTTCGGGCAAGATCTTTGACCACGAGCTCTGGATCGATGCAGATAGCTTCCTTGAGACCGATGAAACGCTTATCCCGACGGGCAAAAAGATATCGGTGGAGGGAACTGCGTTCGATTTCCGCACCCCCAAGACGATCGGGCGCGACTTTGACCTCTCCTACGAGCCGTTGAGGATCGCGGGTGGCTACGATCACTGTATGAATTTCACAAAGAGAGCCGAGCCGATGAGTGAGGCGAGGGCCCGCGTCTACGAGCAAAGGAGCGGCAGAGTGATGGAGGTCTGGACCGACCAGCCCTGTGTGCAGTTTTATTCGGGCAACTTTCTGAACAATCCCGACCACGATTTCAAGGGCGGATACAAGCAGGGACTTCAGAATATGTTTTGCCTTGAAACGCAGAAAATGCCTGACAGTGTCAACCGCCCCGACTTCACCGATTGCACCCTCGATGTTGGCGAGACCTACGAAACAATAACGGTTTATAAGTTTTTGACGAAATAAAACGTTCCTGCGTTTAGATTCATTGGAGAAACAGTATGTATAAAGTAGCAAAAATCATATTCAAGCCGATAAATAAAGGCGGGAAAGATATATTGGATTCGATAGACAATATTCTTTCAATGCTATACAAGAACGGACAGATCATAGATGAATGGATTGTTGAACAACATGATCAAAACTATGTTGCTAACGTCGTTACCACCGATGATGATTCATTAAGCCCTGAATATTACAATCAATATATTCTCAAGGAAATTGATTGCTTTGACATTGAAATAAAAATAGTATGCGATGATGCAATGGCAACTGACAGTTGTCATTGCCCCGAGCACAGCTATTACATTTTTGCAATCGATCCGTATCTATCATCCAGTCCTGTAATATGTGGAGATTGCGGAAAGGAAATCCCCCTGATCAGAATTCCATACCTGTATAACGAGGAGGAACATTATTCAATTTTGAATTTTCAAAAAACATATCAGGCGGTAGATCGCTTGTGGATGGATAGCTTATCGGATAGATTCACCAAAAGACAAATTGTTGATCACAATTCTCAGTTGAATAAAAGAGGTTTGGATATTCGTGCCGAACTCGAAAATAAAGTTGGTAAGCCGGTATATTATTTGTTGTGTAATCCTATTGGCGGATGGTTTGAATTTGAAAAAAATAATAAAAAATTAGAAGCTTGTCCTAAATGCGGAGGAGAGCTTGTTAAAGTAAACAATCCATACGCTGACAATGTGTGCCATACCTGCAGATTGGCTTTTGTTACCTGCAAGGAATAAACAAACGATTGCAAAAAAGGAGATTCAGTTATGAACAACAGAAAATATCCTACAAGCCTATTCATTATCGGCTTTATAATGAATATATTTTTTCGTTTCTTCTGGCTTTTCGTTCCCGCAGTTGTTTTGATGATCGTCGGAATATTTGTTGCCCCGTGCCTTTATATTGGCTTGGCGATTTTGGCATTGGATGTCGTTCTGTCCTTGATAGAGCAGATCAAAATCCGTAATACCTTTCTCAAAGATAGCGACAATCCCGATTTTCAAGCGTTTCAGGATGCTCTGTCAAGGGACGGAGGCTGGACGAACAATCTCGGCGAGCTTTTGGAGCAGAAGCTGTCCGAAGGTCAAAACGAGATAACTGCCGATGACGAAAGTGAAGATGAATAAGTAAACCCCGACAGAAATCTGTCGGGGAAATTTTTATCTATAAAGCAAATATTTCGAAATTTCAATCATATTTTCGTTTTCCGAGGTGTTGATTATCTCGATCTCGCCCTCGCCCGCGTCGCGCAGAAGTCCAAGCTCGTCGAGTCTGCGCCTTGTATGCCGCGCCGTGCCCTCGCCACCGTCAAGCACGACCGTCTCGGCAGGAAATTGCTCCGCGATCAACGCCTTCACGTGCGGATAGTGGGTGCATCCGAGCACCACCGCATCGATCCGCTTGCTCTTGTAGGGCTCGAAAAGCTTTGTGAGATATTCTCTTATCTCGTCGCTCTCCACGTCTCCCGTTTCGATAAGCTCAACGAGTCCGGGGCAGGGGAGCGGCAAAAATTCGCCCTTTCCCGAAAAGCGTGCGACAAGCGCCTGGAATTTTTCCTCGCGCAGAGTCAGCGGAGTTGCCATAACGATGACTCTCGGGTGCTCGCAAAGCTCACTTGCAGGCTTGACCGCAGGCTCAATGCCGATAATGAGCAGCTCGGGGTTTTCCTCGCGCAAGATCTTCGCCGCCACGCTCGTCGCGGTGTTGCAGGCGATGACGAATGCCTTGATGCCACGCTCCTTGAGCAGAGCGAGATTTTTTCTCGTTATTTCAAGCACCTCGGGCTTGGTCTTTGTGCCGTATGGGGCGTTTATAGAGTCGCCGAAATACAAAAAACGCTCGTTTGGCATGATCTTTACAAGCTCACGCAAAACGCTGATGCCGCCGAGTCCCGAGTCCATGACCGCGATCGGCAGATCCTTTTTGTTGTCCATTCGTCTCACCTCTTTTTGAAATCCCGCCCTGAAGCGCCGTTTAGCTGCTTGCGGTCACCGTGACCGCCGCCAAATATTATTATAGCAGATTTTTCAACCTTTTGCAATAGTATTTTGCGTTTTCGGCGTGTTGTTGCCCGATTTTTTCTCGAATTTTACCGCGTGCCCGTCAAAGTAAGCGCGAATAAAGTCGCCGCGCGAAAATTCGCCCCGGATCAAAGCCTCGGAGTAAGGATTTTCAACCAGTCGCGTGATAGCTCTGCGGAGCGGTCGCGCGCCGTATTCGGAGGGATATTCGTGCTCGACAATCGCATCGGCAACGCTTTCGTCGAACTCGATGAACACACCCGAGCCCTCGATCCTGTCGGTGACCGACGAGAGCATAAGCTCGGCAATTTTTTTGAGTGACTCGCGCGAAAGCGGCTCAAAGCAGATGATCTCGTCGACACGATTGAGAAATTCAGGACGAAAATGACGGCGCAGAGCGTCAAGAACGCGTTGCTCGGCGCGTTTTTCCTCCTCGCCGCTGCCCGACAGAGTGAATCCGAGGCTTCCGACCTCGCCGTGCGCCTTAGCGCCGAGATTGGTCGTCATTATTACGATCGCGTTTTTGAAATCCACTCGCCGACCCTGCGAATCGGTCAGTATCCCGTCATCAAGTATCTGCAAAAGCAGACCGAAAACGTCGGGGTGTGCTTTTTCTATCTCGTCGAAAAGCACGATGGAGTAGGGGTGTCGGCGTATCCTTTCTGTCAGAAGTCCGCCCTCGTCGTATCCGACGTATCCGGGCGGCGATCCGATAAGCTTCGAGACACTGTGCTTTTCCATATATTCCGACATATCAAGCCTTATCATCGCGTCCGTGCTGCCGAAAAGCAGGGAGGCAAGCGCGCGGCAAAGCTCGGTCTTGCCCACGCCGGTCTGACCCGCGAAGATAAACGACCCGATAGGACGCTTCGGGTCGCCGAGACCCGTCCGTCCGCGCCGAATGGCACTTGCCACCGCCGCTATCGCCCTCTCCTGACCGATCACCTGCTCGGAAAGCTTGTCCTCAAGCTCGGCAAGACGGCGGCTCTCGCTTTCAAGCAGCTTCGAGACGGGAATACCCGTCCACTGAGTCACGATGTCGGCAACGTCGCACTCGCGCAGAGTAAGACCGCTTGCGTTTTTTCTCTTTTCCCAGACCGCCTTTTCGCTCTCATATTTTTGCCGCAGATCTATCTCCTTGTCGCGCAGTGCGGCGGCAAGCTCAAAGCTCTGCTCGGTTATCGCCTCTGCCTTTTCTGCTTGAATGCGACGGAGCTCGCTTTCAATCTCGCGTTGCTCGGGCGGGGAGGTAAACATCTTCAGTCGCAGGCGCGCCGCCGCCTCGTCTATAAGGTCGATCGCCTTGTCGGGAAGATATCTGTCGGGAACGTATCTCACCGACATATCGACCGCCGCATCGATCGCCTCGTCCGAGATCGTCAGCTTGTGGTGAGCCTCGTATTTTGTCCGCAGACCGAGAAGTATCTGTCTTGCCTCGGTAGCGGACGGCTCGCCCACGGTCACGGCTTGAAAGCGCCGTTCAAGCGCGGCATCCTTCTCGATATATTTTCGGTATTCGCTGATCGTCGTCGCGCCGATGACCTGAAGCTCGCCGCGCGAGAGCGCGGGCTTTATAATGTTCGCCGCATCGACCGCGCCCTCTGCCGCGCCCGCGCCGATGATCGTGTGTATCTCGTCGATAAAGATTATCAGGTCGGGGTTTTTCTGCGCCTCCGACATAATGCCCTTGAGTCTTTCCTCGAACTCGCCACGGTACTTTGCCCCTGCGATCATGCTTGCGAGATCGAGCGAGATTATCGTCTTGTCGCGCAGGATCTCGGGCACGTCTCCGTCGGCGATCCGCTGTGCGAGACCCTCCACGACGGCGGTCTTTCCAACGCCCGGCTCACCGATAAGGCAGGGGTTATTTTTCGTTCTGCGCGAAAGGATCTGAATGACTCGCTCGGTTTCGCGGTCACGCCCGATTATCGGATCAATCTTGCCCTTTTTTGCCGCCTCGGTCAGATTTCTGCCGTAATTCTTGACCGAGTTTTTTTCACGTGTCTTTTCGTTGCTCTCGCTCCGCCTCGTGCTCGGCATCCGCCCGGGGCTTGACTCGAGATAGGACTCAACGTCTCCGCGAAGCTCACTGACCGACGCGCCGAGCGACTCGAGCATCCGCACCGCCACGCAATCACCGTCCGAGAGCAGAGCAAGCAGAATGTGCTCCGTGCCGATGTAGCTGTGGTTGCTTTTGGTCGATTCGTATGCCGAGACCTCGATTATTTTCTTGACGCTCGGAGTCATATTTGAGGGGGAGATCTGCTCGGGCGAGCCGATTCCCGTGACCTCGATGATCGTGCCCTTGACGATCTCACTTCTGATGCCGCGTGCCGAAAGTATCTTCGCGGCGGCGCAATCTGCGGTAGAGAGGAGACCGAGCAAAAGGTGTTCGCTTCCAATGTATGAATGACCGAGCTCGGAGGCAAATCCGAGCGCGGCGTTGAGCGCGTGCTGCGCCTTTGGTGTAAATTTGTTCGCCATATCTGATCCTCGTAAGATAGCTTTCGTGAGCTTTAATCGCGCGAAAGCATTTTATGTACGGCATCGGCACGTGCAAGATCGCAGTCTGCGTCGCTTTTACAGTCACGGCAGCCTGACGCGACCGACGAGTTAAGTCCTTGCGCCAAAAGAAGATTTAATTCGGTAACGCTCACGGGCGGCAAGAGTGAAGCATCCTCGCAGACCGCAAGCGCAAAGCGGAGGTCAGAGGAAAGCGAAAGCAGCTCGGCTTCACCTATAATTCTCGCATTTGTCAAAAGACCGTAGGCGCGCCACGCGCGGTCAATAATTATTTTGTCCCCTTCGGCGAAAATAATTCGGTCGGATTTCGCCTCGTCCTCGACTATTCTCGAGACCAACGCGCCGAAAAGCCGCGCCGCGCCCACCTCGTCCGAAAAGGGAGCAGGCGAGTGCGAGAGCAGATAAAGGTCGCCACACTTCTCGCTCATCAAAGGAAAGAGA
This sequence comes from Clostridia bacterium, assembly GCA_017483305.1. Classification (GTDB taxonomy): domain Bacteria; phylum Bacillota; class Clostridia; order Oscillospirales; family CAG-272; genus SVTX01. The sequence continues at coordinate 11,131 of JAFULC010000031.1, read as the reverse complement.
TGCGCGCCGATGACCGCGCACTGATACCGCAGCGCCTCCGAGCTTTTTTTGAGCCTGAGTGACGGCAGATAAAGCAGGGAGGAAAATTCGACCCCCGAGCCGCAAAGCACGGGACTGTGCGAAATATATCCAAGCGTTTCCGAGTATGCGAATTCAAATTCGCGGTCGAGCAGCTCCTCTGCCGCCGCGGCGATATTTCTCGTCTCGGGGATGCTGTTGCCCGCGAGAAGTGAGCGGATGTTGATAAGATCACCGCCGCCAAGCGCGACCGCAAGGCTGCAGGGCTCGTTGAAGAATAACGACCGCTTGCCCTCGCATAAAAGAAAATCCCGATCTACAAAGCCCTTTTCGGCAAAGGACGCGACCTCGGGAAGAGCACCGACGGGCAGAGTCTCCTTCCGAAATCCGTTTTTTGCGAGTAAGGTCTCCGCCTTCTCGAAAAATTGATCGACCTGCCTCTGATCCGCCTTGCCGTGAAATCGCGAGTCTGCAAGATTGCGGACGTATCGAGTCTGTGATCTGACAGTATAATGAGAGCCCTTGCTCTCTGACGTAAACCATGACATTTGTTGTCTCCTTGTCTTTCTATGTATTTTTTATTCTCAGACCGACTTGCCCTCGAGCCGTTTGATTCTGTCGCGCAGAGTTGCGGCAAGCTCGAAGCTCTCGGTCTCGATCGCCCTCTTGAGCTCAGCCTTCGCCTCGCTTATCGCCTGACGCTTGTCCAATCTCTCGCGGCGTGCGTGCGGCATCTTTAGCGAGCCCTCGGCAGTGCGCAGGGTGGGGAAGATAACGTCGCAAAAGGCAAAATAACACTCGGGACACGCCATTCCGCCAAGGTGCTTGAGGTCGGTCAGCTTCGCACCGCAGCCCTTGCAGATGACCTCGTCCTCTCGCGCGTCCGCGGCGTAAATAAGATTGTAAGGACTCAGATCAAGCAGAGTCGGCTCGGGTATGTAGGTCGGCTCTCCCTCGGTCACCTCTGACGGAGCGGAGAAGCTTGCAAGCTTGCCCTTGATAGCTCCGCAGGAGGCGCAGAGCGCGTGCTTTGTGCCGTCCTCGTCCGCGTAAAAGAGAGTTGCCTTTTTATTTTTGCATTTTTCGCAGTTCATTCTCATTTTCCTTTCCTGTTTTTGTGAATATAAGTTGCATTTCCGTCAAAAAATTGGGCTTGACGGCTCTTAAATAACATTTTACACGAAGCGCGACGAAAAAAAGGTCACATTGTGTAGCCTAATCAAAAAAATTCGCTTTTTCGGAGAAAAAAGCAAGTTCATTAATAGTTTACAAATATTTTGGAGTATTTGATTGACAATATTGATTAAAAGAGGTATAATTAATTTAAAATGGGAGAGAAGGATTTTTTTGCAAAACAGTGCAAAAATCCTATCAAAAAACCCACAACGGAGGCATTCAAATGGACAAAAATCAAACAGTAGGTAATCGCAAAATCGCCTCTCTGTTCGATGCGGGCTCGTTCGTCGAGGTTGGCGCTTATATCAAGAGAAGCGGCGACTCTGATGCGTACGACGGCGTGATCTGCGGATACGGCTCGATATCCGGTAAGCTCGCGTTTGCATTCGTACAGGACAGCGACAGAACGAAGGGCGCATTCGATGAAGCGGGCGCTAAAAAGATCGAAATGCTTTACGATATGGCAATCAAAAACGGTGCACCGGTCATCGGTGTATTCGATAGCGCAGGCGCGGTCGTAGCAGAGGGAAGCACGGCGCTTTCCGCATACGGCAGATTTATGGCTTGCGTAGCAAAGGCATCGGGAATCATTCCTCAGATCGCCGTTTACGACGGACTCTGCACGGGTATGGCTCTCACGATCGCCAATATGTTCGACCTTTCGGTAAAGGTCGAGGATAAAGCCGAGCTTTATCTCCTTCCCACCTCAAATAATAAGGAAACGGTTTGCTCGATCGAGACAAAGGACGAGGCAGAGGCATTTGCCGCAGTTCGTGAGCTTGTCGAGATCCTTCCTCAGAACAATAAGGACGATGCAAGTCAAATGAGCGGCGACGACGCGGCTCGCGCGGTTGCTATCGACGGACTTACGGGTAAGGCTCTCGTTGAGACCCTTGCAGATAACGGCAGATTCGTTGAGATCTACGCGCAGACAAGCGGAATCGTAACCGGCTTTGCATTCTTCGGCGGCACGCTTTGCGGTGTCGTAGCCTCGGACAATACCTGCGACGCGGGTAAGATCGGCTTCAAGGGCGCGAAGAAGGCGTCAGACCTCATCTCTCTGTGCGACCGATTCGGCATCTCGGTGCTGACTCTCGTTGACAGTGAGGGACTTTGCGATTGTGCATGCCCCAAGTGCATTGCAAGACTTGGCTCGGCTTATGCAAACGCGACGGTGGCAAAGGTCACGGCGGTAGTCGGCAAGGCGTACGGCGCAGGCTTCACGCTTCTCGGCTCAAAGGCGCTTGGCGCAGACCTTGAGATCGCTACCGAGGGCGCGGTTATCAGCGTGATGAGCCCCGAGAGCGCGGTTGCCTTCCTTATGAACGATCAGATCACGGCAGACAAGTCCCGTGCGGACGTTGAGGCAGAGTGGTGCGAAAAGTATGCAAGCGCGGTCTGCGCGGCAGAGAAGGGCGATATCGACGATATCGTTGAAGCAGCGACCCTTCGCGCACGTATCTGCTCGGCACTCTATATGCTCGCCTGCAAGGCAGACGGCTGCCCCGACAGAAAATATTTCAGAACCCCCCTTTGATGAACGTGGAGGTTGAAGATGAAAAAGAGTAAGAAAATATGCCTGTTAGCTCTTACAGCTTCTGTTCTCACAGTGCTTTCCACAATAGTCGCGTTTGCCGAGGACAAGAACCTCGACGGCAGCAAGATGACCTTCGCTGAGCGACTTCCGTACGCCCTGCAGGGAACGGTTACGGGACTTCTTATGGTCTTCTCGGTGCTTGCACTTTTGTGGCTGGTTGTATCTCTTTCGAGAGTGGTATTCCACGGCTCGAAGAAGACCGATAACGGAATCGCAGATCAAAACAAGAGCGCGGCTCCCGCGGCAGTGCCCGAGGTCAAGAAGGTTGCTCCCGAGCAGCCCGTCGTTACGGCACCTGTGACAGATGACGGTGAGCTTATAGCGGTCATCACGGCGGCGATTGCCGCAATGATAGAGAGCGGCGAATATAAGGATGAATTCGTCGGTGGCTTCAGAGTGGTCTCCTTCAAGAGAAGCTCGGGTGGAGCTTGGAACAGAAAATAACATTACGAAAGGCTTGGTATAAACAATGAAAAGATTTAACGTGACTGTTAACGGCGTATCGTACGACGTAGTAGTAGAAGAAATAGGCGGCGCAGCTCCCGTAGCAACTCCTGTTGCAGCTCCTGTTGCAGCTCCTGCCGCAGCTCCCGCACCCGTAGCAACCCCTGCCGCAGCTCCTGCTGCAGCACCTGCTCCCAAGGCAGCTCCCGCAGGCACCGCAGGTGCAGTAGCCGTAAAGGCTCCTATGCCCGGAACCATTATGAAGGTCAACGTAACTCCCGGTCAGGCAGTAAAGAAGGGCGACGTTCTTTGTGTGCTTGAGGCTATGAAGATGGAAAACGACATCTCCGCTCCTCAGGATGGTACCGTAGCAAGCGTAAACGTTCAGAAGGGTGCAAGCGTACAGAGCGAGGACGTTCTCGTAACACTCAACTGATAAGGTGCTTTTCATAAATTCTACGAAAGGAAAATGAATAATGGAAGGCATCATTCAAACAATTAAAAACTTCATTGAAGGAATGGGCTTTTCTCAGCTTATGTCGAAAGGCGATTGGTGGAAATACGTTGTTATGTACGCCATTGTCATCGTGCTTGTCTATCTCGCAATAGCAAAGAAGTTTGAGCCCCTCCTCCTTCTCCCTATAGCGATAGGAATGCTGTTTACAAACCTTCCCGGCGTTGGAGTCTATAACGAGATCTTCTTCGCGGGCGGACACATAAACTGGGCACTCTTCGGCGGCGCTCCGATCACCCAAGAGATGATCGCAGAGCTCCTTGCGGAAGGCGTTGCCGAAAGCTCCGACGTTATAGTATATATGGTTGAGCATATCGGACAGACGGTAACCCCCGGACTTATCGATATCCTCTACCTCGGCGTAAAGCTCGGTATCTATCCTTGCCTTATCTTCATAGGCATCGGTGCTATGACCGACTTTACCCCCCTTATCGCAAACCCCAAGTATTTCCTCATCGGCGCAGGTGCGCAGCTCGGCGTTTTCGTAGCGTTTGCGGCGGCGTTCCTTTCGGGTGAATTCACACTCGGTCAGGCGGCGTCTATCGGTATCATCGGCGGTGCGGACGGCCCTACGGCAATTACCGTAACCAAGTCCCTAGGTCCCGACCTGCTCGGAGCGATCGCTATCGCGGCGTACTCCTACATGGCGCTCATACCGATGATCCAGCCTCCGTTTATGAAGCTGCTTACCACCAAAAAGGAAAGACTTATAAAGATGGGCAAGCTCCGCGAGGTATCCAAGACCGAGAAGCTCGTATTCCCGATCCTTGTAACCTTTGTCGTTGCTCTTATCGTTCCCGACGCGCTCGTGCTTATCGGATGCTTGATGTTCGGTAATTTGCTCAACGTTTGCGGCGTCACCGACCGTCTTTCCAAGACCGCACAGAACGAGCTTATGAATATTGTCACAATATTCCTTGGTATTTCTGTCGGTGCAACTGCAACCGCAGGCAATTTCTTGAGCCTTCAGACGATCATCATCATCGGATGCGGACTTGCGGCATTCTGCGTATCCACTTGCGGCGGACTTATTACCGCAAAGATCATGAACTGGCTCTCTGGCGGTAAGATCAATCCTCTCATCGGCTCGGCGGGCGTTTCCGCGGTGCCTATGGCAGCTCGCGTATCCCAGACTGTCGGACAGAAGGAGGATCCCTCCAATTTCCTGCTTATGCACGCGATGGGACCCAACGTAGCGGGAGTTATCGGCTCGGCAGTTGCTGCGGGCGTATTCCTCTCCTGGTTGAGCTGACAACCACCCAAAGATTAAGAAAGGTAAGGTTTTAAATAAATGGCACAGGTAAAAATTACCGAAACAGTACTGCGTGACTCTCACCAGTCGCTTATCGCCACGAGAATGACCACTGAGGAGATGCTTCCTATCCTTGAAACCATGGATCAGGTCGGATATCACTCCCTCGAGGCGTGGGGCGGAGCAACCTTTGACTCCTGTATGAGATTTCTCAACGAGGATCCTTGGGAGAGACTGCGCAAGATCAGAGAGCACGTGAAGAACACAAAGCTTCAGATGCTCTTCCGCGGACAGAACATTCTCGGCTACCGTCACTACTCCGACGACGTTGTTGAATACTTCGTTCAGAAGTCGATAGCAAACGGTATCGATATCATCCGTATATTCGACGCGCTCAACGATCCCCGTAACCTCAAGACCGCAATAAACGCGACCAAGAGAGAGGGCGGACACGTTCAGGCGGCGTTCAGCTATACCACGGGTCCCGTCTACACGATGGACTACTATTCCGAGTACGCAAAGAGACTTGAGGATATGGGCGCAGATTCTATCTGTATCAAGGATATGGCAGGTCTGCTCAAGCCCTTTGACGCTTACGAGCTCGTAAAGACCCTCAAGGAAAGCGTAAAGGTACCGATCCAGCTTCACACACACTACACCGCAGGTCTTGCGTCTATGACTCTGCTCAAGGCTATTGAGGCAGGCGTTGACGTCGTCGATACCGCGATATCTCCTATGGCTATGGGAACCTCCCAGCCTCCCACGGAGACCCTCGTTGCAACTTTGCAGGGAACCGAATACGACACGGGCATCAGCCTTGAAAATCTCGATAAGGTAACCAAGCACTTTACTCCTCTGCGCGAAAAGTATCTCGCGGACGGACTTCTCAATCCCAAGGCGCTTAAGGTCGACGTAAACGCGCTGATCTATCAGGTGCCCGGCGGAATGCTCTCCAACCTTATGTCCCAGCTTAAGCAGGCAGGGAAGGAGGATAAGCTGACCGAGGTTCTCGAGGAAGTACCGAGAGTAAGAGCAGACGTAGGATATCCTCCTCTTGTAACCCCCTCGTCACAGATCGTTGGTACTCAGGCAGTATTCAACGTGCTCAACGGCGAAAGATACAAGATGGTAACCAAGGAGTTCAAGGGCGTTGTTCGCGGCGAGTACGGTAAGACTCCCGTGGCTATCGATCCCGAGTTCGTCAAGAAGATTCTCGGCGAGGATGCAAAGGTCATAGACTACCGTCCCGCAGACGATCTCAAGCCCGAGCTCGACGAGCTCCGTGCGAAGATCCCCGCAGGCTATCTCGAGCAGGATGAGGACATCCTCTCCTACGCGCTCTTTGAGCAGGTAGCGCTCAAGTTCTTCGAGCACAGAAAGAACCAGAAGTACGGTATTGACACAAATTCCGACGCTGCAAGCGGCGTTCATACCGTTTAATATCGCTAAGGTAATCAAACAAACGGGTTAAACCCAAGCAATAAAGAGAGAACAAATCGGCACAAACGAAATGTTCTCTCTTTTTTCGAGCGAAATCGTTAATTCTTAATGATGAAATTTAAAAATAACCCTGCGAAGCAGGATTTCATCGCGAAAGCGATTTCATCCACCAAAGGTGGATTTCATCCGTCGAAGACGGATTTAACTGTGTGATACTCGGGAAGGAGTACCACGCCCCCCGGCTCTTTTTTGACATAATTGGATAATATCATCAATATTTGTGCACTTTTATTATGGTCATTTTTATCAATTTTGTTTGTTATGCCTTTATCCATACCGAAAAATAATAACAAATTGTAAATTATGCAAAAGAAAATGTCATTTTTTACAAAAAGACAGTTGACAAATTGGTTATATTGTTGTATAATTGGATACGGCCGCGCAAACAAGTACTTGCTTGCGCGCACTTTATGGCATTTTATTTGTGCAAAAAGATAAAATCTTTGCTCGATTTGTCAAATTCAGGTCTGGAGTTCGCTATGCCAAGATTTTTCGTTCGTAAGGAACAAATAGAAAATGGCTTCGTTACGATACTTGGCGACGATGCCCATCACATCTCGCGCTCGCTTCGTATGGCGGCAGGCGAGCATATCACGGTATGCGATATGCAAAAGGTCGAATACGAGTGCACTCTCGAGCAGTTTTTGCCCGACAGAGTATTGGCAAGAGTCGATAGCGAGAGGAAAAGCGACACCGAGCCTCCGTTTACGGCTTGCTTATATCAGGCGCTTCCCAAGGGCGATAAGCTCGATAGCGTGATACAGAAATCGGTCGAGTGCGGCGTTTTTTCGATCACGACCTTCAATAGCGAGCGTTGCATCGCAAAGGAGAAGGGCGACGAGGAAAATAAACTCCGCAGACGCAATAAGATCTCTCTTGAGGCGGCAAAGCAGTCGGGCAGAGGGGTGATTCCCGAGGTGAATGCAACAGTAAGCTTTAGCGAGATGCTCACAAGAGCGGCAGAGGCAGATATAAAGCTCTTTTGCTACGAGGGCGACGGCACGGAATCGCTCAAAACCGTTCTGGCAAGAGAAAAGGCAAGATTTACACAGGAGAAGGGAGCCAACCTTCCCACAGTATCCGTCGTTATCGGAAGCGAGGGCGGATTTTCGATCCGAGAGGTCGAAAAGGCGAAGGAGGCGGGTCTCATTCCCGTCGGGCTCGGCAAGAGGATCCTTCGCACCGAAACAGCATCGGGCTTCGTGCTCGGATGTCTGTGCTATGAGCTTGAATTATAATTTTATTTATCATAAACGAAAGAAAAAAGCGTACAATAAATTATAAGGAATTTAAAAGACACAAAGGGGTTTAAAATGGCAAACAGATTGTTCCAAAACGTAATTCATCAGATGAGATCTGCGGTAGACCGCGTGATCGGCGTTATCGACGAAAACGGAGTAGTAATCGCGTGCTCTGAGCTTGTAAAGATCGGTGAGATCAAGCAGGGTATCCGCGACGAGCTTACCTATTCCGCCGATATTGCGGTTACGGGAGGCTACACCTACCGTCCTATTTCCGTAGGCTCCAAGAACGAGTACGTCGTATTCATGGAGGGCGAAGACAAGATGGCAGAGAAGATGTCCAAGCTTCTCGCAGTATCGCTCTGCAACATCAAGAATCTTTACGACGAAAAGTACGACAAGGGCTTGTTCATCAAAAATATCATTCTTGATAATATCCTTCCCAGCGATATATACATCAAGTCCAAGGAGCTTCATTTCAGCAGCGAGGAGAGCAGGATCGTATTCCTCATCAAGTTCTTCGGCAAAACCGACGTTATGCCCTTTGAGATGCTGCAGAATATGTTCCCCGATAAGTCCAAGGACTACGTTATCAGCGTAGGCGAGCACGACGTCGTTCTCGTTAAGGACGTAAAGCCCGACACCGACATCAAGGAGATCGAGAGAATTGCAACCAATATCTCCGACACCCTTACCTCTGAGTTCTATACCAAGGTCAACATCGGTATCTCTACCATCGTAGATAACCTTAAGGATCTTGCAAGAGCATACAAGGAGGCTCAGGTAGCTCTCGACGTAGGAAAGGTATTCGAGACCGAGAAGAACATCATCAGCTACGAGAACCTCGGTATCGGCAGACTTATCTATCAGCTTCCCACCACTCTTTGCGAGATGTTCCTCCAGGAGATCTTCAAGAAGGGAAGCCTTGAATCCCTCGACCGTGAGACTCTGATGACCATTCAGTGCTTCTTCGACAACAATCTCAACGTTTCCGAAACCTCAAGAAAGCTTTTCGTACATAGAAATACTCTCGTATACAGACTTGAAAAGATCCGTAAGATCACCGGTCTTGACCTCCGTGAATTCGAGCACGCTATCACCTTTAAGGTAGCGCTTATGGTCAAGAAGTATCTCGGAAGCAAGCCCTCGAAGTATTGATTTTAACCGACATTGATAGATCCACATATAAGCGAGACGTCTCATCCGAGCGTTTCGCTTATTGGATTGTTATATGAGCTTTTTGACACCGTGCGGTTATTTTTTAACTACGCGAGAGAACGACGCAAGGAGGTCAAATAATGAAAAAATACGTTTATACAGTAAAGGGATTAAGCTCCCCCGAAAAGATCGAGGCGGCGGTGCGCGCCGTTGAGGCAGTCCTGCCCGACGTGACAGACATCGAGTGTTCTGCGGAGAGCTCAAAGCTTACTTTTTCGGCAAAATTCAAAAATACAGAACAAAGCGACGCAGAGCAGAGGCTTATTGGCGCGCTTGCGGTCTCGGAGCTTGAGCTGATACTCCCCGAGGGCGTAAACACCTATTCCTACGTGGGAGATAAGCCCAAAAGAGTTAGAAGCATGCCGCTTGCGGTAGCCGTGTCGCTCATAGCCGCGTTCGTTGCGCTTTCCGTGCTCTTTACCTTCGCGGCGTGCGGATTCTATTCGATCGGCACTAACGGAGGCAACCTTGGAAATATTAACGGCGGCTCAGGCGAGACAACCCCCGAATATATCTCCGATCTTGTTGCGCTCGACGAGATCTTCCGTATGTATTCCTACGAGGGAGTAGACGAGGAAGCGATGCGCGCGGCGATACTCAAGGCGTACGTTGAGGCAACGGGAGACCGTTATGCCGAATATATGACCGCAGAGGAGTATCAGAGCTATCTCGACGATAACGCGGGCGACTTCGTCGGAGTCGGCGTTTCGGTCGCTTATACCGAGATAGAGATCAATGGATATAGCTACAATGTGCTTCAGATAATCTCGGTCTTCGCCGACTCTCCCGCACTCGAGGGCGGAGTTCAGGTAGGCGACTGCATTATGTATACGGGTGTCGGTGAGGAAAGAGAGCTTGTACACACGCTCGGCTACACCGAGGCGATCAGTAGAATTCGCGGCGAGTCGGGAACGGTTGCCGAGTTTACGGTGTTCCGTCCCGATAAGAGCGAAGCAACAGGATATAAGGAGATCGAATTTTCGATCGAACGAAGAGCGGTTACCTCGCAGTCGGTCACTTACCGCGTAAGCGAAACAAACAGTAAGGTGGGAATCGTCGGCGTTACGGGCTTCGATATGACCACCGCGCCCCAGTTCACCGAAGCGGTCGACTCGCTCAAGACGCTTGGATGCGAATATTTCGTGTTCGATATGAGAAACAACCCGGGCGGAGCGCTTAACTCCATTCAAGCCGTGCTCTCTTATTTTCTTGATAAGGGAGATCTGATAGTCTCCACAGAGTACAGCGACGGATCGATAAACAAATACTTCGTCAAAGAAGTAAAATACGGCAAGGGCTACGAGGGCTATAACGTCAGCAAGGCGGACATCGGCAAATATAAGGACCTCAATATGATCGTCCTTACGAACGAAAATACGGCAAGCGCGGCGGAGCTCTTCACGGCAACCATGCGCGACTACGGTCTTGCAAAGATCGTCGGCACAAAGACCTACGGCAAGGGATGTATGCAGAACATCGTCGATCTGTCGCGCTACGGACTTGAGGGCGCACTTCGCGTCACGTCCGCGATGTACTTCTCGAAGAGCCACACGGTCTATCACGATATAGGAATCGTGCCCGACTGTGAGATCGCGCTCAGCGAGGAGGCAATGGAATACAATTTCTTCCTCATGCCCGAGCATTTGGACAATCAGCTTCAGAAAGCTATCGAAATAGTAACACAAAAATAAAATTTAAGGAGAATTACCATGTCAAACAACAAACAGATGCTTTATACCCCCGAAGGATACAAGGTGCTCACCGATGAGCTTAACTACCTTAAGACCACAAGAAGAGAAGAGATCAAGGAAGCTATCGCAGTAGCAAAGGGCTTCGGCGACCTTTCAGAGAATGCAGAGTACGACGAGGCAAGAAACGATCAGGCAAAGACCGAGGCAAGAATCAAGGAGCTCGAGGAGCTCGTTGCAAACGCAGTCGTAGTAGACGAGACCAAGCTTGATACGAGCGTAGTATCTCTCGGTTCTGTCGTAACCGTTTACGACGTTGAGGAGGACGAGGATATCACGTACAGCATCGTGGGCTCCAATGAGGCAAACCCCATGGAGCACAAGATCTCTGACCAGTCCCCCATCGGTAAGGCACTTATGGGAGCAAAGGCGGGCGATACCGTTGTTATCGAGGTTCCTTACGGCACGATCCACATGGAGATC
>JAFULC010000030.1 GCA_017483305.1 Clostridia bacterium | reverse complement strand
TTTACTTATGATTATAAGCAGAAGCGCGGAGAGCGCGAGTATTCCGAAGGTGATGACGTTCTTGCAAAGAAAGCAGGTCACGATATAGAGAATTCCGATGACTATCTTCATTCTAGGGTCGAGCTTGTGCATTATCGAATTGGACGGATAATACTGTCCGAAGGCTATACTTTTCATTGCGCACCTCCGAACAACTCCGTGATCGCTGCTTCGGCATCCTCAACGGTGAATATATCCTGTGGCAGATCTATTCCCTTTTGTGCCAAAAGGCGCACAAGGTAGGTCATCTGCGGCACGCCGAGACCGATCGCCTCAAGCTCGTCTCCTCTTGAAAAGATCTCGTTTCTCTTTCCCGTCATTGCGACTTTCGAGTGAGACATTACGATGATATCCTCGCAATATTTTGCCATATCGTCCATACTGTGACTTACGATTATGACCGCCGCTCCCGTGGCTTCGGCGTAATTTCTTATTCCCTCAAATATCGACTTCTTTCCCGCGGGGTCAAGTCCTGCGGAGGGCTCGTCAAGCACGAGCACCTCGGGGCGCATTGCCATAATACCCGCTATTGCCGCGCGGCGCTTCTGACCGCCCGAGAGGTCGAAGGGAGATTTTTTGAGGCTTTCCTCATCGAGTCCGACGAATTTTGCCGATTCAATCACTCTTTTGGCGATCTCGGCTTCGTCAAGCCCCATATTTTTGGGGCCGTATGCGATATCCGCCTCAACGGTCTCCTCAAAGAGCTGATATTCGGGATACTGCATAACGAGACCGACTCTGTAACGGATCGCGGAGATCTTCTTGGCATCTGCCCAGATATCCTCGCCGTCAAGCAGAATCCTGCCCTCTGTCGGACGGATAAGTCCGTTGAACATCTGAACGAGGGTCGATTTACCCGAGCCTGTGTGTCCTATGATGCCCGTTATGCGATTTGATTCTATATTTACGCTTACGCCGTCAAGCGCTCTGACCTCAAAGGGTGTACCTGCGCTATAGACAAACGAAACGTTTTCAACTGTTAATTTTGACATTACCTACTCCAAATTTATCGGTTAAGTGCCTGCGCTATTGTTTGTGCGCACTGCTCGGGGGTGTTTATCTCTCCCTCAAGCTTGATTCCCTTTTCTCTTAATCGCAAAAGCAGATCGGCGCATTGCGGAAGATCGAGTCCCGCGCTGCGCAGGATCTCTGCCTGCGCAAATATCTTGGACGGTGCACCGTCGAGAATGATCTTGCCGTCGTTGATGACGATCACTCGGTCGGCTCTGACAGCCTCGTCCATATAGTGCGTAATCGTTATGACGGTCTTGCCCTCTTCCTTGTTGAGCTTTTCGATCGTATCGACTACGTCTTTTCTGCCCATAGGGTCAAGCATCGCGGTTGACTCATCGAAGATCATACAGTCGGGCTTCATTGCGATGACGCCCGCGATCGCGATCCTCTGCTTCTGTCCGCCCGAAAGTCTGTGCGGCTCGTGATGAGCAAACTCGGTCATACCGACGGTTTTCAGCGCATAATCGACTCTCTGTCTTATTTCCGCGCGAGGCACGCCGAGGTTTTCAGGACCGAATGCGACGTCCTCCTCGACTATCGTTGCAACAAGCTGATTGTCGGGATTCTGGAAGACCATTCCGATCTTTTTACGCAGGTCGTATATATCGTCCTCGGTCATATCCTCGGACGTGATATCCACGCCGTCGACCTCTATGCTTCCCTCGAAGAAATCGTAATCCTCGATTACGAGATTCAAGAGCTTTGCAAGGGTTGATTTTCCCGAGCCGTTATGTCCGAGAATTGCGACGTACTCGCCCTTCTCTATGTCAAGAGACACGCCTCGCAGCACGGGGATCGGCTCGTCGTTGTCGTCCTTGTATGAGTATTTGAGATTTCTTATCTTGATATAAGACATCGTTTTTTCCTTCTGAAATAATATTTTGTGCGATTTTATTTAGCGCTTGTCCAGCGTGTACTTGCTCCGCAAGGAAGCACCGAGCCGGTTTGAGATACGCGAAGTCCGATCTCGCCTGCCTCGACCTTGCCGCCGTAGACCGATCTCACCTTCAAGTCGAGGATGTAGCTCATCGTGAGGGGAGAAAGTCCCGTTGTGTAGGAGTTTATGAGGAAGAAAAGCGGCTCGCGCGAGAGGACCTGCGAGGCAAGTCCGATAAGCTCGTCTATGTTGTCCTCGAGCTTCCAGACCTCTCCGTTGGGGCCTCTGCCATACGAAGGGGGGTCCATAATGATTCCGTCGTATTTGTTGCCGCGACGGATCTCACGCTCGATGAATTTCTTGCAATCGTCGACTATATAGCGGATGGGAGCGTTTTCGAGTCCCGAAAGCGCCGCGTTTTCCTTCGCCATAGCGACCATTCCCTTTGACGCGTCAACGTGTACGACAGCCGCGCCGGCTTTTGCTGCCGCAACGGTCGCGCCGCCCGTGTACGCGAACAGATTGAGGACCTTGATGGGTCGGTTGGCGTTCTTTATAAGAGACGAGAACCAATCCCAGTTGGTCGCCTGCTCGGGAAAGAGTCCCGTGTGCTTAAATCCCATGGGCTTTAAGCGGAATTTAAGGTCTCCGTACGAAATATCCCAGGTTTCAGGCATTTTGTGCTTTACCCAGCCGCCGCCACCGCTGCTTGAGCGGCGGTACACGCCGTCTGCCTGCTTCCAGGCGTGATGTCTTGCCGCGCCCTTCCAGATTATCTGGGGATCGGGGCGGACGAGTATATATTTTCCCCAACGCTCAAGGCGTTCTCCGTCCGACGCATCGAGTAATTCGTAATCCTGCCATCTATCACTGCACCACATAATTTTTCTCCGTTTGTTCTGATTTTTTACTTGTTGTAATATTGCGCGAGCTTTGATGCTCCGCTATGACCGTGACAGATTGCTATTGCAAGCGCATCCGCGGTGTCATCGGGCTTGGGGGGCGCGGGCAGGTTCAAAAACGAGGTTACCATCGTTATTACCTGCTTTTTTTCGGCTCTTCCGTAGCCTACCACCGCCTGCTTGACCTGCAGAGGCGTATATTCGGCTATCCCCACTCCCTTGAGCCTTGCCGAGAGCAAGATTATACCTCTTGCCTCCGCTACGACGATCGCCGTTTTCGAGTTCGTATTGAAGAAAAGCTCCTCGACTGCCATTTGCTCGGGCTTGTACTTATCTATTATTTCGTTCATACCGATATGGATGCGCTCGAGCCGCTCGATCATAGGCATGCCTGCGGGGGTCTGGATCGATCCGTATCCAAGAGTTCTGAACTTTGATCCCGAATATTCGACTACTCCCCAGCCTACTATCGCGTATCCCGGGTCAATTCCAAGTATTATCATAGCTTCTCCGTTTCTTTGATTTAGTGCCTTGTTACGTGCTTTTTTGCTCAAAGGCCACAGTTACCCATTATCATTAATCATATTATTATATCATACATCCTCGCGCGTGTCAAACCCTTTTTACTAAAATTTATGAATTAATAGAAAATTTTGATAAATGCGGTTTACATTTGACTATTATTATGTTATAATACTATTTGGTGTAAAATTTGAATTTTTCGGGTGACTGATCATGCAAATTATTAAAATCGAGGTCGGCGATCTGCTCGAGCTGAAAAAGCCGCATCCCTGCGGCGAAAAAATCTTCAAGGTGCTTCGCGTTGGAAGCGACGTGAGGATAGTTTGTCAGAGCTGCGGGCGCGATCTTACTCTCGACCGCATAAAGCTTGAAAAAGCAATAAAGAAAATAGTAAAATCCGATCAATAAGACTGTGAATGGAGATACAATGAAAAACAAAGCAAAAGAACAAAACAAGCAGCCTGCCGTGCTCATTTCCGATGGGGCTGCTATAAGTGGAGAAAAGCTGACCTTCGGACAGAAGCTTGCAGCGATCAAAAAGGAATACGGCTATATTTGTCTGGCGGCACTTATTCCTGCGGTCATATTCTTTCTGATATATCTTGCGCGTGGAATTTATCCCTTTGGCAACAGTACTGTACTCGTGCTTGACCTGAACGGTCAGTACGTCTACTTCTTCGAGCAGCTCAGGCGCACCGTGCTTGAGGGCGGAAGTCTGCTTTATTCGTGGTCACGTCAGCTTGGCGGAGAATTTCTCGGAATTTATGCGTATTATATCGCAAGTCCTCTGTCTTATCTCGTTCTGCTTTTCCCTGCTGACAAGATTCAGGAATTTTTGCTTGTGATGTTTATGCTGAAGGCTTCGATCTGCGGCGCTACGATGGCGTTCTATCTGCACAAGCATTCGATAAACAAAAATAAGCTTGCAGTCGTTTCCTTCGCGATAATGTACGCTTTGTCGGCGTACTGCGTCGTTCATCAGAACAACACCATGTGGATGGATGCGGTTATGTGGCTGCCCTTGGTCACATACGGACTTGAGGAGCTTATAAAGCATGGAAAATACAAGGTCTTCGTTATCTTCCTTGCGCTTACTCTTGCAAGTAATTTCTATATCGGATATATGGTTTGTATATTCGTGCTGCTCTACTATTTCTTCTATATGCTTGCTTACAAGGACAACGGTGTGAACAATCCCCGCAACGAGGACAAGCATTTTATCAAGTCTCTCGTGCGCGTTGGATTCTTCTCGGTGATCGCGGTCTGCATAGCGGCGGTCATACTGCTTAGCGCGTACTATTCGCTCCAGTTTGGTAAGAACGAGTTTACCGATCCGTCCTGGGAGATCAATTTAAAGTTTGATTTCTACGATCTTTTCTTCAAGCTTCTCCCCTCGTCCTACGACACGGTCAGAATTGACGGACTTCCCTTTGTGTATTGCGGTCTGCTTACCGTTCTGCTCGCTCCTCTGTTCTTCTGCTCCAGAAAGTTCACGGCGCGCGAGAAGATCGCAAGCGGTGTGCTGATCCTCGTCTTTGTTTTAAGCTTTATGATCTCCTCTCTGTACCTCATCTGGCACGGCTTCCAGAAGCCCCAGTGGCTTAACGCGCGCTTCAGCTTTATGCTATGCTTCTTCCTGATCTTCCTTGCATTCCGTGCATTCGAGCAGATCAGGTCGATCGGAGCGGCGAGTGTTGCGGCGGTAGCGGCGATCGTTTTCTTCTACGTGATCATTCTTCAGAATTCCGAGGAAGATTTCATCGCTAAGCTCGAGGCTCTGACGTACGGTCCCAAGGACGGCAAATTCTCAATACACCCATTCGCAACGGTTATGCTTACGATCGTTTGTCTGATCGCATACGTTTCACTGATCGCCTTGATGGCAAGAGCAAAGAACAAGGATATCGTTGCCGCGGTGCTGCTTTGCGTCATCTGCGGAGAGCTCTTCTTCAGCGGTCTTAGCAACATCAACGATTTCGACAGCGACGTTGGATACACCTCTTACTCCTCTTACAATGATTTTAACGGAATGATGCGGCCGATAACCGACACGCTTCACGAGTACGACGACTCGTTCTATCGGTGTGAAAAGACCTATTACAGAAAGACAAACGACGATATGGCGCTTGGTCTTCGCGGTCTTTCCAATTCGTCCTCCACGCTCAACAAGAGCACTATTGATTTCCTTTATCTGCTTGGATATCATTCAAAGTCCAACTACTCGCAGTATAAGGGTGGAAACGCCGTAACAGACTCACTTCTCGGTCTTAAATATATCATAACCGACAGAGATTATTCTCCGGTTTACGGAGACCCGATCTTAACCGGCGAGGACTACGCTGAGCGTCTCGGTATCACCGTGGATGAGCTTATTGAGCAGACCACTGCGGGATCTAAATACACCGCCGGTCAGTCCAAATATTATTCCAGCAACGATTTTAACGTTTATTACAATCCCTTCCATCTTTCGCTGGCATTTGCCGCTACCGACGAGATATTCGACGTTAATATGAAGGATGAAAACTCCTATCTCGATCCCAACAGTGCCAACTACGATAAGTTGAACAATCCCGAGGGCTACACTACACCATTTGCGAGAGTTAACGCTATTCTCAGCGCGATCCTCGGAGAAGAAGTTGAGGTCTTCAAGCCTGCAAAGCAGAACGGAGCCCCCAAGACGTCGGGATGCTCGTCGGCGGTAATCTCAAAGCACAACAAGTACACCTCTACGGGAGAAAAAGCCGGTACAATAACCTACTCCTATACCGTACCCGAGGGCGCAATGCTTTACCTCTATCTCCCCGCATACCACTCCCGTGCCATAAAGCTTTCCTCCCCCCATCCCATTCTCGACAACACAAGCTCGCTTGACAAATGTAACGAGAGAATAGTTGAGCTTGGTGCGATTGATGGAACCGAATACAAGTTCACCGTTACTATCAACAACGATAGCAAAAATTTCTACACGAAGCAGATCGATTCCTTCGTTTACTACATCGATACCGAGGCGCTTGCCGACGTATTCGGTCGTATTCAGGAAAATCAGCTTGTTATTGATGAGGAATACAAGGAGGACGATATCAGGGGTACTCTCAATACCTATAGAGACGATCAGGTTGTTATGACCACCATTCCCTACGATAAGGGCTGGCAGGTCTACGTTGACGGTGAAAAGGTTGAGACCTTTGAGGTGCTTGATGCACTTATAGCGTTCAGAGTTGACGATGCGGGCGACCATACGGTCAGATTCGTTTACCGCTCCTCCGCTTTCAAGGTTGGTATCGTTATTACGATAGTTGCTATCGCGGGCTTTGTGCTCATTCTCATATTTGAGCGTAGACTCAGAAAGATTAAGCTTGTCAAGGAATTCTTCGTAGTCGAGGACAAATCCGTTGAGACCCCTAAGCTTAATTCACTCAGATCCAAGACTCATAGAAAAAGCAGATAATTAAATAAAATATTAAAAATCTAACTGCAAGGAAATATCAAATGTTCTATTATATTTCGGGTAAGCTTGCTTATGCCAACCCCAACACCGCGGTAATTGATGCGGGTGGGGTCGGCTACAAGCTGACAATCAGCGAAAACACTTATAATTCTCTCCCCCCGCGCCACACGGTCGACGCTCCTGTTGCAAAACTTTTCACCTATATGGCGGTGCGCGAGGACGGCGTTGAGCTTTTCGGATTTGCAAATGAGACCGAGCTTTCTTCCTTCAAGATGCTTTTGTCAGTCTCGGGCGTAGGTCCTAAGGCGGCTATCTCTATTCTCTCCCTGCTCACTCCCGAACGCTTTGCGCTTGCGGTCTGCACAGAGGACAGAAAGACTATCTCAAAGGCTAACGGCATCGGTCCGAAAACGGCGGCGAGGATCATTCTTGAGCTCAAGGACAAGCTGCTTAAGGAGACCGATCTTAACGAGGTGGCAAGCTCGAGCATTGAGAGTGCTTCCTCCGTCAAGACCAATTCAGGCAAGCTTTCCGAGGCGCAGGACGCTCTGCTCGTTCTCGGTTACTCGAGAAGCGAGGCGCTCAACGTGCTTAAAAGCATTGATACACAGACTCTGGAGCTTGAGGAGATCATCAAAAAGGCTCTTAAGCTGCTTATGAAATAATCTCTCGGGAAAGGAGCTTTCAAATGCACGAAGAAGAATTTGATTTTGAAAACCGAATAGTTTCGACCTCTTTTTCCGCAGAGGATGCCGACGTTGACGTTTCCCTGCGACCCAAAACGCTTGACGATTACATCGGTCAGGATAAGGTGAAGGAAAATCTGAAGGTATATATCGATGCGGCGAAGCTGCGCGAAGAATCTCTCGATCACGTTTTGCTATACGGACCTCCCGGACTTGGTAAGACCACGCTTTCCAACATTATTGCGACGGAGATGGGTGTAAATATCCGAGTTACCTCGGGTCCTGCTATCGAAAAGCAGGGCGACCTTGCGGCGCTTCTCACAAATCTAAACGAGGGAGACGTGCTCTTTATCGACGAGATCCACCGTCTTTCGCGTCAGGTCGAGGAGATACTTTATCCCGCGATGGAGGACTTTGCGCTTGATATTATTATCGGCAAGGGTCCTTCGGCACGCAGCATACGAATCGATCTGCCAAAATTCACACTTATCGGCGCGACCACTCGCGCAGGTCAGCTTACAACTCCCTTGCGTGACCGCTTTGGAGTAGTGCTTAAGCTTGATCTTTACACACCCGAGCAGCTTGCAACGATCGTTACGCGAAGCGCAGGCATTCTCGGCATAGACATTACCGAGCAGGGCGCTTACGAGATCGCTTCCCGCTCGCGCGGCACTCCCCGTATTGCCAACAGATTGCTTAAGCGAGTCCGAGATTTCGCGCAGGTCAAGGGCAAGAGCGAGATCGACAACGAGATCGCACAGTTTGCGCTCGACAAGCTTGAGATCGACGAGCTCGGTCTTGACAGCACCGACAAGAGAATGCTTGAGGCGATAATAAAATTCTACGACGGCGGTCCCGTCGGTCTTGACACTCTCGCCGCGACGATCGGCGAGGAGGCAGTGACTCTCGAGGACGTTTACGAGCCCTTCCTTATGCAGATCGGTTATCTTAGTCGTACTCCCCGCGGGCGCTGCGTAACAAGACTGGCTTACGAGCATCTCGGCATCAAGCCAAAGGTCACTCCAAGCAAGGATTCACAGCAATTAGGTATGTTTACCCAAGAGGATTGACACATTAATTCTTTTCATAAGGATACAGACGATTATTTAAAACAATAACGGCATAACGCATTTTGCGTTATGCCGTTATTGTTTTGGAGCTTATCAAGCCGTCAATTTTCAAACTGACTGTTCCAGAGCTTTGCATAGAATCCGTCTGCCTTGAGAAGCTTTGCGTGGTTGCCCTTCTCTATTATCTTTCCGTTGTTCATAACGAGTATGACATCTGCCTCCTTAATCGTTGAGAGGCGGTGGGCAACTACAAACGAGGTTCTTCCCTTCATCATCTTTGCGAAGGCATCCTGGATCTTCATTTCGGTTCGGGTATCGATCGACGAGGTTGCTTCGTCGAGGATAAGCATTGGTGGCAGGCAAAGCAGAACCCGCGCGATGCAGAGCAGCTGCTTTTGTCCCTGCGAGAGCGCACCGCCGTCCTCTCCGATCACGGTATCATATCCCTTGGGAAGCTGACGGATAAAGCTATGCGCGTGCGCCTCCTTTGCGGCTGCCTTTATCTCCTCATCGGTAGCGTCGGGCTTGCCCATAGCGATATTTTCGCGTATAGTTCCCGATTTGAGCCAGGTCTCCTGAAGCACCATTCCGTAGGAGCGGCGCAACGACGAGCGGGTGAGGTCTCGGATATCGTGTCCGCTTACCTCTATTTTGCCGCTGTTTACGTCATAGAAACGCATAAGCAGATTGATAACAGTGGTCTTTCCGCAGCCTGTAGGTCCGACTATAGCAACGCGTTGACCGTTTTCGATCGAGAGATTGAAGTCCTTTATAAGCTCGCGGTCGGGGGTGTAGGAAAACTCAACGTTTTCGATATGGACACGTCCGTCGACCTCGGTATCCTGAAGATCATAAGCGTTTTCTGCCTCGGGGATCTGCGGCTCGGCGTCGATAAGCTCAAAAACTCTTGCTGCGCAAACGATCGCGTTCTGAAGCTCGGTTATTACGCCCGAGATCTCGTTAAAGGGCTTGGTGTACTGATTTGCATAGCTGAGAAGGCTGGTGAGACTTCCCACGGTGAGCGGAAGTCCTGTTATAAAGTCTCCGCCACCCGACACACAGATAAGCGCGCCGACGAGTGCAACGCCCGCGTAAACAAGGTTATTGACGAATCTTGTACAGGGGTTGGTCAACGAGGAATAGAAAACCGCCTTGAGCGAGCATTTTGCGAGTCTTTCGTTTATCTCGTCAAACTGCGCAAGTGCTTCATCCTCGTGTGAGAATGCCGCTACAACCTTTTGCTCGCCTATCATTTCGTCGATGAGGGCGGTCTGCTCTGCTCTTGTCTTTGACTGCTTGGCAAACAGGGAGTGGGTATTTTTCGCGATAAACGCCGCGACGAAAAGCGATAAGGGTGTCACGAGTATAACGACGAGCGTTATACTGATATTGATCGACACCATAAACGCTATCGTGCCGAGGATGGTCAGAACTCCCGTGAAAAGCTGGGAGAAGCCCATAAGCAAGCCGTCCGAGAACTGATCGGCATCCGATATGACTCGGCTGACCGTGTCGCCGACGGGGTGACTGTCAACGTACGAGAGCGGAAGCTCTTGGATCTTATTGAAGGCATCTCTGCGGAGTCTGCGGACGATACCGAAGGTGATACGGTTATTGCAGACGTTCATAAGCCACTGAAGCAGAGCGGTAGCACCTGCAACGATGCCTATTTTCAGAAGGATCTTATAGATGCCATCAAAATCGACGTTTCCTTTGCCGATCGCGAGGTCGATAGCCTCTCCGACAAGCACGGGAACGTAAAGCGTGAGCGCGACTATCACGATCGCGAGTATCAGCGACAAGGAGAACAGCGCTTTGTAATTTTTCAGGTATCTGAGCACCTTTTTGCCGGTTTCCTTATAGGTAGCGCCGTTCGGCATAGCTGCCCTTTTATTGCTTGCGGAGGTTTTTTTTCTTTTAATGATAGCCATTATTCTTCCCCTCCCTTGAACTGCGAATCGTAGATCTCCTTATAAACCGAGCAGGTCGAGAGAAGCTCCTCGTGCTTACCGATGCCGACCATTGCGCCGTCGTCGAGCACTATTATTTTATCGGCGTGGCTGATAGACGAGGTTCTTTGAGAGATTATGAAGACTGTGGGATCGTTTTTGAGTCCCTTGAGGGCTTGGCGAAGTCTTGCCTCGGTTGCGAAGTCGAGCGCGGAGGCACTATCGTCGAAGATGAGGATAGGTGCGTTTTTAACTATCGCGCGGGCTATCGTAAGTCTCTGGCGCTGACCGCCTGAGAAGTTTCTGCCGAACTGCGATACCTCGGCATCAAGCTTGCCGTCCTTTTCGGCAACGAAGTCTGCCGCCTGCGCTACCTCGAGCGCGTAATTGAGGTCGTCATCGTTCGCGTTTTCATTTCCCCACAAGAGATTCGAGCGGATAGTGCCCTTAAAAAGAACCGCCTTCTGAGGCACTACCGAGACGCTTTCTCTGAGCTCCTCGAGCTCGTATTCCTTGACGTTTTTACCAAAGACGAGAACGTCTCCCTCGCTCGCATCGTAGAAGCGTGGGATCATATTGACAAGAGAGGTCTTGCCCGAGCCCGTACCGCCGATGATTCCAACGGTCTCGCCGCGCTTTACAGTAAAGCTGATGTTTTCAAGCGTGTTTTCACCCTCGCCGCTATAATTGAGGGCGACGTTTTTGAATTCGACCGCAACGCTGTTGTCGGTCTTATTCTCGGTCGTGCTCTTCTCTACCTTCATTCCGGTGGGTGTTTCGAGCACCGACTCTATTCTGTGAGCGCAGGCGGTCGCCTTTGTTATCAGGACGATGGTATTCGCAAGCTTTACAAGCTCAACGAGTATTTGCGACATATAGTTATACATTGCAAAGAGGTCGCCCTGGCTCATATTTCCCGAGTTGATCTCGGTCGACGAGAAATAAACGACGGCAATTATGCCAAGGTTGATGATCACGTAGGTCATCGGGTTCATCAGCGCGGTGATCTTGCCGACAAAATTCTGTACGGACGTATGCTCGTGATTTGCCTCACTGAAGGCTTCCATCTCGCTTTCTTCCTTATTAAAAGCACGGATCACGCGCACTCCGCTGAGGTTTTGTCTTGTAAGCGAGGTGACCTTATCAAGTCTGCTCTGCACCCTCTTATAAAGCGGTATGCCCGCAAGTATAATGCTGAATACAACTACCGCCAGAGCAGGAATAACGATTGCGAATATCGGAGCGACCCTATTGCTCTTATCGATGACAAACGCCATTATCATCGCACCGAAAACGATTATCGGAGAACGGAGGAAGAGTCTCAGCGCCATATTTACGCCCGACTGCACCTGATTTATGTCGCTCGTCATTCTCGTTATGAGCGAGGACCTGCCAAGCTTGTCCGAATTCGAGTAGGAAAGCCCCTGTATGTGACCGAAAAGATCGTGTCGGAGTCCCGTAGAGGTGCCGACCGCCGCCTTTGCAGCAAAATATTGCGCGATTATCGTGCAGGTGAGTCCTATCACGCCGAGCGCAACAAGGACGAGGCATCCCGACAAGATATAGCTCCTATCGTTGTTCTTTATACCCACGTCCATTATCATTTTAACGACGATGGGCACGAAAAGGTCAAAGCAGGCTTCAAGCAGCTTGAAAAGCGGTGCCATGACATACTCGAGCTTATATTTTTTCAGATATTTAAAAACGAGTTTCATTTAAAGCTCCCATGGAATGTTTATCTTGATAATTATATCACTTTTCGGGTTTAAATGCAAGAGGCAAAGCGAAAATTGCAATTTCTTTGCGTTTACACCGAATAATCACGAAAAAAACTTGAAAAAATCATATAAATGGAGCCGTTTCGGGTCACACCATTAACAATTACTTAACATTATTGTGTTAGAATTGTCGTGTATTTTATTTGGAAACTAACATAGGAGGCTACCAATGCTTAAATTAAAGGGTATCACCAAGGATTACGTATCCGGTGACTCGACGGTAAGCGCGCTCAAGGGCATTGATCTTGAATTCCGTGAGAGCGAATTTGTTTCGGTTCTCGGTCCCTCGGGTTGCGGAAAAACCACTTTGCTTAACATCATAGGCGGACTTGACAGATATACCGACGGTGATCTTGTAATAAACGGAAAATCAACGAAGGATTTTAAGGATAGAGATTGGGATACTTACAGAAACCACTCGGTCGGATTCGTTTTTCAGAGCTACAATCTGATACCGCATCAGTCGGTTTTAGCAAACGTTGAGCTTGCCCTCACGCTCTCGGGTGTTTCAAAGGCGGAGCGCCGCCGCAGAGCTACCGAGGCGCTTGAAAAGGTCGGTCTTGGCGATCAGCTCAAGAAGCGCCCCTCGCAGATGTCGGGCGGTCAGATGCAGAGAGTTGCGATCGCGCGTGCGCTTGTCAACGATCCCGATATTCTGCTCGCAGACGAGCCCACGGGTGCGCTTGACACTACCACGAGCGTTCAGATAATGGAAATTCTCAAAGAGATCTCCAAGGATAAGCTGATCATTATGGTCACGCACAACCCCGAGCTTGCCGAGACCTATTCCTCGAGAATAATCAAGGTGCTTGACGGTCTTGTTACCGACGACTCCGATCCCTACGTTGCTGACACTCAAAGAACCTCGAGCGAGGATGCAGGACTTACCAAAAAAGCGCGCGAGCTTTCCAAGGACGTCAAGACGAAGAAAAAGCAGACCTCGATGTCATTCTTCACTGCCCTCTCGCTTTCGCTGAACAATCTCGCAACCAAAAAGGGCCGTACTATTATGACGAGCTTCGCGGGCAGTATCGGTATTATCGGTATCGCTCTCATACTTGCGCTCTCAACCGGTATCAACACCTTTATCGCACAGGTGCAGGAGGACACACTCTCGACCTATCCTCTGACTATTCAGAAGAACACGCAGGATATGTCGGCGATGCTCTCCGCTATGACAAGTGTTTCAAACACGGATGATTACAGAGATTCGGGTATGATCTACGTCGACGACTCGCTCGGAACGATGATGTCGGCTATGACCTCTACGGTTGAGAACAATCTTGAGGCGTTCAAGGTCCATATCGACGCAAATTACGATGATATAAAGCAGTACGTAAGCGATATTCAGTACACCTACGACTATCAGCTTCAGGTATTCAGTGCCGACGGAAAGCACAAGGTCGGTATGGAGACAGTTTTCGAGCATATGGGCGAGGCGTTCTCGGGTATGACCGAGCTGATGGAAATGGGCGGAAGCATGGGAGGAATGAACGTTTTCTCCGAGATGATCAACAATCAGGAGCTTCTTGATCAGCAGTACGACATGATCGCGGGCAACTGGCCCAAGGAGTACAACGAGGTCGTTCTCGTTGTCAACTCCAACAACCAGATAAGTAAAATGACGCTTTATATGCTCGGAATTCTTGACCCCAACGAGATCGACAAGGAAATGGAGGATCTGATGGGCGGCAAGTACGAGTCCAAGGAGCTTCCTCCCTACACCTACGAGGATATTCTCAATATGAGCTTCAAGCTGCTCACAACGTCGGACTTCTTCGACGAGAGCAAAGACAAGGTCTACAAGGTTGACGGTGTTGAGTATCCCGTTTGGGATGATCTCAGAGAGGATTTTGCTTACGATCAGGAGGATTTCGTTACAAAGAACGGAATCGACATAAAGATCTCGGGTATTATCCGTCCCAAAGAGGGCGCTGCGGCTACCTCGATCTCGGGTGCGGTCGGCTACACCAAGGAGCTTACAGACTACATTCTCGAGCAGAATGAGGCAAGTGACGTTATCAATCAGCAGAAGGAAACTCCCGAGATCAACGTTCTTACGGGTCTTCCCTTTGAGAGAACGAAATATACTCCCGACACGATCGACGAGCTTGTAAGCAAGATCGACGACGCGACAATGGATATGTTCTACGCTTACATGACCGAGCAGATACTCAACAATCCCGATTTCTCCGACAGAATCAACGTTACCGATACGGAGTCCTTCCTCGGTATGTTTATGCTGCTTCCCTCGGACAATCAGGCTCAGATATTCAGCGCGGTGCTCTCCGCCGCTCAGGCTAATCCTGCCAATGAGAGCGGAATTCAGATGCTTTGCACTGTTCTGTCCACCACTACCGGCGGAATTACGATCACTCCCGAAAACTTCGTCAAGCTCTTCCCTGTGCTTGACGTACAGACTCAGGTGCTCGGCGCACTGATGGGTATTCCTCAAAGCGAGCAGATGCCCTTCGCAGTTCCCGGTCTTATTGAAATGGCGGGCACGGATGCGATGAACGTGATATACGAAAAGCTGACCGAAAGCATTAAGTCGATGACGGTCAACGAGGAGATATTCGTTACACTGCTCTCGACTCTGACCGAGGATGATCCCGCGTTTATTGAGCTTGAGGAGACGCTTTACAATATGGCTCCTCAGATCGATGCGACCTATGACAGCGTACTCGAAACGCTTGACGATGCCGAAAAGGCTTCTCCTGCATCTATCAATTTCTTCGCAAAGGACTTTGAATCCAAGGATGCTATTGAGAAGTTCATCAGCGACTACAACGATGCGGCAAACGAAAAATATGCAGAGGAATATGAGGCGGAGCACGGCAAGAAGCCTGACGGCAATTCTCCCGATGCGCTCCAGTACACCGACCTTGTCGGCTCGCTTATGTCCTCGGTTACCATTATTATCAATGCGATCTCTTACGTGCTTATCGCGTTCGTTTCTATTTCGCTCGTTGTTTCTTCGATAATGATCGGTATTATCACAAACATTTCGGTACTTGAAAGAACAAAGGAGATCGGTATTCTTCGTGCTATCGGTGCTTCCAAGAAGGACGTTTCGAGAGTCTTCAATGCCGAGACGCTGATCATCGGTCTTGCGGCGGGTGTCATCGGTATTCTGATGACGGTGCTGCTTTGCATTCCGATCTCGGCTATCGTTCAATACTTCACGGGGCTTGACAACATCCGCGCTATTCTTCCTTGGCAGGGCGGCTTGATACTCGTTGTGATCAGCATGGTGCTGACGCTTATTGCGGGTATAATTCCCTCTCGCTCGGCAGCAAAGAA
The DNA here is from genome assembly GCA_017483305.1 of Clostridia bacterium. Classification (GTDB taxonomy): domain Bacteria; phylum Bacillota; class Clostridia; order Oscillospirales; family CAG-272; genus SVTX01. Next base: position 32,772 of record JAFULC010000030.1, on the reverse strand, counting down.
GGATCCCGTTGTGGCGCTCAGAAGTGAGTAATATTTATAATCTAAGGCAGTGCGACCGATTGGTTGCACTGCCTTTTGATATCTTGATACGTTATAAACCCTACTTGACAACAGCGGCGCTGTTGTGGTAAAATATAAGTACGATGCGTGGGGTAACTGTGTAATTGATGCAAGCACAACAAACAATTTGATAGAGAAAGGAAACTTGCCATGAAAATAAAAGCAAATCAGCAGTTATATAAAGGCATTTCCATTGCAATAGCAACCTTATTTATATTTATTTCTTCCTTAGGATATTTTTTGGGATTCGATATAAATGTTTTCAGTTTTTGTATATATCTGTTGATCTTATTGTCTATAGCTTGCCTTTCTCTGTTATTATATTTTGTTATAGACAGGATTAACCATAAATATATTGTCTTTGATAATGAGAAAATCATTGAACAAAATAGATACGCTGAAAGAATCCTTGTATATCGCCATCAAATATTACATACAAAGTATCATAATTATATAAATCTTATTTGGGGAATTATTGATTTTGGATATGTAGAAATTGCATATAGGGTCGATTCTAAGGATAAAGATACGAAATATATAAATCTTTATTTGTCCCCCAAAATATATAAAGATATATTTGAATCATAGACAGAAATCCTCCTCTCCGATTGACATCGGCAAGGAGGATTTTATTGTATAGATATAATGATAAAACTCCTCTTTTAACAATGATTTTTATTTCGGCACGGCATAAACATTCCCTCGGAGTCATACTTATAGAACAGTACAAGCTAATCTTGGGAGGCGCTTGCCTGATGGCTTCAAAAACACGAAAATTTTTTCTTAACGCTATTTCTCTGACTCTGACGGCGCTTATTATGCGCGGAGTTGCGGTAATATTCAACGTTTACGTTTCAAATCGCGCGGGAAGCGAGGCGATGGGTCTTTATTCCCTGCTTGGAAGCGTTTACGGCTTTTCTATAACTCTTGCGGCGGCGGGGATAAATCTCGGAACGACGAGGTTGGTTTCCGACGCTCTCGGTCTTGGTGATTCTATGCTTGCGAGGCGGTCGGCGCGGCGCGCGCTTATCTGCTGCACCGTCACGGGAGCTATTGCGACTCTTTTGCTCTTTTTCGGCGCTCCTTTGATAGCCGATTTATTGCTTGGTGACGCCCGAGCGGTCACTCCTCTTAGGATATTGTCGTTTTCGCTTTTGCCTGTTGCTATCTGCTCCTGTCTTTCGGGTTATTTTACCGCGGTGCGCAGGGTCAAGGTCAACGCCGCGTTTCAGATCGTCGTTCAGCTTTGTAAGATCGCGATCACGGTGGGTCTGCTTGCTCTCCTTGTAGACAAGGGCACGGAGGAGGCGTGTATTGCGCTCGTGCTCGGCGGCACGCTTGCGGAATTTATCTCGTTGGTAATAACCTACGCGCTTTACCGAATTGATCTCAAAAAGCTCGGCAAGGCTTCACCGAGCGCGAGTGTTGAGGGCGAGGGATTGACGAAAAAGCTTCTGGGGATAACTCTGCCCGTGACCTTCAGCGCGTGTATACGGTCGGCTCTCAGTATGTTTCAGCACGCGCTTATTCCGAAAGGGCTCAAGGCGAGCGGACAAAGCTGGGCGGCGGCGCTTTCCTCATACGGCGCGCTTCACGGCATGGCTCTGCCCGTTGTTCTCTTTCCCTCCGCGTTCGTTTCGGCGTTTGCAGGTCTTCTTATTCCCGAAATAAGTGAATGCTGTGTTCAGAAAAACGACGAGCGACTGCGGCGTGTTTCCTACCGCGCTCTGACCTTATCGTTGATCTTTTCCGTGGGTGTGGCAGGCATTATGCTCTTTTTCTCAAAGGAGCTTGGGATGCTGATATATCACAACGAGGAGACTGCGCTTTACATTCGCGTGCTTGCGCCGCTTATTCCCGTTATGTACATTGACGGCGCGGTCGATGCGATACTCAAGGGCACGGGACATCAGGTCTATTCGATGAACGTCAACATTGCCGACACTCTGACTGCCTGCATTTTCGCGCTGACTCTTATACCGATGATCGGTATCTGGGGATACGTGATCTCGATATACGCGACCGAGATACTCAACACGTCGCTCAGCCTCGGAAAAATGATCTCGGTGAGCAAAATCAAGCCGCGCGTGTTCCATCAGGTTGCGATGCCGATCATTTGCATAGTCGGAGCGACAAACGCAGCGAAGCTTATTCTGATTGCTCTGCCCTTGCATCTCAGCGGCGCTTGGGAGCTTGTTTGCGGTATTCTGCTGACTCTTGCGATATACGTCGGTCTTCTGCTTTTGACCCGAACGATCGGGAGCGACGAGGGAGAGTTTTTGTACGCGTCCTTGCTCAGCGAGAAACGCTACGACAGAAAATTCAGAGCGATCCAATAACAAAATCCCCGTAAGCGTAATGGCTTACGGGGATTTTGTAACTATAATTAAATTGACGAGTATAAACTGAAGTTAAAAGCGCAACTTGTTTACCGTGTCTTTAATACAGTTTTACTGAGCAGAGCGTCTTGCTTCGAAGCACTTACTGCAGTAAACGGGTCTGTCGCTGGAAGGCTGGAACGTGAGCTTTGCCTCGCCGCCGCACTCGCTACAAGTAGCGATGAAGTACTGACGCTCGCCTCTTTCAGCATTCTTTTTCTTGTCGCGGCAAGCCTTGCAGCACTTGGGCTGATTCTTAAAGCCCTTTTCAGCGTAGAAAGCCTGTTCACCGGCGGTGAATACGAACTCCTGACCGCAATCTCTGCAGGTAAGGGTGATATCCTCGTATACTACCTCGGAAACCTCTTCCGTACCTTCAACTTTTACTTCGTTTTCGCACATTGTTTTTTACCTCACTTTGATGTTGTGAATATCCCGTCACTCCGCTTTTACAGTGAGGGGACAGTATATAATAAACTCTCTTTGAGAATTTATTCAGAGTTGCGCTGATCGGTGATTTTTGAACGCAGCTTTTTTCTGATGCGGTATATGGCGTTCGTTACCGATCTCGGATTCGTTTCTCCGATGGCGGCGGCAATATCGGAGACCGACATTCCCGAAACGTAGAGCCACCAGACGCGGTTTTCGTAGTCTGAAAGGCTCTTTTTTATGATCCTGACAAGCTCGCCAGCGTTTTCCTTATCGACGAGCGTTTGCAAGGGGTCGCTACCCGTTGCCGCAGACCCTTCGGCAAGGTCGAGCGGAATTACGGTCTTCTTTTTTCTTCTCATATAGGAGCGGACGAAGGAAACGAGCCCGTTGCCTATGCAGATCTTCGCGTAGAGCCCAAATTCGACCCCCTCGGACGAAAAATCGTAATTGCAGACCGCGTTTACGAAAATCGAGGTTGCCTCCTGCCTCAAGTCCTCGACGTCCTGCGCCGACATATCGGCAAGCGTATGCTTTGTTACCTGACTTTCAATGAGGGGAGTGTATTTTCGCTTGAGCTCAAAAAAGGACTCCTGGCTTCCCTCTCTTGCGCTTTTTATCAGCTCGCAGAGCGATTCTGCGCTCTCGGAGATGCCGTCCCGATTGCTTTTATTCATCTTACCTCTTTTAAAAATGTAAATACCTATGCTATTATAATAATTATAACATTTGCAAAGATTTTGGTCAACACTTTTTTTTCGTCAAGGATTTGTACAATTTGACACAATTCGTTTACCTATGGTCACTTTTGCACAAAAAGAGATTTGCCGTTTTGTGCACAAAAATCACATCGCGAAAAATAAATGTGATTTTTGCACAAATAATTTTAAAAAAGTTTGTTAAGTATTACTTTCAGATACCGACAACATTATTACCGATTAACAAAAAGCGCCTCACAAGGAGGCGCTTTTTTGTGCATAATGTCAATTGAATATAAAATTAATATTTCCCGACAAAAGAGCCATAACTCCCTTATATACGACCTCGGGGTGATCGCGGAAGTTGTCCTCCATTCGCTGAGCTCGGTTTGCGGTGTCTACGACCGTGCTGTTCTGCATTATCGTGACTCCGTTTTCCTTGATTATGCAAACGACGTTATATCTGCCGTCGTCTCGCTTCTCGACCCTGCTTGAGACCTTGATATTTCTCTTTTTGAAGTCGAGATAGCGCAATGCACACTCGAGGCTCTTATCAAGGAGCGACGAGAGGATCTCGCTATGAAGCTCGGTTGCTACTATCCTGCCCTTGTCTGTGACGGTGTACATCGGATCTCCCGACTCGTTTTTACACTCCTCATTGACAAGTCCCGCATCGAGCATCTCGTGGAACGATTCGGCAAAATCGAGGTACATAACGTAGTCGTTTTGCATAACGATGTCGTTGAGAGTGACGTAGTCAAGCGGGTAATTTATATTCTGCATAAGGTAAAGCACAAATATCTTTACGTTTCTTTTATCTCTGATGCGCGCGCCCATTCTGTTCTTTTTCCTCCGAAAATTATGTGACTTATATATTTTACCACACTTTTGCATTTTTTTCAAGAGTAACTGTTGCATTTTTTCAGAAAATATGTTATACTGTTCTACGTATATTAATTTAATTTGTTTACAGACGGATAAAGGAACGGTAAAAGCATGGTTAACGTAGCAATACTTGGCTTTGGTGTCGTCGGCTCGGGAGTTGCCGAGGTGCTGACACAAAACAAAAGCATAATCGAAAAAAAGCTTGATAAGGAGATCAATATCAAATACATTCTCGATCTGAGAGAGTTCCCCGGAAATCCCTTTGAGAGCCTTGTTATACACGACTTTAATATAATTCTGAACGATCCCGAGGTTTCGGTGGTTGCCGAGATGATGGGCGGATCGCACCCCGCTTACGATTTCTCCAAGGCTTGTCTTGAGGCAGGAAAGAGCGTGGTGACCTCCAACAAGGAGGTTGTTGCCAACTTCGGCACGGAGCTGCTTGAAATCGCTAGGGCGCACGGCGTTGCTTATCTTTTTGAGGCGAGCGTGGGCGGCGGTATTCCGATCATCCGTCCTATGTGCAACGATCTTGCCTCAAACAATATTACAGAAATCAGCGGTATTCTCAACGGAACGACCAACTATATTCTTACAAAGATGACCACGGAGGGCGCGGATTTTGCAGACGTGCTAAAGGACGCGCAGGACAAGGGCTATGCCGAAAGAAATCCTGCGGCGGACGTTGAGGGTCTTGACGCGGCGAGAAAGATCGTTATTCTCGCTTCCCTTGCCTTCGGTAAGGCTATCTCTCCGAACGACATTTACGTTGAAGGTATCACCAATATTTCGACCGCAGACGTTGAGATGGCTAACAGCTTCGGCTATGCTATCAAGCTTATCGGTCACGCGAGACGGGTGGACGGCAGGATACTTGCCATGGTCTCTCCCAGACTTGTGCCCCACTCGAATCCTCTTTCGGGAATAAACGGCGTATTCAACGGAATTCTGCTTGGCGCGGATATGGTTGGCGAGGTTATGTTCTACGGTCCCGGAGCTGGCAAGCTTCCCACGGCAAGTGCGGTCTGTGCGGACATCGTTGACGCGATCGCGCACGCTGACGGCTCGATCAAGCTTCCCGAATTCAAGATTGCAGAGGCTTCGGATATTGCCGACGTTGAGTCTTACTCCTGCAAGAGATTTTTCGTGTTCGAAAAGTGCCCCGAGTGTGCGCTTGACGTCCAGACTGCGGAAAAGTGCTTCGGTCCTATTTCCAATTTCGCAATTTACGGGGACAAGGTCGCGCTTATTACGGGCGAGATGACCGAAAAGGATGCGGCCGGACTTTGCGCGAAGCTGAACGGCTGCAAGGCTTACCGCCTGCTTTGACGGGTACGGGATTTTGAAAGGTCAGGTAAAAACTTTTGAACAAAAAGAATAACAAGGGTTGCGCGTCGGGCATTCTCGGCACGCTGTGCGTTATCCTCGGTGTTGTGGCTTATGCTCTGATCTCTTCTTTGTTGAATCGACTCTTTATCGGCTTGAGGTTCGGTGACAGTGCGGCTTGCGCTCTGCTTCCCACAACTCTGACAGGTCTTACGGTCGCCTTCGTTCTTTACGAGGTGATATTTATAGTCTGGCAGGTCAAGCTCTCGCAGATAGCCTCGAAAAACGGCGACGGTGCGAAGATGGACAAGATATTCAAGCTTGTGGCGGTCGGTTGTATCTCCGCTTCACTGCTCTTTGCTATTTTTGGCGCGAACACTTACACCGAGCTGCGCGAGGATTCGATCTCAAAGGTCTGTTTTGTTACGACCAAGGAATACAGATGGGACGGCAAGAGCGACGTTATGCGCTACTCCTTCGCTTGTGGGGAGGACGGCAGTATCACCTTTAAGATAACGATGAAGGACGGCGAGGTCATTGAGCTTCTTGGCTCTGTGACGTCACAATCGGACTCATTCAAGGAGAAATTCAGCACCGACAAGGTCAATTTGCTTGCTTACGCGGCACATCTCTCGGAGCAATTCGACAACAGCGGATTTATCATTGAAAAAAACGTCAGTGAGGCAAGTATTAAAAACGCCGAGAGCGTTTATAAGGAAAAATATCCCGAAATATGGGAGCAGATTGAGATAATTATTTTTGATTGATATTAAATAAAGACAAGCCGTGTGCGATCAGCACACGGCTTGTCTTTATTTACCCTTTATCTTTTTCCAATATTCCTCTGCCGCTTTTTCGGTTTTATTGTCTCCGTAGAAATAATATTTCTTATTTTTGAGGTCATCGGGCAGGTATTGCTGCTCGACGTAGCGGTTCGGGTAGTCGTGGGGGTATTTATAGCCCTTGAAAAGCGGACTTTGGAGGTGGATGGGAGGAGTTAATCCCTTACCTGCTCTGACGTCCTCGAGCGCAGCATCGACCGCGAGGTGCTGGGTGTTAGATTTCGGAGCGGTAGCGAGCATTATTGCCGCGTGTCCGAGCGGTATTCTTGCCTCGGGCAGTCCGAGCTCACGCGCCGAGTCGCAGCACGCCTTGACTATGACCGGAGCGATCGGGTACGCGAGTCCGATATCCTCGCTTGCGATAACCTGCAATCTGCGGCAGAGCGAGATGATGTCTCCCTGCTCTACCATTTTCGCTACGTAAAATGCCGCCGCGTCGGGATCGGAGCCGCGGATAGATTTTTGCAGACAACCGAGCATATCGTAGTGCACGTCGTCGTTATAGTTTCCGACTCCGTAGTTGAACTGATCTGCATCGGCGGGGGTTATCTCGTTCTCTGCTGAAAAATACGCGTTTTCAAAGAGTCCGATGGCGCGGCGCACGTCTCCGCCTGCCGCCTTGGCGATATATTCCGCTGTCTTTTCGGATACGGTCTTTTGCGCTTGATTTTCGTTGTTAAGATAGTCAAGTGCGCGATAAAGCATTTTTGCACACTCGCTTGCCTCGACAGGCTTGAACTCAAAGAGAGACGAGCGAGAGATTATCGCGTTGTATATGTAAAAATGCGGATTTTCGGTCGTTGACGCGATAAGTGTTACCCTGCCGTCCTCGATATATTCGAGCAGAGACTGCTGTTGCTTTCTGTTGAAATACTGGATCTCGTCGATATACAGAAGCGTTCCGTTTGAGCCGAAAAGACTTGCCGAGCCTGCAAGGACCTCCTTCACGTCGGAAAGCGATGCGCTTGTGGCGTTAAGGCGGTGAAAGTTCATTCCCGATTGCTTTGCAATTATCGATGCGGCGGTGGTCTTTCCCGTACCGGGAGGTCCGAAAAAGATCATATTCGTGATCCTGCCGCCATTCATCATCCTACGGATGACTCCGCGCTCACCAAAAAGGTGCTTCTGACCTGCTATATCGTCTATTGTTTGCGGACGAAGAATATCCGCAAGCTGTGCGTTTCTCATTTCGTTTCTTCCTTTTTATTCAAATACTCCCGCAGAGAGATATCTTTCTCCCGTGTCGGGCAGGATTACTACTATATTTTTCCCTTTATTTTCGGGATCTGTCGCGATCTTACGCGTTGCCGCAAGTGCCGCTCCCGACGAGATGCCGACCAGCAATCCGTCGCTCTTGGCGATCTCTCTTGCGCTCTCGTAGGCTTCGTCATCAGTTACGGTTACTACTCTGTCGATGACCGATCTGTCGAGAGTCTCGGGCAGGAAGCCTGCGCCGATGCCCTGAATCTTATGCGCTCCCGCTCTTCCTTCGCTAAGATAAGGAGAAGCGGCAGGCTCGACCGCAATTACCTTGACGCCCGGGTTTTGATCCTTAAGATATCTTCCCGTGCCGCTCAAGGTTCCGCCTGTGCCGACACAAGCGATCAGAATATCGACCTTGCCGTCGGTATCCTGCCATATTTCAGGTCCCGTGGTCTTATAGTGGGCTTCGGGGTTTGAGGGATTTGTGAACTGACCGACTATCATTGCCCCTTCGATGCTGCTTTCAAGCTCCTCTGCCTTTTGGATCGCGCCCTGCATGCCGAGCGCACCGTCCGTGAGCACGAGCCTTGCGCCGTATGCGCTCATAAGCGCTCTGCGCTCTGCCGACATCGTATCTGGCATAACGATTATAAGCTTATATCCCCTTGCGGCGCAAAGGGCGGCAAGTCCGATGCCCGTATTTCCCGAGGTCGCCTCGATAAGCGTGCTGTTCTTTGTCAGCTTGCCCTCTTTTTCATATTTTTCGATCATTTCCCTTGCAACACGGTCCTTGACTGAGCCTGCCGGATTAAAAAATTCGACCTTGGCGTATATTTTCGCCTCCGATGCGATCTTTTGCTCAAAATTTGTCAGCTCAAGCAACGGAGTGTTTCCGACGAGGTCAAAGACGGATTTATATATCTTCAAATCAGCACCCTCTTTCCTGTTTCGATATAAATTATATCACATAACCCTTATTTTGTCAATTGCGACGGCGAAACTATCATTTAATTTTATAAAAATCCTTGATTTTTGAGTCGATGTGTGATATAATTGTTGGGTTGAATACTTATGAAAGGAATTTGGATATGAAATTCTTGAAGCTTATTGCACTTATTTTGGCTATGGTGCTTGCACTTTCCTTCGTTGCCTGCAAAGACTCGAGAACGGCGGAGGATGAAACCACCGTAACCGAAGAAACAACCGAGGAAACCACCGATGAAACAACCGACGGAACGGCTGACGAAACAACCGACGAGACGACCGAGGAGACCACGGAATATCTCGGAGAAACCGAGGTCCGCGAGGATTACGTAAGCTTTTGCAGCTATACGAATGATATCGTTGGATCTAAGGTTCTGAAAAAGACGTCATCCTGCGCCATGTCGTTTACGATTCCCGACGGTCAGCTTACCGCGCTTTCGATAAGAATCAGAGCATTGACCACTCAGGCGGATACAACCCTCGTTGTTAACTTGTATAAATTCACGGGCGACTACGACGAGTCTGTTGCCGCAGAGCCCATCCGCTCCGACAAGGTTGGAACTATTTTCCAGACCTATACTATGAAGTTTGAGGACGGTGAGGTCGGCAAGGGAGATTATCTGGTAGTTCTGTCTAACGAGTCCCAGGATTCCTCCGAATCCACGCTGCTCGGAACAGTCTGGAGCAAGGGCGATATGCCCGAGGAATATGCTCCCTACAATCTGATCTGCTATATGAACGGTTCTCCCACAAAGGCAGGACAAAGAGCTCTGTACGGAGGCTTTACGATCGAGCACTCCGTTCCCAAGCAGGAGGAAGAAACCTCTGACATCGTGACCGAAAAGGACCCTGAGGACGTCGCAAAGGTTATTATTCTTTCGGGTCAGTCCAACGGTGTCGGTACATCTTCAACCGCATATCTGTATCAGAAGCTCGGCGCTAATGAGTATAAAAAATACTCAGACGGATTTGAAAATATAAAGATTCTTTACTATAGTGAGCTGCTTGATGTAAATCACGTAATCCAGCACACCCAGCATTCCGATACATTTGTTAACGTAAAGGTAGGTCAGGGCGTTACCGCCAATATGTTCGGTCCTGAGCTCGGTCTTGCCGCTTACCTTTCCGAGACCTATCCCGACGAGACCTTTTATATCATCAAATACGCCGCAGGCGGTGCTACAATTCACGATCATTTTAACCCGATCGACGATGGCTCGTACGGTGAGTGCTTTGTAAAGCTTGACCAGAATATTGAAAAGGGTCTCGCCCTGCTCGAAGCAGAAGGCTTGACGCCTAAGATCGTCGGTATGCTCTGGATGCAGGGAGAGTCTGATGCAAATCTGGCTTCTCAGGCATACGGGTACTACGAGCTTGAGACTGCGCTGATAAGCCATATCCGTGAGAAGTTTGCGGATCATGCATCGGTGCGCGGCATCGCATTCATCGATGCGGCTATCACGGATAGCGGTATGTGGAGTAATTTCTTGGCACTAAATTACTCTAAAGTTTTGGTATCGAGAGATTCTCATCTCAATTATTTTATCGATACTAATGATTACGGTCTTACTACTATGTTTGAGAATAATGACTTTGCGCATTACGATTCCGAGTCTATGCTCTTACTTGGAAGGCTTTTCGGTGAAGCGCTTTCAAAGGCTATTGACTAACGCGCAAGATAATTGCACAAAAAGCACAAAAAGGACAAGGCTTCTTTTTGTGCTTTTTGCTATTTTTTCGTTTTTTTTGTAAAACTTATTGACATTTTCCTATATTATGGTATAATAATTTCGGTTAGCAGATGCTAACTGATAGATTTTTGCTTTTTAAGATATAGAAAAGCACAGCAAATTACCACTAAAGAGGACTTATCTATGATGCCTTTAGCTCTTGCCAATATTGGCGAAGAATATTTGATCAGAAGGATCGGCGGCTCTCCCGAGGTGAAAAAACATCTTGAGAATCTCGGCTTCGTCGTTGGCGGTGACGTTTCGATCATTAATTCTATCGGCGGAAACATTATCGTCAAGGTCAAGGAGTCCCGCGTTGCTATAAGCAAGGAAATGGCTATGAAGATCATGGTGTGATCTTCCCCGCTCTTTTATAATATAATACGTTAAGGAGGTTGCAGAAATGAAAACTCTGAAGGAAGTCAAGGTCGGCGAAACGGTCAAGGTAGTTAAGCTTCACGGTGAGGGCGCGGTCAAGCGCAGGATCATGGACATGGGAATTACCAAGGGCGTTGAGATCTACGTCCGAAAGGTCGCTCCCTTAGGTGACCCCGTTGAGATCAACGTTCGCGGTTACGAGCTTTCATTGCGCCGTGCCGATGCCGAAATGGTTGAGGTAGAATAAAATATTCGGGGATTATTCCCCTGATATTTTTGGCGGAGAGTTAGCGGTTGCTAACTTCAAAATGAAATTAAAAATTTAACTTATAGAAAGGCATTGTTACTGTTATGAGTATCAGAATTGCTCTTGCCGGCAACCCTAACTGCGGTAAGACGACATTGTTCAACGCGCTTACGGGCGCTAACCAGTACGTCGGAAACTGGCCCGGTGTTACCGTGGAGAAAAAGGAAGGTAAGCTCAAAAAGCACGACGGTGTTACCGTTACCGACCTCCCCGGCATTTATTCCCTTTCCCCCTACACTCTTGAAGAGGTAGTTGCAAGAAATTACCTCATCGGAGAGCGTCCCGACGTTATCCTTAACATTGTTGACGGAACTAATCTTGAAAGAAACCTTTATCTCACGACTCAGCTCACAGAGCTCGGCATTCCCGTTGTAGTTGCTATCAATATGATGGATATCGTTCGCAAGAACGGCGATAAGATCAATATTGAGGAGCTCAGCCGCGAGCTTGGATGCAAGATCGTTGAGATCTCTGCACTCAAGGGCGACGGAACTCTCATCGCTGCAGAGGAGGCTATCAAGGCCGCAGAGACAGGCAAGTGCGTTCCCATGCACACCTTCTCGGGTGCAGTTGAGCACGCGATCGCTCATATTGAGGAGGCGGCGGTGCACTCTCTTCCCGAGGAGCAGCAGAGATGGTACGCGATCAAGATCTTTGAGAGAGACGAAAAGGCTATCGAGGCTCTCGGTCTCTCCGAGGAGATGCTTGCTCACATTGAAAAAGACATTGCTGCGGCAGAGCGCGAGCTTGATGATGACGCCGAGTCGATCATTACCAACGAGCGTTACGTTTACATAGCGCAGCTGATGAAGAACTGCTACAAAAAGAAGAGTCACGATAAGCTGACCCTCTCCGACAAGATAGACAAGATCGTTACAAACAGAATTCTTGCGCTGCCGATCTTCGCTATCGCAATGTTCCTGGTTTATTTCATTTCTATCGGTTCGATCGGTGATTTTACCGTTGTATTTATGAACGACGGATTGTTCGGCTCGTTTGCCGAAGCGGCTGCTGCGGGAGATCTTCCCTCTTGGATGGGCTCGTGGGTAAGTATTCCCGAGCTACTTGATATGGTACTACTGAATCAAGCAGGAGATCCCGTTATCTTCCCTTGGCTCTACTCGCTTATTATGGACGGTATCGTAGGCGGCGTTGGTGCCGTTCTCGGCTTCGTTCCCCAGCTTCTCGTTCTCTTTATTCTTCTGTCTCTGCTTGAGGATTGCGGATATATGGCACGTGTTGCCTTCATTATGGACCGTGTATTCCGCAAGTTCGGTCTTTCCGGAAAGTCATTCATTCCTATGCTTGTTAGTACAGGATGCGGCGTTCCCGGTATTATGGCTTCGAGAACCATTGAGCAGGACCGTGACAGAAAAATGACTATTATGACCGCAGGCTTTATGCCCTGCGGAGCGAAAATGCCCATAGTAGCGTTTATCGCGGGCGCTCTCTTCAGCAACAGCTGGCTCGGCGGCGCTTGGGTTGCTACCTCGGCGTATTTTATCGGTATTGCGGCGGTAATCATCTCGGGTATTATTCTCAAGAAGACAAAGCCCTTTGCGGGTGATCCTGCTCCCTTTGTTATGGAGCTTCCCGCTTATCACGCACCCGTTGCAGGCAACGTATTCCGCTCTATGTGGGAGCGCGGATGGTCCTTTATCAAGCGCGCGGGAACAGTTATCCTTGCGGCAAGCATTATCATCTGGACTCTCAACAGTCTTTCGTTTGAGGGTGGCTTCCACTACATCACTGAGGAGCTCGGAGGAGCTTCCATTCTCGAGGTGATTGGAAACGCTATCGCCTGGATCTTCGCGCCTCTCGGATTTGGAACCTGGCAGGCAGCCGTTGCTACTATTCTTGGTCTTGTTGCGAAGGAAGAGGTAGTTGGCGTGTTCGGAGCACTTGCAGGAATGGAGGATGCGCTTGTTGGTGAGGCTCTCTCGGCTCAGCAGGCAGCAGGACTTATCTTCTTTGGCGGCAACGCTCTCGCAGGCTTCTCGTTTATGATGTTCAACCTTCTTTGTGCTCCCTGCTTTGCTGCTATGGGTGCGATCAAGAGAGAGATGAACAACGGCAAGTGGACGGCATTCGCTATCGGCTATATGTGCGTTTTCGCTTACGCGTGCTCACTTATCGTATATCAAATCGGCGCTTGGTTTATCGGCACGGGCAGTATTATTGGTACCGTTGCGGCAGCTGTGGTGCTTGCATTTATGATATACATGCTCGTTCGTCCCGCAAAAAAGGCGCTCGGCAAATAAAAATTCTTTAAAAGGAGGATAAATTTATGTGGTTATCATATCTTCTGATCGGTGTTATTGCCGCGGCTTTCGTATCGATAATCGTCGTTGGCGTGATAAATAAGAAAAAAGGCAAATCCTCCTGCTCCTGCGGCGGAAACTGCGGTGCTTGCGGACTTTGCAACAGTCAAAACAAAGAAAATAATCAATAATTTTTACAATTACAGAGTTCTTTTCGGAGGGCTCTGTTTTTGTTTGGGGAATACTAACTGTAACAAGCGCTATTCTTTGAGAGTTGGACAAATATTTTTCACAATTGTATAACAAAGTATTTTCATATTAAATAACCTAGTGTTGTTGATTTTGTATATTATTTATGGTATAATTATACAAGAGGCCCTTATTTTTACAGATAGGGCTATATTCAAGCTTTCATATAGCTGAAAATTGGAGGAAAATCAATGAAATTCTATTGCGAGGACAAAGAAAGTGTCTTGCATGAGCTGAACGCCTCTCCCGAAGGTCTTACCTCCGCCGAGGCAGAAAAGCGACTTGCCGAAAACGGCAAGAACAAGCTTGTAGAAGCAAAGAAGGAATCAATGATCGTCAGGTTTTTCAAGCAGCTTGCCGAGCCGATGACCATCATCCTTCTCGTTGCCGCGGCTATTTCCGCAGGTGTGGAGATCTATAACGGTCTTCAGCACGGCTTTGAATTCCCTGCTGACGTTGTGATCATTCTCGCCGTCGTGCTTATAAACGCGATTCTCGGCGTTCTTCAGGAGAGCAAGGCTGAAAAGGCTATCGAGGCTCTTCAGGCAATGTCTAAAGCACAAAGCAAGGTAATTCGTGACGGCAAGCAGATAAGCATACCGAGTGAAGACCTTGTGATCGGTGATATTATAGTTCTTGAGGCGGGCGATGCAGTTCCCGCAGATGCACGTATAATCGAGTGCGCTTCCATGAAGATCGAGGAGGCTGCCCTCACGGGCGAGTCTGTTCCCGTGGACAAGAGGGTTGAGACTCTCACCCCCGGTGCAAACGGCGACGTTGCGCTCGGCGACCGCAAGAACATGGTATTTATGGGCTCTACCGTCGTTTACGGACGCGGTAAGGCTGTAATAGTTGCAACCGGTATGGATACCGAAATGGGTAAGATCGCGGACGCGCTTGCACAGGCAGAGGAAGGCAAAACGCCCCTTCAGATCAAGCTTGCAGGTCTTTCCAAGATCCTTACATGGCTCGTTATAGGTATCTGTGTAGTTATCTTCGGCGTACAGCTCATTCGTGACGGATTAGGCTTTGAGCCCATACTCAACTCCTTCATGATAGCTATTTCCCTTGCGGTTGCGGCTATTCCTGAGGGACTTGCTACCGTTGTTACTATCGTTCTCTCTATCGGCGTAACCAACATGTCCAAGAGAAGCGCGATAATTCGTAAGCTTACCGCAGTTGAAACTCTCGGATGCACGCAGATAATCTGCTCTGATAAGACCGGTACTCTTACACAGAACAAGATGACCGTAGTTGAGCACTACGGAGACAACGAAAAGCTCCTTGCAAACGCTATGTCGCTCTGCTCCGATGCGGAGTTTGACGAGGAGGCAAAAACCGCAGTCGGCGAGCCTACCGAGGCTGCTCTCGTTAACTACGCAGAAAAGCTTGAGCTTTCCAAGAACGTTCAGAAAAACATCTTCGTTCGTGTAGGCGAGGTTCCCTTCGATTCGGGAAGAAAGATGATGTCAACCGTACACAAGACCGCTGACGGCGCGATCGTTCAGTTCACAAAGGGCGCTCCCGACGAGCTCCTTAAGCGTTGCACGAAGACGCTTGTGAACGGCGAGGTCGTAGATCTTACAGATGCTCTCCGCCAGGAAATTCTCGCGGCTAACAAGGCTATGGCAGACAAGGCGCTCCGCGTTCTTGCGGCTGCGAAGAAGGACCTTGACAATGAACCTGACGAGTACACCAGCGAGGCGGTCGAGAACGACCTCTGCTTCGTAGGTCTTGTTGGTATGATCGACCCTGTTCGTCCCGAGGTAAAGCCTGCTATCGACGAGTGCCGAAGCGCAGGTATACGTCCTATAATGATCACGGGCGACCACAAGGATACCGCTATCGCGATCGCGATGCAGCTCGGTATCATTACCGATCCCTCGCAGGCGATCACAGGCGCTGAGCTCGACGATATCTCCGACGAGGAGTTTGAAACCTTAGTTGAAAAATACAGCGTATACGCACGTGTTCAACCCGAGCACAAGACGAGAATCGTCAACGCTTGGAGAAAGAAGGGCATGGTTACCGCTATGACCGGCGACGGCGTAAACGACGCTCCCTCTATAAAGAACGCTGACATCGGTGTTGGAATGGGTATCACGGGTACTGACGTTACGAAGAACGTCGCGGATATGATACTCGCAGACGACAACTTTGCAACCATCGTTTCCGCGGTTGGCGAAGGAAGAAGAATCTACGACAACATCCGTAAGGCAATTCAGTTCCTTCTCGCATCCAATCTCTCCGAGGTGCTTTCGATATTCGCTGCAACTCTTCTCGGATTTACGATATTCAAGCCCGTTCACCTGCTTTGGATCAATCTTATTACAGACTGCTTCCCTGCTCTTGCGCTCGGTATGGAAAAGCCCGAGGCTGACGTTATGAAGCGCAAGCCCCGTGACTCAAAGGAAGGCATATTTGCAGGCGGTCTTGGCGTTGCGGTGTTCTATCAGGGCGTACTCGTAACCGTCATCACACTTGCATCTTACCTTATCGGCAGATACTATCTTGCAGATCTTCACCACGCAGATGCTATCGCGGCAGGTACGTACTCCGCTGAGATGCTTGGAACAAGCATGGCATTCCTTACCCTCTCGCTTTGCGAGATCTGTCACGCATTCAATATGAGAAGTCTTCACGGTTCTATTTTCGCTATGAAGACCCAGAATCTCTGGCTCTGGGGTGCAGGTGCGCTTTCGCTCTTGCTCACAACTGCGGTTATCGAGATTCCCTTCCTCGCTAACGCATTTGAGCTTGCTCATCTCGACCTTACCGAATACGGCATCGCATTCGGACTTGCAATTCTTATTATCCCGATAGTTGAAATTGCAAAGGTGATCCACAGAGCGATCGATAAGCGTCACGGCTGATAAATTAATAAATTTTTTGCACCGTCAAAGGTTTAAAGCCTTTGGCGGTGCATGTTTTTATGCAGGAGCGTTGGATTTTTTATTGCTCAAGCCGTCTGACGTTATTTTTTTCGCAAAAGCGTTGAAAAAGCTGACAAAATATGCTACAATATAGAATGAAGTATTGTTTGGACCGAAAAAATAACGGTTTGACGATAAAGAAGGTGAAGAATAATGAAATTGACCAAGATTTTTGAGAAAAATACGCCCCACCTCTCGTTTGAGGTCTTCCCTCCCAAAACGACGACCGCTTTTGAGAGTGTGAAGGTCGCGACCGAGCAGATCGCGGCGCTCAAGCCCTCGTTTATGAGCGTGACTTACGGAGCGGGCGGCGGAACGAGTCAATATACTCTCGACATTGCAAAAAACATAAAGGCGCAATACGGTGTGCCGACTCTCGCACATCTTACCTGCGTTTCGTCGACAAAGGATACTGTTCGCGAGATGATCGAACGTATTAAGGCTGCAGGCATTGAGAATATTATGGCGCTTCGCGGCGATATTCCCTCGAATATGCTTGATGCCGATCGAAGCGGATGGGCATACTCTCACGCGGTGGAGCTTGTTCGTGAGCTTAAGGAAAGCGGTGCGGATCTTTGCATCGGCGGAGCTTGCTATCCCGAGATACATCCCGAAAGCGCAAATCAGAAGGAAGATATAAGGCATCTGAAGGAAAAGGTTGACGCGGGCTGCGATTTTCTTACCACTCAAATGTTTTTCGACAATAATCTTTTCTATAATTTTCTCTATAAGATACGCGAGGCAGGTATTACCGTCCCGATCGTTCCCGGTATTATGCCGATAACCAACGCCAATATGGTAGAGCGATCGATAAAGATGTCGGGCTCGTTTATGCCCCAACGCTTCAAGGCGCTCGTTGACAAGTTCGGCTCTGATCCCGAGGCGATGAAGCAGGCAGGAATTGCGTATGCCACCGATCAGATAATCGATCTTTACGCTAACGGCATAACCAACGTGCACGTTTACTCGATGAACAAGCCCGAGGTCGCCGAGAGGATACAGAGCAACGTCTCTGCTATAATCGGAAAATGAGCGTGGTTTTATTTGAGGGATTTGCTTTGCCCGAGGTCGATCGACGTGAAGTGCTTCGATATATGGGCTGCAGGGAGTCTGACGACGAGACCGAGGCGCTTATCGATCGCGCGATCGAGGTCGGAAAGGATGCTTTTTGCGGCAAGGTCTGCTTTTGCGAGCTTCCTTTGTCGGTCTCGGACGGACAGATAAGGATTGGAACAGTACGAACCGAAAGCAAGAATCTTTTGAAAAATCTTGATGGCTGCGAGTCGGTAATTCTTTTCGGTGCGACGGTTGGGATAGAGATAGACCGTCTGATAATGCGCTACGGCAAGGTCTCGCCCTCGTTGGCGGTCTGCTTACAGGCGCTCGGCGCCGAGAGAATAGAGGCGCTGTGTGACATTTTTTGCGCCGAGATGGCAAGAAAGCAAGGCTTGCAGGGCAAACGGCTTCGTCCGAGGTTCAGCCCCGGATACGGCGATTTTCCGCTTGAGGCGCAGAAGGAGATCTTCTCTATGCTTGGATGTGACAGACGAATCGGGCTTACTCTCAACGACAGCTTGATAATGTCGCCGACTAAATCGGTAACCGCTATAATAGGAATTTATTAAACTGAAATGAAAATACTTGATTTTATTAAGAACAATCTGCTTATACTTGACGGGGGCATGGGCACGCTTTTGCAGTCTCACGGACTTGCGGCGGGCGAGCTCCCCGAGCGGTGGAATCTTTCTCACCCCGAGGTGATTCAGAAAATTCACCGTGATTATTACAATGCGGGTTCAAACGTAGTTTCCACCAATACGTTTGGTGCAAATCTACTGAAATTTTCTCGCGAGGAGCTTGAGGATATCATTAAAGCAGCGGTTGAAAACGCGAAAATTGCGAAGGAAACTTCTGACGGAGGCAAGGAAAGGTTTATTGCTCTCGATATCGGTCCTTCGGGCAAGCTGTTAAAGCCTTACGGAGACTTTGATTTTGAGGATGCCGTTTCCCTTTTTGCCGAGACGGTGAAGCTTGGAGTTAAATACGGTGTCGATTTTATATTCATTGAGACGATGAACGACAGCTACGAGACCAAGGCGGCTTTGCTTGCGGCTAAAGAAAGCTGCGATCTCCCCGTTTTCGTTTTCAACGCTTACGGATCTGACCTCCGACTTATGACGGGCGCATCACCTGCGGCAATGGTAGCTATGCTTGAGGGTATGGGTGCGGACGCTATCGGTGCAAACTGCTCGCTCGGTCCGCGTCAGCTTGCTCCCGTGATCGAGGAGCTTTTGAAATATGCCTCTGTTCCCGTTTTGCTCAAGCCGAATGCCGGACTTCCCGAGATCAAGGACGGCAAGACGGTATATGATATCACGCCCGAGGAGTTCGCGAAAGAGGTCGCTCTGCTCGTAGGCAAGGGGGTTCGCATCTGCGGCGGCTGCTGCGGTACGACTCCCGATTACATCCGCGCTCTCGCTTCGGCAAAGCCTTGTGTCCCCACAATGAGCGAGAAGAAAAACGACACCCTTGTGTCCTCTTACACTCACGCGGTGAACTTTGCAGACGCGCCGATACTTATTGGCGAGCGCATCAATCCGACGGGCAAAAAACGCTTCAAGCAGGCGCTCCGTGACCGCGATGTCGACTTTATTCTCAAGGAAGGGCTTGATCAAGAGGCGGCAGGCGCTCATATTCTTGACGTTAACGTCGGTCTGCCCGAAATTGATGAGCCTGAGACTATAAAGGAGGTCGTTTGCGCACTTCAGGCGGTCTGTAACCTGCCGTTGCAGATAGATACTGCCGATCCTATCGCTATGGAGTCGGCACTCCGCAGATACAACGGAAAGGCGATGATCAACTCGGTCAATGGCAAGGCGGAGTCTATGAGCGCGGTCTTCCCTCTCGTTAAAAAATACGGTGGCGTGGTCGTGGCGCTTACGCTTGACGAAAACGGAATACCCGATTCGATCGACGGCAGGCTTGAGATCGCGAAAAAAATTCTCACCGTTGCAAAGGAATACGGGATCGACAAAAAGGACATAATTTTTGACACACTGACTATGACTGTAAGCGCCGAGCCGACTGCGGCTCTGGTTACTCTCGGCGCTCTGCGAAGAATTCGCGAGGAGCTTGGCGCTAACACGGTTCTTGGCGTTTCAAACGTTTCGTTCGGTCTTCCCGCGCGCGACGTCCTCAACTCTGCTTTCTTTGTCAGCGCGCTTGAAAACGGGCTTTCCGCGGCAATAATGAACCCATATTCCGCCGAGATGATGAAGGCTTATTATTCCTTCCGCGCGCTTCACTCTCTTGACGAAAACTGTTCGGATTACGTGAGCTTTGCAGCACGTTTGTCAGGAAATGAGACGATTTCTTCGTCCGTTGCTTCTTCTGCCGACAACGGCGCGGAATCCTTGAAGGAGACCATAATAAAGGGGCGTTGCGACAAGGCGCGTGAGCTTACGGTCGCGATGCTTAAGGATACGCCTGCGCTTGAGATCGTAAAGGAGCATATAATTCCTGCGCTTGACGTGGTTGGCAAGGGATTTGAGGAGCACACGGTTTATCTGCCCGGTCTTTTGATGAGCGCAGAGGCGGCAAAGGCTGCCTTCGAGCCGATCAGCGAGGCTCTTGCGGCAAGCAAGGCAGAGGGTGCGGAGAGATTGACTATCGTTATGGCTACGGTTAAGGGTGATATTCACGATATTGGAAAGAATATCGTTTGTTTGTTGCTTGAAAATTACGGATTCAGGGTCATTGATCTCGGTCGCGACGTCGCTCCCGAGGTCGTCGTCGAGGCGGCTTTACGCTACAAGGCAGAGATCGTTGGACTCAGCGCGCTTATGACAACTACTGTTCCCTCAATGGAGAAAACTGTGGCTATGCTTCACGATAAGGTTCCCTTCTGCAAGGTCATAGTAGGCGGTGCGGTGCTGACCGAGGATTACGCCAACATGATCGGCGCGGACAAGTATGCCGCGGACGCTATGGAGGCTGTAAGATACGCCGAGAGTGTTGAGGCGGAATTGAAATAATATCCTGCACACCAAAAATCACGGTTGCCAGTGGCAACCGTGATTTTTTTATTCAACATCCTCGATTCTGAACTCGAGATCGTCAACTCTGTCCTGTATGCTATCAACCACAAGCTCTATGCTTTGCATCCGATCCTGTAGGCTCTTAAGCATGCTTGCAGAGCGAACAACTGCGGTCGGCTCAAGTATCTCTATAAGCGCAAGCTCAATCTTAGCTCCTACGAGCTCAACGGGGTCAAGACGAAGTCCCGTAAGTATACCTCGCCAAAAAGCATTGGCTGACATATCCGCGTACAGATCGATCATTCCGCAGCCTGCAACGTAATCAACTCTTACGTGCTTTTGCTCACTGTATTCATTGCTCGCCTCGGTCTTGAAATACAATTTCAGGTAGGAATTGTAAAACTTATTGTTTATCGTCCAACCCCGCGCATTTGGATCATCAAGATCTACTCTCATGCGGATATGGATATGCTTGGTCTTTCCTATTTCAAAAAACAAATTATTGTTATAAATCATAGGGTCGTAAACCGCTTGCTTATTGTCTACCCACTCGGTTCTGTATGCAAGCGCCGTTTGACAGGGTATGGCTGTAGCGTTTACAACCTCCCAATTTTTTATTTCGGGGTCGGAGGGATCTGAAAAGCTACAGCTATATTTTACTTCCCCGTTTTCGTCAACAAGTGCGACGTACTCTATCTCGCTTCTTTCAGAATAACCGAGAGTGGTGTCTATGCGTAGCTGTGTGAGAGTATCATCCCATGACGGACTTGTAAAAATTATATCGGCGCTGCACGTCTGCCCTGTATAGTATGGGTAGGATATCATTTTTTGCCTATCCCAATTCGGATGATTTTTTGTGGTGAAGAATATTTCCAATGTATCCTTGCGACTCGTGCTGAAAGACCTGAACTTAATGATAATTCGATTAACTGCTCGAATATCAAGATTCATTTTTTTGTTAACTATCTGTGGATCAATAACTCTGCCTACGGTTTTCCATTTTGGAGTCGTCTCAAATACGATCTTGTCCTCAGATTCGATGATCTTGGCATTTTCCAAGCTCCATTTGCCCAGCTCACTTTCGGTCATTGACGTAAAATCAAAGCTTTCAAGAGCATTACACTCACTAAGCGAGGTTTCAAGCGCCTCCTCGCTATCTCCCGACATAAGCATATCAACGAGCCGTTCAAGATAAATAATACGTTGCTCCAGCATTTCGGTTGCCACGCGGTTATCATTTTTTACAGACATTCCAAGCAGCTCGTCCGCTGATACCCCGAACAATGCCGCCATTGCCGGAATAAGCTCCAAATCGGGATTTGCAACTCCTCTTTCCCATTTCGATACCGCTTGCGCAGACACGTAAAGACTATCGGCAAGCATTTCCTGCGTTAGATTGTTCTTTTTTCTCAGCTCGTATATTTTTTCACCAAGATTCATTTGTATCCCTCTCTTTCATCTTCCTGACAATTTCATTGTAGCATATACCCAAAATAAAGTCAATAACTTATTTTTCGGGCAAATTAAACCAATGGTTTAGTTGAAAATTATATACCAAAAAGGGCTACCAAGTGCCATTTTACACTCGGTAGCTCTTCTGTATTATTTCCCGTTTCCAGAAACAATGAACTCTTCCGTTTTCGACATCGGCTCACCTTTTACGGTAACCTGATAGACCTCGACCTTATCGGTCTTTGCAAAGTCGAAGAAGGTAGTTTTCTTGGGGATTCTGAGGGTATTTGAGTCGAGATACTCGGTATCTCTTTCGTCATCGTCGCAGAAGATCACACTGTACGGTGTGAAATTCTCGCCCTTGACGTAGACGTAATCACCCTCGACGTAAACGTCGGTGATACTGATGTCGCGGCTACCCATCGTCATATAGTCGATAGAATCGTATGTGGTGTCACCGTACGCGTATTTTTCACCGTAGAGCACGTCGTATTCGATCTTCGTGAGCTTATCCGCGTAGTCTTCGTCCTCGCTGCAAACACGGTGGAACATATTGATAACGCCCTCATCGTTGCCGATTATATCCATTACTCTCGGGAAAAGCTGATATGCGTAAATATCTTTATCCGTAAGGGTTTCGGACTCGACCTCAAAATTGGGGATGATGATGTATTCGGTCTGGAAATCGTTCATTTCAGAGAGTGTGATGCCGCTGTCCTTGACCAAGGTGGGCAGATGATCTCCGTATAAGACCAGGATCGTATCCTCATCAAGAGCCATTACCTCGTTGTATATAGCCTTTACAAATTCGTCGACGGCGTGGAGCTGGCTGACATAATAATTATATCTGCTCAACGTTGCGGCGTTACTTGCTCCGCCTGTAACGGTAACGTCACCCTCGACGGCAACGTAATCGTCGGGATAATCGCCGTGAGACTGCACCGCTACTGTGAAAACAAAGTCAGATTCCTCGCTTGAGGAAAGGAGATGCAATATCTCGTCGGTGAGCATCGCGTCCTCTGCCCAGCCGTACGGATTGTAGGTGGGGTTCGGGAAATACTCGATCGAGGTGAAGCTCTCAAATCCGAGGTTCTTGTAGACCTCGTTTCTCTGATAGAAGGTTCCCTCGTTGTTATGTATCGCGTGGGTTCGGTAGCCCGATGCCAAAAGGTCATACGCGATAGTCTCGCAGGTATTTTCGGACAATATCGTTCGGTAGGGGTACTCGCCCGCGCCGAAGTCTCTTATTCTCATTCCCGTGAGCACCTCAAATTCTACGTTGATCGTAGCTGCGCCGATAACAGGCACGGTAAGAAAGCCGCTCGGGTACTGCTCCTTGAGCGCCGTAAAATTGGGTACGGGATCCTCTGAATAGGTCAGCTCGTTTATATATTTTACGTCAAAGAAGGATTCGAGCTGGACGAAAACGACGTTGGGCTTTTTCTGCTCGTCGTCGGAGTCCTCCCCTTCGCTCTCGCCGTATATCTGATCGAGGATCTCGGTCATCTCGTCCTCGCTGTAATCGTTCGGGCGGTTTACTCCTCTGTCAAACACGCTCAACGAAAAGCAATAGGCAAATCCGTAATCGTTATAGGCATCCGCGAGATTCGGGAAGCGTGTGGTGAGGTGGTTGGTCTGAAATCCTACCACGATTGCTACGACAAGCGCGGCTGTGGCACTGAAAAAGCTTATAAGGAAGCTTTTGAGCTTAATGCCGTGGGATTTCGTCTTGATAAAGAGCAGGACGATGCCCGCTATTGCCGCGAGGATCGCAAGGATCATCAAGGCAAGCTCGTAGGGCTTGAAGTACACGTCTATGATCGTAATTATACTGAAAAAGATCGAAAAGTCAACCGCCGAAAGAGGCGTGACTCGATTGATAAGCACGAAGAACTGAATAACGCCGAGCGCGAACAAAAGCGTTGACACAAGCGCTACGCTTGCGATGCGCTTCGGTATCAGGAGCGTGGGCAGAAGGAGAACGAGCGCAATGAGATAATTGACCGCAAAGGCGATCGGATTCTCAATTATAAACGCAAATCCTCCGATAAACGAGCGTCTTGAAAGGCACTCGATCACCAAGGTTAAGATTAATGCCATCAAAAGATGCGCGTGCACACGGTCGAAGTCAAAAAGCTTGCGACCAAGCGCGGCAAGGCGCGCCTTTATCGTGCCCGATGCACCCTGCTCGGCAGGTGTATTTATGTTTTTTTTCATTTTTCCTCACTTCTTTTCGAATAATATAGTAATTAATCAAAATTCCGTGTTATATTTTATCACACTTATTGCTCTATGTCAAGCAACAGAAAGGATTTTTAATATTTTTTCACAATGTTTAAAATTCAAATCGGGAACGGCAAAAACCGTTCCCGATTTGAATTATGCGAGCATCATACCTAAAATTGCCATAAAAAGGATAAACAAGTAAAGCGTGCAGATTATGGTCAGAATAAGTCCTACGATAAAGCCCGCCTTACCAAGATCGCGTCCTACTTTTGACTTATACGACACGGGCCCGATATGAGTGGTATACTGCATGACCTTGCTCTTCGTCACGAAGGAAAAGATAAATCCGATAAGCGAAAAATAGAAGGTAGATGCGAAGGCAATACTGAGTATTCCCCACGTGAGAATCTGATTGGAAAGTCTGTCCTTTGCCTCCTGATACGCGGGATCGACATTGAGAGGCTCTTTTACTGTTTCGGGTGCTTCGGTGGCGTGATCGTGTCCGCAAGCGGAGCAAAAGCGCGCACTATCGTCCATTTGCGCACCGCATTTTCTACACAACATAATAAAATTCTCCTTTTCTGAGGTTATTCAGTCCTTACGGACTCAAAGGTGCGAGCAAGAAAGCTCTTTATCGCATCGT
The DNA here is from genome assembly GCA_017483305.1 of Clostridia bacterium. GTDB lineage: Bacteria > Bacillota > Clostridia > Oscillospirales > CAG-272 > SVTX01. Next base: position 7,751 of record JAFULC010000030.1, on the reverse strand, counting down.
CGTATCTTTCGGTGTCGGTCACACGGAGCATTGAATGTCTGCCGTGCTCAAACCAGACGATCTCCTTATTCTCGCTTGATGCGAGATCATAGAGCTTTTGCGCGTATTCGGGGGTTGAATATATATCCTCCCTGCTATGCAACATAAGCAGGGGCTTATTCATTTTGTCGATGACGTTTATCGGGCCGAAGTCCATCGTGTGTCCCGTGTAATGCTTCATCCAGAAATTGATCATTCCGTAGACCATAAAGATCGGCTTTTTGTGCTCTATAATGTGATTTTTCATAGATTCGCCGAAGTTCGCAAACATTCCCTCTGCTACTAAGCCCTCGACACAGTCGGGGCAATCCTCGGAGGTCAGGGCAAGCAGCGCCGTGGCAGATCCGATGCAATTTCCGTGATAAAGCACAGATTTGACGTTCAGCTCATCACAAAGGAACTTAGTCCACGCGATAGCATCCTTGCTTTCTTCAAATCCTACCGTATTGAATTCGCCGTCACTGAGCCCGTGAGCGCGGGAGTCGATGAGAAGCAAATTGTAGCCCGACTCGACGTAAGGCTTTGCGAAATAATAGCCGTATCTGAGGCTTTCGGTTCTTCCAGGGAAAATGATGACGCATCGGTCGTTACCGAAATCGTAATACTCGCCCGCAAGCCTAAGTCCGTCGTTTGTGATACTGACTTCCCTTTTATGCGACGAGTTTTCCTCGTACCAAATCATTCCTATGCTATCCATCTTCATCGTATTCGCATCGGAATCCGAAGGACCTCTGCCCCACTGCTCCTTAGTCTTGCGGCGAAGGGTCTGATCGTAGACACAAAACGATGCGACGATTACCGACAAGGGCCACATAAGTATGCCAAGCACGACCATAACGCCGACTATCCACGCCACCACTTGAAGCGTTGGCGAGAGGCTGATGTATAAGGGGGTAAGCTCTAACATTCCCGTGTGTCCTTTCAGTTTTTCTTTTTTAATGCCGCTTTTTTATCCTCAAGCTCCCTTCTGAGTGACAGGACCTTGGAATAAATTATCTCGTTGACCGCCTCGAGCTCCTCTCTGGTGGGAGTTCTTCGGTCTGTTTTTATGTAATCCGAGACGTATATCGGCTTGCCGACGATGATGCTTGCTCTTTTCGTAAAACCGTAATTTCCGTCGGTGATTATCGGAATGATCGGAGCGTTTGATCTGTGGGCAATAACGATATAGCTGTGCTTGAAGGGCTTTATCGTACCGTCGTCGGTTATTTTTGCCTCGGGGAAGATCTGAACCAGCCCTCCCTTTCGGATGACATCTGCGGCGGTATCCATAAAGCGCATGCTTTTCGTTATTCTGTTTGCCTGAATGCCGCCGAAAAACCGCATTCCGAACGCGAGAAGCTTGTTCTTAAAGCCGAGCTCGGATGAAATTACGTTAAGCTTTCTCGGGGTTACGGCAAACATATTCATCATATAGTCGTAAAAGTGGTAGTGATTTGAAATTATCAACGCGCCGCCCTTGATTTTAAGGGACTGGACGCTTTTATCCTCGTAAAAGGTTCTGCGCTTGAAAAGCAGGAGCTGATAAGGATAGCCTGTGATAATGCAAAGCCACCAGAAAAGATAGTAGATCATTCTGTGTCCTTTTTAGCGGTCTTTCCGAGCAGGGCGATCGATTTGGGCATAAAGAAGGCTATAACCAAAGCCGCAAGACAAGCCGCCGCGACTATGCAGGTAATCAGGTCGGTACGTTCAATCTGCTTGAGATATACAAGCATAATTCCCGATGCGAGACCTGCGGAAACGCCCTCGAAAAGACCCTGCACCGCGAAATACATCGCGTTTGCTCCCTTTTCACCTGCGTCGGTGGCTTCCTTTGCAAGCTGCGAGGGGATCATATACGTTACGGAGAAAAATGCACCTATACCGAATGAATTAAGCAAGCTGCAGAATATCGCAAACGGAAGCAGATAGCTATCGGTCAAAAGCTGACAGAAGAACATCAATCCCATACCAAGCGAGAACATTCCAAGCGCATATTGATATGCAACGCGAAGCCCGTATTTTTTGATAAGTTTATTATAAATAATCAATGTAAACGGAACGGGTGCAAAGGAGCACGCCATAACAAAGGTCATATTTATTCCCGTGGTCGAGAAGAACTCGTTGATGCCGCTCAAAAAGAGCTGCAAGCCAAAGTTCATTACAGAGAGGATGAGCAACCAGAAAAGATATTTTTTGTTCTTGAAGGAGAAGGCAAAGGACTTGACAAGGCTTACTCTTTCTCTCTTTGCTACCATTTCGCCGTTTTCGTCCCTTACGCCGTCCTTGGTAGAGCTTTCCTTGATAAGAAACATAGGAATCAGCATAAGGAGCGCGAGAGGCAGGAAGATGAGCGCAACGTAGCGGATATTAACTCCCATGCCCACGAATACGGGCACGAGGGCGAAGCTCATCGAGAAATATACGACGTCGCAGATAGATTTTGTGTTGGAAAGGAAAACGCGGTCGGAGTCCTTCTCTACTATCTCACTGAAGGTTGCATAATAGCAAAGCATCGTGAGGGTGTATGCGGAGTAGAATACCATCAGAAGAAACGCGAACCAGATAGTATTAAGCATGGTTGCGCTTTTATCGATCGGGATGAGAAAGAGGCAATAAACTGCCATCGTAATTATCATACCACCGAGGAGTGCGGGACGGCGACGTCCCCACTTGGTACGGAGATTGTCGAGCCAGGATGCAAAAGGAATATCGATAACTCCGTCTACTATCTTGGAAACGAGGATCAAGGTTGCCCAGAGTCCTGCTACTACGAGGTCGCGGTTGAGATACGTCCAATTCTCTACGTTGTCCTCAAAGCCGCCCACGAGCAACGCGCTACAGAGATAGGTTCCAACTATCATTCCGAGCATATTGATGCCCAATCCCGAGCATCCGTACAGCACGAGCTGCCATTTTTTAGTTAACTTGTTAGTCATTTTAATCCTCCAGATTACTCAAAAGAAAGTATAAGATCGTATATATTGTCTTGCGTGGGTATCATATATGTCTCAAGGCAATCGAAAGCTCTCCCGATCTCGTCGGCAACGCCGTAAAGCTGATCGGTCGGTGCATTTTTGCCGTAAAACATATTGACCACGCTGCAATCCTTTTTGCTTGTCACTTCCCTGACTGTTCTGAGCACGACCTCGTCAAAGCGGTCACCCGTTTCGAGAATGTCATCGCCCGAGAGGGCAAAATAATCGTTCTTAACGACGGTCTTATCGCCGTACGCTATGTTTTTCGATGCGTGGATTATCGAGACCTCGTAAATATTGCCGATCGTGTCGTTGACAGTGCTTACAGTGGTGTTTATATCACTCTCGAAGTCGATAAGCGCGAGCGACGAGTAGCATTTAGGTATAGAGCGACAATTGAGGACGGTGATCTTTGCCTTTTTATAGAGACTTCCTGCCTGCATTGCACTGAGGATAGAATTCGAGCTATTCGGAAAAACCAATATCTCTTTTTTGTCTATTTGCTCGAACGATTCGATAAACTCCTGAGACGAGGGCGACTCGGAGCTTAAAATCACCACGTCCGCTCCCATTTCTGCGAGCATATTCTGAAGCAACGCGTTAGGTGCTACCGCAACAACGGCAAAGCTGCCCGTATTCTGCGCCTCGGCACAGAGATATTTTTGAGTTGTCTGTGTGTGCTGAACCGACATATTCTCTATCTTGAGAGACAGAAACTCGCCGAAGCGGTGGCAATAGGTCAGTATTTTTTCGGGGGTAAAGGTATGGATATGGACCTTGACCTTATCCGACTCGAAGGAGGTTACTATCGATTCGCCGAGTTTTCCAAGCTCCTTGCCGAAATCGGCATAGTCAAATTCTTCCTTGTCGGAGGTGAGCTGAATAAGCAGCTCGGTGCAATAGCCGTATTCGAAGCTGCTGTTTTTATCAAATGCCGAATAATCGATATACTGTGTCTCGGTTTTCGACTCGACGGCCTCTATCTTCTCTCCGTTGAGGTACTTTTGAATTCCCTCGAAAAAATAGACGATGCCCGCGCCTCCGCTATCGACAACACCTGCTTTTTTCAGTATCGGTAAAAGCTCGGGAGTATTGTCGAGCGATATTCTCGCCTCTGCAAGAAATTTGGAGACAAGCTCCTCCATGCTATGTATATTTTCAATATTTGCTCTTACGGTCGCCGTAGCGTCCTTGATTACAGTGAGTATCGTTCCCTCCACGGGATTTGCCACGGAGTTATACGCGTATTCACAGCCCTTATCAAGCGCTTTTGAAAACGCAAGGCAATCTGCCTCGCTCAAGTCCTTCAAGCCCTCGCTAACGCCCTTGAAAAACTGCGACACTATGACTCCCGAGTTGCCTCTCGCGCCATACACTGTGGCGTTTGCAAATCTCTGGGATATTGCGGAGAGCGAATCGGTCGAGCTCTCGATAGAGCTCATTCCGTTCCTCATTGTCATTACCATATTCGTGCCCGTATCGCCGTCGGGCACGGGGAAAACGTTAAGGTCGTTGACGGTCGAGCAATGCTTATCCAGATTGTTGATTCCGTATGCGATCATGCCCTTGTAGCACGATCCGTTTATTTGTTCTAACATAAGCTTCCTTTATCAGCAGCCTGCGGTTGCCTTATTCATATATTCTTTTTCCTTGGAGCCGTCCTCGGAGATAGCCTCTCCCATAAATGCGGCGCAGACCATTCCCGGTCCGATATTCGTTCCGCTCGCCGCGAAAACGTCGCAGAGGAATACCTTTTTGGGATGCAGCTCATTTTCGATCATTGCCTTAAGCTCGGTAGCGTAGGCTTCTCTGTTACTGTGCGTTATGTAAACGTAGTTGTTTTCAATATCGGTTGCGGCGTGTCTGATATAGGCAACCGTGGTTGTAAGAGCCTTTTTGATTCCCTTCACCTTTGTCAGCACGGTGACGTAGCCCTCGCTGTTGCAATCGCCCATAGGCTTAACGCCTGCGAAGCTACCCATTATCGCCTTACCCGTCGAAATTCTGCCGCGGCGTGCGACAAACATAAGGTCGTCGATCGGGCCCATCTGATGCACCCTGTGCTTATTCTCCTCGAGCCAGGATATGACCTCACGCATCGACTTGCCCTCGTTTTTCATCTCGTGGGCATAGGCGGTCAGAAGTGCGAACGAGCCCGACATTCTTATAGAATCAAGGCAATAGATTTCTCTGTCCGGGAACTCTGCCTTTACTCTCTCCCCCGCTTTTTTTGCCGCTTCAAAGGTAGAGCTTACTTTCGCAGATATAGATATGCTGAGGATATCATAACCCTTGCTTGCATAACTTCTGAAGCACTCATAATATTCTTCAGGGCTTGCGGGCGCGGTGCTTACCTTGATGCTCTTGGACGAGAGAGACTTGTAGAAGTCCTCGCGGGAAATATTGCTCCAATCAAGTGTGGTTACGAAATCGCGGCCATCGCTGAAATGGACGTGACCCGTTACGTAGTCCTTTACACCGAAATATTCTCTTATCTCGCTTGACATATCACACGTCACGTCGGCGAGAATAACATAATCGCTCATAATATGTTCTCCGTTTCAAAATGTATCATTAAAGCTTATGCGCATAGTTGCCCTATAACTTATTAATTATACTACATCTTTCTGCTTTTGTCAATCTTTTTTGACAACAAAGGACGTCTGAGGGTGTGTTTTTATTCGGTAAATGAGGAAATTTTTACACTCAAAAAATACGGAGCATTGACACCAAATCAATACTCCGTAATAGAATTGCTTATTTATTTTTTCGACGTCCATCCGCCGTTGCTTATAAACTCTGCAACGAGGTCGCGGGCAAACACATCGGGGGCATATTCCGCAATTACAGTAAGGTTATTATATGCGTAATATGCGGTATACGTATCGACGATTACATAGTACGTTTCGTTACTGTTTATACTGTTTTTGATCTGATTTCCGTATTCACCGAGATAAATGTAATAGTTGCTGTTATTTGTTTCGAGGAACTTGCTCTTGAGGTCTCTTCCCTTTATCGAACAAAGCACTATTTGATTATCGAAGGGCAAAAGCGTATTAAGGGTTCCGTAGGTAACGTCTCCTGCATAGAGATTATACGGGCTTCTTACCGACATAAAGCCGCCGCCAAGCACGATGTCGTATTTATCTCCCCACTCGGCAAAGCCGGTTTCGTAGTAAAGCTGAGCCACGAGTCTTTTGATAACGGTGCTGGTTCTGGTGCTGTCGTTATATCCGACTACAAGGTCTGCCTTTGAGATCTCGTTTTCGTATTTATCAAGCAATTTGTCAACCACCGCGTCCTCTGCAAGAGAGGAATATCTGCTTGACGAGACATATTCTGCCACCTGCACTCCCGTGTTGCCGTTTGCATAGTTGACTCTTACCTCAACGTGAGAAATGCCGCGGTTATCTCCTCCGCCCTGGAGGTGATATACTCCGTACTCGTCTACCAAAACGTAGTTCTTATGGGTATGACCCTCGAAAACGAGGTCAACGTATCCGTTTGAAAGCGATACGTCATAGTAGGGTGCGAGCGATCCTGAGCTTATCTGCGAGGTGCTGCTTGAGCTCTGTTCATATCCGTCGTGGATCGAATAGACTATATAGTCAACGCCGATGCGGCGCAATCTTTCAGACTCGTCCTTGACGAGCTTGGTAAGATCGGAGCCGACCTTAAAATACACGTCCTCGGATTTTTCGGACGAGATCGATGAATAGCAATCGCCAACCGCACCAATGATTCCGATCTGGATATATCCGAGGTCAACTATGACGGACGGCGAGCAATAGTCAACGCGCTCGTTTGTAGTGCGATCGTACACGTTGATGGCAAGGATAGGAAATTCTGCAAGGGCTGCGTTTTCCTCGATCTTTTGTTCTCCCCAGTCGAACTCGTGGTTACCGAGAGTCATTGATGCGAAGTCGAGCTCGTTCATCCAATCGGTTACGATAAGACCGCTTGTGAGGTTGGATTCGGGACCGCCCTGCCACATATCTCCACTTGATAGGAAGATCGTGTGGTCGTCGGTCATTTTCGCGTTATTAAGGTAGGTGGAAAGTCCCTCAACGCCTGTGTTGGCACTTGTTGTGCAGAACTTACCGTGAAGGTCGTTGATCGCGTAGAGATCGACGAAAACAAGCACGGAAAGCTCGCAAACGTCGCATTTTCCGTTGTCATCGGTGTCGGAATGATTGCCGCAGCCGATCTCAATTACGGTTTCTTCCTCGTCGGTGGTTACTTCGGTGGTTTCGTCGCGAACGGTGGTCTCGTCTGAGGTGTTATCCCCGTCCGAGCCGCTTGTTTCGGAGCCCGTGATATCATTGTTTTCCGAGCTGTCGGTGGTTTCGTTGCTATCCGCGTCGGTAGTTTCGTTTCCGTTGTCGTCTTCAACGGTGGTTTCGTTTTCTCCCGAGCCGTCGATTCCGGCGTTTAGATCGGGCAGATTACAGCTTGTCAGCACTACCACGAGCGCGAGGATCAGGCAAAGTAAGCTTTTTTTCAAATTCATAGTTACCTCAAAAATATAGTTCTATTGGTACTGTCACCTTGACAAAACACAGTTTTGGTCGAGGTGACAAGATTCTGAACGTTGCTAAATCTGCGATTTAGCGACAAGTTCTCATGGTACTGTCACCTTGACAAAACACAGTTTTGGTCGAGGTGACAAGATTCTGAACGTTGCTAAATCTCCGATTTAGCGGCAAGTTCTCATGGCGCTGTCACCTTGACAAAACACAGTTTTGGTCGAGG
>JAFULC010000029.1 GCA_017483305.1 Clostridia bacterium | reverse complement strand
TCCTTCTTACAATCCTTGTACTTGAAGTCCATTTCCTTGCCGCCGACGATACAATTGAGCTCTGCGAGGTCGTTGGGAACGGTCCAGTCGAGAGTAATGTTCGTGAAGGGAGACTGCGTTCCCCAGCGAGAAGGAGTATTTACGCCGTAAATGAAGGACTGGATGCACTGCTTTACTTCCTTGTAGGAGAGGTTATCTACCTTTACGAAGGGAGCGAGATATGTGTCGAAGGAGGAGAATGCCTGCGCGCCTGCCCACTCGTTCTGCATGATACCGAGGAAGTTTACCATCTGGTTACAGAGGGTGGAGAGGTGACCTGCGGGAGAGGAGGTGATCTTACCGGTTACGCCGCCGAGACCCTCCTGAATGAGCTGCTTGAGAGACCAACCTGCACAGTAGCCTGTGAGCATAGAGAGGTCGTGGATGTGGATGTCAACGTTTCTGTGAGCGTTTGCGATCTCATCGTCATAAACCTCGCTAAGCCAGTAGTTTGCCGTGATCGCACCCGAGTTGGAAAGGATAAGTCCTCCAACGGAATAGGTTACGGTGGAGTTTTCCTTTACTCTCCAGTCAAGCGCGCGGAGATACTGATCCACGGTTGCCTTGTAGTCGAGCGCGGTGCCCTGAACGTTTCTGAGCTTCTCTCTCTGACGGCGGTAAAGGATGTATGCCTTCGCTACGTCGGCATATCCAGCCTGAACGAGAACAGACTCGACAGAGTCCTGGATCTCCTCGACGGAGATAACTCCGTCCTTGATCTTGGGTTCAAATTCTGCCGTTACCTTCAATGCCAAAAAATCTATGATATTCTGATTAAACTGCTTCTCCTGCGCCTCGAAGGCGAGTCTGATTGCATCCGAAATTTTGCTCAGATTAAATTCTACGATTTTTCCGTCTCTTTTTTGTACGCTATACATTTTCTTCTCCTTTTTGTTTTTTATATTATTTGAATTTTTGATTACTGATTTTGCATTATGCCGTAAGGGATTTCCGAAAAAGAGCATAATTTGGGCGCGGACACAAAATCCGCGCCGCATTAGAATTATACTATATTTAGTATTGTTTGTCAACCCCAAAACACAACATATTGTGTTGTTTTTGTATTTTCGTCACTATATATAGTTTTATACCCCTCGTAATTGTGCATTTGGCATAAAAGGCAACAAAACGTTCAAAAAGTTTTCCATTTCACTCTCATTATAGGAAGAAATTTCCTTTCCGATAATGTCGCCCGAGTCCTTGAATTGCTGCAAAAAATACTTTTCGCTTCCCTTCAGCCACTCGCCGATAATATGGAAATCCTCTTCGGTATGGAACGGCTTTGCGACCGTGGTTCTGAACTCAAAATCCACGTGTCCCTCCATAAGATAATTTTTGCTTTCGATGATGGGAGAGAGATCATAGGAATCCGGCAGACCGACCGTATAGGCGTACTTTGATGGGTGATTTTTTATATCCATAGCCACGTAGTCAACAAGGTTGTCCTCTACAAGTCTTCTGATCACCTCGGGGCGAGTGCCGTTCGTATCAAGCTTGACCGCATATCCGAGCGCTTTGATCTCTTTTATAAGATCATATAGCCCAGAGACAAGCGTAGGCTCTCCGCCCGTGATCGCAACTCCGTCAAGCACCCCTGCTCTTTTCTTGAGAAATGCCAAAATATCGGCGTTGGCATAGGGCTTTTGCTCGTCGGCGCGGACCACTAAGGAAGCGTTGTGGCAGAACGGACATTTGAAATTACAGCCTCTCGTAAAAAGAGTGCAGGCTGCCTTGCCGGGATAATCCAGAAGGGTGAGCTTTTGCAGTCCCACGATAATGTTATCCTTCATAATCACACCTCGTCGAAATTGATCTTGCGCGAGAGGAGATAACCGTTATCCATAGTGTAGACGGTGTCTGCTCGCTTGGCTATCTTCATATCGTGTGTTACCATTACAAGCGTGAGTCCTATCTGCGCTCGGGTCTCAAGCAAGAGCTCGAGGACCTCGTCGGCATTTTTGCGGTCAAGGTTTCCCGTTGGCTCGTCCGCAAAGAGAATCTGTGGCATATTTATAAGTGCGCGCGCGATCGCGACTCTCTGCTGCTGTCCTCCCGAAAGCTCGCTGGGAAGATGGTGAAGCCTATCCGACAGACCGAGCATGGGGATCAGCTTTTTGAGGTGCTCCTCGTAGGAAAACTCGTCGCGGCGGCACATCATTGTCGGCACGAGGATATTTTCGTATGCCGTGAACTGCGGAATAAGGTTATGCTTCTGAAAAACAACGCCGATATTCATTCCGCGGTAGCGATTGAGCTCGTCCGAGCCCATTTTCGTTATTTCCTTGCTTCTGATCTTGACAGAGCCCGCGTTGGGCTTATCAAGTCCTGCGCAGATATTCATGAACGTACTTTTTCCAGAGCCCGACGAGCCGATTATCGCCACAAACTCGCCCTCGTGCACCTTAATGCTTGCGCGATTGACCGCAGTGACCACGTCGTCATACTGCTTATACTGCTTGATAACGTCGGTCGCCTCGAGCATTATTCGGTTGGGATCTATGGTGTTAAGATCAATGGCACTTGTTATATTTTCCATAATTTAACTCCGTTTTACTATTATAATTCAAATTTCTGCTCAGCGAGCAATCTGCTCTCGCGTTCAAGCTTCTTCTTGTAAAGAATGAACGGGATCAGACTCGAGATGCAGCCGCACAGTGCCGAGACCGCCGCGTAAACGAGCACGGTCGAGAAAGGCACGAAGGTATTGAAGGAAACGTTCATTCCCGAAACTCCGAGTCTTGGCAGAACGCTTGTAAAAATGCGGTATATTCCGTAACAGGTCAATCGGCTGAGTGTGAGGTTTACCACAAGGCTTATGACGAATATTATCACGCCCGAGACGGCATGTATGCCTCCGATCTCCTTGAGAGTCGCTCCGATCGAGCCGAGAGTTCTGAACTCCGCTTCCCTCTTCTTATAGAACATTACCTGCGAGAATATCCATACGACAGGAGATATCATAAGAACGAGGAATGAGAGCAGATACAAAAGCTTTGGAAGGTTGATCCTGTGATCGACTATCGAATAGATGTCCTCGTTGGTGTAATTTACGTTCCAATCGGGATATTCTTCCATTATAGTCGTGATCTGGGCGCGGATATCGGTTACGTTGTCAAGTCCGATGCCTGATTCGGAGAAGAATTTGAGCTCGGTGATAGCGTGCTTTTCGGTGGTGATATCGAAATACTTATCATATCTCATACCGATGATGATGCTATCGGTCGCGTCGGTATCGTGGATGACCGCGCCAACGGTGTACTCGGTATATTGGAAGGTACAGTGGTTTATTTGCTGGGAAAGAATCTTTTTTTGGTCGGACTGCGGGAGCATTTCGCTATCGGTGGAGATCCAATCGGCGATCACTACGGTGTCGCCGGGCTCGAAATCAAAGCTTTTCGCGCCGTAGAGCCCTTCACTGATTATTATCATATTTTCGGCTTCGAGGAGGGCTTTTGCATCGTAGCCCGCGAGGTATTCGACGTCATAAAGCGACTCATACATCTCAAGCTCGGGAAGATCGATACAAACGTATCGGCAACGGTTGGTGGCACGGTTATATCCGCTTACCTCATCGAGCGATGTGACCGTGAAATTAGAGCCGCCCACCTCGGTGCCGGGACGGATAAGAAGGTGGTCCATTCTTACGTCAAAGCTCTTGCTTTGCTCAAAGGTCACCTTTTCGACGTGGCTGACCTTGCCAAGCTCTTCGATGAGCTCCTCTGCCTCAAAATTCGCTTTATATCGGTTGTCATCGACCTTTGTGCTGAATTTATAGGTAATGATTATCGATTCGTCGGGTGCTTCGTTCTCTGTTTTGAGCATATTAGCACAATAAATTCCCGTAACGAAAATGACCGAGAAGCAAACCGCGCCGAGAACAAGTCTTGCGACGTATTTTCGGAATCTCCAGGTGGTGTAAGCCTCATAATTGAGGGGCATTTTCTTTGCGAAGATATTGAACGAACGGCGCGGAGAGGATACGAAGTTCGAGTTATCTGCGGTAGTTATAAGCGCGATCGGGGGCTTGATAAAGAGGCTTCCGAGCGACGAGCACGCCGCGATAAACGCCGCGAGGAAGGTCAATGCCGTGTAAAGCAAGAGCTGAAGGATCGACACCTTGATCGAAACGCCGCTGTTTGCATAGACTGTCATTGTGAGCAGGTAGGATATGATCGCCGACGGGATCAGGGTGATCAGATTGATGGTCAGAAGCTCGTTCATAGCGATCTTGCCGAGCATCTTTTTGTCTGCTCCGAAGGTCATATATATGCCGTATTGGAATTTGTAGTGATTTGTTCGCACAGAGTATATGACTCCGAGGATCAAAGTACCTATAAGGAAGGAAAGCGCGCCGATTATCACGGTTGATGCGAGTATTTCCCCGCGAAGCTCGGTTCTGTACGTATATTTCGGGGTCACGTTGTACCGGACGGTTACGTTACTGAGATATTTTTCGGTAAACTCCTCGAGCGCGCCGCCCTTGAGGTTGACTCCTATGGTATCCTTATTCCCTGCATAGCCAAAGCTTGTAAAGCAGGCGTTACTGCTTGAAAGGTCGTAATTGAGACGGTTCATAACCGAGGAAATGCCCGTGCTCGTGCCCGTTACCGTGACATCGTATGCATAATTTTCCTCGAACAAGGTATCGTTTGCGTTGTAGTTTGTAAACGCAGAGAAAGTCCAGATTCCCAAAAGAAGCTGGACTACTATTACTGCGGCATAGAGACCAATAAACTCTTTATAGTTTATGAGGACGCTTTTTACCGAGCTTTTTATTGAATTCTTAAGCTTTCTTAAAAATTCCAATTTATTTACCTCTCATTTATATATAGCTGCGCTGGATCGCCACTACTCTGCCGAGAATGAGCACCTCGTCGACAATGATCGGCTCCATGGTGCAGTTTTCGGGCTGAAGGCGGTAATGACCGTCCTCACGGAAAAATCTCTTGACGGTTGCCTCGTCGTCGATAAGAGCGACCACGATCTCTCCGTTTTCGGCGTAGCAGGTCTTTTCGGCGATGACAATATCGCCGTCCATTATGCCGACCTCTATCATACTCTCTCCCTTGACTCTTAAGGCAAACATTTCATCAGCGGGGATCCTTCCTATGTATCCTATATATCCCTCGAAGGTCTCCTCTGCGAGTATAGGCTGACCTGCGGTGACTGTACCGAGCAGGCGAACTGCGGAAACCGTGGGCATATCCTCGTTAACGACGCTTATAGCACGGCTCTTGCCGTCCTCCTTGCGTATGTAGCCAAGTGTGTCGAGGCGGTTGAGGTACATGTGGACGGTTGAGGTGCTCTTGTAGCCAAGATCTCTCATGATGTCGCGCACGCTGGGCGCAAAGCCGTTATTTTGGACCGAATTTACGATATAGTTATAAACTTTTTGTTCTTTCGGCTTGAGTTTTTCCATTTTTATTCTCCTGTTGCTTAAAAATATAGCACAAATGTATCTTTTTTATATTGTAACATATATTTCCCTGCTTGTAAATAGGGTTTTTGAAAAAATTTCGGGGTTTTTGGCTTCGTATGGGGTGTGATATACCCCCCGCAGCAAGTTGCGGGGGGTATACTCAATTATTGGCTGTTCTCTTGAATTAAACCAGCTATCGTGCTCAAAACCTGAACCATACTTTCGTCTTCGTCTTTATAGGAAAACTCAACATTAATGCGAGATTGTATATACGGTAATCCATTTCTGATAAACAGCGTGTTGTCAATGACATCCACATTTGTTATAACGTAATCCTCGACCACATTGGATTTGATATATTCATTCAAGCTTTCCTGCAAAGAATCTATCATACTAAGTATTTGTATGTACATATTGTCTTCGTAATTGAAATCATACATCTCGATAGAAAAGGAGTCCTCAAAAAATTCCACCGATATATGCTCAAGGGTCTTTATGCCGTTAACTTCCTTATCAAAGTAAAATGAATAAGCATTCCATTTTTCATTTTCAGTGCACACGTGAAACCCATCTTCTACTCTGCTTCTCATTGCATTTTCGGAGAAAATATAGTGCCAGGTAGTACACTTATATTGATATTCTTTCAAATCAAAGCTTTGTCCTATAAAATCCTGAATAAACGATATATATTCCTGTTCCGTTGAATAAGAAACATCTATTGGAATGTTGCAGTATTCTACAACCTTATTCGTTTCAGCGCTTATTATTACCTTTGAGTATTCTGTGCCTTTTATTTTATATGCATGCGCAGGATAAGCATTCAACGGAAGATAGGCAGACTCAAGATATTCCAATTCGTATTTATTACCTAATATTGTAATTTCCATTTCTTGTTGAACCGAGGCATCTTGAAAGACGGTTGCTCCCCAATCAACGGCATTATTATCTTCGATTATACCGTAGTCCTCAGTATCGCTCTTTTGCAATACAATATCAAAAAGAATGGGAGCTGTATCATCCTCGAGAGCCTCTTGTGTTTCATCCTCAACAGTTTCTTGTGTATCGTTCTCGAGCATTTCAAGAGTGTCGGTCGACTCAGACGTCTGCGAATCATTTCCCACTTGGGCACATCCAAACATCGCAAATGATAATATTATACCCAACACTAAAGCAAATATTTTTTTCATATTGACCTCCAAAAAATAAAATGTACAAATAAACTAATTAGGTATGCTTGCATCACCAACGATAACATAATTTTTAAGCGTAACCAAGTCTCCGTTAGTGTATTCGTATGTTGCACATTCTGCTTTTGCCCTTATATCTATATGGCTGTGGGGTAATTTAAACGAATGATTTTCATGCTGTACCCTCCTCGTAAAGTTAATAATTAAAAAAGCGCATAGTACGGCATATCCCGACACTACACGCAAAATTTTTCTATGCTGTTACGCGTTAAAATATCTCCCAGCAACTGACAACTTATAACTTCGCCAAACATGTCAAGGATAATTTTATCTTTGCAGTTATATTATATCATAAAGACAACGTCAGTTGTCTGTGCCGAAGGCTATGATATCAATGAAAGCTTCTTACAGCGTGTCAACGCCGCAAGGCATTGTTGACACATTAAGTTTCTTTTATTATATCATATTTTGGGATAGTTGTCAAGTGTCAAGATAAAAGCCTTAAATGCTTATGACAGGCGGTATTTGGGAGCTTTTGAGAGGAAAATATTAACAAATTGAAACTTTTGAAAACTTTTAAAAATAAATATTGCAATCTTGCAAAAAATATTGTAGAATGTATAATGAGGAGAAAAGGATTTCTTTCTCTCCCCGACAAAGTTTTTTATAATGGCTGAATATAAACAAAGGAGAAAAATCATGACACCTACAAACAACAAGCACGTACTTGATTGGATCAACGACATGGCTGCTATGACTCAGCCCGATCAGATCGTCTGGATCGACGGAAGTGAAGAACAGGCAGAGGCACTCAGAGCTGAGGCTTGCTCCACTGGCGAGATGATCAAGCTCAATCAGGAAAAGCTCCCCGGTTGTTACCTCCACCGCACCGCTGTTAACGACGTTGCGCGTGTTGAGGGCAGAACCTTCATCTGTACCTCCAAGAAAGAGGATGCAGGTAACATCAACAACTGGATGGATCCCACCGAATGCAAGGAGAAGCTCTCCAAGCTCTACACCGGCTCTATGAAGGGTCGTACTATGTACGTTATCCCCTACTCGATGTCCGTTGTCGGCTCTCCCTTCGCTAAGTACGGTATCGAGCTTACCGACTCTATCTACGTTGTTCTTAACATGCTTATTATGACCCGCGTTGGAAACGACGTTCTTGAGGCTCTCGGCGATAGCGCTGACTACATCAAGGGTCTTCACGCTCGCGCTGATATTGACGAGGAGAACAGATATATCGTTCACTTCCCTGAGGAAAACACCATCTGGTCGGTCAACTCCGGCTACGGCGGAAACGTTCTTCTCGGTAAGAAGTGCTTTGCGCTCCGTATCGCTTCCTTCCTCGGACGTAAGGAAGGCTGGATGGCTGAGCACATGCTCATCCTCGGTGTAGAATATCCCGATGGCGAGACCAAATACGTTTGCGCGGCATTCCCCTCCGCTTGCGGTAAGACCAACCTCGCTATGCTTATTCCCCCCGAGTACTACGCTAAGCAGGGATATAAGGTCTGGTGCGTAGGTGACGATATCGCTTGGCTCCGCGTCGGCGAGGACGGCAGACTCTGGGCAGTTAACCCCGAAAACGGTTTCTTCGGCGTTGCTCCCGGTACTAACCTCAACTCCAACCCCAATGCTCTTTACACCACTATGAAGGACACCATCTTCACCAACGTTGTTCACAACACTGCTGACAACACTGTTTGGTGGGAGGGCCTTGACAAGAATCCTCCTGCAGAGGCTATTGACTGGAAGGGTAATCCTTGGGACTTCAGAAAGTACGACAAGAAGGATAAGTCCACCTGTGGTGCTCATCCCAACTCCCGTTTCACTGCAAAGGCTATCAACTGTCCTTGCATCTCCTCTGAATTCTCCAATCCCGCAGGTGTTCCGATCTCCGCTATCGTATTCGGCGGCAGACGCGCAAAGACTGCCCCTCTGGTTTACCAGTCCACCTCCTGGCAGAACGGTGCGTTCGTCGGTTCTATCATGGCTTCCGAGACTACCGCTGCTGCGGCAGGTGCTGTCGGCGTAGTTCGTCGCGATCCTATGGCGATGAGACCCTTCGTAGGCTACGATATGGGTGACTACTGGGCACACTGGCTCAAGATGGGCACTACCATTCCCCACGCTCCCAAGATCTTCCACGTTAACTGGTTCCGTACCGACGACGAGGGCAACTTCATCTGGCCCGGATTCGGTGATAATATGAGAGTTCTTATGTGGATCCTCGCTCGTTGCGAGGGCAAGGTTGACGCTGATATCACTCCTATCGGTTACGTTCCTAAGGCAGAGGACATCTGCATCGATGGTCTCGCAGACGTTACTCTCGACACCATCAAGGAGCTTCTTACCGTTGATAAGGCTTCTTGGCTTGAGGACGTTGAGAATATCAAGGCGTTCTACGCTCAGGTTGGCGACAGAGTTCCTCAGACTATGTACGACGAGCTTGCAGCTCTTGAGGCAAGACTTAAGGCATAATTCAATTAATATATTTTCGAGGGGGAAAACTTCTTTCCAGAGGTTTTCCCCCTCGTGCTCCCCTTTTCAGTAGTTTTTCCCCCAAAAAGAAAAGTTTTAATCAAAATATTTATCTCGATTTCGAGTTTGATTATTGACTCAAAGAGATTATTGTGATATACTTATCGTAGCGGTGATTCGCTGCGGCACTTTTGATTTTGAGGAGAACTGATATGGAGCATAGAATACTTAAGAGATATCCCATTGGAAATCCCACGAGAAAGTGGAGACAGGATAATTTTGTTCTTTCCAATTTCGCGGCACGCGGAAGCAATATGAGGAAGGCGATCTACAACTGCGCAGAGGCAGGCTTTAACACGCTTGAGCTTGGTTGGGCATCGCACGAGCAGGCAGATGAGGCGGTCGCTCTTTGCGAGCAGATCGGCGTTGATCTTATATTCCAGGATTTCAGCCGATTCGGTGGAATGCAGTGTTTCCGCGACGACAATCTTGTTGATGATTTTGACGTTGTTATAGAGGAGCTGAAAAAATGGAAGCACGTTGCAGGATTTTATATCTGGGATGAGCCGCTTCTTGACGATCAGCTTGAGGCGTCACGCATACTCGTTGACTTTGCCGACAAACACGCTCCCGACAGACTTGGATTTACGGTTGCAATACCGAGCTACAACCTCGACTACACCTGGGATAACGGTCTTTTCCCTGATTATCTTGAAAGATACGTTACTATAATCAATCCGCCTATTCTTTCGCTTGACTACTATCCCTTCGGTATCCCCGGAGATCAGGATGAGGTGGATCAGTGCGATAAGTCGCGTATGTGGTGCGATCTCGGTATTCAGAAGCTGCTTTGCGACAAGTACGATCTGCCGCTTTGGTTCTACTATCAGGGTATGAATCTGCATGAGGTCGACTTCTTTATCTTCCCGATGATCCGCTCGATGATGTATGCGGGCGCGCTTTACGGCGCAAAGGGTCTTCAGCATTTCACTGCGGTTGGCGCGGTCATCGATGCCGACGGAAACAAGGAAAAATTCTTTGACGAGCAGAAGGCTATACACGAGGAATTCAGAAATCTCGGCGAGACGCTTATGGCTTTGAGCTGCAAGCGAGTTATACACGACGATAGTGTTGTTCTTCGCTGTGAAATTGCCGACAAGCTTGCAAGCAAGCTTGAAGAAAGCGCATATCTCTCTGCTCCTCTGCCCCACAGAGTTTCGGTTTCCGAGTTTGAGGATGAGTACGGCAACGGATATATGATGATCCTTAACCGCGACTATATGAAATCCGCTGAAGTGGAGCTTGCGCTTAACGGAAATTACAGGATTTACAATGTCAGCAAGACCGACGGCTTACAGCACGTGATAAGCGACAAGACCGACAAGCTTTCGCTTTCGCTCGAGCCCGGAGATGCGGCTTTAGTCCGACTTCAGAGCGCTGACGAGGAAGCATATACGATAGAATACAGACTTTCTAAATGATTTGATAAAAAAGAGACCTTCGGGTCTCTTTTTTATCTGTTTTGTGAAGATTTTACTGGTTTTCATAAGTTTTATCCTTGACACAAATGCGCATTAATTGTATAATATAACTATATGATATCTTATTTTGTTACACTTTATTGGTGAAAACACGGAAGGGATAATATGTTTCGCTTTAAATCTATGGGTAGCACCCACATACCTCATTATAAAAATACCGCCGGCAAGCCTGCGGTTATAATGCCGAGCGCGAAGGAGGTCCTGCTCCCTCTGTCTCAGCATATCGGCGCGCCCGCTACGCCGCTCGTCAAGGTTGGCGACGAGGTTAAGGTCGGTCAGAAGATCGCGGAGGCTAACGGCTTCGTTTCATCGCCGATCTATGCTTCGATCTCGGGTAAGGTTTCAAGGATCGAGGATTATCTGCGACCCGACGGCAGAACTGTTGCCGCTATACGAATCGTTGGCGACGGTCTGATGACAAGGTGCGAGGAGATCACTCCTCCGTCGGTCTCTGATCTTGAGGGACTAATTGGCGCGGCGAGAGAGTCGGGACTTGTTGGTCTTGGCGGCGCGGGATTTCCCCTTTCTGTCAAGCTTGAGGCTCTCAAAAAGGGCGGAATTGACAGGATAATCATAAACGGCGCGGAGTGTGAGCCTTACATAACCTGCGACACCTACGCTATGCTTTATGAATCCGAATGGATCAAAAAAGGCATTGCTTTGCTTGAAAAATGTGCTCTCGGGGTTGAGCAGTTTATTATCGGTATCGAGAAAAACAAGCCTGCCTGCATCAAGGAAATGAATCGCATCTTTGACGGTGACGGTAAGGTCAAGGTGGTTTCGCTTCCCGACACCTATCCGCAAGGCGGCGAAAAGGTGCTTATATACAACACGACGGGCAGGATCATCAACGAGGGCAAGCTGCCTGCCGACGTGGGAGTGCTGGTTATTAACGTCACTTCCCTTGCAATTCTCGCAAAATATGCTGAAAGCGGTGAGCCTCTTGTATCAAGATGCGTGACGCTCGACGGCTCTGCCGTTGCCGAGCCGAAAAATATAATAGCTCCTATCGGTTGCTCGATACGGGAGCTGATTGAATTCGGCGGCGGACTAAAAAAGGATGCGGGAAAGGTTCTTTACGGAGGTCCTATGATGGGAACTACTGCGGCATCGCTTGACGAGCCGATAGTAAAGACGACGGGAGCGATCACTATACTGGATCGCAAGGATTCTGTTTTGTCAGAGCCAACCGCTTGTATTCACTGCGGACGTTGTATTCGCTCCTGCCCGCTTGATCTCTCTCCCGTGGCTTATTCAAAGGCACTTGAGTGCGATAGCCAGGAGGAGAAGATCGCAATTCTTGACAAGAACAAAATTATGCTTTGCATGGAGTGCGGATGCTGCTCGTTCGTTTGTCCTGCAAGCCGTCCGCTCGTACAAAACAACCGGATTGCCAAGGCTGAGTACAGAGAGCATCAGGCGGCTATGGCAAAGCTGAAGAAATGACGGAGGTGACGATATGGAAAAGTTAATAGTATCATCGTCTCCGCATTTGCACGGCAAAACGACGACAACGAGTATTATGAGAGACGTTCTAATCGCGCTTTCCCCTGCGGCGATCGCGGCAGTTGTGCTTTTTGGCATAAAGGCTCTTATAATTATCTCGGTTTGCGTTGCGACCTGCGTTTTCTCGGAGTTTATCTTCAATCTGATCGCCAAAAAGAAGCAGACGGTCGGCGATCTGAGCGCAATGGTTACAGGACTTTTGCTCGCACTCAGTCTATCAACGAGAGTCAGCATCTGGCACTGTGTGGTAGGCTCGGTTTTTGCGATAGTGGTGGTCAAATGTCTCTTTGGGGGCATCGGCTGTAACTTTGCTAACCCTGCGGTCACTGCACGCGTGCTTTTGCTTATCGCATTCGGCAAGGTTGCAGGAGGGGCGGCGACCAACTTTATGTCTGCCGAGCTTGTCGCGAGCGCAACACCGCTTGCGGTCATCAAGGACGGCGAGGGTGAGCTCCCGACTCTTATTGATATGCTTATCGGTAACCGCGGCGGCGCGATCGGTGAGGCTTGCGCTATCGCTCTTATTCTTGGATTTATCTATCTTGTTATAAGACGCGTGATTACGTGGGAGACCCCCGTTGTTTTCGTTGCGACCGTATTCGTTCTTGCTCTTATCGTTAAGCAGGATCTTAACGCGGCGCTTTATCAAGTTCTTGGCGGCGGTCTGCTGCTTGGCGCGATATTTATGGCGACCGATTACGTAACAACTCCCATTACCCGAAGCGGAAGAGCTCTTTTCGCGCTTGGATGCGGTATTATTACCGTTCTTATTCGCTTTTGGGGCGACTATCCCGAGGGAGTTTCGTTTGCGATACTGTTTATGAACATTCTTACCCCTTATATCGAAAGGCTTTGTCGAAACAAGCCGATTGGAGGTGTTAAGAATGAAAAATAAGCTTTATCCCACGTTAGCGCTTGGAATTATCTGTCTTGTGGTCGTTCTGATGCTTGCGGCGGTCAACACGCTCACCGCTCCGCTGATAGAAAAGGCGCAAGCAGAAAAGGTGCAAAAGGCTCTCTGCGAGGTGATGCCTGAGGGTGTTAATTTCACCGAGATCGAGGTCGACGGACTTCCCGTCGAGGTTACGGACGTCTACTGCGAGGACGGCGGAGGCTACGTTTTCCAGATGAGCGTGGTCGGATACAAGCCCGGACTTATTATTATCTGCGGTATCGATAAAGACGGAGTTATTACCGGCGCGGAATTTATTGAGTCCAAGGAAACGCTTTCGGCTGAGGTTGGACTCGGCGAAAGGTTTATCGGTCACACGTCCGATACGGTCACGCCCGAATTGGTGGCAGGATCTACCGCAAAGAAGACCACGGGTGCATATTACTCCGCTATTGAGGCTGCGCTTGAGGCTTTTGAAATAATTACGGAAAAGGAGGATGCACAATGAAAAACAACAAGCTTGCTATCCTTCTTAAAGGTATCATAGAAGAAAATCCCGTTCTGATCCTTGTACTCGGTACTTGTCCGACTCTTGCAACCACGGGTAACGTGATCTCGGCTTTTTCGATGGGTATTGCGGCGACGCTCGTGCTTATCTGCTCGAATGCTGTGATCTCACTGCTTCGCAAGGTCATTCCCGACACGGTGCGAATTCCCTGCTACATCGTTATTATTGCAGGATTTGTTACCGCGCTTCAGATGCTTTTGCAGGCTTATCTGCCGTCGATATACGATATGCTCGGCGTTTATCTTGCCCTGATCGTCGTTAACTGCATTATTCTCGGCAGAGCCGAGATGTTTGCACGTAAAAATCCCGTTCTTGATTCGGTGATGGACGGTGTTGGTATGGGAATCGGATTTCTTGTGGCGCTTTTGCTTATGGCGACGGTGCGCGAGGTCTTCGGTGCGGCTTCCTTTGCGGGAATCTCTATTCCCTTTATGGAATATTTCAAGATCCCGATACTTACTCAGGCGCCCGGCGGATATCTTGTATTCGGTTTCCTGATCGCGCTTATGAATAAGCTCAACCAGAAGCGCGGAGGAGTTAAGAAAAAGTCCTTCTCGTGCGAGGGCTGTCCCTCTGCATCTGCTTGTCACGGCGGCTGTGAAAACGGCGTAAAGGAGGGTGAATCAAATGTTTAAATCCCTCATTCTTATATTGATGGGCGGCGTTCTTATCAATAACTACGTTCTTCAGCAGTTCCTTGGAATCTGTCCCTTCTTAGGCGTTTCCAAAAAGGTCAATCAGGCTGTGGGAATGGGCGTTGCCGTTACATTCGTAATGCTTGTTGCGACGGCGGCGACCTGGCCTATCTATACCTATATTCTTTTCCCGAAATACACTTATTTACAGACCATTGTCTTTATTCTCGTTATCGCAACGCTCGTTCAGTTCGTTGAGATCGTTTTAAAGAGGTTTATTCCCTCGCTTTTCAAGGCGCTTGGAGTATATCTGCCTCTTATCACGACAAACTGTGCGGTGCTTGGCGTTGCGCTCAACAATATAAGCGACGGATTTGGATTCGTTGAGTCTATGGTCTCGTCACTTGGCGTTGGTCTTGGATTCTTGCTTGCGATGGTTCTTTTTGCGGGTGTTCGCTCGCGCATTGAGAACAGCAAGGCGCTCAAATCCTTCCAGGGCTTGCCCGTCACTCTCATAGCGGCTTCGATCGTTGCGCTCTCCTTCTACGGATTTTCGGGCGTTATCGAAGGGCTTTTGGCATAAGGGGGTGTTGGATATGAAAATTTTGATACCCGTCCTTATTGGCTTGGCGATCGCTATCGTTTGCGGCGTTGTTCTGACTATTGCGTCAAGGCTGTTTGCGGTCAAGGAGGATGAAAAATTCACACAGATACGCGACTGTCTGCCCGGTGCTAACTGCGGTGCTTGCGGTTACAGCGGTTGCGACGGATATGCGAAGGCTCTTTCGTCGGGTGAGATCGACGTGACAAACCTTTGTATTCCCGGTGGCGACGGCGCGGCAAAGCAGATCGCAGACGTGCTTGGTGTTGAAGCCGAGGACGTTATCGAGAGAGTTGCTTACGTTGCCTGCAACGGAAATTGCGACGCGGCGCCGAGAAAGGTTGAATACCACGGTCCTCAAAGCTGTCGAATTGCCAATATGAACTACAACGGCGACAAATTCTGCACCTATTCATGTCTAGGATATGGAGACTGTATTGCGGTCTGCACCAGAGATGCGATCACGATCGAGAACGGTGTTGCGAAGGTCGATCCCGATAAATGCAAGGGATGCGGTGCATGCACGCGCGTTTGTCCAAACAAGGTAATTCACATGATCGATTACGTATCGCGAGTTCAGGTTCTCTGCTCCAATCACGACAAGGGCGCTATCACCCGAAAGGCTTGTACCAACGGATGTATCGGTTGCGGAAAGTGTGAACGCACCTGCCCTAACGGTGCTATCAAGGTCGAGCATAATCTTGCCGTTATCGATTATGAAAAATGTACGGGCTGCGGTCAATGCGCTGAAGCGTGTCCGATTAAATGTATTGAATTTAAAAAAGTCTAAAAAATTAAACAGGGGCCTGAAAAGCCCCTGTTTTCTTACGTAAATTATATAGCTTCTATTGCTGCGATCAGCGCTTGCGCGATCGTATCGAGCGACATTGAAGGCATATTCTCTTTCCTTTGTTCATCTGAATACGGAACGTGTATAAAGCCGATCTGCGTTTTGCTTTCTTTGAAATGGTATAGCAAGGAGTAAAGCAAGTCGTTGCATACGTATGCTCCTGCGGAATAGGAAACCTGCGCTGCAATTCCCTTTGATTTAATATTTTCCGCGATCTTTCTGACGGGCAGCGTTGAAAAGAACGCGGCGTTACCGCCATATACTATCTTGTCATCGTTCGGTTGATTGCCTGCATTATCGGGAATATTGGCATAACGGAGATTTATTCCTACCATTTCGGGAGTCACTGCCGATCTGCCACCAGCCTGACCTATACACAAGATAACGTCCGGGGCAAGATCCTTTGCCGCAGCGATAGCCTTTTCAGGCGCTTCGCCAAACACTACGGGCAGGCACAATTTTGTTATTGAAAAATCACAGATAAAGTCCGGCAATCGACACACTGCATCCCAAGAAGGATTTGTGGGTTCTCCCCCGAACGCTTCAAATCCTGTTATAAGTAATTTTCTCATATATACTCCATTAGCGCTTATTTGTAAAAAAATTCGAAAGTAGCTTGGCACACTCCTCACTCATAAATCCGCCCGTGACCTTTGGCTTATGATTGAGCGGATAGGCGCACATATTGATGACACTCTCGCAGGCTCCCGCCTTGGCATCCTTTGCACCGTAGACGACCTCGCCCATTCTGGAGTTGATTATTGCGCCCATACACATCGGGCAGGGCTCGAGTGTGACGTAGAGCGTACATTTTTCAAGATGCCAGCCGCCAAGCACTTTACACGCCTCGCGTATTGCAATCAGCTCGGCATGTCCCGTGGCGTCGCCCGTCTGCTCCCTGTTATTGTGCGCTGAGGCGATGATCTCTCCGTCCTTGACAACTACTGCTCCGACGGGTATTTCGCCCTCTGCGGCGGCTTGTTGCGCCTCATAGAGCGCTTTTTGCATATATTCGTCTATTATCATATCAGATCTCCCTAAAATATGATCTTATATTATAAGTATATCACATTTTGCCGTGTTTTTCAAGCGAAAAACAAAAAACAGTCGGACAATGTCCGACTGTTTTATTGTGTTTATCAGGAATTACTGCTTAACACCGGAGAGCTTTGCGATCTCTGCTGCGTAGTCTTCCTGCTTCTTCTCAATGCCCTCGCCCTTCTCGAAACGAACGAAGGATGCGATTGCGATGGAGCCGCCCATAGCCTTTGCGCTATTTGCTACGTACTTAGCAACGGTCTCGTGATCGTCTGCCTTAACGTACTCCATGTCTACGAGACAGTTGCCCTCGTAGAACTTACCGAGCTTACCGGTGATAATGCCGTCAAGAACCTTTTCGGGCTTGTTAGCCATCTTGGGATCGTTAGCGAGCTGAGCCTTGATGATGCTCTTCTCGTTCTCAATAACCTCTGCGGGAACTGCTTCTCTGTTGAGGTAAGGAGTGGGGTATGCACCAACCTGAAGTGCGATGTTCTTTGCGAACTCTGCGAAATCTGCGTGGTCTGCGCAATCGGTATCGAACTTAACGATAACACCGATAGAGCCGAGACCGTGGATGTAGGTGCTGGTTACGCCGTCAACAACTGCGAAACGGCGGATGGTGATCTTCTCACCGATCTGGAATATAAGCTCTTTGAGCTTGGCGTCAACGGTAACACCCTCGTAGTCGGATGCGAGAAGCTCCTCAACGTTTGCAGGGTTGCTAGCGATGATGGTCTTAAGAAGGTTCTTTACGAATGCCTTGAAGGTATCGTTCTTTGCAACGAAGTCTGTCTCGGTGTTAACCTCAACGATAGCGGTCTTGCCGTTCTCGGAAAGAACGTCTACGATACCGTCTGCTGCGATTCTCGTAGCCATCTTTGCCTCTGCCTTAAGCTCACCCTTCTCACGAAGAAGCTTGATAGCAGCCTCCATATCACCGTCAGCCTCAACAAGTGCCTTCTTGCACTCCATCATTCCGATACCGGTCTTTGCTCTGAGAGCAGCAACGTCTTTTGCTGTAATTGTAGCCATTTTGGATTATTCCTTTCTATTATTTACGAATATGATTTCAAAATTAAAGCGGTTGATAAGATCTGCTTAACAACCGCTTATGTCAGCTGATTAAGCGTTCTCAGCGTCTTCAGCAGCCTCAGCCTCGGTCTTCTCAACCTCTGCCTCTGCTGTCTGCTCGCCCTGCTTACCCTCGATAACTGCATCTGCGATTACGGAGGAGATGAGCTTGATTGCACGGATAGCGTCGTCGTTTCCGGGGATTACGTAGTCTGCATCGTCAGGATCGCAGTTGGTATCTACGATAGCGATTACCGGAATGCCAAGCTTCTTTGCTTCGAGAACTGCGTTTCTCTCCTTGCGGGGATCTACGATGAAGATAGCATCGGGAAGCTGCTCCATAGTCTTGATACCGCCGAGGTTCTTCTCGAGGTCGAAGATCTCCTTCTGAAGCTTTGCTACTTCCTTCTTGGGAAGCATATCAAAGGTGCCGTCCTCTGCCATCTTGTTAAGGCTGTTGAGTCTTGCGATGGATCTCTTGATGGTCTTGAAGTTGGTCATCATACCGCCGGGCCAACGAACGTTTACGTAGTACTGTCCGCAACGTGCAGCCTCTTCCTTGATAGCCTCTGCCGCCTGCTTCTTGGTTCCTACGAAAAGAACAGTGCCGTTGTTTGCTGCGAGGTCGCGAACAAACATGTAAGCTTCTTCAAACTTCTTGACAGTCTTCTGAAGGTCGATGATGTAGATGCCGTTTCTCTCTGTAAAGATGTATTCCTGCATCTTAGGATTCCATCTTCTTGTGTGATGTCCGAAATGGACGCCTGCTTCAAGCAGCTGCTTGATAGAAATAATAGACATTTTTATGTCCTCCTTCGGTTTTTCCACCACAGTAGCTTTGGCGGCGCAATCTCCCTTTGTACAAGGATAAAGGAGACACCGACACCGCAATCGTGGTACTGTGTGTGTAATAATATTTT
>JAFULC010000004.1 GCA_017483305.1 Clostridia bacterium | reverse complement strand
TTGACGGCGAGCATTCCGAAAAGGAATTGCAGAAGATCGTAACCGAGCGAGCCTTTGGAGAGAGCCTGCTTACCATTATGCTATCTTTAAAGAGTGAAAAATGGCAATTGGTACACTCCGATATGACCACCTCACTTGCACACAAGCCGACAATGCCTCTGACCACGCTTCAAAAGCAATGGCTGAAAGCAATTTCGCTTGACCCGCGTGTAAGGTTGTTTGGTGTGGAATTTCCCGACCTTGAGGATGTAGAGCCTCTTTTCACTTCGGCGGACTATCACGTCTACGATAAATACGGTGATGGCGATCCCTTTGAGGATGAAGAATACATAAGACAATTCCGAATCATTTTAGAGGCTATAAGAAATGATTCTCAGATCAAGTTCGAAATGGTCAACCGCAAGGGCAACACCATGTTTGTCAGATGCCGCCCCGTGCGGCTTGAATACTCCGAAAAGGACGATAAATTCCGATTGATCACGGCGGGATGGCGCGCTGTTTCCACCGTCAACCTTGCCAAGATCAGATCCTGCGCGCATTACACAGGAGAGCGGCAATCGGTCGGAGCGGAAAAGGCGGTAATATACGATACCATCACCGTGAAGATACGCGACGAGCGAAATGCAATGGAACGGTTTATGCTCCACTTTGCCCATTTTGAAAAGCAAGCCGAAAAGCTTGACAGAAAGAACTATCTTGTAAAAATTAAATATGCTCACGATGACGAACCCGAAATGGTGATCCGAATTCTCTCCTTTGGACCGATGGTAGAGGTCATTGGCTCGGAATCTTTCAAAAAATTAGTCATCGAAAAGCTGAAAAAACAATTAAACTGCGGACTCAAATAAGAGTTCGCAGCTTTTTTTCCGTGAAAAACGGCATATAGAATAGTAAAATATGGTTGCAAGGTACCCTCAGAGCTTGTGTATCGAGAGGACGCAGCGGTGCACGAGGATATTCCAAAGTGTATGCCGAGGGTGGCTTGCCCGTGGCAATCGAGTGAATTCGTCGGTCTTTACCGGTCGGTTCTGTTCGATGGGGTTCAACTCCCCTTATTTCGCGGGTTCGAATCCCGCCGTGCGCCAAAAGCGCATCGCCAGTGGCTTGGATTTGTCCTTCGGGACGCGAAAAGAACGGTACACGAAATCGTGTGCGAGAACGTTTTATTTCTGACATTCGTTATCATTCGGCAAAGCGAGAAACGCCTCGGCATATCTCGCAGTGCAATGCAAATGGGGCCTTGCCTGAGAATGGATACCGTGTTATCCCAAATGGTGCCAAAAGAACACTTTCCGCACCCTCCCGGAAGCACTCAAATTTTCAGCCGCCGCTTTTGCATGAGTGATAACGAGACGACTTTACTGCCTTTAAGGAGGAATACATAGAATGAAAACAATGATTATCAATGAAAATCAGAAGGGCTTTCTCTTCAAAAACGGAAAATATATCAAATTGCTTGACGCGGGCAAATATCACCTGTTTCGCGGCAGGGAGATCGAAATTTCGGGTTTGGATCAGCCTATCGTGTGCAGCAAGTGCGCTCTTGAAACCTTGCTTGCCGACAAAGCGATTGCCGACCGCGTGGCAGTAGTTGAAGTAGGCGACGAGGAGCTTGCTCTCCACTATGTGAACGGTAAGTTTTCTTCCGTTCTTCGCCATGGAAAATACGCGTTTTGGTCCACGGTAGATCGGCACGAATTCAAAATTGTGGATATCTCTACACCCACAGTTGACGAATCCATCCCCGAGTATATCTTCTCGAAGATTCCTCAGATTTATTATACCAAGATCGAGGTTGCCGAATATCAGAAGGCAAGACTCTACTTCAATCAGAAGCTTGAGCGCATTTTGGATGCAGGCACCTATTACTTCTGGAAAACGCCCGTTAAAGTAGATGTGGACTTCGTGGATACCCGTTTGACGCAAATGAATATCACAGGGCAGGAAATCCTTACTGCGGATAAGGTTTCTCTTCGCATCAATTTCGTATGCAACTATCGCGTGACCGACTACGTCAAGATTCTTACCGAGATCGATGATTTCGCAGAACAAATGCACGTGGCGGCGCAGCTTGCGCTGCGCGAATATGTTGGCAAATACAAGCTGGACGAGATCCTTGAAAACAAGGTGCAGATGTCCGAATTTGTGTTTGCTAAACTGAAAGCCAAGGAAAAGGATCTGTTTGTTGAAATCACGGATGCCGGTGTTAAGGATATCATTCTTCCCGGCGAAATCCGTGAGATCATGAACACCGTCCTTGTGGCGGAAAAACGTGCGCAGGCGAATGTCATTACACGCCGCGAGGAGGTTGCATCCACCCGTTCGCTTTTGAACACGGCAAAGCTGATGGATGAAAACCAGACCCTTTACAAGCTCAAGGAGCTGGAGTATGTGGAGCGCATTTGTGAGAATGTCGGCAACATTTCTTTGAATGGCAACGGCAACATTCTTTCTCAGCTCACGAAAGTTCTAAACGGAAACAACGTCTGAATCCGATGACGGTCGGGCGCGTTGTAGCCACATATCAAAAACAAATGCCCGACCGTACATATAAAAGGAGAATGGCATGATAGAGATTATAGGAAAATTTAACACCGCAAAGTGCTTTGCCACTACCCTCGAGGATGGGGCGCGTGAGCAAATTAAGGCGGTATGCGATAACGAGGAGTTTGCGTCCTCGAAGATCATAATTATGCCCGACGTTCACGCGGGCAAGGGCTGCACTATCGGTACAACTATGACCATCACCGACAAGATCGTTCCCTCGATGGTCGGTGTGGATATCGGCTGCGGAATGTACACCGTGTACCTCGGCAACATGGATATTGACTTTGAGAAGGTGGACGAGGCAGCACATTTTATCCCCTGCGGCAGAAACGTGTGGGAGGGAAGACAGGAGCGGTTTGATCTCACCCAACTCCGCTGTTACCGAAATCTCAAGGACACCAAGCGCCTTGAGCGCTCCCTCGGTACGCTGGGTGGAGGTAATCACTTTATCGAGATCGACGTGGACGAGAATGGCGGCAAGTACCTTGTGATTCACTCGGGCTCCCGTAATCTCGGCACACAGGTGGCAGAGTTTTATCAGCAGATCGCTGTTGACCTCAACATGGGCAAGGAGGAGTATTTCAGACAGCGCGAGGAGATCATCCGTACCTACAAGGAGCAAGGCAGACGATGTGAGATTCAGGCTACTATCAAGTCACTTGAGAAGGAGTTCAATGCTAAGGAGCCTACGCTCCCTCGTGACCTTTGCTTCCTCTACGATTCCTTTATGGATGATTACCTCCACGACGTGGATATCTGTCAGAAGTTTGCAGAGAGAAACCGCGCGAAGATGGTGGAGATCATTCTCGAGCGTTGCGGCTGGACAGCCGTAGAGACATTCCAGACCATTCACAACTACATAGATGTGAATGAGATGATCCTCCGCAAGGGTGCGGTCTCTGCCAAGACGGGCGAGAAGCTGCTCATCCCCATCAATATGCGCGACGGTTCGCTCATTTGCATCGGTAAGGGTAATGAGGATTGGAACTGCTCCGCACCTCACGGCGCAGGACGTTTGATGTCTCGTTCCGCAGCCTTCGAGCGTCTCACCATGGCAGAGTACGAGGCGGAGATGGCGGGTATCTACTCCACCTGCGTCGTGCCCGATACCCTTGATGAGTCGCCTATGGCGTACAAGAGCATGGACGAGATCATTGAGAACATCGAGCCTACCGCGGAGATCGTTTGCAGAATCAAGCCGATCTATAACTTCAAGGCGGCAGAGTGAGTGTTTGGTACATTTATTGCGCCGCAGTAAGCAAAGAAAAGGACTTCGTGAACACGCGCGAAGTCTTTCTCAAAATAAATACAAATATATTACGGTCAATTTCCACTCATTCTGTGGTCAAAAAACAGCCGTGTGTGATATCTATACAATAAAACAGCCGAAAACGCGTCTGCAAAGGCCCGTTTTCGGCTGTTTTTTGGTCGGAGTGACAGGAATCGAACCTGCGCCATCTTGGTCCCCAATATGTCATAGATTATTTTTTACGCAATTTCGGGCAATTTATAACGCTTTCGTCTGGAAATCACTCACTCTTTGAGCCTCTTGTCCCCACTGTTTCCATGTGTTCCGAAAATGACTGTGGGATGAGATGTGGTCGTAAAAATACTCCCCGAACAAGAAATTTGCTCGGGGAGTTTGCTGTTGGTGGTATGTTAACTCTGAACCGACCAAAAGTCAAGCCTTTTCTACCGTCAAAATTTGAGCCGCAGTAGACAATGAAATACGATTTTATCTTGCGGTCGGATTATGTGTGTTTGACTTATTCGTTTGCTCTGGCGATGTGGTTATTACCGCAGATTATGAGAGAATATAAATTGAGGGCGAGTAAATAATACTACAGAATAGAAATTATGAAATCGCATAAAAGTAAAATAATAAATAATAATAATTATTATTAAAAACCTTGACGAAATAAGAAAAGTGTGATATAATATAGAATATAAATAATTATAATAACATTTAATGGATCCAGCTGTCTGCAGAGGAAGCTGGATCCATTTTGTTTTTTGCAGCAAAATTGACTAAATATAAACGGAGATAGAATTATGGAAGTTCAACTTCAGGAACTTATTGAGCAGATTAAGAAGGATGGTGTTGAAACCGCTGAAGCAGAAGCTAAGGCTATCGTTGAAGCGGCA
>JAFULC010000028.1 GCA_017483305.1 Clostridia bacterium | reverse complement strand
TATCGTTGAGATCATTCGCGGCACTCCTATGCTGCTTCAGCTTTACATAAGCACCTTCCTTATTCCTGTCATCATACCTGCGATGAACGAGCTTGAAAACAAAAAGATACTCTGTATATCCTTTACCTTGATAATTAACAGTGCGGCGTACGTTTCCGAGATCATTCGCTCGGGTATAGAGGCGGTCGACAAGGGACAGACCGAGGCGGCAAGAAGCCTTGGGCTTAACGGCACGACCACGATGATACAGGTCGTTCTTCCTCAGGCGGTAAAGAACATTCTTCCCGCGCTCGGAAACGAGTTTATCACGGTTATCAAGGAGACCTCGCTTGCCTCGACGTTCTACGTCGGAGAGCTTATGACACAGTACCACGTAATCGTTGGAAAGACCCATAATTCGCTCCCGATACTTATGATAATCGGTATCATCTATTTCGTGCTGAATTTCGTGCTTTCCAAGCTGCTCGGCGTGTTCGAAAGGAGAATGAAGGCTCATGCTTGATGTAAAAAACATATATAAAAACTTCGGAGATCTCAAGGTTCTTGAGGGCGTGTCCACGCAGATCGCGGAGGGCGAGGTGGTCGCTATCATCGGAGCCTCGGGCTCGGGTAAATCGACGCTTTTGCGCTGTATGAATCTGCTTGAGACTCCCACCTTCGGCGAGGTCTGGATGGACGGCAAGCTTCTGACTCCCGTTGACCCCTATCTTCATCCTGAGGTCATAATGGCATCCAATACCTACAAAAAGCTCACCGCGACAGGTATGAGCTCGGAGGAGGCTATCGCCAAGATCAAGGCAGAGGACCTTATCAACGAAAAATTCTCGACGGCAGAGGGTAAGGAATACCGCGCCGCGCTCAAGAAGATCTACAACGAAAACCATATCGACATAAATCTTGCCCGTCAGGATATGGGAATGGTGTTCCAGCAGTTCAATCTTTTTAATAACAAGAGTGTTCTTGAGAACGTGACTCTCGCTCCCATGAAGACCCGTGCAAAGCAGATGCTCAAGGAGGGAAAGAGCAAAAAGGAGGTCAAGGAATACTTTGACAGCAAGGCTATGGCTCTCCTTTCCCGAATCGGTCTTGAGGACAAGGCAAGCGTATACCCCTCCACTCTTTCGGGCGGACAGAAGCAGAGAATCGCGATAGTCCGTGCGCTCGCGATGGAGCCCAAGGTAATGCTTTTCGACGAGCCAACGAGCGCGCTTGATCCCGAAATGGTAGGAGAGGTGCTTGACGTTATGAAGGGACTTGCCAAGGAGGGAATGACGATGGTCTGCGTGACTCACGAGATGGGCTTTGCCCGCGAGGTCGCCGACCGCGTGCTCTTTATGCACGACGGAGTTATCGCCGAGAGCGGCACTCCCGACGAGATCTTCAACAATCCCAAGCATCCCAAGCTTCAGCAGTTCCTCGGCTGTGTGCTTTAATGGCAATATTGCCCGACCTTTTTCGGTCGGGCTTTTTGTCGCTTTCGGTCGGGTGGAATTTTTAATAAAATTTCACCTTAAAAATCCAAAAAACGAGTGCCTTTTCTGTTGACTTTTCGTATATGCGGTGGTATAATAATATTTGGCGTAATAATATTTTATATATAGATTTACGTAATTTCGGTCGGAGAATTCGTACAAATGACGGTTTTCATAAATAAAAAGCGCGGTCTGAAATTCAATATTCCGGGAGAGAAGGACAAGGTGATAAGATTGATGGGCATTATCATTGCGGTATTGCTCGCGATCTCTGTTATCCTTGCGATTTTTTGTGCGGTCACGTTTTTTCAGACCAAGCATATCACCATCGAGGCGGGACAAGCCCTGAGCGCCGCCGATATAGCGAATAATAAAGCTGCGGTCTTTGGCGACGGGTTCGATCCCGACTGTGTCAACCACGCGGGAGTCTATCGCTTCACGGTCATCTCGAAGGGCGAGGAGATAGACGTAAGACTCACGGTCAAGGACACCAAAGCCCCCAAGGTCACGGTCAAGAACGTGTACTCGGCGGTCGGCGGCACGTTCCCGACTCCCGAGGAGTTTATCGACACGGTCTACGAGCCCGACTCGTATACGGGCGAATACGTCAAGAATTTTCCCGAGATAAAGGCAATGGGCACTTACTCCGCGCAGGTCAGATTTACCGACGCGTCGGGGAACAAGACCGAGATCTTCGACGTTAAAATGACGATAGTTGTCGACACCGAAGCCCCCGTGCTCGAGGTCAGATCCGACCTTGTGACCTACGTCGGCGAGGCGGTCTCTTACAGACAGAACATCCACGCCACCGACAACTGCACCGGCGAGATAACCCTCACGGTAGACGACAGTGAGGTCGATCTTTCGGCGGCGGGCGAGTATACCGCTTACGTTTACGCGACCGACTCGGTCGGCAATCGCAGTGAGACGGTAAAGGTCACGGTTCACGTCTACTCGGAGGAGATAACCGAGGAGCGACTCAACGAGCAGATCGCTGCCGCGGCGGACGATATCGGCATCACCGAGTCGATGACGGCAGAGCAGAAGTGCCGCGCGATCTACGAATACGTCTACGGCAGGATCTCCTACGTGTCCACCTCCGATAAGACAAGCTGGCAAAGAGCGGCGTACGAGGCGCTTTTCGTCTCGGGAAGCGGCGATTGCTATAGCTATTTTGCTGCGGCAAAGGCACTGCTCGAATACTACGGAATAGAAAATCTCGACGTTCAGAGAACGGCAGGATATACCACCGACACACACTATTGGAGTCTTGTGAACATCGGCACGGACAGCGACCCTCGCTGGTATCACTTCGACTGCACGCATCTGCGCTCGGAATACAACCACTCGGGTTGTCTGCTTACCGACAAGCAGGTCGACGCCTACAACAAGGTGCGCCCGCACTTCCGCCGCTATGATAAGAGCGCGTATCCGTCGGTCGCGACAAGCATAATCACCCCCACCCCCGAGCTTGAAAAATTCTATTGATTAAGGATAAGGACTCAATATGTATCAGACTAATATCCTTGAATATCTTGAAAATACCGCGCCGAAATATCCCGACAAGGTCGCGTTTTCGGACGGCGTTGACAATATCACCTTCGGCGACCTTCAAAGTCGCTCAAGAAGTGTAGGCAGCTTCCTTTTGTCAAGGGGCTACCGACGCGAGAGCGTGGTAGTGCTGATGAACAAGCACCCCGACACGATCGCGGCATTTATGGGCATCATATACGCTGGCTGCTTTTACGTCTGCCTTGACTCCGAGATGCCGCCGCGCCGCATCGAGATGATATTTGAAAGCCTCAAGCCGAGAGCGGTCATTTACGATAAAAAGAACGCAAGAAATCTCGCGAAGCTCCCCGACAGTGCCGAGAAATATCTCTACGACGATATCTGTGAGACCTTGATCGATCAGATCGCGCTCGGAGAGGTAAGAGCGCGACAGCTCGATACCGACCCGATATACGTTGTCTTCACCTCGGGCTCTACGGGAGTGCCGAAGGGAGTTGCGGCGGCGCACCGCTCGGTAATCGACTACACAGAAACGCTCTGCGAGGCGGTACAGTTCGACCGCGACACAGTGTACGCCAATCAGACTCCTCTGTATTTCGACGCGCCTCTGAAGGAGATCATGCCAACGCTCAAGCTCGGCGCGACGACCTATTTCGTACCAAAGCAGCTCTTTATGTTTCCGACCAAGCTCTGCGACTATCTCAACGAGCATAGGATCAACACGGTCTGCTGGGTAGTCTCGGCGCTCGTGATGATATCCTCGCTCGGAGCGCTCGAGAGCAATCCGCCGAAATATCTGACCAAGATCTGCTTTGGCAGTGAGGTCTTTCCGATAAAGGAATATAAGCGCTGGAGGGAAGCATTCCCCGAGGCGACCTTCTTCAATCTCTACGGTCCGACCGAGGCGACGGGTATGTCGTGCTATTGGAGAGCCGACAGAGAGCTTGCCGAGGGCGAGCCGATTCCGATCGGAAAGCCCTTCAGAAACACCGAGATAATGCTTATCGGCGAGGACGGCAGGGAGGTCAAGACGGGTGAGGCGGGTGAGATATACATCCGCGGCACCTGTGTGACGCTTGGATATTACAGAAACAAGGAAAAGACCGACGAGGCGTTCGTCCAGAATCCGCTTTGCGACGCATACCCCGAGATAGTTTACCGCACGGGTGACCTCGCAAGATACAACGAGCACGGCGAGCTTGTCTTTATGACTCGCAAGGACTCGCAGATCAAGCACATGGGACACCGCATCGAGCTTGGCGAGATCGAAGCCGCGGCGCTTTCGTTTGATAAGATACTGCAGGCGTGTTGCGTCTACAACGACGAGCAGAAAAGGATCGTTCTGTTCTACACGGGCGGCGCGACCGAAGCCGAGATCATCTCCTATATGCGCGCCCTCGTTCCGAGATATATGCTGCCCGCACAGGCAGTTTGCCTTGAAAAGATGCCCCTGACGGCGAACGGAAAGCTCGACCGCAAGGGAATGAAGGAAAAGGCTAAAGAATTAAAATAACTCTCACAGAAAGGCATAAATTATGGAAAAGCTCATTGAAATACTCACCGATCTTCACCCCGACGTCGATTTTGCGACCGAGGAGGGACTTGTTGACAACGGAATTCTCGATTCTCTTGATATCGTAACGCTTATCACCGAGATAAACGACAAATTTGACGTTTCTATCCCCGCAGAAGAGATAATTCCCGAGAACTTTAACTCAGCGGCGGCTCTGATGGCACTTATCGAAAGGCTCGACGAGGAATAAGATGTCCTTTACGTCGGTTTCGTTTATAATCTTTCTTTGCGCGACGTTATTGCTTTACTACCTCGTGCCTAAAAGGGCGCAGTGGTGGGTCTTGCTCGCCGCAAGCTATATTTTCTACTTCGCGGCAGGCTCGTGGTATCTTCCTTTTATAATCTTCACCACGCTGTCGTCCTATGCAATAGCTCGAGTTATGTCAAATAATCTGAGCCGCGAGGGCGAGTATCTCGCCGAGCACCGCGAGAGCATGGATAAGGACGCGCGCAAGGCGTACAAGGCAGGGCAGAAGAAAAAGAGATTTCACGTCCTGCTTGTCGGTATCCTGCTCAATTTCGGCATCCTTGCGGTGCTCAAATACACGGGCTTTGCGATCAGTAACGTCAATCTGATCATAGGCGCGTTCGGTGGCACGAAGCTTGGCATCCCGTCGCTTATACTGCCGCTTGGTATCTCGTTTTATACCTTTCAGACTATGGGATACCTCATCGACGTCTACCGCGGCAAGACCCAAGCGGAGAAAAATCCCTTCCGTCTGGCGCTTTTCGTCTCGTTCTTCCCGCAGCTCGTTCAGGGCCCGATATCAAGACATTCGGATCTTGCATCCCAGCTCTACGCTCCGCACAGAGCCGAGTGGGGAAATATAGTCCCCGGAATGATCCGCATCTGTTGGGGATTTTTCAAAAAGCTGGTAGTTGCCGATACGGTGATGATCGTAATCAAGGAGATCGTCTCCGACACGGAAAAATACGGCGGCGCTTATGTGCTCTTTCTTATAATCGCGTACTCGGTCGAGATATACGCCGACTTTACGGGCGGCATTGATATCACGATCGGTATCGGTGAGGCTATGGGCATCAAGATCGCCGAAAACTTCAACCGTCCGTTTGCCTCGACCTCGACCAAGGAGTATTGGAACCGTTGGCATATCACGATGGGCTCGTGGTTTACCGACTACGTTTTTTATCCGCTTTCGATCACCAAGTCGATGCAAAGGCTATCGAAATGGAGCCGCGCGCACCTCGGTAACGCGGTGGGTAAGCGAGTTCCTGTCTACACGGCAACGATTATCACTTGGTTTTTGACGGGACTGTGGCACGGAGCAAGCTGGAATTTTATCGTCTGGGGATTGCTCAACTGCCTCGTCATACTTGTCTCGCAGGAGTGTCAGCCGCTTTATAACAAGCTCAACAAGCGCTTTCCCCGACTCGTAAGGAGCGGCTTCTGGACCGTCTATCTGCGTGCGCAGACCTTTATGATAATGGGAACTATCCGCGTGCTCGACGTCTATCGCAACGTCCCCGTGACCTTCAAGATGCTCGGCACGATCTTCTATGACGGCAGTGGCTGGCAGAGCTTTTTGTCGGGCGGATTTCTCTCGCTCGGGCTTGATATAAGCGCGTTTGCTGTGATCGCGGTCGGCATATTGCTTATGCTTGCGGTCAGCGAGATCTCCTCGAGGGGCGACAGACCGCTTAAAAACCGCCTCGCCGAAAAGCCGCTTCTCGCCTTTGGCTGTATGGGAGTCTTGATTTTCGCGATACTTATTTTCGGCTCGTACGGCATCGGCTTTGATGCCTCGCAGTTCATATACACGCAGTTTTGACCGCGTGCTTACTAAATGATTGGAATAACACAGAACAAATGATAAAAAAGAGAATTATTTGCGCCGTTTCGGTCCTGCTCGTCCTTGCCGCGCTGCTTTGGTCGGCAACGCTCGTGCTCGAGCCGAAATATATCTCGCAGTCGAGAGAGGGAAATCTTGTTGCAGAGTATTACGGCGAGGTCGATGCGGGGAATACCCATCAGGTGATCTTCGTCGGGGATTGCGAGGTCTACGAGTCCTTCGTGCCCGCAGTGCTCTGGGAGGAATACGGCATCACCTCATACGTGCGCGGAAGCGCGCAGCAGCTTATCTGGCAGTCCTATTATCTGCTTGAGGAGATGCTCGAATACGAAACGCCCGAGGTCGTGGTGTTCAACGTGCTCTCGATGAAATACGGCGAGCCGCAAAACGAGGCGTATAACCGAATGACGCTCGATGGGATGCGGTGGTCTAAAAGCAAGGTCAGAGCGATAAACGCGTCGATGACCGACGAGGAGACCTTTGCCTCGTATATCTTCACGCTTTTGCGTTATCACTCGCGCTGGAGCGAGATTTCGGGCGAGGACTTCAAGTATATGCTTTCGCGTCCGCAGGTCGCGTATAACGGATATATGATACAGACAGGAATCAAGCCGATGGAGAGCGAGCGCGAGGGCGACGAGCTTTTCGATTACACGCTCCCGAGCGTGTCCTTCGATTACCTTGACAAAATGCGCGAGCTGTGCGCGGAGAAGGGAATCGAGCTTGTGCTTATCAAATCGCCCACGAATACCTGGAAATATTGGTGGTACGACGAGTGGGATCAGCAGATATGCGACTACGCCGAGCAATACGGCTTGGATTATTATAATTTTATAGGTAACGACTCGATCGGCATCGATTGGTCGACCGACACCTACGACGGCGGCGTTCATCTCAACGTCCTCGGAGCAGAGAAGATGACCTCTTATTTCGGGCAGATGCTTGCCGGAAAATACCGAGTCCAGAGCCTTAAGACCGATGATGAGACCAAGGCGGTCTGGGATCAGAAGCTGTCGGAGTATAAAACCGCAAAGCAAAAAATGACGGAGGAAACACAAAAATGAAAAAAATATTGATATTTGCGCTTGTTGCGCTTATGACGTTGTCTGTCTTCTGTGGCTGCGACGGCCCGCAGATCGACGGCAAGCTGAAGTATAGCTTTTTCGTCGGCGAGACCGAGATCTTCCCGGGTGACGAGGCGGAGGTCATTCTCGCGGCGCTTGGAGAGCCCAAGGCATACGACGAGTCGCCCTCCTGCGCGTTCGAGGGACTTGATAAGGTCTACACCTATAGCGGATTTGAGATCCAGACCTTCACCGAGGGCGGCAAGGACTACGTTTATATTATTTCTCTGACCAACGACCTCGTAAAGACTCCCGAGGGTATCTCGATCGGCGCAAGCAAGACCGAGGTCATCGCGAAATACGGCGATAAGTACACCTCCGTCGGCGAAAATATGCAGTACGAGGCAGAGAATTGCACTTTGCAGTTCATTTTCCGCGACGGCAAGGTTTCTTCCATTAAATATACGGCGAAGGTCTGATGCTTGGATAAATTTTAAGAAAGGCCGCGTACAAATGACGCTTGTGGCTAAAATTGCCGCAGGCGTCCTTCTTTTTGCCCAAAAACGCGGATTTTTAGCACTGTTTACAAAAAGTTCATAAAATTATTGGGCAAAACCCTTGACAAAACCCTCAAAAAGGGGTATATTATTAGCGTAGGTTAGCACTTGAACTCAAAGAGTGCTAAAAATTGACAAACTTCCACTCTGAGACAAGACGGTCAAAAAAGAGCGAAAGGAGCGCATGAAAAGTGGCAGAAAACGCAAGAAATGAGTTGAGCGAGCGTAAGAAACGCATACTCAAGGCAATCGTCGATGCACATATCGTGGACGGAGAGCCGGTCGGCTCGAAATATATCATGCAGGATGAGCACTTGAACTGCTCGTCTGCTACCATCCGAAACGAAATGGCGGAGCTTGAAGCGCTCGGATACCTCGAGCAGCCTCACACCTCGGCGGGAAGAGTGCCAAGTGAGCTTGGCTATCGCTTTTACGTCGACACGCTGATCGAAAGCTACGCGATGACGACCACCGAGATCGCGGAGATCAACAAGCTGCTCAAATCAAAAATGAACGAGCTCGATCAGATCCTGATGGCAGCATCAAAGCTCGCGGGCAACCTCACAAACTATACAAGCTTTGTGATCAAGCCCAAGGCAAGCTCGGTCAGAATCAAGCGCTTTGACGTCATCTTCGTCGACAGACACAGTCTCCTGCTCGTTATGATAAGCGACGGTGGGGCAGTGCTCACCAAGCGACTCTCGATCGACGTTTCGGTCTCCCAGATGACCGCGTCCGATCTTGCAGCAGCGCTTAACGACCATATCTCAGGGCTCACCGCCAACGAGATCACGCTCCCGATAATCGTCGAGCTTGAGGAGGCGATGGGAGATAAGGCAGGAATAGTCAATCCTATCATCAAAATTATATACGAGAGCATGAACGAGCTTGACGGCGGCGACCTCAAGGTCAGCGGAATGGACAGACTTTTGCAGTATCCCGAGTACAGCAACAAGGATCATCTCCGCGAGCTGCTCGGCGCGCTCGAAAACAAGGAGGATATTCTTGATTTGGTCAGCGAGCCCGAAAGTGACGGCGTCAACGTCGTTATAGGCTCGGAGAGCTCGGTCAAGGTTATGAATAACTCGGCGCTGGTCTTCAAGCCTGTCGTCCGAGACGGCAAGACCATCGGAGCTATCGGCATCATCGGACCGAGACGTATGGACTACGCCAAGGTCGTTGCAACGATAGAGGGACTTGCAGGCAACGTTGAGAGTATGCTCAACGAAACCGATATGTTACCCGAAAGAAACGGAGGAGAGGAAAATGACGGAGGATAAGAATATAGCCGCCGAGGAGCAGGACAAGGCTCCCGAGACCGAGGCGGCGGAGGAGATAGAATCCATCAAAGAAATCGAAGAGATCGAAGAGATCGAAGAGGTAGAGCAGACCGACAAAAAAGAGGGTCGCGCCGACAAAAAGAAGGTCAAGAAGCTTGAAGCTAAGATCGCAGATCTCGAGAGTGAGCTTGAGAAGAAGGCAAAGGAGCTTTCCGAGCAGAACGATAAATATATGAGAATGATGGCGGAATACGATAATTTCCGCAAGAGAAGTGCAAAGGAAAGAGAGGGCACGTATGCCGATGCTTACGCCGATGCTCTTGCCTCGATACTTCCTATCATAGATAATCTTGAGCGCGCGGTCGGTGTCACCGAGGCGGACGGAGTGCTCAAGGGACTTGAAATGACGCTGAAGGGTGCTGACGAGGCGCTTGTGAAAATGGGCGTTGAGGCGTTCGGTAAAGAGGGAGAGGAATTCGATCCCAATATCCACAACGCAGTTATGATGGTCGACGACGAGAATCACAAGGAAGGTGAGATCGTCAGCGTGTTCCAGAAGGGATATAAAAAGGGCGATAAGATCATCAGATACGCTATGGTAACCGTAGCTAACTGATCACATCATCATTTTAAAACCTAAACCGTAGGATATAACAACTATCCTAATCGACGGTTTCATCATCATTTTAAAACCTAAACCGTAGAAAACAACAACTATCCTAATCGACGGTTTCATCATCATTTTAAAACCTAAAACGTAGAAAACAACAACTATCCTTATTGAAGTTCTTTGGGTACCTTTCTTACAAGAAAGGTACGAAAAAAATCCATTTACACACATTATCCATAGGAGGAAATAATATTATGGGAAAAATCATTGGTATTGACTTAGGTACAACAAACTCTTGCGTAGCGGTTTACGAGGGCAGCGAGCCTATCGTTATCCCCAATCCCGAGGGTGCGAGAACTACCCCTTCGGTAGTAGCATTCTCCAAGACCGGCGAAAGACTCGTAGGTCAGGTTGCAAAGCGTCAGGCTATCACCAACCCTGACAAGACCGTTATCTCGATCAAGAGAGACATGGGCTCCAACAAAAAGGTAAACATCGACGGCAAGACATATACTCCCCAGGAGATCTCGGCTATGATCCTTCAGAAGCTGAAGGCAGATGCAGAGGCATATCTCGGAAGCACGGTAACCGATGCGGTAATTACAGTTCCCGCATACTTCACCGACGCGCAGAGACAGGCAACCAAGGATGCGGGTCAGATCGCAGGCCTTAACGTTCAGAGAATCATCAACGAGCCCACCGCGTCAGCTCTTGCATACGGCGTGGATAAGGAAGACCAGAAGATCATGGTATTCGACCTTGGCGGCGGTACCTTCGACGTATCTCTGCTTGAGATCTCCGACGGCGTGTTTGAGGTTCTTGCAACCGCAGGTAACAACAAGCTCGGCGGCGACGACTTCGACCAGAGAATCATCGACTGGATGGCAGAGCAGTTCAAGAAGGAGAACGGCATCGATCTCCGCAACGACAAGATGGTAATGCAGAGACT